>JBIKKX010000034.1:0-32611 GCA_044360135.1 Cyanobium sp.
CTGGTATCTATGTGCCAATTAATGCGCCCAGGCATCCGAGCGCAGAGCGATCTGTGTAATTAAAGTTCTTGATGGCCTCGTCGTTGGCGCCCGGTGCCGGGGAGAAATACAGGGTGAGCCCAACGCTGTATGGGCAGGTCCGGTATCCGCTCCGCGGTGGGTGCCGTTGTCGGCCTATGCAGCCGATGGGAGGCCGGCAACTTGCTCCAAAGGGCATGCCTTGCAATGGGTCTGGGGGATTGTACGGTGGGGACGTGGGGATTTTATGCGGACCCGGTATCGCCGGCGACGCTTTTCGACTTCTTTATAAGAAATCTGGCGGTCTGGTGACATCCATTTACCCATGAATGAGGATGCACGCATAGATCATCGTCCCTATGCATGCATGCTCAGAAATCATAAAGCACGTCTAATGCTGAAACCACCCCCAGCCGCAGCCCCTCATGGGCCCTGCCGAGCCATCGATCGCCTCTTTTGCCACACCCTCAGCTTTGACGCCCTCGAGGTGCTGGTGCTGGTCGAGGACGGCGGCGCTTCGCCCCGCGAGGTGGCAGCCTCTCTGGGGATGGACCCGGGCGAGTCGAGGGCCGTGTTTCGAGACCTGGTGCGGTGTGGCCTGCTCGATTGGGAGGGCCGACCCCATGCGCCGGGTGCCCTTCCCCTGCCCTGGCGCCTGGCTGCCACCGTCTTCCAGCTCACCCCCATGGCCCGCAGCCTGAGGCAGGACGACGCATTCACCAGCACCGCCTTCGCCGCTGCCCTTCTTCCCCCGCCCCAGACCAGTCAGGGCTGAGCAGAGCGAGCCAGCCCCGGCCCCCTCACCCCTGCAGGGCCGCCGCCAGCTGCAGGGCCCCCTGGCAGGCATCTCCGATGGGGGCCACCAGCCGGGCCCTGGGGAGGTGCTCCCCAACGGCCTGGCGGAAGCGTTCGCCCAATCCCGGCAGGTGGATCAGGCCGCCCCCCATGGCGCAGATGGCCGGGGCCGGCAGGTCCAGCTGCCGCGCCACCGCGGCCGCCATCTGCGCCAGGGCCTTGGCGTTGGTGTCCAGAATCGCTGCGGCCTGCGGGTCGCCCTCCGCTGCCAGCTCCGCCACCACCGGCGCCAGCCGGGCGAAGCCCGCCGCCCCGAAGCTCGGTTCCACCACCAGCGCCTTGATCCGCTGCGGCGCCTCGGCATCGCCGCTCTGCAGGCCCAGGGCTCGCCAGATCGCCCCCTGCAGCGCCGTGGCCGCCACCCGGCCATCGGCCATGCGCAGGCTCAGGGCCAGGCCGTCGCGGCCGATGTCCATCGCCGAGCCGGCGCCATCGAGCAGCCAGCCATAGCCGGCCACCCGCCGCTGCTGGCCCCGGCCGTCGCTGCCGACGCAGATCGTGCCGGTGCCGCAGATCACCACAAGGCCCGCAGCGCCGCCGAAGGCCCCGGCCAGGGCGGTGCGCTCATCGCCGGTCACGGCCAGCCGCGTCGGCGGCAGCCCCAGGGCCTCGGCCGCCAGTGTCAGACCGCGCTGCTGCACCGCCGTACCGGCCTCGATGCCGCTGGCGCCGACCGCCGCCGCCCGCAGGGGCCAGTCGCCCGCCGGACCAGCCGCCGCCCGGGCCGCCGCCAGGCTCTCCAGCAGGGCCGCCTGAAACCTCTCCGGACCCTCCGCTGCGGCCAGATGGCACACCCCCGGCCCTTGGCCCTCCGCCACGGTGGCGCCGTTGCTCATCGCCGCCAGGCGGCAGGTGGTGTGGGTCTGGCCGGCGTCGAATCCGGCCAGCAGAGCGGGTGGTTGCTCTCCACCACCGGACTGAGCCCGGTTTGCCTCCGTCCGCGGCGGGGGATCGGCAGGATCGGCCATCGCGCCCCTCAGCCCCTCAAACCGGACCCCTCGGCCCCATCCAGCTCCGCGGCGGGCCGTTGCGGCGGCTCCAGGCGATGGGTCGCCGCCGCCGCCAGGGTGGCCAGGCTGAACAGGGCCACCAGCTGCACCTCCGGCCGGAAGAAAATCGTGTCGGTCAGACCCTGCACCGCCAGGCCGGCGAACACCGCCACGGCCGCCAGGGCCGGCAGGGCCAGGGGGCCTTCGCCACGCCCCAGCCGAAGGCCTGTGCGCACCGCCGTGACCAGCACCGCCAGGCCCGCCAGCAGGCCGGGCACCCCGGCCTCCACCAGCAGTTCGAGGGGGATCGAGTAGGCGCTGAGGGCGTTGAACTTGGGTTGTTGGTACAGCGGATAGATCAGGTTGAAGGCGGTGTTGCCCGGTCCGATCCCGAACAGGGGCCGGTCCTGAATCATCGCCAGCACCGACGTCCAGACGTTGATGCGGAAGTTGTTGGAGCTGTCCTCACGGCCCGCCAGCAGGCTCATCACCCGCACCCGCAGCGGCTCCACCTGGGTGACCAGCACCACCAGGGCCAGCGCTCCGCCCAGCAGCAGCAGCAGGGGCAGGGTGCGGCGCCAGAAGGCCGGCCAGTGGCGGGTGGCGCGACCGGCCAGCAGCAGGGCGAGCAACCCGAGCGAGGCCACCATTCCCATCCAGGCGCCGCGGCTGTAGGTCAGCACCAGGGCCACGAGGCCCAGCACCAGGGCGCAGAGGGCGAACAGGCGACGGGGCCGCTCCCGCCAGCGAAACAGCGCCACCACCGCCAGCGGCAGGATCGGCAGCAGATAGCCCCCCAGCAGGTTGGGGTTGTCGAGGCTGCTGTAGATCCGCACCGTGCCCGCCGCCACCGAGTTGTTGTCCGACCAGCGGGCCAGCTGGCTGGAGTCGGCGTAGAGCTGGCGGATGCCGATCACGCTGGTCAGCAGCTCCCCCGCCAGCAGCGCCGCCGTCAGCCGATCCCACCACCGCGGCGAATCGGCCAGCAGCTGACGCATCAGGGCGTAGACGCCCAGGTAGCTGGTGAGCTTGAACAACCCCTTGGCGGCCGCTACCGGCACCGGCGAGAACCCGGTCGCCACTACCGCCACCGCCAGCACCGCCAGCAGGGCCAGGTTGATCGGTCCGATCCGGCCGGGCGGCGTGCGCAGGGCCCAGAGCACCCAGAGCAGGGCGCAGGCGGCGATCAGCAGGCTCAGGCCACCGCGGCTCACCTGCGGCAACCAGGCCAGCAGGGCCATGAGCACAGCGCCGGAGATCAGGGGCAGCTGCCGCCCGATCGCCCCCGCCGGGCCGGCGGCGAGCAGACCCTGCCAGCGCAGCAGCCAGGGTGTGGGGGCGGAGGTCAGCACAACGGTCAGGCGCGGGCGGTGTCGGCTGGATTATCGGTGGCCCGCAGCGCAGCTTCCAGGGCTTCAGGCGCTGGGACGGCCGCCCCGTTGCGGTGGTACAGCACCCGCAGCACCGGCAGGCCGTGGGCCAGGGCGTAGCGCTCCCGCTCGGTCGGCACCGGCAGGGGATTGTCGGACCGCCAGGGGAGGGCGTCGCCCGGTGGCCTGCGGAAGCAGCCGCTGGCCTCGCAGTGGGCCACCATCGGCTCGATCACAGCGGCCACATCGCTCTGCAGGAACAACCAGTCCCCCTCCTCCTGGGCCAGGGCGATCGCCCGCAGCAGGGAGGGCTGCAGCACCCGGCGCTTGTGGTGCTTGGTCTTGAACCAGGGATCGGGGAACTGGATCGACACCCGCCGCAGCAGCCCCCGCGGCAGCTGCCCCAACCAGCCCTCAAGGCTGACGTTGGCGTTGCAGAACAGGAAGCGCAGATTGGTCAGCCCCAGCTCCTGGCGCTCCGCCTCCGCCGCCTCCACCAGGGGCCGGCGGATCTCCACGCCGAGGTGGTTGGCCTCGGGCTCCAGGGCCGCCAGCTCCAGCAAAAAACGGCCCCGGGCGCTGCCGATGTCGAGGTGGAGCGGCAGGGCGGGCTGGGCGAAGCACTCGGCCGGGGCGGGCAGTGGCCGGGGCAGCTGGTGAAAGCGGCTGAGGGGATTGACGTGCTGGCGCACCTCAGTCCTCCGGCACCAGGAAGCCCCAGCTGGCGGTGTACCCGTGCAGATGGGTGGCGTCCCCCACCGGACCGATCTCGCCATTGCAGAACAAGCCGGCCATCGGCAGGCGGCTGAACCGTTCGCGGCAGAGGCTCACATCGCCATCGGGTTGGCCATAGAAGCCCCGGCCCCGCCCCAGGCAGGCGAACAGCAGCGCCGCCAGCGGTTCACCACCGGGCTGCCGCTGCTGCTGCAGCAACAGCTGGCGCGACTCCTCCCGCGCTGTGGCGGCATCCCGCAGCTGAAACTGAACCTTCTGCCCCACCCGCATCCGCTCCCCCACGGCCACGGCGCCATTGCGCGGATCGACGCCGATCAGGTTGCGCACCAGAAACGCCGGCGGCGGCGACTCCGGCCCGCTCGGCTCCAGGCTGAAATCGCTGCGGGCCACGCCCAGCAGCAGCGAATCCTTCACCTGCTCCCGCTCGGCGGGGCTGAGGCTGCCCAGAATGGTCTGCAGGGCCTGCACCGGGCTGCGGCGCTCCTGGCCGCGGCTCACCTGCAGCACCACATTGCGCTGGGCCTGCTCCACTTCGAACACCGGCCCGATCGGTCGGCAGCCCTGGGCCAGCACCGGATCCAGCCGCCAGCGGCCCCCGATCACGCAACCCACGGCCCCGCCGCAGACCTTGTCGCCATACAGCAGCGAGCCGTGGGGGGCGCTGTGCTGGCCGGCGATGCCCCCCACCTTGGGGCGTGCGGGATAGGCGTAGTCCAGGCCCCCGACCAGATCATTGATGCTGCGGCAGTTGGGATCCACCAGCAGCAGCATCCCGCGCATCGTCTCCAGATCCACTCCCACCGCTTCCCGCCAGGGATCGGCGGGTCCGTCCAGGTCCGGCAGGTCGTGGGCCTCGAACTGGAAGGGGTACAGCTCGGCACCGGGCAGATGGAGCAGAACCAGGCTCAGGGCCGGTTCATGCTCCAGTTCGTGGGGGGCGCCATCGGCGCCGGTGCCCACCACCCCCGCGCCGACGCAGCCGAGCCAGTGGCGGGCCTGCAGGCGCTGCTGCAGCAGCGGCAGCAGGCGGGGCAGATCGCTCGCATAGCTGGCAGAGGCGAACACCAGCGCCAGGTCGGCCGGTCCGACCCCGTTCAGCTGCCGCATCAGAGCCTCCACGGCTCCCTGCAGAGAGGGATCGCGGGCGAGGGCGGTGCGGCACCAGGCGGGGCGCTCGCGGCGTGCCAGCCAGGGAAAGGAGGGGATGGCAACCATGGCCGGACCCTAGACCCTGAGGGGGTGCGGATAATGGCGCCTTACCGAACCCGAGGCCGTGCCGGATCCGCTGTTTCGCTCCCTCGTCTGGCTGGACGTGCGGCTGGGCCTGTTGTTTGCTGTCGGTCTTCCCCTGGTGCTGCTGGTCTGGGCGGCGATCCAGCGGGACGCCGCCGTGAGGCGCCTGCTCGGGCTCTATTGGAAGGTGGCCAGCCTGCAGCTGATCGCCCTGCTGTTGCTCACCGACCGGCGGGCCCTGGGGCTGGTGCTGCTGGTGCTCGCGCCGCTGCTGATGCTGGCGGTGCTCTGGCTCTGGCAGGACCTCAACGAGGAACTGGCCGACATGCCCAGCTGGCGGGGCTTGCCGCTCACGGTGCGGATCTGGCGCTGGAGCCTCAGCCTCTACTGCCTGGGGGCCAGCGCTCTGGCGGCCACCGCCCTCGGCTGTCTGGGTGGCTCCCTGGCGCAGCCCCTTTGCGCCGTCTGGCTGGAGGCTCCTGGTGGGCTCCACGGCATCCTGGCCCAGGTGTTCGGCTTCGTGTTCGGCGGTCGCTGGACCCAGGGTCTGGCCGGCTTCGTCGGCTTCACCGGCTTGGCCGCTTACGGCGTGGGGCTGTTGCAGTGGCTGCTGGTGCGCCTGCCCCGCCAGGGCCGGGTGGCCGGCGAGTTCTGAGGGGCGTTCCGGACGGCGATCGCCCCCCGGGCCCTGACGGGCCCTCTCCACGGCGGCCTCGATAGGGTCTGCACCGCTTGTTGCCCACCAGTCTTTTCCCGCCATGGCCGAGGCCCTATCCGACCCTCACGAGCCTGGGGAGTCGATCGCCGCCCTGCTCCGCGAGCTGGAAGCCCTGAGCCTCTCCCATCCCGATCGGGTGCTGCGCCTGCGGGGCACCCTGCCGCCCCCGGCAGCCCCCGGATCGGCGGCGGCGGCCCCTGGCGAACCCTTTGAACTGCTGATCTTCCGCGGCTTCTCCAGCCTCACCACCCACCCCACCGCCTTCGATCCCGACCGTGCCGCCCTGCCCGAGGGCAGCGACCTGCTCAGTGCCGAGCTGCTCCAGGGCCCGCTCGACCCGGCGGCGGAGATCCCCCTGGCTGGCCCGGCTCCGGTGCACACCTATCGCCGTGATGCCGCCTGGCGGGGGGCCGCCGGGCCCAAGCCGCTCTGACGGACGGACAGGGACGGATCGAGAAGAGGGATTGCTAACAAGTCTCAGACTTGCGTGGTTTGATTATGCTTTTTATCGTTAACTTATCGTTTGGCGCTTGCGGCACCGGCCGCTGGGCCTAGGGGCTGACCCCAGTCCTGAGGTCTACCGCCTCCAGGGCTCCAGGGCTCCAGGGTTCACGGTTCGGCCGGTCTCCGGCGCCGCAGCCCCCCCGGCTGCCTCCACCCAACCGATTCGCCGCCACCGCCGATCGGTCCGCCGTTGATCTTCACGGCTGTACCGGCGTTTCCCAGCCATGTGGCGTCCTCCCGCCCTGGCCTTCGTGCTGTTCCGGGGGGGGCGATGGACGGCAGGGGGTGGAGCCGGCCCTGGTGATCCCTTTGGCTGCTCTGGCGTTGCAGCTGTCCCGGATTCGGGAGCTGGCCAGCCGTCTCTGGCGCCTGCTGCTGGCCCTGGTGGCGGCTCTGGTGTCGCCCGATGGGACGCCGATCGCCCCCCCGGCCCGATCGGATCGGGGGGGCAGTTGCTCCCTGGCCGGGCACCGACCGGCGGGCCCGACAGCGGCGCGCCCTGGCACGGCATCTGACGCCCTCTCTGCTGCTGTCGCTGCTGCGCCTGGTGCTGCCCCGCTTCTGGCTGCCCGGCTCCCTCTGGCGCCGCATGGTCCATCCCGACAGTTTCGGCACAGCCTTCCCGATCGGCGGCATGCTCTGGTTGAGCCGCAACGTTGAGGTGCGCGAGGTTCTGGAGTGGCGTCGCCGGGCCCTGGCGGCGGGCGAGGTCCCCGAGGCCGCCGACGTGCTGAGCCGTTGCCTGCGCCTGCCGCGCTCGGGCACGCCGGGCCTGGACGATGAGACGCTGCGGGTGAACCTCACCGGCTTCCTTTGGGGCCTGGGACAGCACACCTGTGCCGGTGCCTACATCAACCAGGCCGCCATCCCGGCCATCCTCGCCCCTTTGCTGCGGTTGGAGGGCCTGGTGCGTGCGCCTGGCGATGCTGGTCAACCCGTCAAGGATGGCCCCGATGGCATCACCATCCGCCATCTGGAACTGCTGATTCCGGCCGCCCCCGGTCCTGCCACACCCCTCCCCTAGCCGCCATGCCCGAGGACGCCGGCGCCAGCCTGTCCCAACTGTTGCCCTTGGAACACGCCGATCGGCTGCCCCTGCGTGCCGATGTGGTGGATCTGTTGAGTCGGGCCGGAGTGGAGTTCTTTCGGATCCCGATCGCGCCGGAGGGTGAGGCGATGCGGGCCTACTTCCTCTCGCCGGCTTACATCCACTGCCATTTCACCCCGTCCTGGATCGCCCAGCAGGGCTCGGCCATCACCCTGCTGCAGACCTTCCTGGCCAAGGTCCATCCGGAGGACCGCGACCACATGGCCGGGGTGGCCCGCCTCCTGTTGCTGAGCGAGGGTAACTCCACCGACATCACCAGCAACCGCTTCCGCGGCGTCTCCGAGACCGGCCAGTGGTGCTGGTACGAAGTGCGGATGAGCCTGCGGCGGGAGGGGGAGCTGCGGATCTGCGAGGGGCTGATGATCAATGTTGAGGAGCAGCAGGAATCGCGCCGCCAGCTGGAGCGTCTCGCCTTCGAGGACCGGCTCACCGGTCTTGGCAACCTGGCGGCCACCGTTCGCAGCCTGGAGCGGCTGCTGCCGCCTCCCCAGCAGCCCCCGCTCGACGCGGACCCGGCCGCCGCAATGGCGGATGCCCCGGAGCCCCAGATCGCCGAACCTGAGCCACCCACCGATCCATTCGCGATCATCTGGCTGGATCTGGCCGGCTTCGGGCGGATCAATTCGATGCTCGGCCGGGCCAAGGGGGATGAGCTGCTGATGCAGACCGCGGCGATCCTGCGCGACTGGATCCAGCCCGGAGACCTGCTGACCCGGCCGAGTTCGGATGAGTTCGTGATCGTGCTGCCCGGCCGCGACAGTGAAGCGGCCTTGGCCGCCGCCCGCCATCTGCAGCAGCGGCTGCCGGGGCAGATGCAGCGCCTCTGCGACCTGCAGCGGGGGCTGACCTTCCAGGCCGGGATCTGCGCCTTCCCGGAACACGGCGGCGATGCCGAAACCCTGCTCAGCTACGCCGCCGCCGCCCTCGACCAGGCCTCCCGCCGCGGTGGCGACACCGTGATTCTCTACAGCGAGGCCCTCACCCATTCCGGCCGCGAGATGCTGGCGATCGAGCAGGGGCTGCAGCAGGCCATCGCCGCCGGCCAGCTCCGCCTGATGTTTCAGCCCCAGCTGGGGGGCCGGGGCGAGCTGGAGGGCTGCGAAGCGCTGCTGCGCTGGGACAGCCCCGAGCTGGGCCAGGTGTCGCCGGCGCAGTTCATTCCCCTGGCGGAGCAGACCGGTCAGATCCATGCCATCGGGGCCTGGGTGATCGAGGAGGCCTGCCGCCTCCAGGCCGGTTGGCAGCAACAGGGCCTGCAACCACCGCCGCTGGCGATCAACATCTCCGCCGTGCAGCTCACCGACAACCGGCTTGGCCTGGCGGCCCACCTGCTCAGCTGCCTGACGCGTTACCGCCTCGATGCCGCCTGTCTGCATGTGGAGATCACCGAGTCCGGCGCCCTCGAGGAGGACGGCATCCTCCAGCTGATCGCCATCCACCAGGCCGGCGTCGCCCTGGAGATCGATGATTTCGGCACCGGCTTTGCCAGCCTCAGCTCCCTGCTGCGGCTGCCGATCCACACCCTCAAGCTCGATCAGAGCTTTGTGCGCGAGATGGACAGCTCCGAGGCCTCAGTGGCGATCCTTCGGGCCAGTCTGGCCCTGGCCGGTTCGATCGGTGCCAAAGCCCTGGTGGAGGGGGTGGAGGAGCCATGGCAGGCCGAACGGCTGTTCAGCCTGGGTTTCCGTCACTTTCAGGGGCACCTCTTCTCCCGGCCGATCGAGGCCGAGGCCTACGCCGCCCTGCTGCGTGATCCCGGCAAGCTGCGCCTGGTGGCGGCCCGCTGCCTGGCCCATGCGGACCAGGCACCGCGGCCGGGCCCTGCGACCTAGCCCTCCAGAACCGCCACGCAGCGGCCGCAGAGGCTTGGGTGGGTGGGGTGTTGGCCGATGTCGGTCTCGTAGTGCCAGCAGCGCTCGCACTTCTCGCCGTCGGCCCGGGCGATTCCAATTCCAATTCCCAATTCGATACTTTCTGGAATCAGCAGGCCTGCATGGGGCGACTGGCTTTCTTCTGCAACAATTACCGAGGACACAAGCAGCCAGTCTCTTAGATTATCGATTTCTGGGCAGCTTGATGATTTCAGCAAATCCAAGGCTTTCTTGAGCCTTTGCGATACTTTGCCCTCTTGAAGGCGCACCAAGACCTGGGCCTCCAGCGAGGAGCCAATCATCGATTGAGAGCGGCATTCTTGTAGCTTTCGATTGACAAGAATGCGAAAGCCAAAAATCTCGTCAATGGGGTCTGAGATGAGTTCCTTTATGATTTTCTCAGGGTCTGTGCTGACGGTTGGCCCCACTATCGTCTCGCTAACGAAGCGCCCATCAAGATTGGGAGGTGTTCTCCGCCATTCCGGCGGCACCGTGGGCCAGCCCCGCTCAAACACGGAGGCCTCGGCCACCGGGTAGGGCAGGGCCTGCCAGATGTCCTCGGCCATGTGGCAGAGCACCGGCGCGATCAGGCCCGCCAGCCGCTCCACCACCAGCTGCAGCACGGTCTGGCAGCTGCGGCGGCGGAACGAGCCGGCCGCGCTCACGTAGAGGCGGTCCTTGGCGATGTCGAGGTAGACGTTGGAGAGGTCGACCACGCAGAAGTTCTGCAGGGCCTGGAAGAAGCGGTAGAACTCGAACCGTTCGAAATCGGCGCTCACCGCATCGATCAGGGCGGCGGTGCGCTCCAGCATCCAGCGATCGAGCAGCGGCAGCTCTGTGATCGGCACGGCGTGGCCCCCATCGCTGCTGGGCCGTGGATCGAAATCGTGGAGGTTGCCGAGCAGATAGCGGGCCGTGTTGCGCACCTTGCGATACACGTCGGCCAGCTGCTTGACGATGCCGGGGCCGAGCGGCACATCGGCGGAGTAATCCACCGAACTCACCCACAGCCGCAGCACATCGGCGCCATAGGCGGGCTCCTGCTTCTCGTTCTTGCCGCCCTCCACCAGCACCGCCGGATCGACGACATTGCCCAGGGATTTGCTCATCTTGCGGCCCTTCTCATCGAGGGTGAAGCCGTGGGTGAGCACCCGCCTGTAGGGGGCATGGCCGTTGACGGCCACGGAGGTGAGCAGGCTGCTCTGGAACCAGCCGCGGTGCTGGTCGGAGCCCTCCAGGTAGAGATCGGCCGGGAACTTGAGGGGGGGTTGGGCGATGCAGCCCGCTGTCGCGGCCTCGGTCGCCGCCAACGCCCCGTCGCCAGCCGCCGGGGCCTCGGGAGTGATCCCCCCCTCGCCCCCGTCCGCCCCTGCGCTGCCGGCGCCCCCTGAGAGTCCCCCCAGCACTCCCGCCCAGGAGGAACCGGAGTCGAACCACACATCCATCGTGTCGGTGCCCTTGCGCCACTGGTCGGACTGGTCGGCGTAGGAGGGGGGCAGCAGGCCCGCCTCATCGCGCTCCCACCAGACATCAGAACCGTGGGCGCCGATCAGGGCCTCGATGTGGGCCAGGGTTTCGGCGTTGAGCAGCACCTCGCCGCTCTGGCGGTGATAGAAGACCGGGATCGGCACCCCCCAGGTGCGCTGGCGGGAGATGCACCAGTCGCCCCGTTCCCGCACCATCGCCTCGATCCGGTTGCGGCCGCTGGCCGGCAGCCATTCCACCGCCGCGATCGCCGCCAGGGCCTGCTCCCGGAAGCCCGCGACCGAGGCGAACCACTGCTCGGTGGCGCGGAAGATCGTGGGCTTCTTGGTGCGCCAGTCGTAGGGATAGCGGTGCCCGTAGCTGCTCTCCGCCAGCAGGGCGCCGGTGTCGCGCAGGGCGGCCAGGATCGCGCTGTTGGCGTCCTTGAGCACGTTCAGACCGGCGAAAGGCCCCGCCTCGGCGGTGAGGGTGCCCCCCTCATCCACTGGGCAGAGCACCGGCAGGCCGTGCTTGCGGCCGGTGTTGAAGTCGTCGACGCCGTGGCCGGGGGCGGTGTGCACCAGGCCGGTGCCCGATTCGGTGGTCACGTAGTCGCCGCCCACCAGCACCGGGCCGGTGCGATCGAGCAGGGGGTGGCGGTAGACGATGCCCACCAGCTCCTCGCCCTTCACCCGCAGCAGCGGCTCCAGGGGCCGCTCCAGCACGGCGGAGAGGCTGTCGATCAGGGCCGCGGCCACCACCAGATAGCGGGGCGCCCCTCCGGCGGCGCCGCCATCGCGGCAGATGGCGTACTCGAGCTCACCGTTCACCGCCACCGCCAGGTTGGCCGGCAGGGTCCAGGGGGTGGTGGTCCAGACCGCCACGAACAGCTGTTCGCGGTGGTCGGCGTCGGTGGGACCCTCGATGCCGTGGGGGCGCAGGGCGCCGGCCAGGGCGGAGGGCAGCTCCAGCACCGGGAAGGCCACGTAGGCGCTGGGGGAGGTGTGGCCGTCGGGATACTCCAGCTCCGCCTCCGCCAGGGCGGTGCGGGAGCTGGGGCTCCAGTGCACCGGCTTGAGGCCGCGATAGATGTGGCCGGCCAGGGCCATCCGGCCGAACACACCGATCTGGGCCGCCTCGTAGCTCGGCTGGAGGGTGAGGTAGGGGCTGTCCCAGTCGGCCCAGATCCCCCAGCGACGGAAGCCCCGACGCTGCCCCTCCACCTGCTCCAGGGCGTAGGCGTGGGCGCGGCGGCGCAGGGCCAGGGGCGTCAGCTCACGCCGCTCGTCGCTGGAGAGCCCCTGCAGCACCTTGAGTTCGATCGGCAGGCCATGGCAGTCCCAGCCGGGCACGAACCGGGCCCGGCGGCCCTGCTGCAGGGCGTGCTTGTTGATGATGTCCTTGAGGATCTTGTTGAGGGCGTGGCCCACATGCAGGGCCCCGTTGGCATAGGGGGGGCCGTCGTGCAGGGTGAACACGGGACCGGGGTTCGCCGGATCCAGCCCCTCGCGGCTGAGGCGTTCGTAGAGCCCGGTGCTGGCCCAGAACGCCTGGATCTCGGGCTCCCGCACCCGGGCGTTGGCCCGCATCTGGAAGGGGGTCTCCAGCAGGTTCAGGGTGTCCTTGTAGGAGGCCGGGCCGGCGGCGGTCACAACGGCGGTGGCGGGAAGGGGGATTATCCCGTCCGGCCGGCCGCAGGGCCTCCGGCCGGCCAACAGCCTGGGGGTCAGGCCTGCGGCGTGGGGGGGGGCAGGCCGGGCTCCGCGTGGTCCGCCGCAGGGGCTTCGCTGCCGTCGGCCGGCGCCGACGGCGCTGGACTCTGGCCGGCGCTGCCGCTGGCACTCTCGATGGCGCCCAGGGCAGCGGCCCGCTCTGCGGTCCCGTCGCCGACCGCAGCGTTGTCGGTGCTGGCCTCCGCGGACGTTGGCTCCGCAGTTGGCGGCGCGATCGACGGCGCCGCCGCGGTCTCTGCTCCTTCCGTCGGCTCTGCCGCGGCGGGCGCCGGCTCCGGACGCACCCAGCGCTTGGCGCGGCCCCGGCCGCCTGCGGCCGATCCCTTTGTTGCGGGGGCTTCGCCTGGGGAAGGGCCAGCTCCGGCACGGCCCTGCCCCAGGCGCGCGCCCAGGCCGGCCGCCGCCGATCCCAGCTGCTGAGAGGCCCCCGCCAGGGTGGTGCCGAGCTGGTGGAGGCTGGTGCTCCAGCGTTCTGCCGAGACGAGCCGCTGGCGCTCCCCATCGCTGAGCTGGCGCCAGCGGCCCTGGCCCACCTCCAGGCCGAGGCGGCCGATCAGCAGGGCGGCACAGACCACCCCGAGCATCGGGGCGCCGCTGAGCCGGTCGGCGCTGGTCACCAGCACCAGGCCCAGCAGCAGCACCAGGGCTCCCCAGGCGGAATCCCGCGGCCGGCTCAATTCGGTGGCCAGCAGGGGCAGGAGCAGCACCGCCAGGCCGAGCGGCAGGGCCAGCAGTCCTCCCAGGGTCGCGACCATGCCGGTTCGGCGCGGATGGATGGCGTTCATTCTGCGCTTTCTGCCTAAAGTCGAGCCACGCCCACCTGGCGGAATTGGTAGACGCGCTGGGTTTAGGTTCCAGTGGCTTAGGTCGTGGGGGTTCAAGTCCCCCGGTGGGCATCTCCTCGGGCCCCGCCTGGGGCCCGAGGTCACACCGCCTCGGCCCAGGCCAGGCGCTCTCCGGTCCGGCCAGCCCCGGCCCACCGCCCCTGCCCGTCGCGGGCCTGCCCACCACTCCTTAGGGTGAATCCCCCCTTGCCGACCCGGCCCCGTTTCAGGAGATGTCCCAGGCCCTGACACGCATGCGGGTCCCACCCACCACCGCCATCGGCGCCGCCGCCAGGGACCGCTCCGCGCCAGCGATCCGCACGGTTCCCAAGCAGTTTCTTGATCCGCCTGCCCCCTGGAATCCCACGGTGGGTCTGTTCCTGGCCGGCTATGGCCTGGCGGGTCTGACGATCTGGGGCTGGTTCGGGGCGGGCTGGCCCCTGCCGGTGCTCCTGCTGCTGGGCTTTTTGGCCCTGCACCTGGAGGGCACGGTCATCCACGATGCCTGCCATAACGCCGCCCATCCCAACCGTCTGATCAATGCCGCCATGGGCCATGGCGCGGCCCTGCTGCTGGGGTTCAGCTTTCCGGTGTTCACGCGGGTGCATCTGCAGCACCACGGCCATGTCAACGACCCCAAGCATGACCCCGACCACATCGTCAGCACCTTCGGGCCGCTGTGGTTGATCGCACCGCGCTTTTTCTATCACGAGGTCTTCTTCTTTCGCCGCCGCCTCTGGCGGGGACATGAACTGATCGAATGGGCCCTGGCCAGGGCTGTTTTCATCGGCATCGTCGTGCTGGCGGCCCGCCACGATTTTCTGCCGTTTGTGTTCAATTGTTGGTTTGCCCCGGCCCTGATGGTGGGCGTGACCCTCGGCCTGTTCTTCGATTACCTGCCACATCGACCCTTCCACTCCCGCAACCGTTGGCATAATGCCCGCGTCTATCCAGGGAGGCTGATGAACTGGTTGATCATGGGACAGAATTACCATCTGATCCACCATCTCTGGCCTTCGATTCCCTGGTTTGAATACCGGCCCGCCTATCACGCCACCCGCCATATCCTTACAGCCAAAGGGTCTCCCCAGCGCCTTGGTCTGTTCGAAAGCCGCCGCGACGGCCTCAATTTCCTCTACGATATTTTTCTGGGCGTGCGCAGCCATAAGTTGCAGCGCAGCCGCCTGCGACCGATCGCCGCCCTGATGCCCACCCGCCACGCCCGTCGCCGGGTGCTCGAACTTCTGCACCGCACCGCCGTCTCCCCCCGCCGGGCCTGAACCTGGGCGAGCACTTGGCGGCAGCTCAGCAGACTCCAGGCCTCCAGTCCGGCCCAGGGGCCCTCCAGGTCCGGACCGCTCCTGCTCTCAGTCCCCGAGGATGCGGGGCACCCTGAAGAAATCACCCTCCCGCTCCGGGGCCAGATCGAGCAGTTCTTCGCGCACCGGCGTGGGTTCCACCAGATCCTGGCGGGTCACATTCACCACCTCCACGGCCCGGGTGGTGGGCGGCACCCCCTCGGTGTCCACCCGCTCCAGCTGGGCCACGTAGTCGAGGATGCGCTCCAGCTGGCCGGTGTAGGTGGCGATCGTGGCTTCGGCGAGCTCAAGCCGGGCCAGCTGGGCCACCTTGCGCACGTCGTCGACGCTGATCCTGCTCATCGCTTCTGCCGGAGGCTGTCTGGCCCGACCCTAGACGCTGGCCAACGCCCTCAGCTCTGCAGAAACTCCCTGAGATCGGCGCTGAGGGCCTCGGCGGCGCAGCTCAGGAAGCGGGCGCCATGCTCCGGCTGGGCCAGGAAGGGATCGGAGCCCATGCGGCCATCGGGATGGCGGCGGCGGAAGTCGTCCGGACCATGGATCGGCCCGGCCGGTGCCGGCTCCGGCAGCGGCCGCTGGGCGGCGATCAGGCTGGGTTCCAGATGGAGGGTGAGGGCGATTTCGCTGGGGGTGGCGTGGTGGCCCTCCCGCTCGCCGTAGAGCTCCCGCGCCAGCTGCATCACCGGGGCGGCGGTGAACCAGTTGGCCAGACGGCAGCGGAGCCGCTCCGCCCCGGGCAGCTGGCGGGCCGCGGCGGTGGCATAGGCCTGGGAGAAGGCCGCCCGGCAGGTGGCGATATTGCCGCCATGGCCGTTGATCACATAGATGCGCTCGAAGCCGTGGCGGGCCAGGGAGAGCACCACGTCGTGGAGCAGGGCCATCAGGGTGGCGGGTTGGAGGCTGACGGTGCCGGTGAAGCCAAGGTGGTGCTCGGCCATGCCGAAGTTCTGGGCGGGGCTGACCAGCACGCCACAGCGCTGACCCACCTCCAGGGCCACCGCCTCGGCGGTGAGCGCATCGGTGCCGATCGCGCCGGTGGGGCCGTGTTGCTCCGTGGAGCCCAGGGGCACGATCACGCCGCGGCAGCTCTGGAGGTAGTGCTCCACCTCCGGCCAGGTGCGCAACTGCAGGCGGATTGCCTCGCGGGGCTGGGGGCTGGCGGGTGGGGGCTGGGGGGTGGAGCGGCTCATCACGGACAGGGAGGGGGAGGGATCTGCCTAGGATTGCGGGGTCGGGTCTGATCTGATGCTGAGCCGCAAGCTTGACCAGTGCGCCGCCGAGCAGCGCCCTGTCTGGATCTATCTACGGGATCAGCGCCGTTGGATCGAGGAGGCCCTGGTGGTGGAGCAGAGCCACGGTGCGGTGACCCTGCGCTACCACGAGACCGATGGCGAGGAGCACCACAGCTGGGAGGAGACGGTCCTGCTCGAATCGATCAGTGCCGTGAGCCTGCGCCTGGCCAGCGTCAGTGCCAGCCCCGATGCTGAGGAGCTGCTCACCACCAGCGACTGCCCGGAAGCTGAGCGGCTGGGCCATCCCTGAACCGTCCACCCGAAGCCATTGGCTGGGGAGCGTGACACTGCCACGGCTGCCAGCAGGGGGGCGTCTGTGCTGAGCGCCCATCCGCAGCGAAGGCGGATGGGAAAACTGCCACTTAGAAGCCTGCCGCTGCTCAGTGGGCGGTGCCGTTGCCGTCGTAGTCGTCGCTGTCGTAGTACCCGCCGCGCGTGCCGAAGAAGAGGGTGGCCAGGCAGAACAAGCCGCTGGTGGCCACCAGCACGGTGGCGAGGGTCAATCCGGAAGGTTCCATGGTGCGTGGCGGCTGGGGCTTGGCGAGGGGGGATCCAGGGAGGTGGTGGTGGCCTGCCGTCGCCACCCCAGATCACCACAGCTTGAAATCATTCTGCCGCCAGATTGATGGGCTGCCCGATCTGGTCGGTCTGGAAACCGGGACTTGCGGGAGACCGTGCAGGCGCCGGAGCCGGAGCGACTGGCCATGGCGCCAACGCTGGGTTGGGCGGCGGCCGTGGCGTGGGCCCGGAAAAAATCAAAGAAGGGAGTCAGAGGAGAAAAAAACCGGCAAGACGTGGTAGGAACGCCTAAGAGTTCTATCGCAATTGCAGCTGATCAGGTTGGTGTAATCGACCTGTATGGTTTATGTCGTCAGCGCATCTTGGCTGACGCCAGGGTTCAATCATGGGCTTCTGTCCGTCGCTCTGGATGGCTTTTGTCCAGGCGAAGGTCAGGATCGCCAGTGTGAAAGCCCGCCAGTCATCAGCGCAGCTCAGTTCTCATCCTTGTTCACCCCTATCCCTCTGGATCGCTGCGTCTCATGACCAATGATTCCCTGATTCCCATCTACGACCGCTTCCATCTCTCCCTGCGGCTGCTGTTTGAGGCGCTGGCCGCTGATGGCCAGCCCGCCACGGCCCAGCTGCCGGCCAGCGGTGTTTCCACCTCGGCCGCGGCATCCCTGGAGACGATCGTGGCCGGCTTCGTGGCCGCGGTGGAGGAGTGGGAGTGGCTGAGGGGCGGGGCCGGCTTCGGCGGCTCGATCACGCTCGAGTCCGCCGCCACGGGTCTGCTTGGCCCGGGCTGGTCCGTCCCCACGACGGCGGGCTCCCAGGCCGGCGCCGGTAGGTCTGAGCCGCCGGCTCGCAAGCGCAAGTTGGTCCAGGGCACCGGCCGCAGCGAATCGATCGTTGGCCAGGTCAGCAACGACAACATCGACGCCGGCTTTGGCTTCGATTCCGTGTTCGGGGGCGGCGGCAACGACACCCTCGATGGCGGCGGCGGCCGTGATCTGTTGGCGGGGGGAGCCGGGGCCGATCGGTTTGTGTTTGACAGCTATCTCAGCGCCGCCACCAATATCGACACGATCCTCGATTTCACCCCCGGCGAGGACCAGATCGTTCTGGATCGCGCCATCTTCACCACCCTCAATCCCGGCAGCCGCCTCTCGAGCGCTGCCCTGCGGGTCGGGCCCGGGGTGGTGAGCGCCGCCACCGCCGCCGAGCGCCTCTTCTACGACACCAGCACCGGCACCCTCGCCTACGACGCCGACGGCAACGGCCCGATCGATTCCCCCGTGCCCTTCGCGGTCCTGGCCAACCGCCCCAACCTGAGCAGCGCCGATCTGGTGCTGCAGGGCCAGCCGCCGGTCGCGCCCCGCACCGATCCGCGTCCCACCCTCCAGGTGGGCGCCAAGACCGTGGTCCAGGTCATCCCCGCCGCTGGCGATGCCCCCTCCAGTGTGGCCTGGGGCTGGGTGAGTGCCGCCACCGAGACGGTGTCCAGTGGCAGCGTCAAGCTCGATAACCGGATCGGTCCCACGATCGGGGCCCGCTTCTACGCCATGCTCGGCACGGCGCTCTACGAGGCCTGGCAGGTCTTCGATCAGCAGGCCCGCAGCAGCCTCCCCAACCTGCCCGGCGCTGGGCGCTGGGATAGGGATCTGGAGCTGCAGATCCGCAGCTTCCTGCGCGCCAGTGACCGCCATGAGGAGGGCCCCAGCCCCCTGGCCAGCCGGCTGATCGACGCTGTGGTGGCCCGCACCACCCATGCGGTGCTCAGCAGCCCCCTCTCCGGGCTCCAGGCGGGCTCGGCGGGACTGGACCGCCTCAATCAGCAGCTTCAGGCCACCCTCAGCGGCTTCACCCCGGCCGAGCTGGCCCAGTTCAATGGCCTCGATCAGCAGATCAGCGAGGCTGTGGCCCAGAGGGTGCTCGATAGCTTCCGCCATGACGGCTCCAGCCTGACCCTGCCCAGCCTGACCAATCCGCTCACCCTCAATACCCCGGCCTATGTGCCGGTCAACAGCGGGCCGGCGTCGGTGCAGCTGATCGACCGTTGGACGCCGGAGTATGGGGTCAATTCCAATCCAGCAACACCGCTGCAGTCCTATCTCACGCCCTTTTGGGGGGATGTGCAGTACTACCTGGTTCCCTCCGCCGATCTTGAAGCCCTCAGCTCCACCGCCAAGGTTCCGGCACCGTTCCTACTGGATCCCAACGACACCTACAACCTCCAGCTCGGCCTGATCTACGACAACGGCCAGGGTCCTGGTGTGCGAATCACTCCGGAGCTGATCGGCACGATGATCAACCCCGCCTTCATTGAGCAGGCCAACGATGTGGTGGCCTACAGCCGCCAGCTCGCTGGTCCGGAGGGCAATCTCTACAAGGGCATCGCCCAGTTCTGGGAAAACGGCGGCGGCACCCCCTACCCGCCTGGAACCTGGATGGCGTTTGGTCAGTACGCCTCCCTGCTCCACAACAACAGCCTGGCCGATGACGCCAAGCTCTTCCTAGGCCTCGGCGCTTCGGTCTACTCCGCCTCGATCGCCTGCTGGGACCTGAAACGGCAGTTCGACTACGCCAGGCCGATCCGGGTGGTGCGCGAGCTGAGCCGCCTGGGATTGATGGAGGACAGCGACAACAACCCCAGCAATGGCTCCCAGTTCGAGGCCTATAGCCGCGGTCAGGGTCTGCAGATGATCAATGGAGTCGACTGGGAGACCTACCAAAGTGTGGGTGGGTACTCGCCGCCGTTTCCGGAATTCGTGTCCGGCCACAGCACCTTCTCCGCCGCGGCCGCCGATTTCCTGACCAACTTCTACGACTCGCCGGAATTCGGCGGCAAGGTGCAGTTCCAGCTCGGCTTCTCCTACGACGAACCTGGCCAGACCGTCTCGCTGGCCTGGGACACCTGGATCGGGGCGGCCCAGGAGGCCGGTTCCTCAAGGCTGTGGGGGAACATCCACTTCACCGATGGCAATCTTGAGGGCCAGGCCCTCGGCAGCTCGATCGGATCCCTTGTCCACGACCAGCTCCAACGCCTCTGGAGCTGAGCCTCCCGGGGCTTTGCTCCAGGCCCCCCCGTGCCTGCCGGCCGGTTTCTTCCGCCGGCCGGCCCAGGTGGTGGCGCCGGAGCTGATTGGCTGCCTGCTGATCCACCGCCAGGCCGATGGCTCGCTGCTCTCTGGCGTGATCGTGGAAACCGAGGCCTATTGCCAGAGCGAGCCGGCCTGCCATGGCCACCGCCGCCGTATGCCCCAGAACGAAACCCTGTTCGGTGAACCCGGCCGCTTCTACGTCTACCTCAGCTACGGCGTCCACCACTGCGTCAACGTTGTCACCGATCGCCCGGACTGGGCCAGCGGCGTGTTGTTGCGGGCTGCCCTGCTCGCCGGGGAACCGGAGCGGGTGGCGGCCGGTCCGGGATTGCTGGCCCGCCGTTTCGGCATCGACCGCCGCCATGACGCCCGGCCGGCCACCGAGGCGGAGGGCCTGTGGCTGGCGGCCCGTCCAGCCTGGCTGGCTCGGCGCCTGGCGGCCGAAGGGGAGGCGGCCCTGAGGTGCACCGGCCGGATCGGCATCCGCAAGGCCATCGACCTGCCCTGGCGCTGGTATCTGCGCCCCTGCCGCAGTGTCAGTCGCCGCGCCCCCGGCGACCGCCCGCCGCCGCCGAGCCTGGCCTGGTGGCCCCCGTCGGCCGCGCCTCCTAGGTTGTGACCGGATGCACGCGCCGATGCCTTGAGCGGCTGGACCCACCGCCATGTGATCGACCTGGCTGCCTTTTCCTGCGCCGATTTCGCCACGGTTCTGGAGCTGGCCCAGCGCTTCCGGGCGATGCCGGCGGCCGGAACCCGCCGGCTGCCGGCCCTGCAGGGCCGGCTGATGACCTCCCTGTTCTTCGAGCCCAGCACCCGCACCCGCAGCAGCTTCGAGCTGGCGGCCCGGCGCCTCTCGGCCGACGTGCAGAGCTTCTCCCCCTCCTCCAGCTCCCTGAGCAAGGGCGAAAGCCTGCTCGATACCGCCCGCACCTACGTGGCCATGGGCTCCGATGTGCTGGTGGTGCGCCATCGCTGCGCCGGGGTGCCCTGGAGCCTGGCCCGCGACCTCGACCGCAGCGGTGAATCGGTGGCGGTGCTCAACGCCGGTGATGGCCTCCACAGCCACCCGAGCCAGGGGCTGCTCGATCTGTTCACCCTCGCCCGCCATTTCGCGCCGGATGCCCCGACGCCCGAGGCCCTGCGGGGACGCCGCATCGTGATCGTTGGCGACGTGCTCCACTCCCGGGTTGCCCGCTCCAATCTCTGGGCCCTCACCGCCTGCGGTGCCACGGTGGTGCTCTGTGGACCGGAGACCCTGTTGCCGGAGGGGTTCCGCGCTTTCACGGCGGCGCCGCCCCCTGGCCAGGACCACGATCCGGTCCCCCAGCGGGGTTCGCTGGAGCTGGTGCGCAGCCTGGAGGAAGCCCTGCCGGGGGCCGATGCGGTGATGACCCTGCGGCTGCAGAAGGAGCGGATGCAGCAGCAGCTGATCACCAGTGCCGAGAGCTACCACCGCCGCTATGGGCTCAGTCACCGCCGTCTGGAGCTATGCGGCCGGGCGGTGCCTGTGCTGCACCCGGGGCCGGTGAACCGTGGCGTGGAGCTGGCCGGGGAGCTGCTCGATGACCCCTCCCTCTGCCTGGTGGAAGAGCAGGTGCGCAACGGCATCCCGATCCGGATGGCCCTGCTCTATCTGCTTTCGGCTGGCGATCGGGCCGCCCAGGGGCCGTCGGTCGGGGCTACAGCAGCTTGAAGCCATCGAGCAGCAGCCCGTAGAACAGGCCCAGCCGGGCCATGTCGAGCAGCTGCAGTACTAGGCGGTCGCGGCGGCTGGCACGCAGGTTGGGGCGCAGGCGGATGGCCAGCTCGATCAGCAGCACGGCCACCAGAGCCGAGACCGGGTCGAAGGAGGCCAGGGCTCCGGAAATGCTGGCCAGCGAGCCCCCCACCATCAGGGCCGCGAGCAGCACGATCAGGAGCAGCGACAGGCGTCGCCAGGGATTGATCGCCCAGGTCTCCAGGGCCGTGGTTGCGTCGGCGATGCGGCGCTGGAAGCGGGTCTGCTGGTAGTGGCTGGTTGTGCTGGTTCGGAGCCGATCCCTGGGAGGACCGTTGCTGGACCAGGGGAGCCGGGTGGCCATGCCAGAGTCAAGAGGGGCAGGGCGGATGCCGAATCGAGGACGAGCTGCCCAGCATCAAGGCGGGCAGCTGGTCCTGGCGGTGATCCCCATCACCCGGCCCGGAACCCTGCCTCACCATCATGGCACCACCTCTGGGGTGCTGGCATCCCATTCCCCCCACCGATAGGGGATTCCAATAAAAAAGCCCGCGGCGCTGGCCGGGGGCGGGTGATGGGGAACGCCCCCAGCAAACCAAGCGCTCATGGGCGGGGCAAGGGGCGTGGGCCGCAATCGAGAGCGTCCCGTTGGCCCTGGACCGCCGCCAGCGCAGCCCTAAGCATCCCCTTCCTTCTTGCGGGTCGACTTGCCCTCAAGCAGCTCCAGCAGCGCTTCCATCTGGGCCATCACACCCCGCACCTCGCCAGCCTCGGGCAGCAGGCCGTCCTCCATCACGCCCTGGTGCATCTCGCGCAGCTCCTGGCGGATGTAACGGAGGTGACTGACCACCTGCTCGCGCTTCGACTGAGACATGGGCTGCGGATCTTAAGTCCTCCCCTTTTACCCCATCACCCTTCCGCCGCGATCCGCTACGGTCTGTTGAGGAGTTGGCGTGCGTCGTGCGCGGGCCCCGCGAACCGGTCCAGCGGGTGGCCAGGTCGGTCCCCGTTGTCCCTTTCCCAGCGACGTTGCGGTTGTCCCCGGAACGGCCCGTGCCCCGTTGCAGCCGCTCCGGTAGGCGGTCCATTGGAAATGACCGCAGCAGCGGCACTGGTCGTCCACGGAGGCGATCGCGCTTGCCGCCATGGGGTCGAAGGCTGGCGTCCACCAGCGGGTTCCATCGCCAGCCGGCAGGCAGCCCTTGCCCTGCCGTCCCGCCGCCGCAGGATCCGCCGCGCAACCGGCACCCCCACCCCGGCTCTCCAACACGCACTTCACCCCCGTTCTCCGAACAGGCTCCTTCAGCAGGACCTTCAAGGAGGGCCGCCAGCGCAACTGCAGCGGGCAGGTCACAGCAACTGCGGTGGGCCCCGTGACCGGGCCACGGCACCGTGTCACCGATTCCCGACGCCACCCAAAACAGCCCAAATGGGACCCGAAGCCAAAGGCGCTGCGGCGGCGGTTGCAGAGGAGCGGCAATAGGGGCAGTGGAGAATAGGGGACTCGAACCCCTGACCTCTGCGGTGCGATCGCAGCGCTCTACCAGCTGAGCTAATTCCCCTTCGCAGGCCATTATCACCAGAGAACCTCCATCCGCGGCTCCCCCGCAGCGATTCCATGGCTGATTCCGGCACCCTCCCCCCGCCAGACGGTGGCGAGCCGATCACCCCTGAGCGCCTGGCCGCCTTCGATGAGGGCGCCATCGCCGAGCTGGCGCGCCGCCTGGAGGACGACGACTACCCCTCCCCCTTCGCCGGCCTGGCCGACTGGCACCTGCTGCGGGCCCTGGCGATCCACCGGCCGGAGCTCGCCCGCCCCTACGTGCACCTGGTCGACCAGGAACCCTTTGATGAGGACTGAACCGGCGGCCGCCGGCCCCGGCCCCGACCCCGGCCCGGAGGCCGCCACCCCCCCTGATCCCCTCGCCGGTCGGCGGGTTCTGGTGTTGATCAGCGGCAGCATCGCCGCGGTCAAGCTGCCGATGGTGGTCAGCGCCCTGGTCCGCCGGGGCGCCGAGGTGCGTTGTGTGGTCAGCCCCGCCGCCGCCCGGCTGGTGAGCCCGGTGGCCCTGGCCAGCCTCAGCCGCCGGCCCTGCCACGGCGACGACGATGCCTGGAATCCCGCCTGCCCTCGGCCTCTGCACGTGGAGCTGGCCGAATGGGCGGAGCTTGTGTTGCTCGCCCCCCTGAGCGCCTCCACCCTGGGACGCTGGGTCCACGGGATCGGCGACACCCTGCTGGCGGCGGTGCTGCTGGCCTGCGAAGCGCCGGTGCTGGTGGCGCCGGCCATGAACAGCGCCATGTGGGCCTCGCCGGGGGTGGCGGCCAACTGGCAGACCCTTCAGGGCTGGCCGGGGCTGCTGCCCCTGTCCCCCGGCAGCGGCCTGCTGGCCTGCGATCGGATCGGCGATGGGCGGATGGCGGAGCCGGAGCGGCTGCTGCTCGGGCTGGAATCCCTGGCCAGCTGGGGCTGGCGCCGCGACTGGCTCGGACGGCGCCTGCTGGTGAGCGCCGGCCCCACCCGCGAACCCCTCGATCCGGCCCGCTGCCTCACGAACCCGAGCACCGGTCTGATGGGGCTGAGCCTCGCCCAGGCCGCCCTGCTGCGCGGGGCCGAGGTGGATCTGGTCCACGGACCGCTGACGGCGCCGGCCGCGTTGCTGGAGGGGCTGCGGTCCCACCCGATCCAGACCGCCGCGGAGCTGGAGCGGGCGCTGATCGGCCTCCAACCCGGCGCCTCAGCCATCGCCATGGCGGCCGCCGTGGCGGACCACCGCCGGGCGGCTCCGGCGGCGGTGAAGCTCGCCAAGCACGATCTGGAGGCCAGCCTGGCTCAGGGCTGGGAGGCGGTGCCCGACCTGCTGTCGGGCCTGGTGGCCCGGCGCCCGCCGGGTCAGGCCATCCTTGGATTCGCGGCCTACAGCGGTGATGCCATGGCCTCGGTGCGGGCCAAATTCGCCCGCAAGGGCTGCGATCTGCTGTTCGCCAATCCGATCGACCGGCCCCTGGCCGGCTTCGCCAGCACCAGCAATGCCGGTTGGCTGCTGGGTCCGGGGGATGGCGCCACCTGGCTGGATCCGGCCCCCAAGCTGGCGATCGCCCATCGGCTGCTCTCGGCCCTCGGGGCGCTCCTCGACTCCGCCGCAGATTCCGCCGCGCCGCTCAGGCCGCCAGGGGCGGTTGCTCAGTCCCCTCAGACTCCTCCCCCCGCTGCATGAGCTCCATAAAAGTGCGCAGCTGCAGGCGGGGGATGTACGGCCAGCCACCGCTGTCCTCCATCGATTCGAGCAGCCGGTAGAGACGGTTGCGGTCGCTGGGCAGGCTGTCGCGGAAGGGGCCGTCCTGGATGGAGCGGTGCAGCTGCTCCAGGCGGCGGAGCAGATCGAGCAGAGCTTCGGAATCACCGTTGAGATCCCAGGCGACCGCAGCCAGGGACTGCAACTCAGCCTCCCCGGGCCGGTCAAGCGTCCCAGGCGCACCGCCAGCCGCGCTGCCTGGGGATGGAACATCCATCGTGCCGTGGGGGGGCTGGGCCGGTATCACAGGGTCGATCATCCGTCCCCCATACAGGTTGTTGAGAGCCGCTGCAACCTATCAGGGGTGGGCGAATGGCACCGGTAGGATCGCTTACAGCCCAGTCCTTGTCCGTTTCTGCGGCGTCTCCCCCATGCGTTTTCGTCCCCTGCTGGCCCTCGTGCTGGCGCTGTGCCTGACTCTGGTCACCGCATGCAGCGGCGGCGCCAAGGCTCTTGACCGCTCGTCGATCACCTACGACGACATCGTCAACACCGGCAGGGCCAATGACTGCCCCACCCTCCCCGACAGCGCCCGCGGCCTGATCAGCCTGGAGCCCGGTTCCCGCTATCAGTTGCGTGAGATCTGCCTCCATCCCTCCGAGGTCTTCGTCAAGGGCGAACCCACCAACAAGCGCCAGGAGGCCCAGTTCGTGCCTGGTAAGATCCTGACCCGCTTCACCTCCAGCCTGGATCAGGTCTACGGCGATCTCAAGGTTGGTGCCGACGGCCTCACCTTCACTGAGCTCGGCGGCATCGATTTCCAGCCGGTGACCGTGCTGCTGCCCGGTGGTGAGGAGGTGCCCTTCACCTTCTCCAGCAAGGAGCTCGTCGCCACCGCCAGTGGCACCGCCCTCACCACCAGCACCGACTTCAACGGCGACTACCGCGCCCCCAGCTACCGCACCAGCAACTTCCTCGATCCCAAGGGTCGCGGCCTGACCACCGGCTACAGCAGCGCCGTGGGCCTGGTGCCCGCTGGCGACGACGAGAAGCTGGTCAAGGAAACCGTGAAGCGCTACGTCGACGGCACCGGCAACCTCAGCCTCTCGATCACCAAGGTTGATTCCGAAACCGGCGAATTCGCCGGCGTGTTCACCGCCGTCCAGCCCTCCGACACCGACATGGGCACCAAGGCGGCTGTTGATGTCAAAATCACTGGCGAGCTCTACGGCCGCCTCGAGAAGGCCTGAGGCCAGATCCAGCCTCCGATCAGCTAGCGGCTTGTCGCTGGTGGGGCCCCGTAAGGGGTCCTTTTTCATGGCTTGGCTGCGGGGGCCGGGCGATGCTGATGGCCAGCCCAGCCCAGCCCTGGATCCGGGTCATCGATGTCTTCTGCGGCCACGCTGGCTGTCGCCGTTCCGCTTCCACCGCGCGCAATCCCTGCAGGCCGCAGGCTCTGTCCTGGCCCTGGCGGGTGGTCTGGGAGAATCACCCCTCCTGAGCCCCTCGCCCCGGTCATGAGCATCGCCCCAGCCGGTCTGATCCAACCCCACGGCGGCACCCTGGTCGACCTGATGGTGGCTCCGGACCAGCGCGATGCCGTGCGGGCCAGCGTCGACCGGGTGGTCGAATGCAGCGACCGCAATGCCTGCGATGTGGAGCTGCTGGTAGTGGGCGGCTTCTCGCCCCTGCGCGGCTTCATGCACCAGGCCGATTACGAGGCGGTGGTGGCCAACCACCGCACCAGCAGCGGGCTGCTGTTCGGCCTGCCGATTGTGTTCGACAGCTCGGACCCCAGCATCGCCGTGGGCCAGCGGCTGCTGCTCACCTACCGCGGCCAGGAGCTGGCGGTGCTCACGGTGGAGAGCCTCTGGGAGCCCGACAAGGTGCAGGAGGCCCGTGGCTGCTATGGCACCACCTCGTTGGAACACCCGGCGGTGCGGATGATCGCGACTGAGCGGGGCCGCTTTTACATCGGCGGCCGGGTCCAGGGACTGGAGCTCCCCCGCCGGGTCTTCCCCTGCCGCACCCCGGCCGAGGTGCGCGCCACCCTGCCGGAGGGGGAGGACGTGGTGGCGTTCCAGTGCCGCAACCCGATCCACCGCGCCCACTACGAGCTGTTCACCCGCGCCCTCACCGCCCCCAACGTCAGCCGCGGGGCTGTGGTGCTGGTCCATCCCACCTGCGGGCCCACCCAGGACGACGACATCGCCGGCGAGGTGCGCTTCCAGACCTACGAACGGCTGGCGGCGGAGGTGAGCAACCCGCGCATCCGCTGGGCTTACCTGCCCTACGCCATGCACATGGCCGGGCCGCGGGAGGCGTTGCAGCACATGATCATCCGCAAGAACTACGGCTGCACCCACTTCATCATTGGCCGCGACATGGCGGGCTGCAAGTCGAGCCTCAGCGGCGACGACTTCTACGGCCCCTACCAGGCGCAGGACTTCGCCCGCGACCAGGCCCCGGAGCTGGGCATGGAGACGGTGCCATCGCTGAATCTCGTCTACACCGAGGAGGAGGGCTACGTGACGGCCGAGCACGCCGAGGCCCGGGGCCTGCATGTGCGCAAGCTGAGCGGCACCCAGTTTCGGGCGATGCTGCGCGGCGGTGAGGAGATCCCCGAGTGGTTTGCCTTCCGCAGCGTGGTGGAGGTGCTGCGGGCGGCGGGCTGATCCTCAAAAGCCCCCGGTCCTACGCCTTCGCCCCGCAGGCGCTGCGGTGGGCCAGACTGGCCCACAACGACCGGCACTCCGGTTAACATTCCTTAACTTCGTTCTCACCACCGGGAGACTCGGCCTTGAAGAAACGTTGGCGCAACGCGGGGCTCTATCTGCTCCTGGTGATCCTGGTTCTGGCCGTGGGCGCCGCTTTCCTGGAGCGGCCCGATCCGGCTGCGGCTCCGCGCACGCTCCGCTACAGCGACTTCGTTGAGGCTGTTCAGTCGAACGAGATCTCCCGGGTGCTGATCTCCCCCGATCGCGGCACCGCCCAGGTGGTCGAGAACGACGGCCAGCGCGCTGTGGTCAACCTGGCTCCCGACAAGGACCTGCTCAAGATCCTCACCGACCACAACGTCGACATCGCCGTTCAGCCGAGCCGCGAACCGGCCGCCTGGCAGCAGGCCGTCGGCAGCCTGCTATTCCCCCTGCTGCTGCTGGGTGGCCTCTTTTTCCTGTTGCGCCGGGCCCAGGGCGGCGGCGGCAACCCGGCCATGAACTTCGGCAAGAGCAAGGCGCGGGTCCAGATGGAGCCCCAGACCCAGGTCACCTTCGGGGATGTGGCCGGAATCGAGGGCGCCAAGCTTGAGCT
The DNA here is from genome assembly GCA_044360135.1 of Cyanobium sp. Taxonomy (GTDB): domain Bacteria; phylum Cyanobacteriota; class Cyanobacteriia; order PCC-6307; family Cyanobiaceae; genus Cyanobium. The sequence goes on from JBIKKX010000034.1 coordinate 27,901, forward strand.
CACCGAGGTGGTCGACTTCCTCAAGAACCCCGATCGCTTCACCGCCGTCGGCGCCAAGATCCCTAAGGGTGTGTTGCTGGTCGGCCCTCCCGGCACCGGCAAGACCCTGCTGGCCAAGGCGGTGGCCGGAGAGGCCGGCGTTCCCTTCTTCTCGATCTCCGGTTCGGAGTTTGTCGAGATGTTCGTGGGTGTCGGTGCCAGCCGGGTGCGCGACCTGTTCGAGCAGGCCAAGAAGAATGCGCCCTGCATCGTGTTCATCGATGAAATCGACGCCGTCGGCCGTCAGCGCGGCGCTGGGCTCGGCGGTGGCAACGACGAGCGTGAGCAGACCCTCAACCAGCTGCTCACCGAGATGGACGGCTTCGAGGGCAACACCGGGATCATCATCGTGGCCGCCACCAACCGGCCCGATGTGCTCGACCAGGCCCTGATGCGTCCAGGCCGTTTCGACCGCCAGGTGGTGGTCGATCGGCCCGACTACAGCGGCCGTCTGCAGATTCTCGGTGTCCACGCCCGTGGCAAGACCCTGGCCAAGGACGTCGATCTCGACAAGGTGGCGCGCCGCACCCCGGGCTTCACCGGCGCTGATCTCGCCAACCTGCTCAACGAAGCGGCGATTCTCGCGGCCCGTCGCCAGCTGCAGGAGATCTCGATGGACGAGGTCAACGACGCGATCGAGCGGGTGATGGCAGGTCCGGAGAAGAAGGATCGGGTGATGAGCGAGCGCCGCAAGCGGCTGGTGGCTTACCACGAAGCCGGTCATGCCCTGGTCGGTGCCCTGATGCCCGACTACGACCCGGTCCAGAAGATCAGCATCATTCCCCGCGGCCAGGCCGGCGGCCTGACCTTCTTCACCCCCAGTGAGGAGCGGATGGAATCGGGCCTCTACTCACGCTCTTATCTCCAGAATCAGATGGCGGTGGCCCTTGGTGGCCGGGTCGCCGAGGAGATCGTTTACGGCGAGGATGAGGTCACCACCGGCGCGTCCAATGATCTCCAGCAGGTGGCCCGCGTCGCCCGCCAGATGATCACCCGCTTCGGGATGAGCGATCGGCTGGGCCCTGTGGCCCTCGGCCGCGCCCAGGGCGGCATGTTCCTCGGCCGCGACATCGCCGCCGAGCGCGACTTCTCCGAGGACACCGCAGCCGCCATCGATGAAGAGGTGAGCGAGCTGGTGGCTGTCGCCTACCGCCGTGCCACCGAGGTGCTCACCGCGAACCGCCCGGTGCTCGATGAGCTGGCCGAGCTGCTAGTGGAAAAGGAAACGGTGGATGCTGAGGAGCTGCAGGAGCTTCTGATCAACCGCGATGTGCAGGTGGCCGCCTACGTCTGATCCGGCGGCCGATCTGATCGCTTCCCTGGACCACCAGCCTGTGCTGGGGGTCCTTCGTCCTGTAACGCCGCTGGCGGCGGCCAGCACCATCACCCAGCTGGCTTGCTTGGGGTTGCGTCACATCGAAATCGCCTGGCAGAGCGGCCCCTCCTGGATTCAGGATTGCCGCGAACTGGTCAGCAGCTTCCCTGACCTGCGGCTCGGTGCCGCTTCTGTGCACAGTTTCGCGGGACTGGAGGCTGCCCGTGAAGCTGGTTTCCGTTATGCCGTATCGCCGGTGTTCGACCCGGATCTCTGGCGGGCCGCCGATCCCGATCTGGTGCTGGTGCCCGGCGTGATGACGCCCACCGAGGTCTGGCGGGCCCGGTGCCTGGGATGCCGTCTGGTGAAGCTATTCCCGGCGGCACTGGTCGGCCCCCACTACTGGCGCCAGCTGCTCAATCCCTTGGGCGCTCCAATGCCGTTTTGCATCGCAGCCGGGGGACTGGGTCCAGCTGATGTTCTGCCGTGGCTCGCCGCTGGTGTGGATGCGGTAGCTCTGGGATCCAAGCTTGGCGATGGGGACTCTCTCAGTCAGTTGCTCGCTGAACTCAACCCAGGGTGAGAGATCTGGATTGGCGGCCAGCAACAGCGGCGGGAGAGAATGTGCCTGTACAAAAAAAACTCTGCCCGAAGGCAGAGTTGAAATGGAGACAAAGTTTGAAGTTATCAAGTTCAGAGAGTAAAGGTCTGACGGCTGATCCGACGACGAAGCCGACGGCTGGCGGAAAAGGCGGCGGCAGCTCCAAGCAGGGGAACCGGACCGGGTGTTGCAACAGGAGGAGTAACTGGCTCTAGGATGGCATAGATGTATTCAGTGGCCGAATCAACGTCCCCAGCGCTGTATAGAGTTGGAGCTTCAATGTCCCAGGCTGAAAATGTAGTTGTTCCCGAGGACTCGGAATAGCCAAACAGGGGGCTGAGCGTAAAGCCTGTTCCGGACTGGTCGACGAGCTGATCGCCGAGTTGGTCATTCAAAGCAGTGGCGAAACTGTCCGCCAAGCTGCTGTCGTTATACCAAGGCATCCGCGAGGGAGGATTGCCATAGGTAGTAAGGAGGTCGGCGAAAGTGTCGGTTACTGCGGTTACATTGTAGTCGGTTCCTCCCACATTGATCGTCACAGTCGTGGCGTTTGCTGCTCCTCCATTGACAAGTAGAGTGGCCCCGAGAGGAGCAAGAAGCCCAAGCACAAGCTTTTTCATCGTTGCTAGTGAAAATGATGTCTATACAGTGTAGGTGCATGCTTCGCTTTTGCAGCATTGCGGGGCTTTCCTTGGGCCGCTTTTGAAACTGGTCTTTGTCCTGGCCCGCCAGGTTCTGATGCCGGAGCGGTTTTAGGGCAGTGATCAGGCTTTCGCGGCGCTGGGGCAGTGTGGGATTGGGCCAAGGGGCTCAAGCAGGCGGCGTCAGGACCTCCTCACCAGAGGCTGCACTGCCCCTGCTGCCGCAGCAAATGGTCTGCCAGCACCAGCGCCACCATCGCCTCCACCATCGGCACGGCCCGCGGCAGCACGCAGGGGTCGTGTCGCCCTTTCGCTTCCAGGGTGGTGGCCTCCCCGCGATCGTTGATCGTCTGCTGGGCCTTGCGGATCGTGGCCGTGGGTTTGAACGCCACCCGCAGGGTGATCGGTTCGCCGTTGCTGATCCCGCCCTGGATGCCGCCGGAGTTGTTGGTGGCGGTATGCAGCCGGCCGTCGGCCGAGGGCAGGAAGGCGTCGTTGTGTTCACTGCCCTTGAGCAGGGTGCCGCCGAAGCCGGAGCCGATCTCGAAGCCTTTGGTGGCCGGCAGCGACATCACCGCCTTGGCCAAGTCGGCCTCGAGCTTGTCGAACACCGGCATGCCCAGCCCCACCGGCGGGTTGCGCACCACGCACTCGATCACGCCGCCGCAGGAATCGCCGTCGCGGCCGATCGCCTCGATCCGCTCGATCATCTGCTCGGCAACGGCGGCATTGGGGCAGCGCACGATATTGGCCTCGATCGCCGCCAGGTTCACGGTCAGCGGATCGACGCTGGCCTCGATGGTGTGAATTCGCTTCACCCAGGCGAGCACCTCGGTGCCAGCGGCTCGGGCCAGCAGTTGCTTGGCGATCGCCCCTGCCGCCACCCGGCCGATCGTTTCGCGGGCGGAGGCCCTGCCGCCCCCACTGCTCGCCTGGATCCCATATTTGGCCTGATACGTGGCATCGGCGTGGGAGGGGCGGAAGGCCACCTCCATCTCCTTGTAATCCTGGGGGCGCTGATCCTTGTTGCGCACCACCATCGCGATCGGCGTGCCGAGGCTGAGGCCATCGAGCAGGCCGCTGAGGATCTCGACCCGGTCGTCTTCCTTGCGGGGGGTGGTGATCCGGCTCTGTCCGGGCTTGCGGCGGTCGAGTTCCGCCTGGATCGCCTCCAGATCCACTGCCAGCCTGGGCGGGCAGCCGTCCACGATCACGCCCACGCCGCCGCCGTGGGATTCGCCGAAGGTGTGGACGCGGAGGAGGGTGCCGAAGCTGCTTCCCATGGGCCGAGTGCGCTGGTCCGAGCCTACAAACCGAGCCAAGGCCCGCACTTGTTTAGCGTCGGCGCTCGCTGAAGCCATCCTGCCGTGCGCAAACAGGATCGGGCCGCCCTCATCCTGCGGCGGCTTGAGGAGCGCTACCCCACCACGCCGATCCCCCTCGATCACAGCGACGCCTTCACCCTGCTGGTGGCCGTGCTGCTGAGTGCCCAGTGCACCGATAAGAAGGTGAACGAAGTGACTCCGGCCCTGTTCGCCGCCGGGCCCACCCCTGAGGCGATGGCGGCCCTGAGCGAGGAGACGATCCTGGGTCTGATCCGTCAGTTGGGTCTAGCGCCCACCAAGGCCCGCAACATCAAGCGGCTGGCGGAGCTGCTGCTGGAGCGCCACGGCGGCACGGTGCCGAGCAGCTTCTCGGCGCTTGAGGCCCTGCCCGGGGTTGGCCATAAGACCGCCTCGGTGGTGATGGCCCAGGCCTTCGGTGTGCCCGCCTTTCCGGTGGACACCCACATCCATCGGCTGGCCCAGCGCTGGGGCCTGAGCAGTGGCGAGGGGGTGGCCCGCACCGAAACCGATCTGAAACGCCTGTTCCCGCGCGACGCCTGGAACAAGTTGCACCTGCAGATTATTTTCTATGGCCGCGAGCATTGCACCGCCCGCGGCTGCGATGGCACCATCTGCCCGCTCTGTCGGGAGCTGTTTCCCAACCGGCGCCGCCCCGTCGTCACCAGCAAGGCCTGACCCTGGAGCATTTGGCAGCCCTGCCAGCCCCAAGAGCCTCCAAAACAGAAAAGCCCCCGCCGAAGCGGGGGCTGATCCTGCAGCCCGAAGGCTG
>JBIKKX010000035.1:0-32073 GCA_044360135.1 Cyanobium sp.
TGCTCCGAACAGGGTCACAGACCGGCCCACCCATTGCCACAGCTGAGATCTGAGGGAGGCGAGCCGTCAGCCCCGGCTACGCCGGGGCTGATCCTCCTGAGTTACACCACTCCATGGGACGCCGCCCTGCTGCGCCTGATCCGGCAGCGATGGAGCATTGAGAACGAGTGGCACTGGGCCCGCGACGCCCAGCTGGATGAAGACGCTCATCGCTACGCCAACCGGATCGGGGCCCCGGTGTTCGCCTTCCTACGCACCATCGTGATGAACCTGCTGCGGCGCGGTGGCTACCGCTCGATCCGGCAGGGGCTCCGGGAGTTGGCCTACGACATCCAAGGGATGCTTGCGCTTGGAGGGGTTGCCACTCGAACGCGCTCAGTCTGATCACACTTTTAGGCAGCCCTGCCCTGCCGGTGGAGTTCGACGCCTCCCGCCGGGCGCGGCGGATCCTGGCGGAGATGTAGCTGATCCAGCCCGGCGAGGAGACGGAGGGCGTGCGCAGCGTGCTCAACGCCGCCGCCCTCACCTACGTGGCGGCCCGGGTGTCCGTGGTGGCCCACCTGATCGATCTGTGGCTCTGGCAAAGGCGTCGCAATAGAGGGTGAGCCATCATTCAGCGCGCACCAGGCTCGGGGGTCATCGGCACAGGGGAGAGGGACGACGTTCTCTGCCCTTGCCACGGCACAAGCATCCTCCCGGCAACTGTCAGCCAGATAACAGGATCTTGTCAGCGGGGAACCAGAAAAATAGCCTCGACTCAACACATGTTTGTCCTGCAAAGACAGATGGTCACCTGCAATCCCCGCCTATCGTTTTGACATGCGACTGAGTCGGTCGCATCCTGCAAACACTTCAATTCCTCAAACTCGCAAACCATGACAACAGCCAAGCTGCAAAACAATCTTTATCAGGTTCTGAATCAATGGGGTGGCTCTTCCGCTCCATGGAATGAGGGAGGTGTATGGGTGATCGGCGGACGATTCGACCAACCCGTGGTTCAGCTTCAGGTGACTTCAAATGACAATGGCCAAACATTGTTTGGAACCATGACATATACAGGCGAAGGGCCGATTGGCTTCAAAGCCCAGCTCACGCAAAACAATACCTATGTCGTCGAGAACCAGTGGGGGGGACCTGCCGCCCCATGGCATCCGGGTGGAACATGGTTGCTTGGCTGCCGCGCCAACCAAAATGTCGTGGCCATCGACATCAAATCCAGCGATGATGGCAATTCCTTCACAGGAACATTGACCTATGCGGGTGAAGGACCCATTGGCTTTCAGGGCCAAGCCATCGATGGTGGCGTTTATGATGTCGAAAATCAGTGGGGTGGATCCTCTGCCCCTTGGCATCCAGGCGGTGTGTGGGTTCTGGGATGTCGCGCCAATCAAGCCGTGGTTGCGGTTGAAGTCAGCTCTGGTGATGGCGGAAAATCACTAGTGGGCACGAACACTTATTCAGGGGAGGGTCCGATTGGCTTCAAAGGAAGCGAGCTCGTATCGAATACCTATGCCGTTGAGAATCAGTGGGGCGGGCCTTCTGAGCCATGGCATCCAGGCGGCTCCTGGGTGCTGGGCTGTCGAGCAGGGCAAAATGTTATTGCCATGAATGTATCCTCTACTGATGAGGGGGCGACCCTGGAGGGTACCAACACCTACGCTGGCGAGGGCGCGATTGGATTCCGCGCAACCCTGAGGTAGCACCTCCCTCCCAATTCTCATGGAATGCTTCGGGGCTGGATCTTCCACGCAAGATCCAGCCCTTTCGTGATCTCTGTCATCATCTTGGCTTGCCATCTCGGTCTCGCCCAGCGATGCACTAGCGCTCACTCCATTGAGGCGGCTCCAGGGATCTCCAGCGATGGTGGGTCGGCCACGATCGGCCTGGCCGGATTCTTCCGCAAGCTTTGCCTTGAGCAGCACGAGAGCGCCATGGGCAGGAAACGGCTTCGAATCTCTCCATAAGAATCTGTCCTTATTCACCCATCCAGACTGAAGATATTGTTCGGAGGATCGCGTTTCATTTATAGATATTTGAATTGTGCCAATCCTCTGTCTGCTTAGGGAGGCTGGAGTTCTGAATCGAGCATCTCCATGGATCAATCGTCATGCATGGTGCAAAGATGTACAGGGTTTTGGTTTAGGATTATGATAGTAGATTGATCATTTTGGTGAAGTTCTGGAGGAATTAAGTTTTGATGAGCGTCGAGCGTAGGTATTCCTGGCAAGGCAGAATTTAGGCTGGGCTATTGGGTAGGGAGGATGAAAATAGCAATATTTCCATGCAACGTCGCTGGCCATCTGCGCTCACCCGAGGAGATGGCAGCTTATCCGGATGCGTGCTTAGAAGAGCCAGATTGTCACGCTATCTTCGTTGCCAGGGCGCTAGGTGATATTGCTCGAGCTCAGGGGATTTCAAGCGTTGCCAACTCTATGGGCCTTTCAGGAGCAAGTCGGTTAAAAGTGCTTTATGCAGAGACAGGTCCAAGCCTGGAAACCATCTTCAGGGTCATTCCTGCCTTGGGGCTGAAGTTATGCGCTGGCGTCAAGGAAGATGTGGAAGTTATATGCGTATTGCTCTATGCAAAGACCTGTGGACGCTGCCTGTGGAAAGGCGACACACCGAATAAGCCACCTTGAGCGGGCAGGCCACCATGAGCCCTCTGCTTTCGTTTTGCACTCCTTGCCGGCCACTCAGTGGCAGCGTTCGCTACACCGACCTCCCCAACCCCCCATGCAAGCCACCAACCCCGGCCTTGCCCCGGACTCAGCCGGGAGCTGGGTGGTGCGGGGCCTCACCCGCAGCGATCAGGGCCACCCGCGCAAACCCACCGTCGCCATGGCCACGACCCTGGCCCCCTGATGCTGAAGCGTCTGGCGCCCCCGGCCTTCGGCCCGGCGCCGGCGGGGCGCCAGCCCCCCTCCCCTCTTCTCTGCCACACTGCGATCCACTGCCGGCCGGGCCGATGGCGCCGCCTCCCTCCAGCATGACGGCCGTGGATCTGACGGCGGTTCCCCTGCCATTGGAGCAGCTGCCGCCGTTGCCGCGCCTGCAGCTGGCCGTCGTCGGCCATGTGGAGGTGGTGCAGTTCCTGGAGGTGCCGGAGCTGCCTCGCCCGGGGCAGATCGTGCGGGCCAGCCATGGCCATCAGGTGGCGGCCGGTGGCGGTGCGGTGGTGGCCGTGCAACTGGCACGGCTGTTGGGCGAAGCGGTTCCGTTCTTCACGGCGCTAGGTCGCGATGCCGCTGGTGAGCGCGCCTTTGAGGAGCTTTCGGCACTGGGGCTGGAGTTGCATGTGGCCTGGCGCGATGCCCCTACCCGCACGGCCATCACCCATGTGGATGGCGCCGGCGAGCGCACGATCACGGTGATCGGCGAACGGCTCAGCCCCGGCGCCGCCGATCCGTTGCCCTGGCAGCGGCTGGCCGGTTGCGATGGCGTCTTCCTCACGGCCGCCGACAGCGCCGCTGTGCGCCTGGCCCGTGCCGCGCGGGTGCTCACCGCCACGCCGCGGCTGCGGCTGGAGATCCTGGCGGAAGCGGCGGTGGACCTCGATGCCTTGATCTGCAGCGCCCTCGATCCAGCGGAGCGCTACAGCCCGGGCGATCTGGATCCAGAGCCGGCCCTGGTGATCGCCACCGAAGGCGCTCGGGGCGGACGGGTCTGGCCCGGTGGACATTTCGCGGCACCGCGGCGCCAGCGGCCTGGGCTTGACAGCTACGGCGCCGGCGACTCGTTTGCCGCCGGCGTCACCGCCGCCCTGGCCGCCGGCTGGACGCTGCCGCAGGCCCTGAGCCTCGGCTGCCATTGCGGCAGCGCCTGCCTGGATGGCCGAGGTCCCTACCCCGGCCAGCTGCGCCGCCGGGCCAGCGATGGCAGGCTCGGCCCCCCTGAACCCGATGCCGCCAGCGCCGGCGGTGGCACGGGCTGAGTGACCATCGAGTCTGTTGGGCCTGGGTTGGCGGAACGTTTCTGGCCGGGGGGGCGATTCAGGCTGCAGGATTCAGGCGTCTGAATTCAAAAAGAGGGCCCGCTGCCGCTGCCGCCGAGGAAGCGGCGGCCATCGCGGGTGCCGGGCTGATAGCCATAGCCCCAGCTGCCGCCCTGGCTGTCATCGATGATGCGGGGGGTGACCATGATCACCAGCTCGCGTTTGCTGCGGGTGCCGCCGCTGTTGCGGAAGAACTGGCCGATGAAGGGGATATCACCGAGGATCGGCCATTTCTGCACGATTTCGCTATCGCGATCAGACAACACCCCGGTGAGGATCAGGGTCTGACCGTCGCGCACCCGGGCGCTGCCGGTGTCGAGGCGACGGACCGCCAGGGTTTTGATGCGGCCGCAGCCAGGAACAATATCGGAGCCCACCGTGGCCGAGATCGAGGGCGACATTGTGAACGTCACGAAACCGTTGTCGTCGATCTTCGAGACACGGGCGCCGAAGGTGAGGCCGGAGATACCGAGCACCGGCTGGCAAGAGTTAGGCGCTCCGTTCTGACCTGCCTGCACCTGATAGGACACAATTTCCTGTTCGCCAACAGTCACGAACGCCTCGTTGGCCTTGGAACGGCCAATCGTGGCGTTGTTCTCAGAGCCACCACCACCGCTGGAGCTGCCACTGGAGCCGCTGCTGCCCGATGATCCGGATGACGACTGGCTGGACAAGCCGGCCAGCGCATTGGGTCCCGTACCCGACACCAGCTCTTCGCTGTTTTCACTGAGAATCAAGGTTGGACTGGCCAGGACCTTGGTGCTGCTGGATTCAATCGTGGCGCGCACGAAATCAAAGAACTGATTGTTGGGGTATTGGAAGGCGGTGGGATTGGCAAACGTTAATTCATCGGGCGTGCCGATTGTCGGCGTGGAATATGTGAAAGTTTGCTGGCCGGTGGTTGGATCGGTGATGATGCTTTGGATGGTTGCTGGAACCGAAGGCTCTCCAGGCGTGAACGTTGTCACTCCAGGCTGGCCTGGATTGGCGTAGGAGCCGAAGGGTGGTCTGGCCGGGTAGCGAGGATCGTAAAAGGGGGCTTTGCCGCCTGGGCCAGGGATCGGGGAAGCAAGCTCAGGTGTTAAAAAGAGCTGATTAGAACCGCCTGGCAATCTGTAAGCACCCGTGCCCACGGTCGGGGTGCCGTTGACGCCATCATACAAACCAGGCAGGCCACCTTCTGGCGATGAAGGTGGCTTGAGTGAGCCGAAGTTTGCCACCAATTGCCCCTGTTGATTGACAATGAAGCTGTTGCCAGAGCGGAAGGCGAAGCTGTTGTCGACCGTGCTGTTGTTGCCGAGGCTGACATCAAGGATCTTCACCGACAGTGCCACCTGCCGCTGGCGGAGATCGAGTTGCTTGAGGTATTGTTCTGCGACCGCCACAAGGGCCGGACCCCCTACCAGGGTGATCGTCGACAGCCGCGAATCGGTGGTTGCTTGAAGGCCCACCAGCGGGCCTGTGGTCGCCCCATAGGCCTCCACTTGCGTGGTGCTACTCGTTTGGGTGGTGGCGCTGGAGGTGCTGTTGGCCACCGCCTGGTTCTGATTCACACCCTGGGTCACGGAGGTGGTGATTGTGTTGGTCTTGGTCACCTTGGCGCCGAGGCTGGCGAGATAGTCAGCCGCCGAATTGGCGGCCACCTGGTTCAGCCGATACACCTTCGAGAGCTGCGAACCAAACGATTTCCCCAGCACGCTCGGTCCCGCCAGCAAGGTGTTGCCCTCCAGCTTCCCCTGCAGCCCCGCCGCCAGCAGGGTCGAGTTCAGGGCGCGGCTGTAGCTCTCGTTGCGGAATGCGATCGACACGAGCTCCTGGGCCGTGGAGGCCGCTTTCTTGCCGCTGTCGCCGCCCTCACCCTGGCCTGAGCCCCTGTCTTGCACATACACGAACCCATAGCCCCCGATCCGGGCCAACTTCATCAGCACGGCCCGCACCGGCGCATTGCTGAGCGTCATCGTCACCGGCGGGCCGCTGACATCGACGAATCCGGAATTGCGCAACACCATCGACCCCACCGCCATATCCCCCAGCGGTGGCGCCACGGCCCGGGGCTGCAGCGGCGGCACCAGCTCCGGCTGGGGGATGCGACCCGGCAACGACAGGTTGCGGCTGTAGCTCTGCTGGCCGCTCTGGGGCGCGGCGGCGAAGCTGAGGATCAGGTTGCTGCCGTCGGCGCTGACCACCGGCCGGCCCAGGGGGAAGCCCGGCGTCGGTGTCACCGTCAGGGCGAAACGGTTGCCGGCACCCTCCAGGCTGATCATCTGCAGCCCCGCCTCCGGCAGGCTCAGCCGCTGCGGCCCGCGGCGCAGGGTGCCCGGGGTCGCCACCAGCAACCGGCCCGCCCAGCTGCTGCCCTGGCTGCTCTGCAGCAGCTGCGGCATGGCCCCCACGCCGCTGATCACCACCTCCACCGCATCCGGCAGCCGCCGCACCGTCATCTCGATCAGGCCGGGGTTCTGCACCCGCAGCCGCTGCGGTTGGCCGGGCCTGGCGCCGGCGGCCGGTGCGGCCGGTGCGGCCGGGCTGCCGTAGGCCGAGGGCTCCGCCGGCCAGCCCTGGGCCTGGGCCCCACCGCCCATCGGGGCCGCGGTCGCCAGAACGGCCAGGAGCCAGGGCAGCCGGCGGTGGGGGAGGCGGGAGCGGGAGGGGGAAAACACGGATTCAGCGGGCGGGTGCTGGGGCGGGAGTGGGGGGGGCGGCTGGGGGCGGAGCCGGGGCCGGGGGGGGCGCACCAGGGGGGGCGGGGGGCGCCCCACCGGGCCTGGCCGCCGCTGCGGGGGCCGCCCCTGGCCGGCCAGGCGGGGCCGCCGCCGGTGGCCGGCCATAGAGGCTGAGCAGCACCTTCAGCACCGGTTGCGGCGGCGCTGCATTGGCGGCCGTCTGCGCCGGGCCCTGGGGCTCCGCGCCGCGGCGATCGCCCCCGGAGGGCTCCAGCAGCAGCCGCAGATCGCTCTGCACCACCAGCACATTCAGCCGTTCCAGCCGTCGCAGGAAATCGAGCAGGGCCGGATAGGGCCCGCGCGCGCTCATCAGGATCGATTGCCGGCTCAGGCCGCGGATCTCCAGGTCGTCGTCCGCGGCGGCGGGGGTGACAGCTCCGCCCGGAGGGGCCGGGGGCTTCGCGGCCGGCGGCGGGGCCGGAGTCGCCGGCTTTGCGGCGCCTGCGCCCCCGGCGCCCGGACTGGCTGGCCGGCTCTGGGGTTCGAACTGATCCAGCTGCACCCCCGCCAGCCCCGCCTCCCGGTCGACCATCGCCACAAAGGTGGAGAGATCGCCGTTGCCGGTCACGATCTCGAACAACCGCTGCTGCTGCAGCTCCGCCTTGTCCACCCCCTGGCGGATGGCCTGGAGCTGGGCCCGCAGCAGCGCGATCTGCTGATGTTGCTGTTCCAGCTGGGCCAGTCGATCCTGGTCCCCGCGCGCCGCCAGCAGCTGGGGCAGCAGCGCAAAGGCGGCCAGCAGCGCCGCCAGAACGCCGCCCACCGCGATCGGCAGCCCCAGCCAGATGCTGCGCAGCATGGTCCCGGTGATCGGTTTCCCGCCCCGCTGCAGGTTGGTCATGGCAGCAGGCCCTCCTGCCGCAGCAACCGCAACCGCTGCACCATGCCCGTCGACCCCAGACGATTGAGCAGGGCCAGCTGCTCGCTGCCCGATGGGGTGGCGAAGGAGGCCCCGATCTCGAACGCCAGCAGGCCCGGCTGCGATGGCGCCCGGCTGGTGGCCTGGCCGGTCTTCTCGGGGTCCGCGGCGGCGGGCGGCTGCCGTTCCACCCGGACCAGCCGCACCCCCTCCGGCTCGAACAGGGGCGAGTTCTGCAGCTGCAGCTGCAGGGCATTGATCCTCACCAGCGCATAGGGATCGATCGCCAGTCCCTTGAGCGCCAGCCTCTGCCCCGTGCCATCCAGCGCCACCAGCTGAACCCCCTGGGGCGTCAGCAGCTGCAGCTCCGCCAGCAGGGCCGAGGAGGAGCGGCCGGAGGTCAGGGCCGTGACCAGGTTGCGGTTGGTGGCCTTCAGCACCGCCAACCGCTGCTGGTTGGCGGTCAGCAGGCTCTGGAGCTGCTGGGTTTCGGCTTCCACCTCCTTCAGGCCCGCCATGCGTGCCCCCGCCACCCCCCGCTGCAGCAGCAAGGCCCCGTACAGGCCCACCGCCGTGCCGAGCAGCGCCAGGCCGATCAGCGCGCCACGCAGCAGCAGCGATCGCCGCTGGCTGAGGGTGCGGGCCAGCGATTCGACCCCCAGCTCGCGGCGGCGCTCCCGCAGCAGATCCAGAACCGGCCAGCTGGGGCTCGTCATGGCGCCGCTTCCAGGCAGGCCAGCCCCTGCAGGGTCAACGAAGCGAAGGGCTCCGGTGTGACGGTCTCGATCGCCACGCCCAGATCCTGGGCCAGGGCCAACGACTCCGGCAATTCGCTCGCCTGCACCAGCCGCAACCCCCGGGCCTGGGGATCCTGGCGGCGGTAGAAGGCGATGCAGCGATGCAGTTCGTTGGCCAGGACGGTGCCGTTGGCCGCCACAGTCCGCTGGAAGCGGGGGATGCCATCGCGGAACAGGGTGAGGCGGGTGGTGCCGTTCTCGGCGCTTAACAGCCCCAGCAGATCGCGGCTGCCCATCTGCTCCAGCACGGGCCGCAGCGCCAGATAGTCGCAGTTCTGGGCCGGGGCCAGCCGCTCCAGCTGGGTGCCGGCCATGGTGAACACGTCGATCCAGGCATCGATCAGCTTCCGCGGGCTGGCGGCCACCAGCAGCTGCGGCCTGCCCGCCAGGGGCTGGGCGTCGATCAGGGCATCGGACAGGTCGAAGGGGAGGCGCAGGGTGGTCGCATCCAGTTCCCGCACCGCCGCCAGCGGCTCGCTGGGCAGGGGCCGGTCTTCGGGCCAGTCGATCACCCGCCAGTGCACCGCCGCTGGGGGCAGGGCCACCCGCAGGAACGCCTCCAGCACGTCGTCGCGCACCAGCAGGTCGCCGATCAGATCCCCCAGGGGCTCCTTCTCCAGCGGCATCCCATCCCGGCAGGTGAGGGGCGGCAGGGGGGCCTCGAAGCGCACCTTCCCGGCCACCCCATCGGCCAACACCTGACCTCGGATCAGGTCGTCGTGAAGCTCCATCAGCAGCTCCCGAGGAAACATCCGGTGCCGTAACGGCCGGATCCGGTCCTGTAGGTCAACGATCAGGCCGGAGAGGTCCAAATCACGCAGAGGATTCGCACCAAGTTATCCGCACTGTCCAGCCACCAGCGGCAGGGCCGTCGCCATCCCGGCGCCCGCGCCCGGGGGGCGGCCGTGGCCTGGAGCGGTGGCGGCCAGCTCAGCGCCAGGCCAGGCCACTGCCCACGGCCGCGCTGATGCAGGAGAGCCCGTGGCGTTCGAGCTGCAGCAGCAGACCCTCCAGAATCGTTGGCACCAGCTGCGGTCCCTCGTAGATCCAGCCGGTGTAGACCTGCACCAGCGACGCCCCGGCCGTGATCCGCTCCCAGGCGGCCTCCGGCCCATCGATGCCGCCCACGCCGATCAGCGGCAGGGCCGGGCCCGCCGTGGCCCGCAGGCGCCGCAGCACCTCAAGGGCGCGCTGCCGCAACGGTCGGCCGCTCAGGCCGCCGGCCTCCTCCGCCAGGGTCCGCCCGGTCTCCGCCAGCCGCCGGGTCTCCAGCCCCAGCCGGTCCTGGCTGGTGTTCACCGCAATCACACCGGCCAGACCCTCCTCGTAGGCCAGTCGGGCAATCGCATCGACGGCGTCGTCCTCCAGATCAGGGGCGATCTTCACCAGCAGCGGCGGACAGGCCGGCAGGCGGCGCAGCCGCTCCACCAGTCGCCGCAGCTGCAGTTCCTCCTGAAGTTCCCGCAGTCCCGGCGTGTTAGGCGAACTGACGTTGATCACGGCGTAGTCGGCCAGGGGCGCCAGCCATTCGAGCGAGGAGGCGTAGTCGTCAGGCGCCAGCTCCAGCGACACCTGGCGTGACTTGCCCAGGTTCAGACCGAGCACGGCCGGACGCTGCCCCGGCGGCGGCAGCTGCTGGCGCTCCAGATTGCGGCGCACGCCGCGGGCCCCCTGGTTGTTGAACCCCATCCGGTTCAACGCCGCCCGCTCCTCCGCCAGTCGGAACAGCCGGGGCCGGGGGTTGCCCGCCTGGGGCTCCCAGGTGACCGTGCCCAGCTCGGCGAAGCCAAACCCGAAGCGATCCCACAGGGCGGCGGCCACCCCGTTCTTGTCGAAGCCCGCCGCCAGCCCCACCGGGTTGGCGAAGCGGCAGCCGAACAGCGTCTGCTGCAGCCGCGGGTCCCGTCGCTGCAGGTCGCGGCCGAGGCCGTTCAGGGCCTCACGCACCACGGGCCAGTGGCGTCGCAGGGCCGTCTCCCCCAGGATCGCCAGGGTGATGCGGCTCAGCTGCTCGGCATCGGCGCCCGCATCGGTGCTCAGCAGGGGGCCCACAAAACGCCGGTACAGCCCACCGGTCGAAGTCCCGGTGGGGTTGGCGATGGGAGTTTCTGGCACCATGACCTGACGCTTGCTACTCCGGCGCCTGCAATCCTTGCGCGTCACGCTCCAGACGCCAGCGGCCATCGCCGACGGGATGCACCAGCCAATCGCGCCAGCGCCAGCTGCCGCTGCGCGTCTCGAGGCTGCGCAGGGGCATTTCCACCAGCTGGGCCAGCTCCGAAAGGCTGAGGCCGTGGCCGCCGGCAGCCAGCCGTTCCGCCAGCTCCAGGCGCCCCAACAACCGCTGCAGGGCCGGCGGTGCCGGATCCAGAGGGAGCTCCGCAGTTGCTGCACCCTCGCGGGTCGCACCCTCGCGGGCCGCCCCCTGGCGGGCTGCACCCTCGCGGGCTGCACCCTTGCTGCTAACTGTCTCGCGCCCAGCACCGTCGCAGGCGTCGACCTCGGCGGTTGCACCCAGCCCGCCCCTCCTGCTGGCGGCCCTGCCGGCGCCGACCGAAGCGCCGCCAGCCCCCGGATCCGCCCCGCTCGCCGTACGGCCCGCGGGGGCCGCCGCTGCGCTGTCCGCCCGGACCCGCGCCGTGGGGCTCGCCGTGCTGCCTGGGGCCCCGGCGGGGCCCGGGCTCAGCGGCGGCCGCTGGCCGCGGGCGAAGGCCACGGCGATCGCATCGCAGCGGTCGTTGTCGGGATCGCCGCTGTGGCCCCGCACATGCACCAGCGACACCCCCTCCACCCGGCTGCGATCCAGCCGCTCCCAGAGATCCCGGTTGAGCACGGCGCCGCCTGAGGCGGTGCGCCAGCCCTTGCGCTTCCAGCCCGGCAGCCACTTCTGCAGGCCGTCGATCAGGTAGCGGCTGTCGGTCCGGATCGTCAGGCCGGGATCGCGGGGCAGCTCCCGCAGCGCCTCCAGCAGGGCCAGGGCGGCGCTGAGTTCCATGCGGTTGTTGGTGGTGGCCCCGTCGGCGCCGCCCAGCTCCCGCACCGAGCCATCGGCGAAGCGCAGCAGGGCCCCCCAGCCCCCGGGCCCGGGGTTGCCGCTGCAGGCGCCGTCGCAGGCCGCCGCCACCACCGGCGGCATCGCGCCCCGGGCATTGGACCCCCTGGCTTCAGCCATCGCCCCCCCTTGCCTGGTCCGGTTGAATGGTTCGCTCGTCCCGGTCGTCGCCGGATCCCCTTGTGGTGACCATGCAGCGAAACTACCTGGGAAACAGACGTCGCAGCGGCGCCAAGGCTGTGCCTGCGGCCAAGGCTTTGCCTGGGGCCCTGGCCTTGCCTGCGGCCCTGGCCCTGCTGGGGGCCGGCAGCCTGGCGGGGTATGCCCCCTGGGGCCGGGCCGCGGCCCTGTTCGATGCCCAGCCTGTGGACGCGAGCCGATTCGCGGTGCTGGCACGGCCGGTGGGCGTCGAGGACTGGACCCTGCTGGTGCTCGAGCAGCTCCGCCCAGGACCCCTCTGCTGGCAGAACCGGCCCGATGGTCTGGTTGATCCCAGCCTCAATCGCTTCGACTTCAGCGGCATCTGCGGCCGCTTCGTGGACAGCAACGGCTACTCCCTGCGCTTCGGCGATGGCGCTGCCAGCAGCGAAGGCAGCGCCGGCCTGCGGTTGCGGCTGGTGACGGTGGGGGATGAGCTGCAGCTGCAGGCCTCCTCCCCCGAGCTCAGCGGCACCCTGCTGGTGGGGCGGGGGGGGCGGCCGACCCGGGTGCGTGATGCCTTTGTGGCCATCCGCCTGGAGCCCGGCTGGGAGCTGAAGCGTCGCAGCTACGGCAGCGCCCTGCTCAATCACGTCTACTTCAGCAACGCCAGCACCGCCCGCGACCTCCTCGCCCAGCCCCTGGCCGCCCCGGGCTTCGGCCGCCGTTCACCCCTGGCCCGACGGGGCCTCCCCCCCCTGCCGCCCCCGCCCCCGCCGCCCCTGCAACTGGCGACGGCTCCGCCCCCCCCCGCCCCCAGGCAGCCCCAGCCGAGCCGCCGCACCCGCTACAGCCTCCGCCCCGCCAGCGCTGCCCCCACCGCTGCCGATGGCGTGCTGAACCAGAGGGCGGCCGCCGAGCCCCTGGCGGCCCCCACGGGCCGCGTCATTGCTCTGCAGGTGATCCCCTTCCGGGAGTGAACGGCCCTGGGCCGGGCCGGCGTCCAGTTGACAATCCGAACGCCAGACCCTGGACCAGGCAAATCAACGCATTACTTTGCACTTGTGTGAGGAGTGAGGGGTCCAGCGAAGGGTCGAAACGAGGACAGACTCCCAAGCTGCACCCCACCCCTCAGCCCCGCGGTTCGCGGGGCTTTTTTTTGGGTTCTTTGGGGTGGCTGGCCCCGTCCAGAAGCGGCTCGCTCGCGTCGGCCCGCTGGGCGTTACCCGCTACGGAGTCGCGCCCGGCAGAGAGGCAAGCCGACGGCCCGGGCGGGTGATCGCCCGCTCGACGTGTTGCCCCCAGGAGACGCGGCGCCCGGTCTAGAAGGAAGCCGACGGCCTGAGGTTCCCTACCAAAAAGCCGGCCCGATCGGGCCGGCTGGGGTGAGCGCCACCGGTAGGGGGCGCTGACGGCAGAGCGGGGCAAGGGGCCGGAGCCCCCGGCGATCACTTGATCGTGACCTTGCCGCCGGCTTCCTCGAGGGTCTTCTTGAGAGCCTCGGCATCGGCCTTGCTCACGGCCTCCTTGACGGCCTTGGGAGCGGCTTCGACGAGGGCCTTGGCTTCGCCCAGGCCGAGGCCGGTGGCCTCGCGGACAGCCTTGAGCACCTTGATCTTGGCGGCAGCATCAAAGCTGTCGAGGATCACGTCGAATTCGGTCTGCTCTTCGACCGGTTCAGCGGCGGCGGCGGCGCCAGGGGCGGCCATCACCACGCCGGCGGAGGCGGCGGCGGACACACCGAAGGCCTCTTCGATCTGCTTGACGAGCTCGGAGGCTTCCAGCAGCGAGAGGGTCTTCAGCTGTTCGAGGATGTTGTCAGTGGTAGCGGACATGGTTGAGAGTCAGCAACAGATCTGTTGAGTGGAACAGTCGATCGGGGCGAGCTCCGGGCAGGGGCCCGGGCCGGCGTGGCGCTCAGCCTTCGCCGGATTCGGCGTGCTGCCGTAGCGCCCGGGCGAGACCGGAGGGAACCTCGTTGATGCCAACGGCCAGCTTGGTGGCCACGCCGTTGATCGCACCGGCGATCTGGGCCATGAGCACCTCCTTGGAGGGCAGATCCCCGATGGCCTTGATGTCGTCCTGGGAAAGGAGCTTGCCTTCGAAAAGGCCGCCCTTCGTTTCCGACTTCTTGGCGTCCTTCTGGAAGGACTGCACGGCCTTGACGGCGCCGCCCACATCCCCTTTGACGAGGATGAAGGCATTGGTGCCGGTCAGCAGGGATTCGAGGTCCGCCCAGGCGCTGTTGCCATCGATCGCACGGCGCATCAAGGTGTTTTTGGTCACCTTGCAAACGCCATTGCTGGCCTGAAGACGGGTCCGCAGATCCGTCATCTCCTTGATCGACAGGCCCTGAAAATCAAGGACCAGCGCCAGTTCGGCTTCACCGAGGAGCTGCCTGAGCTCTTCGACGATCTGTTGCTTGTTCTCCAGCGTGCGGCCCATGGGTGTGTGGAACGGATGAGGGGAACAAGCCGGGTACGCAGCCCCGGGCTGGCCATGGTTTCCCGGGGGAAACCGGCTGACAGCCCCTCCGGCCGGCGTTGGCGCGCGGCGGGAGCACTCGAGGCCGCTTGTCCTGTCCGCTCCGTTGGGGCACGAGGCCCACGGGCAAAGCAATCAGGTCACGGCAATGCCGTGATCGCGTGAACCTCGGCAGGACTTACGACCGGATCTGCTCGGACGAACCGGCGGACCTGTCACCTGCTGTCTTGGGTCAGGGCGCGTGCCCTCTGGCCTAAGCCAGCTCAACACCTTACAGCACAGCTCCCAGACGCACGATCCATAGGCGGTAGGCGGCCCGGTTCAGGTGCAGGCCATCGGTTCCCATCGATCGCCGCAGCCCGCCGGCATCGCTGAGCTCCGGCCTGAGGTCGAGGAGATCGGCCTCAGGCACAGCCGCTTCCAGGCGCCGGTTCAGCGCCGCCACCGGCTCCAGGCAGCGGGGTCCCCAGCGGGCGGCCTCACAGGGCAGGGTCATCACCACCAGCACCCGGGCGGCGCCCCGCTCCAGCAGCCTGCGGCGCACCGCCAGCAGCCGTTCGGCCACGGCAGCGGCGGGCTGCTCCCGCAGGATGTCGTTGATGCCGCCCATCAGCACCACCGTGGCGCCTGGGAGCGGGGCCACGGCGTCCAGTCGCGCCAGCAGATCCGTGCTGGTGTCGCCCGGAATGCCGGCATTGATCACCCACCGCTGCGGGAACGCCTCGGTCCAGGGACCGGCGGCGGTGATCGAATCCCCGAGCAGGATCAGGGGGCCTCCCCCTGCAGGCGTGGGGGCTCTGCGGGTGGCGGCGGCTGGGGGGCGGACGGTCCACCCCCCCAGCTGGAGGGGCCGCGGCGGGCGCAGGGCGGGCAGGGCGAGCACGGCAACCAGCAGGGCCGTCAGGCCGAGGACCAGTACCCACCGCTGCCGCGGGGTCATCGGCCGGATGGCTGCAACGGGGAGCGGTTCAGCTCTCCTGCTTGATGTCCTGGAGGGCGCTGAAGTCGACCGCCACCGAGGGACCCATGGTTGAGGTCACGTAGAGGCTGCGCCAATAGCGGCCCTTGGCACCGCTGGGCTTGTTGCGGTCGATGGTCTCCTGCAGCGCCTTGAGGTTGTCGAGCAGTTTGGCGGCGTCGAAGCTGGCCTTGCCGAAGCGCACGTGCACGATGCCGGTGCGGTCGGCCCGGAACTCCAGTTTGCCCGCCTTGAACTCGGCGATGGCACCGCCCAGGTCCGTGGTCACCGTGCCGGCCTTGGGGTTCGGCATCAGGCCGCGGGGACCGAGCACCCGGCCGAGCTTGGCCACCTTCGGCATCATGTCCGGGGTGGCGATCAGGAGGTCGAAGTCCATCGCGCCACCGGCGATCTCCTCGACCAGATCCTCATCGCCGGCGATGTCGGCGCCGGCGGCCTTGGCCTCGGCCACCTTCTCACCGCGGGCGATCACGGCAATCCGGATCGTCTGGCCGGTGCCATGGGGCAGGGCGACGGTGGTGCGCAGCTGCTGGTCGGTGTACTTCGGATCGATGCCCAGGCGCACGTGGGCTTCGACGGTTTCGTCGAACTTGGCGTTGGCGTTGGCCTTGACCAGCTCAATCGCCTCCAGGGGGCTGTAGCTGCGGTCCTCGACCTTGGCGGTGAGGGCGGCGAAACGCTTGGAAATCTTCGGCATGGCTGGGATGGGGTGCGAGCGACCGTTGCGGTCTCCCCCGATGGGGTGGATGGAAGGGACAGGAAGGGCAGCGCGCCCCTGGAGACCCCCGCGGGGGCCCGGGGCTGCGGAGCTCAGTCCTTGATGGCGACGCCCATGTTGCGGGCGGTGCCGGCGATGATCCGCACGGCCGACTCAACGCTGGTGCAATTGAGATCGGGCAGCTTGGTCTTGGCGATCTCCTCGAGCTGGGCGTGGCTGATTGAGCCGACCGCACCCTTGGCGGAGGTGGCGGCACCCTTCTCGATGCCGGCCGCCTTTGAGATCAGCACCGAGGCGGGCGGGGTCTTGGTGATGAAGGTGAAGCTGCGGTCTTCAAAGACCGAGATCTCCACCGGAATCACGTACCCGGCCTTCTCCTGGGTGCGGGCGTTGTACTCCTTGCAGAACGCCATGATGTTGACCCCGTGCTGACCGAGGGCGGGGCCCACCGGTGGCGCAGGGTTGGCTTTGCCGGCCTGGAGGGCCAGCTTGATCACGGCTACGACTTTCTTGGCCATCGACTGGGCTGGGGATGGGTCTCCCGAAGGAGAGGGGGGAACGGGGCCCCCGATGGGAACGGGGAACGGTTTGCGGATGACCGGCGCCCGAAGGGGCCGGCTGGTGGGTCGCTCCCCCCGGAGGAGGAGCACCGAGGCCGCCCTCCGCAGGGAGGCGGCCACCGCCGATCAGCTCTGTTTGCTGATCTGGGAGAACTCCAGCTCCACGGGCGTTTCGCGCCCGAAGATCGAGAGCAGGGCCTTGAGCTTGCTGCGCTCGCCCGAGACCTCGATCACCTCGCCCTGGAAATCCTTGAACGGGCCGGCGGTGACCAGAATCTGATCGCCTTCGGCCAGGTCGACCTTGACCACCGGCTTCTTCTCGGCAGCGCGCCGGAAGATGCGGTTGACCTCCTGGGCGCTGAGCGGCCGCGGGCGGATGTGGCCGCGGGCCTTGCCGGTGGCGCGCCGCTCCTCCTGACCCACGAAATTGATCACATTGGGGGTGCTGCGCACCGCCATCATCGTGTCCTCGTCGAGGATCATCCGCACCAGCACATAACCGGGGAAGACCTTCTCTTCGATCGACTGGCGACTGCCGTCCTTCTTCAGCTTCACCCCGGGGGTCTGGGGGATTTCGATCTCGAGGATGCGGTTGTCAACCCCGAGGGTCACAGCACGCTGCTCAAGGGTGGCCTTCACCTTCTTTTCGCAGCTGGACGCCACCTGCACGGCGAACCAGCGGGCCACCTGGGGCTGGCTGCCATCGCCGCCATCGGCGCCGCTCAGTTCGCTGCCCAGCCCAGCGCTGGGGGAGGGGGCGTCGGCCTCGGCGTCGGCAACGGCCTCGCCCTCCGGCCCGTCATCGGCGTCGGAGGGCGGCACGGTATCGGCGACCGCCGCCAGACCCCCGGCGAGGAGGTCGCCGGTCGGTTCCTGGTCCAGGGGGCTGTCTGGATCGTGTTCGGACACGGGACTCGGAGCGGAGAACATCAACGGAACACCTGGCTGGAGGCCCAGCTGTAGAAGCGATCGATCGCGGCGATGGCGGCGGCCGAGAGGGCCACCATCAAAATCACGCCCACCGATTCGCTGAACAGCTGTTGGCGGCTCGGCCACACCACCCGCGACAGCTCATCAAGCGTGGCGCCCATGAACCCGCCGCCGGCGCCGGGATCGAGGGGGTCGACCTCGGAACCGCCGGGGCCCTCAGCCCTCGCAGGGACCTCGGCACCATCGCGGATGGATCCGGACACGGCATCGGGCGCGGTACCGGAGGAGGCGGAATTGGGGGGTACCGGATCCAAAGGGGGCCGAAGCAGAGCGACAAACGACCACCCTACCGGACGCCTGGTGCCACCTCACTCCAGAGGCACGAAGCGCAGCTCGGCCGCCTCGCCGCCAGCCCCGGCCACCGCCTCGACCCGCACCCCCCGGGCGCCACGGAAGCGGTCCTCCAGCAGGTGCGTCGCCAGGGGGTTCTCGATCCTGCGGCGCAGCACCCGCCGCAGGGGCCGGGCCCCGTACTCGGGTTCGTAGCCCTGCTCGGCCAGCAGGGTCACGGCGGCCTCCGCCACCTCCAGCTCCAGCTGCTGCTCTCCCAGCAGCGAGGCCAGCTCGACCAGCTGCAGGCGCACGATCCGCTGCAGATCCGCCGGGCCCAGCGGCCGGAAGCGGATCACCTCATCGATGCGGTTGAGGAATTCGGGGCGGAACTGGCGCGCCAGGGCCTCCTCCACGGCCCGATCGAGCTGGCGGTCGCGCTCTTGGTCGGCGCTGGCGGCGGCTTGCAGTTCCGCGCTGGATCCCAGTTCCGCCGGCGTGTCTCCGGCTCCGGATCGCTCGCCGGCGCCGGGGGCCGCTGTCCCCCGCCCGGCCCGGGCCCGTTCGAGGATGGCGCGGCTGGCCAGGTTGCTGGTCATGATCACCACCGTGTGGCGAAAATCGACCGTGCGGCCCTGGGAATCGGTGAGGCGGCCGTCGTCGAGCACCTGCAGCAGCAGGTTGAACACCTCCGGGTGGGCCTTTTCCACCTCATCGAGCAGCAGCACGGCATAGGGCCGCCGCCGCACCGCCTCGGTGAGCTGGCCCCCTTCCTCGTAGCCCACATAACCAGGGGGTGCCCCCACCAGCCGGGCGACGGCGTTGCGCTCCATGAATTCGCTCATGTCGAGCCGGACCAGCGCCTCCTCGCCATCGAACAGAGAACCGGCCAAGGCCTTGGCCAGCTCGGTCTTGCCCACGCCGGTGGGGCCGAGGAAGAGGAAGGAGCCCACCGGCCGGGTCGGGGCCTGCATGCCGGCCCGGGCCCGGCGGATCGCCGCCGCCACCGCCGCCACCGCCTCCGGCTGGCCGATCACCCGCTCCCCCAGGCGCCCCTCCAGCTCCAACAGCTTCTGGCGTTCCCCCGCCAGCAACCGCTGCACCGGAATGCCGGTGGAACGGGCCACCACATCGGCGATGTCGCCCTCCTCCACCTGCTCCCGCAGCATTGGATCGGTCTGCAGCTCGGCCTCCAGCTGCTGGCGACGTCGCTGCACGCCCAGCAGGGTGTCGTGCTCCAGGCGGGCCGCCTCCTCGTAGTCGCCGCGGCGTTCGGCCTCGGCCATGGCCTGGCGCAGCTCCTCATCCTGGTGCAGCAGCTCCTGCAGTTCGGCGAGCCGTTCGCGCTCCTCGGCCCAGCGCTGGCGCAGGTCCTCCAGGCGGCCCTGGGCCTGGCGCCGCCGCTCCTGCAGGCTCAGCCGCTCCGGCAGGGGCGCGGCCTCGGCCGAGAGCAGGGCCAATTCCACCCGCCGCAGTTCGGTCTCGGCTTCCTCCACGGCCCGGGGTTTGGAGGTCACCTCCATGCGCAGCTGGGCGGCGGCCTCGTCGACCAGATCGATGGCCGAATCGGGCAGGCAGCGGTCGCTGAGATAACGGTCGGCCAGGCGGGCCGCCGCCACCAGGGCGCCATCGGTGATCGTCACCCCGTGGTGCAGCTCATAGCGCTCCTTCAGGCCCCGCAGGATCTCCAGGCAGGTCTCCCGGTCGGGCTCGCGGATCAGCACCTGCTGGAAGCGGCGCTCCAGGGCGGGGTCCTTCTCGATCGTGCGCCGGTAGTCCTCGGGGGTGGTGGCGCCGATGCAGCGCAGGTCGCCGCGGGCCAGCACAGGCTTGAGCAGGCTGGCGGCATCGGGGCCGGACCGTTCGCCTCCGACCACGGTGTGGAGCTCATCGATGAACAGCACCACCCCGCCGCCGCCCTCAGCCCCGGCGCCACCCCTGCCCCGACCCTCCGCCTCCCGGGCCTCCGCGTCGCGCACCTCGGCCAGCACCTGCCGCAGGCGCTCCTCGAACTGACCGCGGAACTTGGCGCCGGCGATCAGGGCACCGAGGTCGAGGGCCACCAGCCGCAGGCCCCGCAGGGCCTCGGGCACGGCGCCGGCCACGATCCGTTGGGCGAGGGATTCGACCACCGCGGTCTTGCCCACCCCCGATTCGCCAACCAGCACGGGATTGTTCTTGCCGCGGCGGGAGAGCACCTGGATCAGCCGTCGGATCTCGGCGTCGCGGCCGATCACCGGGTCGAGCTCGCCGGCCCGGGCGGCGGCGGTGAGATCGCGGCCGAAGCGCTCCAGGGCGGTGCGGTCCTGGTCGGCATCGACCGGCTCGACGCGCAGGCCCGGCTCCTCGGCCCCGGTCGCCGCCGCGCTGCCACCGCCGCCCGGGACGCTGGGGCGGAGCGGGGCAACAGACCCGCCGCCGGCGGCGGCATCGGCCGCAGGACGGCCCGGGCTGGTGCTCGCGCCGGATGCTGCCGGGTTGGCATCGACCCAGTCGTCGCCGGAGCCGGACCCTGGTCCTGGTCCTGGTCCTGGTCCTTGTCCCGCCTGCCTCGGCCCGGGCCGCCACTGCCGCAGCAGCAGGTCTTCGCTGAGTCCCTCCTCGGCCAGCAGGCGGCCGGCGATGCGGGGTTCCCGCAACAGCGCCAGCAGCAGGTGGGGGCCATCGAGCAGGGGCGCCCCCCAGGCGGCCCGGCGCCGGTCCGCCGCCTCCAGCAGATCCTCCAGTGCCTCACCGATAAAAAGCGTGTCGCCGCTGGCGCTGGGTTGGTCGGCGCAGAAGGCCTCCAGGCGGTCGAGCAGCCGGTTGTCGTCCACCGGCAGGGGGGAGGCCCAGGTGGCGAAGCGGGGATCGCTGAACAGGGTGAGCAGCAGGTGCTCCACATCCATCGCCCCATGGCGCCAGCGGCGGGCCTGGTCCTGGCTGGCGAGCAGCAGATCCCAGGCGGCCTCGCTGAACCGCTCGGGCTCGGCGGTGAGGCTGGCCGGCGGCCGGGGCGGGGAGGTGGGGCTGGGCATCGGCGAGGTGGGCGGGGCGGCGGGATCAGGTGCTGGCGGCAGCGGCCGGCGGCTGGGGTGTGAGGGCGGTCTGAATCAGCTCGACGCGATAGCCATCGGGATCCTCCACGAAGGCGATCACGGTGCTGCCGTGTTTCATCGGTCCGGGGGGCCGCACCACCCTGCCGCCGCGCTCGGCGATCGCCGCGCAAGTGGAATGGATGTCGGTCACGCCGATGGCGATGTGGCCGTAGCCGCTGCCGATCTCATAGGTGCTGGTGTCCCAGTTGTGGGTGAGCTCCAGCACGGCGGTGTCACGCTCCTCGCCATAGCCCACGAAGGCCAGGGTGAAGCGACCCTCGGGGTAATCGCGGCGGCGCAGCAGGCGCATGCCGAGCACCTCGGTGTAGAAGCGCAGCGAGCGCTCCAGGTCACCGACCCGGAGCATGGTGTGAAGCAGGCGCATCGAGCGGCGGCAGTGGCCGGCCGCATTCTGGCCAGGGCCGCCACCGCCGGGACGACGGATGGCCGGCCGTTGACGCAGGTTGGGGGCTCGGGGTGCCAGACGCTGACGCTGCCGGGGGCGGCAGCGGCGTTCAGGACCCCGGCGCTGCCCTCGCGCCGTGGCGATCGTCACAGCGGGGGGGGAAGGGGCGGCCCATAGGATCGCCGCTGCCGGCGCCTCCAGTCTGTGTACAACTCCTTCGACCTTGCGATCGAGACGATCGTGGCCCGAGAGGTTCTCGACTCGCGGGGTACTCCCACCGTCGAGGCGGAGGTCTCCCTGGAGGGGGGCTTCAGCGGCAGGGCGATCGTGCCCAGCGGCGCCAGCACCGGTGCCCACGAGGCCCATGAGCTGCGGGATGGTGGCCGCGAGTACTTCGGGAAAGGGGTGCAGAAGGCGGTCGAAAACATCGAGGAGCGCATAGCGCCCGCCCTCTGCGGTCTCAGCGCCCTCGATCAGGTGGGTGTGGACCGGGCCATGAACGAGCTCGACGGCAGCGACAACAAGAGCGCCCTCGGGGCCAACGCGATCCTGGCGGTGAGCCTGGCCAACGCCCACGCCGCCGCCAGCGCCCTCAACCTGCCCCTCTACCGCTACCTCGGTGGACCGCTGGCGAACCTGCTACCGGTGCCGTTGATGAATGTGATCAACGGCGGTGCCCACGCCTCAAACAGCCTCGATTTCCAGGAATTCATGATCGTCCCCCATGGGGCTGGCAGTTTCCGCGAGGCGCTGCGGATGGGTGCTGAGGTGTTTCACACCCTCAAGGGCCTGCTCAAGGACCGCGGCATGAGCACCGCCGTGGGCGATGAGGGCGGTTTCGCGCCCGACCTGGGCAACGACGAAGCCGGCGACATCCTGGTGCAGGCGATCGAAAAGGCTGGCTACAAGCCCGGCGAAGAGATCTCCCTGGCCCTCGATCTGGCCAGCACCGAGTTCTACCGGGATGGCCGCTATGCCTTCGGCGGTGGCAGCTACAGCAGCGCCGAGATGGTCGAGCAACTGGCAGCCCTGGTGGGCCGCTACCCGATTGTTTCGATCGAGGACGGCGTGGCTGAGGACGACTGGGAGGGCTGGAGCCTGCTCACCCAGCGCCTCGGTTCGAGCGTGCAGCTGGTTGGCGACGACCTGTTCGTGACCAACACCAGTCGCCTGCAGCAGGGCATCGAGCGCGGGGTGGCCAACTCGATCCTGATCAAGGTCAACCAGATCGGAACCCTCACCGAAACCCTGCAGGCGATCGATCTGGCCGGTCGGGCCGGTTACACCAGCGTGATCAGCCACCGCAGCGGTGAGACCGAGGACGTCACCATCGCCGACCTGGCGGTGGCCACCCGCGCCGGACAGATCAAGACCGGCTCGCTCAGCCGTTCCGATCGCGTGGCCAAGTACAACCAGCTTCTGCGCATCGAGGACGAACTGGGCGACCAGGCCCTCTACGCCGGCGTCGACGATCGCGGTCCCCGCGGACGGGGCTGATCTGAGCGGCCGTGGGCCCATTGCCAATACAGGCCGAGGGCGGGCTGCCGTGGCCTGCGGCAGCGCTGCTGCATACCCTGGGGGGGTTGTTCATCCCCGCGGCGGTCCCCAGCGGCTGCCCGACCCTCAGCATGGCTCTTCTCGATGATCTGATTGGCGGCGTGGTGTCCGCCGTGGCCGGTGACAAGGCACCGGCCTTCAATGATTTCCTCAAGTCCAATGGCGGCCTCAGCGGTCTGGCCGAAAAATTCCAGAATGGCGGTGCCGGTGAGCTGTTTGCCAGCTGGGTGGGCACGGGCGACAACAAGGCAATCACCACCCAGCAGATCAACGCCGTGCTCGGCAACAGCCAGGTGCAGGAGTTTGCCAAGAAGCTGGGGATCGATACCGATGCCGCTTCCACCTTCATCGCCACCAGCCTGCCGGCCCTGATCGACAAGATCACACCCGACGGCAAGGTGGAGCCCGATCCCGCCGCCCAGGTCGGTCCCACCGCCTGAGCCCGACGGGAGTATCAGCCCTGAAGCCCGGAGCTTCTTTTTGGGCTCCCGTTCACCCAGAGCCAGGGTGAACGGGGTTCTTTTCCACAGGGATTGATCACCCCCTCTCACCACCCAGGGGCGGCACGGCCGACCAGGGTGGTGCCTGTCCCGTCGATCGTTGAGCCTCTTGCATCGAGGGCATCGAGAACGAAAGATCTGCCTGTGTGGTCGTTGGATCAGCGGCTGCGGAGCACGGTTCAATCGGGGGCGATCGCCAGGGTGGCCATCGTGTTCATGGTCTGATCTGCCGTAAGCTCAATCTCATTGGCCCGGCCTCCTCCATGGCCAGGCTGGCGCCATCGCTGCGGCGCCCGAACTGGCTTTTTGTTCTGCCTGACGCCATGCTCTCCCGCCTCGGTTTCGGTACATCGGGAATCATGGGGGCGGCATTGACAACATCGGGGCGATTGAGGCTCCTCGATGCAGCCTGGGATGCGGGAATTCGTCATTTCGATACAGCGCCCCTCTATGGGTTTGGCGAGGCTGAGAGCTTGCTTGGCCGCTTCCTGCGCGGCCGTCGCGACTCGATCACCATCACCACCAAATTCGGCCTGCTTCCCGCCAGCATCCATCCCCTGGCCCGCCCCTTGATCCCCCTGGCCCGCGGTGTCAACCGGCGACTGCTGCCCCCCCTGCGGCGAGGCCTGAAGCGGCTGGCGGCCAGCTCGGGAGGTGGGGCTGGCATCCAGGTGGCCGCGAAGCCCGCCGCCAGCCAGCCGGTCGGGCCATCGTTGCCTGATCCGGCCAGCGCTGAGCCTCCCACTCCCTACACGCCAGCCAATCTGCGTCAACAGCTGGAGCTCAGCCTGCGTAAGTTGCGGTGCGATTGCATCGATTACTACCTCCTCCACGAAGCCCAGTTCGCCTATCTCCATCCACCCTTCCTCGAGACCCTTGATCAACTCGTTCAGGAGGGCAAGATCCGTCACTACGGCATCGGTGGAGAACGCGGGTCGAGTCGCCGCGTCGTCGAGCACTTCCCCCAGCACCCCTGGGTGCTGCAGATCCCCGATACCCACACCAACGTCGACACGCCCTGGTTTGTCGAGCACAGCGCCGGCCCCCTGTTCACCCACAGCGCCCTGCGCCTGGGTCGTGCTGGCTCCCTGCAGGAGCTTCAGCCCCTGCTCGCCCCCTGGGCGGCGCTGCGTCAGCGCCCGGAGGAGGATCCCGCCTTGGCGGGCGAGCTGCTGATGGCCCTGGCCCTGACCCGCAATGCCAGGGGCTGTGTGATTTTTTCCAGCGGCAATGGCGATCGCATTCGCGCCAATGCCGCCCTCCTGCAGACCCTCTCGACCCTGGATCCGCCGGCCCAGCGCTGGCTGCAGGCCAATGCCCACACTGTCGCCGCTGCCCCGCCCTCCTGAGCCAGCGATGTTCCTGGATTTTGATGACGACTCCCTGGCTCCCCCCCGCAGCACCGACATCTGCATCGTCGGGGCGGGTGTGATCGGGCTGGCGGTTGCCTCCCAGGTGATGGCCCAGAGCCAGCGGCGGGTGCTGGTATTGGAGGAGGGGGGGCTGGAGGATACGGAAGCCAGTTCCGCCGTGCCCGCCGAGCTGCATGGGGGGGATCTGGCCTCGGGGGTCGAGGGTTCCCGGGCCCGCGGCTTCGGGGGATCGAGCCGGCGTTGGGGGGGGCAGGCGCTGCCGTTCACGCCGTGGGATCTGCAGGAACGCTCGTTTGCGGCCTGCCGCGGCGGCTGGCCGATCAGCTGGGAGGAGCTGAACCGTTATTACCCTGCAGCAGATGCTTTTCTTGGACTCTCCGCGATCGGTTTCGATCGCGATCTCTGGCGAAGCCAGCGGCTGTCCACCGCCTTTGCAGGCGGGACTGATCTTGAATTGAGCGTCTCCAAATACAGTCCCCACGCCTATCTCGCCCATGTCCACCAGGGTCCGATCGGCCGCTCCCAGCAGGCTGATTGCCTGCTGCATGCCCGGGTGGCCTGGATCGAGGCAGGCTCCGTGGCCGGAAGCCTGCCTCGGATCGTGGTGCGCAATCGCCAGGGGAGGGAGGCAACGATTGAGGCCAGGGTGATTGTGCTCTGTGCGGGTGGCATTGAAAATCCACGTATTCTGCTTCACTCCCAGGATCAGGCCAAAATTGATCTCAAAGCCTCGGCGGATGTCGTTGGTCGCTACTATCAAGATCATGTGGGCTTCTTCGCTGCACGTCTTGAGCCGCTCGATTGGCGGCTGTTCCAGCATTTGTTCTCAAGCTTTATTCCCGGTAATCAGAAGTATGTTCCTAAGCTGCAGCTCTCCCTTGCGTTGCAGCGTCGTCTCGGCCTGCTCAATGTGATCGGCAACCTCGATGTGCAGGAAGCGCCTGATGCGCCACGCCACGCCGCCCGCCGCCTCTACAACAGCCTGCGCTACCGCCGGCCAGGAGAGGGATCCCTTCGCTCCCATCTCGACGATCTCTGGCGGTTGCTCAGGGCGGCTCCGGAGACCGTGGCGCTGCTGAACAGCCATTGGTTCCATCGCCGCATCGCCCTGCCACGCCAGGGGCGCTTCTTCCTGATGGCCAATGCCGAATCGGAGCCGCTGGCCGCGAGCCGCATCATCCTCAGCGAGCAGCGCGATGCTCACGGCCTGCGCCGCGCCCAGGTGAACTGGCGGGTCAGCGACCACACCCTGCGAGCCCTTCAGATCTACGGGGCTACACTCCGGCGAACCCTGGAAACGGCAGGAATCGCCAAGGTATTCCTCAGCCCTTACCTCACCGATCCAGAGGCCAACTGGAAGGAACGCGCCTACAGCTTGTACCACCATATGGGCGCCACCCGGATGGCCGCCTCCCCGGCCGAGGGGGTGGTGGATGCCTACGGGCGTGTGCATGGTCTCGCCCATGTTTACGTCGCCGGAACCTCCGTGCTTCCCAGCGGTAGTGCCTCCAATCCGAGCTACACCGCTCTCGCCCTGGCCTTGCGCACCACCGAGCGGATCCTGCTCGAGAGCTGAGGCCGGTGCCGCTCCAGCCTCAGCCTCCCGCCGACTGGCCCGGGAGCTGGTCGATCCGCCCATCGCGCTTGAGGCGGGCCTGCAGAGCCAGCCAGTTCAGGGCTACAGGGGTGGCGGCCACCAGGGGCACCGCCACCAGGGCCGGACGGCTGCTGGCTGCCAGCAGGGCCGCGGCCACCGCCAGGCCGCCCAGCAGGAACGACTGACCGGCGCTCTGCTGGGCCAGGGCCAGGCGCCGCAGCAGCCGATCGGTCTCGCCGGCGCGGATCTGGACCTGCAGGTCGCCCTGCTCGATCCGGGCCAGGCTCTCATCCAGCCTCCGCGGGATGCCGAGGGCACGGCTGCCGACATCGGCCGCCTGGCGGGTGATCTCGTTGAGCAGGTCGTTGGGGCCGTTACCGCTGGCGGTCATCAGGGGCAGCAGGTAAGGACGGGCGATCGCCAACAGATTAAAGGCCGGATCGAGGCTGCGACCCACCCCCTCGAAGGTCGAGAGGGCCCGCATCACGAAGATCAGCTCCGGCGGCAGGCGGAACGGCTGGTCATAGACCAGGGAGTAGATGTCGCCGGAGAGCTTCTCCAGCACCCGGGCATCGAAGGGTGGGGTGAGGGCCTCGTTGAGCATCAGGCGAACCAGGCGCCGCACCGGACCGACATCAATGCCGCGGGCGATCACGCCGGCCTGCTGCAACTCCTGCACCAGGGCCGCGGCATCGCGGGACGCGGCCTGGCGCACCATCCGGCCGATGCGGCTGCGCAGGCGCTCGGACAGCTGCCCCATCATGCCGAAGTCGTAGTAGATCAGGGCGCCATCGGCCGCCACCGCCAGGTTGCCGGGGTGGGGATCGGCATGGAAGAAACCGAAGCGCACCAGCTGCTGCAGATAGCTGGCGGCGCCCTTCTCTGCCACCGCGGCCGGATCGATCCCGGCCGCCAGCAGGGCCGGACGGTCGTTGATCTTGATGCCGGGCATGTAATCGAGGCAAAGCACACGGCGGCTGCTGAGCTCCCAGATCACGGCCGGAATGCGGATGCCCGGATCGTCGAAGAACTGCTGGCGGAAGCGGGCGGCGTGTTCGGCCTCGAGGCGGAAATCGAGTTCGCGCAGCAACACCCGCCGGCATTCCTTAGCGATTCCCACCCAGTCGCGGCCGCGGCCCCAGCGGGGGTGGCGCTGCACGGCGGCGGCCACCTGCTGCATCACCTCCAGATCGAGCCGGAACAGCGGCTCGAGACCCGGCCGCTGCACCTTGAACACCACCTGGCGGCCGCTGCGCAGGCTGGCGCGGTGCACCTGGGCCAGGCTGGCCGATCCCAGCGGCGTGGTCTCCAGATCGATGATCTCCAGCCGGCGCTCGCCGAGCTCCTCGGCCAGGATCGCCTCCACCACCGGGAACGGGAAAGCCGGAACCCTGTCCTGCAGGTGGGCGAGCTCCTCCACCACCTCGGCGGGGAAGACATCGGGGCGAGCCGAGAGGATCTGGCCAAGCTTGATGAAGGCCGACCCCAGACCCAGCAGCTCGGCGGTGAGCCAGCGGGCCTGGCGGCGGCGGCGCACGGCCAGCCGTTCGCTGCTCCAACCGCCGCGGTAGGTCCAGCGCCGGCTATCCCACCAGAGGCCGGCCAACAGCTGGAGCACCACGCGCCAGATGCGCAGCGGCCGCGCCAGGCGGGCGCCCCGGGCCAGGGAGGAGGAGGCGCTCATCGGGCCGGACCGGAGCCCTGGGGTGGGGAGGCCTGCGGGGGCACGGCGGCGCCATGGCCAGCCTCAAGACGCTCCGCCAATCGGGCCACCTGGGCCCGCAGGGCATCAATCATCGCCTGGGGATCAGCCGCCGTCGGCCCAGGCTGGGGCCCGCGGCCGTCGAAGCCGCTCCACACGCCGCGACCGCCCTCGGGACCGCCGCCGTAGCTCTGGTCAGCGCCTGGAGCCCCACCGCGCTCCAGGCGGGCGGCCTCCTGCTCCACCTCCTCCCAGAACAGGCTCAGCTCCTGCTGCAGCCGGGTCGGGGCGTCCTGGGCGAGCAGGGAGAGGGTGGCGGCGGTATCGGCCAGACCGCTGCCCACACGTGCCGCGAGCCTGTTGAGGGCGGCCTGGAGCAGGGAACGGGGAGCGCTCATCGAACGACCGACGCTGGGGCCAAGGGCTGGGTGAACTGTGGCAGATCAGGGCGTGCCGGCGGGACTCGGGGCTGGAGGGGCTTCCGGCATGACGGGCAGCTGCGGAGCGGTGGCGGCGGGCTGGAGGGGCGGGCTTGGCGGCAGATCCGGGGCCGGGGGGGCCTGGGACGACGGCAGCGGATCGCGGCGATCGAGGGCATCGAGGCTGGTGCTGGGTGCATCGGCCTGGTTCTGGCGCTGCTCCCGATCGGCCCGCTGCTCGGCTTCGAGCTCGGCGCGACGTTCCTCAGCCTCCTCCTTCTCCCGGGCCATGCGCTTGTCCTGTTCGATGGCCTCGAGGTCGGCCCGCAGCGGCAGCACCGGGCCCCCGTGTTGGCGCCGCAGCGCCTCGAGCGATTGGCCGGGGAAGGGTTGGACGCTGAAGTTCTGCACCCCGGCCGGCCCGTCATCGCTGCGCAGTTTCAGCAGGCGCTCGGTGATGCCATGGCCCAGTCCGAAGCAGAGGCCCAGTGCCAGCCAGTGGCGCCAGCCCCAGGCCCGGGAGGCTCCCAGGCCGCGCTCGGCTGGCGGTGGGGAGGCGCCCCGGGTCCCGCGCCCGGTGGGTGGCAACACAACCATCAGTTCAGATGCGGGGCGCTGATCGAGCCATCCTGCCGGAAGATGCCAGGACCGCGATGGTGGCGTCCCCGGGGGGTGTCGCTGCGGCAGGTGCGGCGACCCGCCTTGCCGATCCGGCCTCACCGACGTTTGCTGGAGCCAGATCGATGGGTCCCACCGATGCCGCTGCTGCCCCGCTGGCGCTTCATGACTCCCGAGGCCAAGGCGCTGACCCGGCGCCTGGCCGTTTCCGGAGGGGTGATCCTGCTTGCCCTGCTGCTGGTTCCAAGCCTGATCCCCTGGCTGCTGCTGGGGTTGGCCGCCTGGTGGATCTGGAGGGTGGTCAGCCGCTGATGGCCACAAAAAAGCGGACCCGTCCAGGACCCGCTCGATGACCAATGCCATTTTATGAACTTATGTGATGCAACCGTGGCTCTTGTGGCCCAGGGTGCTCAGCTGCCGGGGCGGTTCCGGTTCAGCCCTGGGGCCGTCGCTCCGTCCTGACCTCGTCTCCGGTCCAGGCGACCAGTCGGCAGCGACGGCCATCGAGGTCCAGGTCAAGGTCAACCCGCACCGGGTCGTCCGTGGTCAACCGGATCAGCTGGCGCTCGATGACGCTGAACCGGTTCAGGGGGCTGAGATCCGGCTGGAGGCTCCAGCTCAGGGGCTGCCCCTGGGAGCCCTGGCTCCAGCGGCCGTCCAGGACGCGGGCGGAGTGGGTCTGGCTGCTGCGGTTGATCAGGCTGAGCTCCACATTCAGGGCATGGGTTTCAGGGCCGCGCGGCGGGGCTGGTGGCGCTACCACCCCGGGGGGTAGGGCGCCATCGGGTCGCTGCGGAATCCGATCGAGCCAGGCGCGCAGATGGAGCTCCACGGTGGGGTCGGTGCAGGGGGGCAGGGTGGTGGCCATGGTCGAGGGGAGGAGGGGGGATCGGGAAGGAGGGACCGGAACTGAAGCGAAGGCGGAAGGGACCGCCACGCGCACCAGCAGGTCGAACAGGAGGGGGAGCGCGAGCTGGGGCAGGGGCCAGGCCGCGGCCAGGAGGGCTGGAAGCACGGCGGGAGCAGGGGGCGTTGCAGGGAACCTCAGGGGTTCTGATCCGAGGAAGCGGCAGGTGCCTGCGGGGGGCGCCTGCCGGATCGGGGCGGCTCGCCAGCCCTCAGGGCATCAGGAGTTGCTAGCGCTGATCAGGCCACCGAGCGAGAGCAGCTGGGTGAAGGTGAGGCTGAGGTGCCTGCTGCCCCAGGGGTTGGAGATGGTGAAGCGGGCGCTGGCGGCGTCATAACCAGTGATCGCGTAGGCGTGGCCTTGCACGGCGCTACTGACCAGAGTGGCGCCGGTCGTGGTGTTGGTGGCCAGGCCATTGAAGTTGCCGATCGTCACCACCCGGTTGCTGTTGACCAGGGTGATCAACGAGGCCTGCGTGTAGGACGCGATCGATTGGGTGCTGGTGGCGATTCCGGTGATGTGGCGGGTGGCCTCGGCGCTGGAGCCCCAGCCGATGCCGTTGTCATTGCCATTGCCATAGAAGTTGTTGCCGTCCTGGCCAATGCGGCCGGATTCGTTCACCTGGGCATAGGCCTTTTCGGCCAGTGCCACCCAGAGCTCCTGGTTGGCGGAAACCTGCCTGCCGGCGTTGGCGTAGATGTAGTTCCCGCCGCCGTTGGTCGCCATCATCCGATCAACGGTCACATAGTCGGTCTTGCCGTTGCTGAAGAAGCGCACCGACCAGGTGCCATCGCCATTGTCGCGGAACATGTCGCTGATGGCGGCGTTCTTGTCGGTGGCGGTGCCGGCCAGGGCCGCCAGGTAGTAGCAGTCTCCGGTTGCGCCCTGCACGATGTCAGCGGCGCTGGCCCCGCCGACGAACAGGCTGCCATTGGCAGAGGTGTAGGACCCGGCCAGATTGTTGCTGGCGTCACGATGAATGGCCGGGCGATCGGTGCCGAAGAAATGCTTGCCGATCAGAAGATTGAGCTGGGTTGTGGCGCTGTCAGCGGCGAGGTTGCCGAGCCGGTCGCGGATGCTATCCGAGCCCGTGTACCACTGGTTGCTGTTGTCTGCGTAGACCACCTTGCCGGCCAGGACCTTGAGATCGGCAGCGACGTTGGTGGTGTTGATGGCGTTGTTGTAGAAGTTGCGCAGGTCGGTCAGTTCGCTGCTGACCACGCTGCCGAAGTCGCCGGCGCTCTTGAGAATCCCGATCACATCAGCCCGCGACAGGCTGCTGTCGGTCTGGATTGCATTCAGGGCTGCGTTCTCAACGCTGCTGTCCACGAGCATGTCGCGCCAGTAGGCCTCCAGGGCGTCGGCGCTGCGGCTGATGTTGAGCGTGTAGAAGGTAGCGCCATGGCTCCAGGGGGCCTGGGCGTAGCTGTAGGCCCTGGCGACGTAGCTGCCCACGCCCAGGTTGAGCCGGATCGATTCGCTCTGATTGGAAGCCTTGTCGCTGAAGCCCAGCAGGGTGCCGGACGTCGTGTAGAGGGCGAGGCCGGCATTCTGGCTCAGGCCCGTGAGCGAGAGGCAGATTTCACCGCTCTTGCCAACCTGGAAGCGATAGAAGTCATCGGCATCGCGCAGACCATTGTAGGTATAGCCGACCTGGCCTTGGATGGTGGCGTCGCTGCGATAAACGATCTGACCGACATCGATGGCATTGGTCAGCAGATCACCGCGGTCACTGCCGATCGATTCATTGGCCGAGGAGCTGACCGCTGTGCTGGAGGTGTTGTTGGTGTAGGAGCGGCCACCGGTGATCTGGTCGCGGTCATAGGCTGCCTGCGACAGCAGGGCATTCACCTCATTCCGCTCTGCCTGGCTGGTGAGGCCACCCTGGATCAGGGTGCTGCCACCCACGGTCAAGGAGCTGCCGGTCAGGTCGGCGGCCTGCAGCAAACCAGCGGCCTTTGTCTCGTAGCCGTTGATCGCACCGCTGAGGCCATAGTCATTCAGGCCATCGCTGGTGATGCCGGTAAGCCTGTTGCCATCGCTGCCAGAGAAGGTGTTGAAGGAGGAGTTCCGGGTCTCAAACATCGGGGGGTGGGGTTCGACTGAAACCACCTTCTTCCGATTCGGCGATCCAGGCTGGGATCGCGATCAAGCGCTGTTGTGATGTTGATCACAGCGGCGCTATCGCCCACCAATGGCTCGTGGATCGGGGCCGCCCCGGTCACCCTTAGGAGAGTGCCGCCGCCCCTTCCAGCGCGCCGCGTCTTGCCTCCTCGCGGACAGCCTGTCGTGCCCAGGCGTCGGTGGCGAGGACATCGGCGAGGGATGGGTTGGCGGTGAGATCGACGCGGTGGCG
>JBIKKX010000062.1:0-3282 GCA_044360135.1 Cyanobium sp.
ACTAGCACAGGCAGATCTGAGGGATCTCGCCTGATGGGCTTGGATTGTGCCTAAAATTACCTCACGATGCTCTCAGACGCCCATGCAGCACGGCATTAAGCATTTGTACCTACATGAAAGACTAGGCCGACTTTAAAAGAGCCCCGATCTTTCTCCTGTCTTGAAAGGCCCCAGTGGTGTGGGGCTTGTCCAACACCGGATAGATCGTGGCTTCGCACGATCTATCCATGCCGTTAGGCGAATCCGGCAGGGTGGAGGAGCATCGCCCGCCCATGTTGCGAACAGCTGTTGCTGATGATTGTCGCAACGGGGGAACACTCCATGGGTGCAGAAGCATCCCATCGATGACCAACCCGAACCGCCCGCCGGGCCTGATCCAGCGCTACCGGGAGGAGCTGCAGGCCCGCCACTACGCGCGCCGTACGGTGAAGACTTACGAGCAGTGGCTGCGGCGGTTTCTGCGGTTTCATGGCATGCGCCATCCGCGGGAGATGGGCAGCGCGGAGGTGAACGCTTTTCTCACGCACCTGGCGGTGGAGGGTCAGGTGAGCGCCTCTACGCAGAACCAGGCTCTCTCGGCTGAACGGCGACAATGAGATAGGCGGGTCGCGTCAACTACATAGGCGGGTCTCAGGACGCGACAACAGGGTTCCGATCATGGTCAGGAGCCCAAGCGATGCCCGCCCCTCTGTCGTTGCGGATCAAGGAGCGTTACATGGCCAAACGGGCCAGTGGCCATAGTCAGCAGGTTGCTGCTGATGCGGCCGGGATCTCGGTGCGCAGTGCCCAGCGCATCGACCGTGGTGAGCTGCAAGCCAGCGCCCAGCAGCAGCAGCAGCAGCAGCAGCAGTGCGCTCGTCGCTGGCGAACACGAGCTGACCCTCTGGCTGAGGTCTGGGACAGCGTGCTGGTGCCCATGCTCCAGAAGGCACCGCAACTGGAGCCCCAGACGCTGCTGCTGCACCTGGAGCAGGTGTTTCCGGATCAGGAGTGGTACCGGCGCAAGCGCACCCTGCAGCGCCGCGTCGAGCAGTGGAAAGCACTGCATGGCCCTGCTCTCGGCGTGATGTTCATGCAGCACCACCAGCCAGGCGTACTCGGCATCTCAGATTTCACCCTGCTCAAGGGCGAGCCGATCACCGTGGCAGGCCAGGTCCTGGAGCACCGGCTGTTCCACTTCCGACTGCCCTATTCGGGCTGGTGCCATGTGGAGGTGATTCACGGCGGCGAGAGCTTTGTCGCCCTGGCCGAGGTCCTGCAGAACGCCCTGGCCCTCTGCGGCGGGGTGCCGGCGGAGCACCGCACCGACAGCCTCAGCGCCTGCTTCCGCAACCGTGACGGCAGCTACGCCGGCGACTACACCAGTCGCTACCGCGAACTCTGCGCCCACCTGGGGGTGATCGCCACTCGCAACAACCGCGGCGTTGCCCATGAGAATGGCGCGATCGAGGGCCCACACCGGCACTGGAAGCACCGGCTGGAGCAGCAGCTGCTCAAGCGCGGCAGCCGGGATTTCGAGACGGAGGCGGAGTACCGCCTGCTGGTGGCCCAGGTCAACGACACCCTCAATGGTCGCTGCGAGGTCAAAGGGAGGCTGGAGATCGAGCGACTGCATCTGCAGCCGCTGCCAGTGGAGCGCTTTGCTGACTACGACCCCCTGGTGGTGCGGGTGCGGAGCACCAGCACGATCGAGGTGCGCTCGGTCACCTACAGCGTTCCCTCACGCCTGATCGGTCACCAGCTCACGGTGCACATGCGCCATGACCGGCTGGATTTGTTCCTGCGCAGCCAGTTCGTGGAGACCTTGCCGCGGCTGCATCGGCGCGCGGGCGAGAGTGGTCCGCTGCGGCGGATCGACTTCCGCCACATGATCGAAAGCCTCAGGCGTAAACCCCGAGCCCTGCTGCGCGCCCAGCTGCAGGACGACCTCCTGCCAGGCGCGTGCTGGCGGCAGCTGTGGCGCCAGCTGCTGGCGGCCCTGCCGCCGGATGAGGCCGCCAAGGTGATGGTCGACGCCCTCCATGTCGCCGCCCGGACGGACGATCTGGCCGGTGTGGAGCGGTACCTGCGGCGTCAGCTCCGCAATGGCGACCTGAGCCTGGCTGTTCTGCGTGATCACTACGGCCTGCGGCCCCCACGCGGGCTTGCGGCCATGCCCCAACTCGACATCCCTGAACACACCCTCAGCAGCTATGACGAACTCCTGGGTGGAGCCCCCAAGCCGGCCGGCACTGGAAACGGCCCTGCCGGCCCTTCTCAAGCAGTTGAAACTGGCCCAGTTCCGCAGCCAGTGGCAGGCAGCGGAGCAACAGGCCAGCAGCGATGGCTGGAGCCCGGCCAGCTACCTCTATGTGCTGGCGGAACAGGAACACCAGCAGCGCCATCAGGGGCGGCTGCGGCGGCTGTTGCATGAGGCCCAGCTGCCGGTCCCAA
This sequence comes from Cyanobium sp., assembly GCA_044360135.1. Classification (GTDB taxonomy): domain Bacteria; phylum Cyanobacteriota; class Cyanobacteriia; order PCC-6307; family Cyanobiaceae; genus Cyanobium. The sequence goes on from JBIKKX010000062.1 coordinate 2,434, forward strand.
AGACTCTGGCGGACTTTGACTGGGGCGCTATCCCCGATCTGGACCGCGCCCAGATCGAGCAGCTGTCCCATGACACCGGCTGGCTGGACCGCGCCGAGAACCTGCTTCTCTTTGGCCCCAGCGGTGTGGGCAAGACCCACCTGGCAGCGGGGATCTGCCGCAGCCTGATCGCCCTGGACCGCTCAGCGCGCTTCTATTCGGCCACCACGCTGGTGCAGGAGCTGCAACGGGCCAAGGCCGACTACGCCCTGGCCAAAGCGCTCAACCGCCTCGATCGCTTTGCCCTGCTGGTGATCGACGACAACCGCTGCGCGGAAGCCAAGGGCTACGGCTACGTGCGCAAGGACGAGGCCGAGACCTCGGTGCTGTTTGAGCTGGTGATCCACCGCTACGAACGCAGGTCCCTCTTGGTGACCAGCAACCAGCCGTTCAGCGAGTGGGAGAACGTGTTCTCCACCAGCGCCATGACGGTGGCGGCGGTGGACCGGCTGGTGGACCACAGCACGATCATCCAGATCAATGGCGAGAGCTACCGCCGTAGACGGGCACGGCGTGTGGGAGGCACCGCCAAGGGCTGATCTGTCGCCCTGACCGGGCGTCAATGACCCGCCAACCGACCCGCCAACCCAGGCGCGCCCCCCCCCCTGCCATGGCAGGGGGGGGGGGAGCAGGTACCCGCCTACGTAATTGACGCGACCCGCCTACGTAGTTGACACCGGGCATGCTGGGCACCCACATCGCCAAGCCGCCGTCGGACTCGACCTTCCGCTTGCTGCTGGCTCAGCTTGATGTCGAGGGCTTTGAGGCCCTGCTCCAGCAGTGGATGGCAGCCCAGCCTGGAGTGGCTGA
>JBIKKX010000036.1:0-31412 GCA_044360135.1 Cyanobium sp.
CCGGTGCGGGCTGATCGACTGCGGCAGAACGAGTATCGGGCATTGGGGGCACTGAGACCCGCCGAGCGAACCCAATGCTGACAGCCTCGCCAAGGGCTATCGGGACAGACTTTTAGGCGGCCCTGCCTGCTGCGGTAGTCAGCCGCGCATGACCAGCGGAATTGAGTACCGGAATTGAGTGCAGGGCCATACCGGTCGACCGCTCTTGAAAGACGGCACATCAGGCAGCACCGCTCCGATCGTCACCTCCCCGTGATGGACCGCCGGCTTCGGAGACATTCAATGCGATGGGTCGCTTCGCGGCCTACCAAGGCCTGTCAGCTGTTGGGGCCATGAAACAGTGGCACCAAGACTTTGAGCCGAAAACCCTTATTGAGAACAGGAAGCGGGCGGCGGGAATCGAACCCGCATCATCAGCTTGGAAGGCTGAGGTTTTACCACTAAACTACGCCCGCAAATTCGTGATGGCTAAAACACCACAATCGTGATCCCAAAGATCACATCGCTACCAACACCACCCCAATCTAGCGCTCCCTCCCTCTTCACACCCTCGGCATCCGAAGGGCCGGCCGCCACCCGACCCAAGGTCTGGTGGATGCCGTGGCTCCCCTCGCCGTGATGGCCAGGACAGCCACGGCATTATGGCCTGTGTTCGCCCATCCGCCGTGTCGACCGAGGTCCGTGATGCCGCTGACCTGCAGGGGAGGGCCAGGCAGCGGCTGTTCTGGGCCTATGGCCTGGGTGATGTGGGCACCGGCATGGGGGCGGCCCTGATCGGCTTCTACCTGCTGCGTTTCTATGTGGCCGCCGGCCTTCCCCCCTGGCTGGCGGGCCTGGCCTACGGCCTCGGGCGCCTCTGGGACGCCGTCAATGACCCGGTGGTGGGCTGGCTGAGCGACAAGACCGCCAACCATCCCTGGGGTCCCCGTGTGCCCTGGATCCTCTGGAGCGCGCTGCCCCTGGGCATCGCCATGGCGGCGATGTGGTGGCTCCCCCCCTGGGACAGCACGCCGATCCGCTTCGCGATCTTCCTGCTGATCTCGGTGGTGGCCAACAGCCTTTACACCTGCGTCAACCTGCCCTACACCGCCTTGGCCGCCGAGCTCAGCGGCGACGTGGGGCTGCGCACCCGCCTCAACACCGCCCGCTTCACCGGCTCGATCCTGGCCACCATTGTTGCCGCCCTGCTGGCGGGGGTTCTGGTGGCCGATCTGGGGGATCCGCGCAGCTACCTGCCGGTGGGTCTGGTCTCCGGGGTGATCATCGCCAGCTCGGGGCTCCTCTGCGGCTGGGGATTGCTGCCGATAGCCCGCCGCTGCCAGCGGCCCGCCAGCAGCAGCGGCACCACCCGCCGGCTGCTGCGGCGGGTGGCCAGCAACAGCCGCTTCCTGATGGTGCTGGGCCTCTACCTGTTGCTCTGGTGCGCTCTGCAGCTGATGCAGGCGGTGTCGCTGTTCTTTCTGCCGGTGGTGCTGCAGGTGCCCGAAACCCTGAGCAAGCTGATCCTGCTGCCCTTCCTGGTCAGCTCCCTGGCCGGCCTCTGGCTCTGGAACAGCGTCTCCCACAGCCATGGCCGGTTGGCGGCGCTGCGCTGGGGCGGCAGCCTCTGGGTGGTGTCCAGCCTGCTGGTGATGCTGCTTCACCCCCTGCAGGCAGGGGCGCCGCTGCTGGCCTTCCCCGGCAATGGCCTCAAGCTGCTAGCCCTGGTGCTCACGATCGTGCTGGCCGGGGTGGGTGCCTCCACCGCCTACCTGATCCCCTGGTCGCTGCTGCCCGATGCGATCGATGCCGACCCGGAACGGCCGGCGGGCCAGTACAGCGCCTGGATGGTGCTGGCCCAGAAGGTGTGCATCAGCGCCGTGATCTCCCTGCTCGGGGTTCTGCTCACCGCCAGCGGCTACCAGGAGGCCTTGGCCAGCAGCGCCCAACCCGCCAGCGCCGTGGCCACCATCCGCGTCTGCATGGGCCTGATCCCTGCCATCCTGGTGGTGCTGGGGATGCTGGTGATGCGCCACTGGCCGGAGAAGGGTCTGCATCGGCTCCACAGGGCAGCGCCATGATCCGACCGCCGAGCTGGCTGAAGCGACTGGGCAGCAGCCTGATGCTCGGCGGCCAGTCGATCAGCGCCATCGCCCGGGGGCGAATCGGCATCAACGACCTGATGCAGGAACTGCTGGAGGCCGGCCCCGGCAGCTTCCTGATCGTTCTGATCACCTCCCTGGCGGCCGGCACGGTGTTCAACATCCAGGTGGCGGCTGAACTCTCCAAGCAAGGGGCCAGCGCTGCGGTGGGTGGACTGCTGGCCCTCGGCCTGTCGCGGGAGATCGCCCCCCTGCTCACCGCCACCCTGCTGACGGGCAAGGTGGCCACGGCCTATACGGCCCAACTGGCGACGATGAAGGTCACCGAACAGATCGACGCGATCACCATGCTGCGCACCGATCCTGTGGACTATCTCGTGGTGCCGCGGGTGCTGGCGATGCTGGTAATGGCGCCGGTGCAATGCCTGCTCTTTTTTGTGCTGGCGATCTGGTCAGGCCAGCTGAGCAGCACGCTGCTGTATGGCCTGCCGCCAGCGGTGTTCTGGACTTCAGTGCGCACCTGGATGGAGCCGAGCGACCTGCCCGCGATGTTGCTCAAGGCGACCGTGTTCGGGTTGCTGATTGCGGTGCTGGCCTGCGGTTGGGGGCTAACCACCCGGGGCGGGCCCAAGGAGGTGGGCACGAGCACCACCAGCGCCGTGGTGATGATCCTGGTCTGTGTGGCCCTGGCGGATGTGGTGTTGACGGCCTTTCTGTTCGGCAATTGAAGGGGCTCGCCCGATGGCGGATGATGGCCCCGGTCGGAACGCCATCGGTTCATGAGCGAAGCTCACCCCCCTGCAGAGACCACCCCTGTTGGTGCGAGCCCCGCTGATGGCGGATCGCCGGTGATGAGTCCGTCCGGTTTCGGCCGCCAGATCAGTCGCACCGGCTTCGCCCGCCAGCTGAATCGCGCTGGCCACGGCATGCTTGCCCTGTTTCTGGTCACGCTGATCACCGCTGCCCTGCCGCCGCGCCTGCTCGATCCGGCCTGGCAAATTCAATTGAGCGGCACGCTGGTCAACAACGGCACCATCCCCTTGCTGGGGCTGATGCTGATCGCCCTGGCCAGCTATCTGAATCCGGATCAGGCCGAGATCAAGCAGCGCCTGGGGCTGCTGCGGCGTCTTGCCACAATCGCGGTGGCGGGGTATTTACTGCTGATTCCCCTTCAGGGATTAGCCGTCTGGCGCGGCATCCGCGAGTCCTCCCAGCGCATCGCAATTCAGCGCAATGGGCTGGAGAAGCGTCTCGACGTCATTGCCAAGCTGGTCAATGAGTCCAAGAGTGCCGCCGAGATCCAGGAGCGCCTGAGCCGCCTCCCCGGAGCGCCGCAGATCCCAGCGGATCAGCTCGCTGAACCACTTCCCCAGCTGCGCCAGCGCTTCGCGGCAGGCCTGGAGCGCTCGCGCGCCCGGCTGCGGGCCACCGACCCCAAGCCCAATGCCGACGCCGTGCAGCGACTGCTCAAGGAAAGCCTGCGGATCGCCCTTTCCTCTCTGGCCATGGCCTTCGCCTTCGGAGCCAGCGCCACCGTCGGCAGCACCAGCAGCACCCGCAGCCTGGTCGACGAGCTGCAGGACAGCACCGCCGGGCTGATGAAGCCGCGAACGGTGAAGCGCGGCAAACGCTCCAACCGCTCCCGCCGCTGAGCGGACCGACGCGCCCCATCCAGCTCGGAGGCCATGCTGGTGCGATGACCCAATCCTCCCCCGATCCGGCCCAACCGGCCGCCGCCCCAGCCCCCCCCGCTGCGGAGGACGCGGCAGCCTCGCTCGCCACCGGCACGGTCAGCCTGGCGCCGCGCTTCTTCGTTCCCTTGGGCATCACGCTGCTGGGGGCCCTCTGCATCCCGCTGCAGGCCGGTTGGGCTGGCTTTCGCTGGCTGGCCCTGGTGCTGGTGCTGTTCGGCGGTTTCCTGCTGCTGCAGGCCCGGCTGCTGCGGCTCGAGTTCGCTGAAGAGGCCCTGGTGGTGTGGCGAGGTGATCGGGAGATCCGCCGCTTCCCCTATCAGGCCTGGCTGGGCTGGCGCCTGTTCTGGCCGGTGCTGCCGGTGCTGTTTTATTTCCGGGAAGAGCGCAGCATCCACCTGCTGCCGGTGCTGTTCGATGCCACCAGCCTGCGGCAGCAGCTGGAGCAGCGCCTGCCCCGCCTGGCCCCCCCTCCAGCCCCATGACCACCGCCCCCGACGCCAATCCAGCCGGGCCCTCCACCCCCCCGGTGTGGTCCGACCAGGCCCCCGTCAGCTCCCCGCCAGACCTGCAGCCTGCCATGGCTCCGCCGGCGGAGCCTGGAGTGGGGAGCGTTCCGGAGGGCCAGACCGCAACAGCCGAGGTGCTGGCGGAGGTGAATCCCCGATCCGGGGTGCAGGCTGATGATGGTCTGCGCGAGCTGCAGCAGGAGCTGCTGGGCCGATGCGCCGCCCTGCGGAGTGAGATCGCTGCCCTGGAGCGGCAGCGCGACCGGCTCCAGCAAGAGATCGGCGCCAACCCGATCGGCCGCTCCGAGCTGATCGCCAACCGAATCAAGGGGTTCCAGTCCTATCTGGTGGGGGCGCTGCAGGAGCTGGCGGCGGTGGCGGAGCAGGCCGAGCTGGTGCGCGAACCGGTGCTGGTGCAGCCCTCCCCCCTCGACCGGGTGGCGCCGATCGAGCCACCGCCACCCGCCGCTGCAGGCCTGTTCAGCCAGGACGCCGACCAGATCCGCCAGTCCCTGGCGCGCTATGGGGGTCAGCCCGATTTCTATGCCGATCCCTGGAAGCTGCGGCGCACCCTCGAGCCGGCCGCAGCGGCATTGCTGGACGACTGGTTCCTCAACCAGGGGGGCCGCGGCGCCCAGCCCAGCGGCGGCAGCCGCAACCGCAACGTGCTCGTGGCCGCCGCAGCGATCGCGATCCTCGGCGAGCTCTACGGCGACCGCTTCCAGACCCTGGTGCTGGCCGGGCTACCGGAGCGGCTGGGGGAGTGGCGCCGAGGGCTCCAGGACGGCCTCGGCCTGGGCCGTGAAGACTTCGGCCCCAGCAGTGGCATCGTGCTGTTCGAGCGGGCCGATGCCCTGATCGAACGCGCCGACCGGCTCGAAGAGCGTGGTGAGCTTCCGTTCATCGTGATCGACGCCGCCGAGGAGGGCGTGGCCATTCCGGTGCTGCAGTTCCCCCTGTGGCTGGCCTTCGCGGCCGGTCCGGACGAGATCATCAGTGAGGAGACGCTGTACTGATGGACTGGATCACCCCTCTGCTGCTGCTGCTGAGCGGCTACCTGCTCGGCTCGATCCCGAGCGGCTGGCTGGCGGGTCGCTGCTTGGCCGGCCTCGACATCCGCGAGCACGGCTCCGGCTCGACCGGGGCCACCAACGTGCTTCGGGTGGTGGGCAAGGGGCCGGCCTTGGCGGTCTTCCTGGTTGACGTGCTCAAGGGCAGCGCCGCGGTGGTGCTGGCCCGGGTGGTGCTGGGCGGATCGGCGCTGGCCAGCGCCGGCAGCGGCTGGATGCTCGATGCCTGGGTGGTGGCCGCCGGCCTGGCGGCCCTGGCGGGCCACATCTGGCCCCTCTGGCTCGGCTGGAAGGGTGGCAAGGCCGTGGCCACGGGGCTGGGCATGCTGCTGGGCCTGGCCTGGCCGGTGGGGCTGGCCTGCTTCGGCATCTTCCTGACCGTGCTCAGCCTCAGCCGCATCGTCTCCCTTTCCAGCGTGGTGGCGGCCCTGTCCCTGCCGCTGCTGATGCTGGGCTGGTTCGGCTCCGGTGGCCTCCGGCCCGCCTACCTGGCCCTGGCCCTGCTCACCACCACCCTGGTGATCTGGCGGCACCGGGCCAACCTGGAGCGTTTGCTGCAGGGCACCGAACCGAAGCTGGGGGAGAAGCGCGAGGGCTGAGGGGCCGCTGTTCGCCCCTCAGCCCAGCTCGCGGCTGCGCTGGGCGGCGGCCAGCACCGCTTCGAGCAGGGCGGAACGCAACCCGCAGCGCTCCAGTTGCCGCAGGCCGGCGATCGTGGTTCCAGCCGGGCTGCTCACCATGTCCTTCAGCTGGCCGGGGTGAAGCTCCCGACCCTGGAGAAGCGCCGCCGTGCCGGCCATGGTGCGATGGGCGAGATGGTGGGCCTGGGCCCGAGGCAGCCCCGCCGCGACCGCGCCGTCGGCCATCGCCTCCGCCACCAGGGCCAGAAAGGCAGGACCGGAGGAGGTGAGGGCCAGAAAAGGATCGAGTTGCGCCTCCGGCAGCTCCAGCACCTCCCCGACGCGCTCGAACAGGCTGCGCACCCAAGCGCGGCGTTCCGGGTCGATCCCCTCACCCCAGGCCAGGCCGGTGAGACCGGCCCCCACCAGCGCCGGGGTGTTGGGCACCGCCCGCACGCAGCGCCAGCCTGGAAACAGCCGCTGCAGCCGCTCCAGTCGCACCCCGGCCAACACGGAAATCAACAGCGGCGCCGGGGTGTTGTCAGCGGCTTCCGCCCCGCTGCCATCACCAGCCGTTGCCGCGCTGCCATCGGCAGCCATGCCAGCTCGGTCGCGATCAGCCGTTGCCACGCGGGCCTCGGAGGCGCCCTGGCTTGAGCCAGCTGGCCCCAAGGCCGCGGCCACGGCATCAAGCTGCTGGGGCTTCACTGCCAGCAGCACGGTCGGACAGCGCCAGGCGGCCGCGGCATCGGTGGCCACCGCCAGGCCATGGTCCTCGGCCAGGCGACGGGCCGAAGCGGGGCTGGCCACGGCGGCACGCACCTCAGCCGGATCGATCAGACCGGCATCGATCAGGGGCAACAGCAGGGCCAGGGCCATCTGCCCCAGACCGACCACCCCGAAGCGGCCTTCGGGATCCGTGGTCGGGGTCCCAGCTGGGGCGTCAGCCCAGGGCATCCGTGCGACCCCAGGCGGGGCTCGGCGCCGCATCGCGGGGCTCGGCGGGGGGCCGGGAGGGAACCACGGTCGGGGAGGCGGACTCCTCACCGCCGGCGGTGGTCACCGTGACGCAGCTGGGAGCGAACAGGAAAATGCTCTCGCCGACCCGCTCCTGATGGCCATCGATGGCGAAGGTGCCGCCGGCCACGAAGTCCACGGCCCGCTGGGCCTGGTCGGGCTCCATCATCGTCAGATTGAGGATGACGGTCTTGCGCTCCCGCAGGGCCTGGATGGCTCGGGGCATTTCGTCGAAGCTGCGGGGCTCCATCAGAAACACCTCCGCCACAGCGCTGGAGAGACCGGGCATGCCGATCACATTGCTGCCGGAGAAGGGATGATCCTCGATGCCGAACCCCTCGCTCAGGGCCAGGGCGCCACTGCCACGCGACGGGCTGGTGCTGGATGAGGGACGGCTTTCCTCGAGGGCGCCGGGGTCGTAGTCCAGCTCGTCGTCGTAGTCGCCGTCGAGATACTCATCGCCGGAGACAACGGCACGCAGACGGGAGAACAACGACACGGATGAAGGCCTCTGCTTGGGACGCTCAGAACCTGAATAGCGTCCCACACCAGGGTCGGCAAGGGTGCCGGGGCCAGATCGGGCCAACGGCTGCCCGGTTCAGCCCAGCGGCGGCCGTGCCCCGAACAGGGCGCTTCCGAGCCGCACCCAGGTGCTGCCGGCCGCCGCAGCCTCCCGCCAGTCGTCGCTCATCCCCATCGACAGCTCCGCCAGACCCAGCTCTCTGGCCAGGTCAGCGCAGTCGGCGAACAGGGCCGGCCGCTCCTCGGGGCCCAGGCCAAGGGGCGCGATCGTCATCAGACCCACCGGCCGCAACGGCGCCAACGCCTGCAGCCGCGGCCAGGCCTGGCGGAGGCCATCGGGGCTGAAGCCAGCCTTGGCCGGATCGGGCCGCAGTTTCACCTGCAGAAACACCGCCGGGCTCAGGGACTCCTCGGCGGCAATGCGGGCCAGGCGTTCCGCCAGCTCCAGGCTGTCGACGGAGTGGATCGTGGCGAAGCGGCGCAGCACGGCGCGGGCCTTGTTCGCCTGCAGGCGACCGATGAAATGCCAATCAAGCCCAGGCAGATCGGCCAGGGCCTCCTGCTTGGCCTGGGCCTCCTGCAGACGGCTTTCGGCAAAACTGCGCTGGCCGTGGGCGGCCGCCCGACGGATCAGAGCCGCCGGCTGGCCTTTGCTCACCGCCAGCAGCCGGGTGCCGGGGGGAAGCTGGCGGCGCAGCTGGTCCAGCCGCAGGGCGAGGGGATCAGCGCCGCCCCGATCAGGAGTCCCCTCGGTGGAATCCGGATCCGGCGCCGGATTCGGTGCCGCATCGGGGTGATGATCGCTTTCAGGCCCATCGCCCACCCCCCGGACAGCAGGCTCCTGGGATGGCCCGGGCTGGTCCGGCTGTGCTGCTGCCGCCACCGGAGCCCTCAGAGGAAGGTCTGGTCGAAGAGCTGCCGCCAGCGGCCGTGCTCCTCGGCGGAGATGCGGCGGGAGCGGCTGAGGTTCTGCTCGGCATGGTGGCGAGCATCCATCAAGGGGATCACTTCAAAAATGGCGCCCTTGGTTTGCAGTGTGACCAGGAAGAAGATGCGTTGGGCGTAGAGAGTGGCATAAAGATCGCGGTTCTCCCCCACCGGGGCGACCCGATAAAGCATCCCGAAGGTGGGATGGTTCAGATAACGCTCTGCGCTCACGTGGACGGACGTGCTGTCGCCATTTAAGGCCACCGCCTTTCGGCGCGTCAGCCCGGCGGCCCGATTGGGCCGACCTCAGGCCTGGCCGAACCGCCAGCGCAGGCCGAGCAGCAGGGCCAGGCCGAGCCAGCCGAGCAGAGTGAGGCTTCGGGGGCCGGGCTCGGCGCGATGGAGGGCATCGGGGGGCAGCCAGTGGCCACCGCGGGCCAGCAGCGCCTCGGCCCCCTGCTCGGAGCGCAGCAGGATGTTGGCCAGGAGCCGCTCGCCCACCGCCAGCACCAACGCCAAGCCGGCCTTCCAGCCCAGCTCGCGGAGATTGACGGCGCGGATCGCAATCGCCCGCAACAGGTTCTGCAACTCCTCCTGCACGAGTGGCAGGAAGCGCAGGGCCAGCAGCAGGGTGAAACCGAGCCGCTCGATCGGCAGCCCCAGCCGGCCCAGGGGTGCCAGCCACCAGCTGATCGCCCAGGCCAGATCCTCGGGTGTGGTTGTCAACAGCAGCAGGTTGGCGCTGTGGATCAGGGTCACCAGCAGGGTGGCGCTATTGATGCCGAGCTGGGCGGAACGGCGGGTCACCACCAGGGGCCCGAGGGGCAGGGGACCGACCTGGATCGGGCCCCAACGCAGCAGCTCCCAGCGCAGGCCGGATCGCTCGGCCGGTGCCTGCACCCCTGGTACCTGTCCCCCCGGTGCCGAAGCTGGGGGGGGCGGTTGAAGCCGCAGCTCATCCGGCGGGCGCTGGGGGCTGTAGCGCAGGTTGGCGCCGGCGGGCAGGAGGGCCGTGAGCAGGCCCACCAGCAGGGCGAGAACCAGGAGCGCCGGCAGGGTGCGGCGCCAGAGTCTCAGCGGCAGGCCGCTCACCAGGGTGAGCAGCAGCAGCAGCGCCACCAGGGAGAGCCGCCACTGGGGACCCGCCAGGATCGGGGTGACGAGAAAGGCCACGGTCCAGGCCAGCTTCAGGCGCGGATCGAGGCCCAGCAGCCAGGAACCAGCGCCCGGCCCGCCGCTGTCGACGTACTGGCCGATCGGGAACTGCCGCAGCCAGTCCATTCAACGACCGCGGTTGGTGGTACGGGCCAGATCGCGCTCGGCGTCACGCTGCTGCTTGCCGCGCCAGAAGAGGCGGATTGGCGAGCCCTCAAAACCCAGGCCCTCGCGAATCTGGCGCTCGACATAACGGCGGTAGGTATCACCGAACAGCTTCGGATCGTTGACGAACAGGGTGAAGCTGGGGGGACCGCTGGCCACCTGGGTGCCGTAGTAGAGGCGCCCCTGGCGACCGCCGCGGGTGGTGGGGGGGGAGCGCCAGCGCAGGGCCTCCTGCAGCACCTCATTGACCACTGCCGTGCTCACCCGGCGGCGGTGCTGCTCCACCGCCAGCTTGGCCAGGGGGAAGATGGCGCTGACCCGCTGACCGGTGAGGGCCGAGCTGAACAGCATCGGCGCCCAATCCAGGAAATAAAGCTTGGCGCGAAGCTCCTTCTCCATGGCCGGCATGGTGTGGCTGTCCTTTTCGATCGCATCCCATTTGTTGACCACCACCACGCAGGCGCGGCCCTCCTCTTCGATGCGACCGGCGAGCCGCTGATCCTGCTCGGTGACGCCATCGAGGGCGTCGATCACCAGCACGCAGAGATCGGAGCGCTCGATCGCCTTGAAGCTGCGGTTGATGCCGAAGAATTCCGGCCCGTAGTCGACGCTGCGACGACGGCGAATGCCGGCGGTATCGAGCAACTTCCAGCGCTGGCCCTCTCGTTCGATGGTGGTGTCGATCGTGTCGCGGGTGGTGCCGCGGATCGGGCTGACAATCGCCCGGTTCTCGCCGCAGATGGCATTGAGCAGGCTCGATTTGCCCACATTCGGCCGGCCGATGATCGCCAGCTGGATCGGGTCCTCCCCCTCCTCCTCCGATACCGCCGGCAGGAAGCTGATCACCCGGTCCAGCAGGTCGCCGGTTCCGGCGCCATGGATGGCGGAGATGGCGTAGGGCTCGCCAAGGCCGAGGCTCCAGAACTCGGCCGCCATCGCCAGACCCCGTTCCGGCGATTCACATTTATTGACCGCCAGCAGCACCGGCACCTGCTGTCCCCGCAGCCACTCGGCAATCGCCTGATCGGCAGCCATCAGCCCCTGCTGGCCATCGACGATCACCACCGCCACGGCCGCCTCGGCCAGGGCCAGGTTGGCCTGCTCGCGGATTTCGGGCAGGAACTCACTGTCGTCATCGAACACCAGGCCGCCGGTGTCGACGACACGGAAGCTGCGATCCCCCCAGAACCCCTCCTGGTAGGTGCGATCGCGGGTGACGCCAGGCTGGTCATGGACGATCGCCTCGCGACTGCCGCAGAGACGATTGACCAATGTGGACTTGCCCACGTTGGGGCGCCCGATGACGGCGACCACAGGCAGCGGCACGGAACTTATCCCTTCGATACAGGCCTGGAGCGACCCTACCGCGACCGGCGGCACGGTCCCAGCCCTGCCCCCCCCCTCAGCCCACCTCTGGATCGCCGGGATGGCCCCGCACCGGATCGTCGGGGGGATCGAGCAGCGGCGGCAGGGGCCCCGCCTCGGGCAGGGCTTCGCCCCGCTCGCTCAGGTGGGCGAGCAGCCAGTTCACGGCGGTGGCGCGGCGGGTGCGGCGCGGGTAAAGCTCGCCGATGCGGTAGCCGGCGAAGCCCAGCTGCTGCTTGAGCAGCTGCTTGTGGGGGGCAGCAATCGAGCGGGTGAGGGCGACGCTGGCGGGGCGGCTGGCGATCAGCTGGGGCGCTTCCGGGAAGGCCTGGGCCCAGGTTGGCGGCGTGGCCGGCCCTGCCCGCCATGGGCCTCGGTCCGCCGCGGGGTCGGAGCCCGTGGGGTTCACCCCGTTGGGGTTCGCCCCTTCGGGGTCTGCGGCGGGCTGGACAGCCCCAAGGGGAGTTGCCGCTGGGGGGATTGCGCTGGCGGGGGGCTGGTAGCCAAGCCGCGACCAGATCAGTTCGCAGACGAAGCGATCGCTGAGGCGGTCCGCCAGCACGGCCTCAAGCAACGGGCGGCTGAGGGGGAAGGGCTCGGCCATGGGGGATGGGGCTGAATGGGGTGCAGGGGCCAGGGTGATCCGTCCGGGCCGGGCGGTGGCCGGCGGGGGACCCGGGGCCACCATTGCAAGCCTGGGGCAGCGGCCGGGCACGGGAGGGAGGAGGGTGCGGCAGCGGCGGGGGAAAGGCCAGGCTTGGGGGCCTCTGGGGAGGGCCTGCCACCACCCCCGGGGGAGCGATCCACCAAGCCCACCAGCGCCGATGCCCCCACCGATGTCGAGACCACCCGCCGCCAGCCTCGCCCCCTGCCGCCCCTGCAGCGGCCAGCATTGGCCATGAGCCAGCCAACCGCCCTGCCGGGGCCCGATCCCCTGATCCTGCGGGGCAACGGCATCGACCGCAGCCTGCGCTGCCGGGTGTTGCAATCCCCCCTGGCCGGAGTGAGCGACCGGGTGTTCCGGGGCCTGGTTCCGGGGCCTGGTGCGCCGCTGGGCGCCGGAGGCCCTGCTCTACACCGAGATGGTCAATGCCACAGCACTGGAGCTGGGCCACGGTCGCTCCCGCCTGGAGGACCTGGCCGCCGAGGCAGGGCCGGTGGCGGTGCAGCTGTTCGACCACCGCCCCGGAGCGATGGCCGAAGCAGCCCGCCGGGCCGAAGCCAGCGGAGCCTTCCTGATCGATATCAACATGGGTTGCCCGGTGCGCAAGATCGCCCGCAAGGGCGGCGGCAGCGGCCTGATCCGCGATCCCGACCTGGCGGCGCGGATCGTGGCGGCGGTGGCGGAGGCGGTGCGGCTGCCGGTCACGGTCAAGACCCGGCTGGGCTGGTGCGGCGACAGCGCTGATCCGGTGGGCTTCGCCCGCACCCTCGAAGCGGCAGGCGCCCGCGCCCTGACCCTCCATGGACGCACCCGGGAGCAGGGCTTCGGCGGCAGCGCCGACTGGCGGGCGATCGGGGTGGTGAAACGGGCCCTGGCGATCCCGGTGATCGCCAACGGCGATGTGCGGGGTCCGGAGGAAGCAAGGCGCTGCCTGGCGATCAGCGGCGCCGATGGGGTGATGGTGGGCCGCGCCAGCCTCGGGGCCCCCTGGCAGGTGGGCCGCATCGCGGCGGCCCTGGAGGGTCGCCCCCTGCCGCCACTACCGGGGCCGGCCGAACGGCTCGCCCTGGCGGCGGAGCAGCTCGGGGCACTGATCGAGGCCTACGGGGCCAAGGGGCTGCTGATCGCCCGCAAACACATGGGCTGGACCTGCCAGGGCTTTCCGGGGGCGGCGGAGCTGCGCCACGGGCTGATGCGCGCCCCCACGGCCGCTGCGGCCCTGGAGCTGCTGACGCGGGCGGCCGTGGGACTGGGGGATGGGGCAAGCCGCCCCGGCGACTGAATCGGGGCAACCGCGGCACCCCGTGGCCCTTGGATGCCACCGAGCAGGGCCGACCATCAGCCGCGCCCCTGCCGCCCTAGCCCGGCGCCAGCTGGAGCAGATCACGGCAGCCGCTGATCGCCTGTACCGCCAGCAGCAGTGCGATCAGGAACGCCGCCAGCCGGTGCAGGGTGCGCAGCCGCTCGGAGCGGGCGATCTCCGGCGCCGCCGCCATGGCGAACAGCAGCAGCCCGCAGAGCAGCCAGCCGGCCCAGAAATGCGACTGCCAGAAGGCTGGATCGAAGGGATGGTCACCGAGACGCCACACCTCCGGCTCGAGCCCCAGCCCCAGCAGGGCGCCCCAGCTGAGCAGGGCCGCGCAGGCTCTCCGGCCGGGCCGCCGCAGCCGCCACAGGGCCAGGCAGCCCGCCAGGGCGAGGGCGCCGAGGCTGAGCAACCGGAGCAGCCGCGGCGCCCCACCGGGGAAGGGCACGCCTGGGTCCTGGTGATGCCAGAAGCTCCAGAGCAGGGCGATCAGCACCGCCACCACGGTGCCGGTGGTCACCCAGCGGCCGTGGTCGGTGTGCTCCTTGGGCACGGTGGCCGCAATCGGGTTGAGGTTCAGGCGCCGCTCACGGGCCAGGATCCCGAGCCGGATCGTGGCACCGACCACCGGGTAAACGAACAGGATCATCAGCACCGGATGGAGCAGGGCCAGCCAGTTCAGGGCGGTCAAGGCAGCCAACCTCGGGGAGCGCCCCGGTAGCGATCGCCACTATCGAAGCACCGCAGACGCAGGGCCTCCGCTGCGCCATGGCAGCAGAGGGCTGTGGCCGCCAGGGCGGCTCGCCGCAGCAGGGCGCGGCGGCTCGCAGCGGGTGGCCGCAGCGGGACATCAGTCGTCCGGCAGCACCGCCGGCCAGCCCTGGCGGATCAGCAGCAGGGCGAAGTAGGGGGCCTCTTCCCCAGGAACGCTGGCGGCGGCGGCAACCCGCTGATCCGGCCAGCCCACCCGCCTGGCGAACAGGGCCTGCTCAAGCAGGCCACGCCGCTCCAGCAACGGCCGAACCCAGCCCCAGCGGGCTCCGAGCTTGAGCAGGGCCAGCACCATCCCCGCGCCGGCCGCCTGCTCCAGCAGCGCCTCCAACGCGGCCGGCTGGTCGGGGGTCGGGCGAATCAGCAGGGCCTCCTGCTGCAGGGCCAGGGGCCAGGATCCGGCGGCGGCAGCGGCGGCCACGGCGCTGATCCCCGGCACCAGCCGCACCGGACAGGCCGGATGGAGGCGGCGTAGAGCCAGCAGCACATAGCTGCTGGTGGCGAACAGGGAGACATCCCCCTCGCAGAGCAGCACCACCGCCTGCCCCTCGGCCACGGCGGCGGCGAGACGGTCGGCGGCGGACCGCCAGGCGAGGCGCCTCGGCTCCACCGCCTCGGTCATCGGGAACAGCAGCGGCAGCCGACGTTGGGTGGGGGCGATCCAGGGGGCCGCGATGGCGGCGGCCATGCCGTCACCCCCTTCTCGGGCCACGGGGTAGGCCACCAGATCGGCGGCGGCGATCGCCCGCACCGCGGCCACGGTCAGCAGCTCCGGATCCCCGGGGCCCACCCCCACCAGCACCAGCCCAGGGCCGGCAGGGGCTGCTGGGGCGGCGGTGATCTCCTGGGGGGGCACGGGCGGCAGCGCGGCGGAACACCCCCTAGGGTGACCCAGTGCCGCTGGGGCCCGCAGGTCCGCCCCTGCCCACCCCATTGCCGCCATGACCCTTCTGGTGATCCACTCCGCTGCGACCGAGTCGGTGCAGGCTGATGGCGCAGCTGCCGATGGCGGCCCATCGGCAACTCCCGCCCCAGAGACCGGGGCCAGCGGCGCCGAATCTGCAAGCCCTGTCCCGGGCGGATCCGGGCGGGTGCTGCTGCGCAGCAGCGATCCGACCGAGATCGGCGCCGCCCTGGCGGCCCGGGGGATCGGCTTCGAGCGCTGGCCGGCGGCCACGGCCCTGGCCGCAGACGCCAGCGCCGAGGAGATCCTGGCGGCCTACGCCCCGGAGATCGAGCGGGTGCAGGGCCGGGGGACCTACCCCACGGTGGATGCGATCCGCCTGACCCCGGACCACCCAGACCGCCAGATGCTGCGCCGCAAGTTCCTGGCTGAGCACACCCACAGCGAGGACGAGGTCCGTTTCTTTGTGGAGGGCCGCGGCCTGTTCTGCCTGCACATCGGTGACGAGGTGCTGCAGCTGCTCTGCGAGCGCAACGACTGGATCGCCGTGCCGGCCGGCACCAGGCACTGGTTCGACATGGGCCCGGAACCGCAGTTCTGCGCCCTGCGCTTCTTTGAGAATCCCGAGGGCTGGGTAGCCCAGTTCACCGGCGACAGGATCGCCGAGCGCTACCCGCTGCTGGATGGGCTGCTGGTGGAAGCCAGCGGCTAGGGGTAGCGCGCCACTCAACTGTGGAAGCGCGGCTCCCGCCAGAGATCGGCCAGCAGGTCAGCTTCGGCGGCAGCAAGCTCGTCCAGCCGTTCCACCACACGGGCCCGGGGCCAATCGCGCTCGGCCAGCAGCCAGTAGACGCCGAAGTGACGCGCTTCGCTGGCCAGCAGATCGGCGTAGAGGACCCGCAGCTCCGGATCGGGGCTGTGGCGAGCCAACAGGGCCATGCGCTCGTGGCTGCGGGCCTCGATCAGGCCCGCGACCAGAAAGCTGTCAAGGCGCCGCTGCGGCTCCTGGCGACGCACCAGGGCCGCCAGGGCGGCGCCGTAGGGCGGTGCTGCCAGGGGCCGCAGGGCGATACCACGCCGCTCCAGCAGGGCCTGCACCCGCTCGAAATGTTCCAGCTCCTCCCGGGCCAAGGGGCTGAGCACCGCCGCCAGGGCGCCATCGGAGGGGTAGCGGAACATCAGCTGCAGGGCCACCCCCGCCGCCTTGCGCTCGCAGTGGGCGTGGTCGATCAGCAGCGGCTCGGGATGGGCCAGGGCCAGCTCCAGCCAAGCGCTGGAGCTGGGGGCCGCCAGCCACTTCACCCGGGGGAGGGGGGCTGGGGGCACGGCCACGGGGGGAGCAGCCTGCGCAGCAGGCATCGCGTCAGCAGGGGCGCCCCGGCGAACCGCTGGGACGCTGGCAGCAACAGGAGCCGGGACCGACCCTGAACGCTGGGCCGAAGCGGCAGCAGCGCCAGGGCCGCCCGGCGGAACTGGGGCCGAGCCCAAAGGAATGGCGGCGGGCTTCATGGCGCCTGGTGGGTGGCGCTGGCCTGGCGCCGCAGATGCCCCAGCAGACCATCAAGGGCGAGCCCGTAGCTGGCGGGGCCGAAACCGCAGATCACCCCGATCGCCCGGTCCGCCAGGAAGGAGTGGTGGCGGAACGACTCGCGGGCATGGACGTTGCTCAGGTGCAGTTCGACGAACGGGATCGCCACCCCCAGCAGCGCGTCCCGCAGGGCCACAGACGTGTGGGTGAAGGCGCCGGCATTGATCAGGATGCCGTCGCACTGGCCGCTGGCCGCCTGGATGCGATCCACCAGGGCCCCCTCGTGGTTGCTCTGGAAGCAGCTGAGTTCGGCCCCTAACGCCTGGGCCTGGGCAGCGAGGGCCGCCTCGATCTCCGCCAGGGTGCTGGCGCCGTAGAGCCCGGGCTCGCGACGGCCGAGCAGGTTGAGGTTGGGACCATTGAGCAGCAGCACGCGCATCGGGGCGTCCGCGAGGGGAGGGGGCGGGGCCCCACCGGGCCCTGAATCGTAGGCAGAGGGGGCCGTGGGGCTGGAGGCAGGGTGTCCCAGGACATGGACGGCAGGCGAGGCCCTGAGCCCCGCGACTCCAGGGGCGGCCTTGGGCCGGAGGGGTCCGCCCACTGCTCCAGCCGATCCCCGCCCACCTTTGGCACTGCCCCCTGGCGGGGGGTGGGGGGTCGGCTGGTAAGGTCTTGGGGTGTGGTTCGGGTCGGTGCCCGAGTGGTTAATGGGGGCGGACTGTAAATCCGCTGGCTCTGCCTACGTTGGTTCAAATCCAACCCGGCCCACCTTCCACACGCCCTTGTAGCTCAGCGGTAGAGCACTCCCTTGGTAAGGGAGAGGTCACGAGTTCAAGTCTCGTCAAGGGCTTTCAACTCAGTCGGTCGGTCGGTCCAAGGGAGCGATACGGTGCTCTGTGGGTGATGGCCATGGATCTCGCCCGCCGCGTTCACGACACGTCCTCCAAGCTCGCCCAGCCCAACTCCGAGGGCTCCGACATCTACCTCGCCACGGGTCAAGATCATCTCCGTGCCCGCGAGGCCTGGCATCTGGTGCAGCCCATCGCGATGGGGCCGTGATTGAACCGATGGCAGATATCCAGCAGCCGCCTATCCCGATGGCCCAATTAGAGACGAGGGTCACCAAGCCCACGTCAATTTGCAGTCTGGCTGATACCACAACAAAAGCCTGGCCAGTCGCTGACCCTACTTACTGCAACAGCCAAGCACCCTTCCCACGTCCTTGGATCTCGAACCGGCTAGTCAGAACCGCGCCATCGCGGCGATCTTGGCCAGTTTCTCTGCATCGAGACCGTTGAGTTCGTCGAGCTGGAGCAGCTGATCCTTGACCAGGCTGGCGAACACAAACAGCAGGCCATCGAAGCGGAAATCGAAGCGGCCCTCGATCGTGTGCCGTTCGATGCTGAGCAGATCGTGGAGCTGCCAGACCGAATCGACGGTGCTCAGCTCCGCCGCCTTGCAACGCACCACCGCCACCAGCTTCTCGACCGCACGCCCATAGGCCAGGTCAAAGGCATGGCGGGCAATCACCTGCTCCATGTCAGTCCACCCTTCCACCATCGCCTGGGCTGTCATCACGGACACCATCGTCTGAACCTTCCCTGCGACCCTAGGCAGGAGCCACGGCCGACGCGAGACGGCGGCGACGGCGCCGCTGGGCCGGCAGCTCGAACCAGGCCAGGGCAGGGTTCTGGTGGTGCTCGAGATGGTAAGAAAAGTGAAAGCAGGCCAGCAGCGACAGCCAAACCGGCAGATCCAGGCTCGCCGGATCAGGGGCCGCCAGGGGCTGGCGCTGCTGGCGATGGGGCAGGTAGGTGCCGAAACCGAACAGCTGCAGGGAGCTCAGCAACAGGGGCACAACGCAGAAGCAGAGCACATTCAGCGGACCGGTTGGGCCCAGGGCCCAGGCCGCAGCAGCCAGCCCGGCCCAGCCCATCAGCAGCCTCGCCATCTGGGCTGCACTGAGGTAGCCGCCCATGAACCGGCAATACCAGGCCCAGAACCCGGCCCGGGCATCCGGGTGGTAGTCGGGATCGGCCGTTGTGGCGGTGCGGCGATGGTGAAGCTGATGGTTGCGGCGGCAGCTGCCGTAGGGCAGGGCCGCATAGAGGACCAGGGCCGTGGCCCCGAGGCGGTCGTTCCAGCGGCGCCGGCCCGGCACCAAAACCCCATGCATGGCGTCGTGGCCGACGATGAACAGGCCGGTGTGCAGCAGGGTGCGCAACAGAACTGCCCCGACCAGCAGGGGCCAGGGCAAGGCAACCAGGTCGAGCCGAAGCAGCACGATCAGGGAGAGCAACCAGCCCAGGCCGATCGCGGCCGCCAAGGGCAGCCCCCAGGAGGAACTGCCGCGGCGGGGACCGGTAAGGGTCAACGGGCGAACTTGAGCAGCTCGGCGGGGGAAGCCAGCAGATCGATGGCCACGAAGTAGATCTTGCCCTCGGGATTGAGCAGGAAGCGCCAGGCCACGTTCATGCCGATGCCGGCCCCGAACCAGGGGGTCTGGACCTTGCCGGTCACCTTGATCTGGTTGAAGCCGTCGTCGGCGGGCTCGGCGAAGCCGCGCTCGGGCAGGAGTCGCAGGTTCTGGCAGTCCTCACGGAAGAAGCGCAGGATCGCATCACGGCCCACGATCGGCTTCTGGAAGGGGGGCTGCAGGGCGCCGTCGGGGAGGAACAGCTCGATCAGGTTGTCGAAATCGTTGGCGTTGAGCAGATCCATGTAGCTGACCACCGTGGGATTGATCACCCCCTCGATGAATACCTTCTTACGCAGCTCCTCGGGCGTGGGAGCGACGACGGGTTCCATCACCCGCTGACCCTCACCCTTCTGGGGGTCGTAGCCCATATCGACCACAAAATTGCGCAGCAGCGTGATCTGCTGACCCTGCTCGACCTTCTTGACCGAGTTCAGCACCGCCGAAGCGTTAGCCGAGAGCTGGTAGCCCTCGGGGATCGGCGCCACCAGGCCAGCGGCCATCCACTCGCCGAGCTGATACCAGAAACCGAGCTTGATGTTGACCGACCAGGCGGCGTAGGTGCGGCCGATCGTGGTGTCGACGCGGTTGGCCAGATCGCACATCACCTGGCTCTGCTCCGCAAATGACATGCCACGGATCTGCTGGAGCACCGGCTCGGCGAACTGCATGCGGGCGGCCCCGGGGGCGGCCACGGTGATCGTGCGGCCCATCTCCAGGTAGGCGTACCAGATCAGAGCCAGCTGGTCCTCGGCGCTCAACAGGAGATAGCGGGCGGTGATCGCCGGCACCACATCAGCCGCCAGGGTCTCAGGAAAAATCTTCGAGGCTCTCTCAAGCGTGAACATGCGGTGACGGCCTTTGTGAAGGATCGTTTCAAACTGTAGCGCGGAGCCACGGGCGGGGTATTCGGTTTTCTACACATCAGCGGATTTGCCCTGGCCCTCAAGCGGGTCGCCGCAGCCCCCGCTGCGTCAGCCTGCCGACGCCCTTGTTGCGCAGGCCTTGGGCGGTCATGGCAAGGTCGTGACCGTCAGCAACCGCTCCTGGGAATCCCAACGCCAGCGGGGTGTCACCGCGGCCGATTTGGCGCTCTGGCGGCGCCAGGCGGCCAGATCGCCCCCCAGCCCCCGGGCCAGATAGGCCCGGGCGGCAGCGATGCGGCGGCCATGGCCAGGGTGGCTGGCGAGGGGATCCTCGGCCGCATAGTCCCCCTCCAGTTCGGCGGCCTCCTGGAGCTGGCGCACGCAGCTGGCCGGATCCTGGCCGGAGATGGCCGTCATCAGCAGGGCGCCGCGGTCAGCGGCCAGCTCCTGCTGCTGGCTGAGGCTGGCCAGCACCCGGTCCCGATCCGCCACCGGCCGATCGCGCAGATCCGGCTGCTGCAGCCGGCGGCTGCTCAGGTAAGCGTGGCGCCGCAGGAAGTGCACCAGCTCATGGGCCACCACGCAGCGCAGGGCGGCCCGGTCGTGGCCCTGCACCAGAAAAAAGGAGCGATCGAAGCTCACCAGTCCCTGGGGATAGGTGCGGGCACTGGCATTGCCGTAGAGGTAGGCCAGCCGCTGCAGCTGGCGCTGCAGGGGGCTGGCGGCGTCCCCGGGTGCCCCATGGGCCCAGGCCGCACAGGCCGCGTCGGGATCCTCCCCCTGGGGGGGCCTGGGGCAGAGGCCCAGCTGCTGGGCCCAGTAGCCCGCCGTCTCGCCCACCTCCAGGGTGAAGCGGAGCGGCGTGGTGCGCAGGCGATTGGCCCGCAGCAGGGCATCGGCCTCGACCTGCACGGCCGCCAGCTCGGGGGGAGGGCCATCGCGGCGGCAGCCTCCGAGCAGCAGCGCCAGGGTCAGCAGGGCGGGAACCAGGCCCGGAGGCAGCGCCCTGGACCTAGCGGATCTTGACCGGCCTGGCCATCGCCGCCGCTGCACCAGCAGGGCGGCGGATCGCGATGGGTCCGCGGAAACCTCAGAAAGCGAGGGTGCGATGGAGCACATGGTCCTGGGGAAGTCCCGGGCCTTCGATCCTCTCGGGCCCTGCGATCGGGCCATGCTCCTCCAGGCGCTGGCGGTAACGCAGCAGCGGCAGCGGCAGCGGCAGGCGCAGCACCCGTTCGCCGGCCAGGGGCTTACCCATGGGCGCGGGCGCAGGCATCGCTTCAGCAGGGGCTGCAGGGTCAGGTCTGCGGCGGGAGGACACCGGCTTGGTAGCGGGTCACACCATCATCCTCCCCGGGCGCGGCCATGAAGCTGGCGAACGCAACGGCTGCGGCGGCCCCGGCTCTGCGGCCGTGGTTCCGATCGGCACGGCGGGACGTTGATGGTGCTGCTTTGTCCTTGGGTGGCGGCCGAAAACCGAGCCGGGGCCGGATCTCCAGCCCCCCCTTCCATAGCCCCCCCCACAGCCTGTCGGCGGTTCTGCCAGCGTGGCGGACGCATCCCAGACCCCCATGGCCCTGCAGGCTCCCCCGGCCCCCAGCTCCAGCCTCGACCTGCCGGTGGCCATCGCCACGATGCGCGAGGCGGTGAGTCGCGGCGACACCCGTCCGCTGACCTGGCGGCTGGAGCAGCTGGAGCGCCTCAGCGCCCTGCTCAGCCAGCATGAAGCAGCGGTGCTGGAGGCCCTGGCGGCCGACCTGGGCAAGGCGCCCACCGAGGCCTATTTCGAACTGGTGGCAGTGCGTCATGAGGTGGCCCACAGCCGCCGCCACCTGGCCCGCTGGATGCGCCCCCGCGGCATCGGGCTCCCCCTCTGGGTGCAACCGGCCAGTGCCCGGATTGAACCGGTTCCCCTCGGCTGCGTGCTGATCCTCGGCCCCTGGAACTACCCCTTCCAGCTCTGCCTCCATCCCCTGGTCAGCGCCCTGGCAGCCGGCAACACCGCCATCCTCAAACCCTCCGAACATGCCCCCCGCACCGCGGCCCTGATCGCCGAGCTGGTGCCCCGCCACTTCCCGCCCGAGGTGGTGCAGGTGGTGCTGGGCGATGGCGAGACGGCCAGCCGGCTGCTGCAGGAGCGTTTTGATCACATCTTCTTCACTGGCGGCTCCCGGGTCGGTGCCCTGGTGATGGCCGCCGCGGCCCGTCAGCTCACGCCGGTGACCCTGGAGCTGGGTGGAAAGAGCCCGGCGATCGTGCTCGACGATGCCGACATCGCCGTCACAGCGCGGCGGCTGGCCTGGGGCAAGGGGATCAACGCCGGCCAGACCTGCGTCGCCCCCGACCACGTGCTGGTGGTGCCGGAGCGGCGCCAGGCCCTGGTGGCGGCAATCCGCGAGGAATTCCGCAACCTCTACGGCGAGAATCCGCTGGCCAGTCCGGATCTGGGGGCGGTGGTCAGCCCGGCCCGCTTCGCCCACCTCAGCGGCCTGCTGGACACGGCCCGGGATCGGGTGCTGGCGGGGGGGCAGAGCGATCCGGAGCGCCGCCGCATCGCCCCCACCCTGATCGCGGTGCCCGAACCGGATCGCGATCCGCTGATGGGGGAGGAGATCTTCGGCCCGCTGTTGCCGATCCTCGAGGTGGCCGACCTGGAGGAGGCCCTGGAGCGGGTCCGCCGGGGCGAGAAGCCGCTGGCCCTCTACCTGTTCAGCACCAGCGCCGCCGCCCGCCGACGGCTGCTGGCCAGCAGCTGCTCAGGCAGCGTTGTCTTCAACGATGTGGTGGTGCAAGCGGGGGTGGTCAACCTGCCCTTCGGCGGTGTGGGGGCCAGCGGCATGGGCGCGTATCACGGCGAGACCGGCTTCCTCACCTTCTCCCACCGCCGCAGCGTGATGGAGCGGCCGTTCTGGCCGGACCTGCGCTTCCGCTATCCGCCCTACGGCAACCGCCTGCGGCTGCTGCGGCGGCTGCTGGGTTGAGGGCGGCCCGAGGGCCTTAGTCCGCCTGGCGCCGATCGCCTCCATGGCCCAATCACCGGGCTGCGAGGGCCCCCCATTGGGCCCAGCCGCAGCAGCGGCGGGGCATCAAGGATGGCGATCGGAGCCTGGGGGGGGCTGGGCGAGCCCGCCCGGGCCCCTTAACGTGCCGCCAGCTCTCCTGGGTGCCCATGCGCCGTTACCTCGCCGCCCTGGTTTTCGCTCTGCTTCTGCCCCTGCCCGCCCTGGCGGCCCAGGTGACGGTGCAGCCGGGCGAGACACTCTCCGAGATCGCCGACCGGCATGGCGTCAGCCTCAGCAAGCTGATGCAGCTCAACGGGATCAGCAAGGCCGACCACATCGAGGTGGGCCAGGTGCTGCGGCTCCCGGCCAACGCCCGCGGCGTCAGCAGCGGCAAAGGGGGCGGCGGCGGTGCCACCGGCACGGTGCAGGTCCAGGAGGGCGACACGCTCTCGGACATCGCCGTCCGCCAGGGCATGGATCTCGACCGCCTGATGGCATTGAACGGCATCAGCAAGGCCGACCACATCGAGGTGGGCCAGGTGCTCAAGGTCACTGGCAAGCCAGCCCCCCAGGCCCCCACCTACCGCCGCGGCGCCAGCGTCCACGTGGTGCAACCCGGAGAGAGCCTCTCCGAGATCGCCGAGGGCTATGGGGTGGCGATGAGTCGCCTGGTGGCGATCAATGAGCTCGATGACCCCGACCATGTGGAGAGCGGCCGGCGCCTGAAGCTCACCGGACCGATCCCCAGCCCACGGCCAACCACGGCCAGCGCCCCGGCACGGCCCGTTGCCGCCGCCCCCAAGCCGGTGGCCCAGAGACCCGCCCCAGTCAGCCGCGCCACGGCGGCAGTCGCCGAGGCCCCGCAGTCGGTGGCTCCAGTC
This sequence comes from Cyanobium sp., assembly GCA_044360135.1. Lineage (GTDB taxonomy): Bacteria > Cyanobacteriota > Cyanobacteriia > PCC-6307 > Cyanobiaceae > Cyanobium. The sequence continues at coordinate 23,521 of JBIKKX010000036.1, forward strand.
GTCGCGGCCGTTGCCCCAGCCGCCGAACGGCCCGTCGTGACAGCCCCCCTGCAGGGCACCTCCGTGGCGGCGGCCACCGCCCCGCTCCGCAACGCCACCACCCTGGCCAGCGCCGCTCCGTCCCGGTCAGCCTTCCCCGTCGCCGCAGCCTCAACCTCCTTCGCCACGGCTCCGATGGCGGTCGCCAGCCCAGCGGCCACCGCCGTGGCCCCCCGGGCCGCCACCACCGTCGCGACCCGGACGGCCATCCCGGCAACGACCGCGGTGGCGACCCCGGTCGCCAGCCGCCGCGTCACGCCGGCCGCGGCGCCAGCAGCCGCCAGCGCCGGCACGCCCAAGCTCGACTGGCGGCGCTACGGGCCCCTCCAGGTCGACTGGTCCGGTTGGCAGCCGATGGGCGGCAGCCTGGTGGCACCGGTGATGAACGCCAAGGGCGACACCCTCTATCTGGCGATCAACTGCGGCGCCCGCAAGCTCAACGCCACCAGCGCGGCTGGGGACTGGCGCACCTGGGACACCCCCCAGGCCGACTTCGAGCAGCGGCTGGTCAATGATCTCTGCCGCACCCGCGGCAGCTGAGGCCAGGTCCAGGCGCCTCCTGCGGCCATGGGGCACAGGCCCGTTCAGGCCACCCAGCGCAGCGGCCAGGGATCGCGCAGGTAACGGCGCCCGGAAGGCCGCAGCCACAGCCGCTGGCTGCCGTCGTCGCTCTCGTGCAGCAGCTCCTCCTGCACCAGCCGGCGCAGCAGCCAGCCCCAACGCTCCGGTTCCCTGCCGTGATCCCGGGCCATCCGTTCGCTCAGCAGGCGCAGATCACCACCCCGCTCCTGCCGTTCCGCCAGGGCCTCCAGCACCAGGCTCACCTCCTGTGCCCAGTCCTGCCGTCCGGGCTGGGCCTGGCAGATGTCGCAACGGCCGCAGGGCGCCACCAGCTCACCAACGGCCAGGAGCAAGGCCTGCTCGCGGCAGCCCTCCCCCTCCGCCACGGCCTCCATGCGTCGGAGCTGGCGCTGGGCCTGGTCGCGCAGGGCTGCATCATCGGCGCCAGAGGTCTGAGCTGGGGCAGGGGCGCTGGCGCGAATGGCCCGGGCGAGGCTGAGGCGATCCTCGGGAGCGAACAGCACCAGGCAGCGGGCCGGTAGGCCATCGCGGCCGGCCCGACCCGATTCCTGCAGATACCCCTCGGGACTGGCGGGGAGGTCGAGGTGGAGCACCAAGCCCACATCCGGCCGGTCCACCCCCATCCCGAAGGCGACCGTGGCCACCAGCACCGGCGCGGGCTGGTCCTGGAAGTGGGCGAGGGCGAGGGAACGGCTCTCCGGGTCGATGCCGGCGTGATACGCGATCGCTGGAATCCCGGCAGCCACCAGACGGGCGGCCCAGTCCTCAACGGAGCGTCGGGTGCGGGCGTAGATCAACACGGCGCCGCGGGCCGAGGCCAACTCCTCCAGCACCCTCGGCAGCGGATCGGCGGGGCGGCGATCCATGGCGAAGTGGAGGTTGGCGCGCCGGCCGGAGCAGACCTGAACCATAGGCTGCCGCAATTGCAGCAGGCGGATGATGTCGGCCCGCACCTGGGGGGCGGCGGTGGCGCTGAGGGCCACCAGGGGCACACCGGGACAGAGGGCGCGCAGCTGGCCGAGGCGCCGGTAATCGGGACGGAAATCGTGGCCCCAGGCACTGATGCAATGGGCCTCGTCCACCGCCAGCGCCACCAGCGAACCGCTGGCGATGGCGTCATCGAGCAGCTGGCGGGTGGCCTCGGCCTGGAGACGCTCGGGGGCGAGATAGAGCAGCCGGAGGCGGTTGTCGGCCAGGGACTCCTGCAACCGGCGGCGCTCGCCTGGCGCCAGCCCCCCATGCAGACAGGCCGCGTCGATGCCGCGCTGGCGCAACTGGTTGACCTGATCCTGCATCAGGGCCACCAGGGGGGAGATCACCACCACCAGGCCGCCGCGGACCAGGGGAGGCAACTGAAAACAGAGGGATTTCCCGGCACCGGTGGGCAGCACCGCCAGGCAGTCACGACCGGCGAGCAGGGCCTCGACCACGGGCCGCTGGCCAGGGCGGAAGTCGGGCCAGCCGAAGTGGCGCTTCAGGGCATCGCGGAGCAGATCGCCGGGAAGGGGAGCCATGGGGCCAGACCCGGGATCAGCTTCACCGCTGTCGACGGAGCGGGATTGGCTGATGCCGGGATGGGTGACGAGGGATCGGCGACCTCCAGAGTCCCTGGCAGCGGTAGGAGGGATAGCAGAACCGATGGCAGCGGGATCGCTGACGGGGGAGGCCGTGGAGCCCGGGCTGCTGCAGCGAGCGGCTGGAGGCATGTCACCCTCTGTTTGCGGCACGCACTCCAGCGATGGTGGGCCCTAATTGTAGGGGCACCACGGGTAGTGAAGCAGGCGTAGGTTCAAACCTGGCGTTTTGCCCCAGTCCCAATCAGACACCATCGTCAGTATTGAGCCATCCTTTCAGCGACGCAGGATCCTGCGCTATTGCCGAGTGTCACGCAAGCTGGAAGTCTTCCCAATCCAGGGAGTGGCCAAGGGTTCAAAGCGTGTCGGATTCCTATCAGGCCAGACGTGGCCCCCCCAGCCAATGGATTGAGCCTTGGCCGGCTGGTCAGGCGCTACTCGGTCTCGATTTGGGTGTTGCCGTAATCGGCAGCATGGGCCAGGTAACCAGGCATCGGTCGTCATGCACTGGTCATGGGTTCAGCCGCTCACCCACCAGGGCGCCCCCCCTTGCGGGGGTGGATCTCGCCGGGCGTAGCGATAGCCACCTGTGTGCCACGCCATCAGTCGTGCCCATCGGCCAGATCCATCGGCTGCGGCAGCGGCGGCGCCTCCAGCCGATCAGCGGCCTCCTCCACCAGCTGCAGCCGCACCCGCTTGCCGCCGGCCAGCTCCCCCAACGACACCCGCAGGGTGCTGCCGCTGAGCGACTGCAACACTGCCAGCAGCTCCCGCAGGTGGGGCGTGCTGCTGCCGCTCTCCACCCACAGCCGCTCTTGGAGCCCCCCGAGGCGCCGCCAGCTGGTGTGGAGGCGCAGCACGGCGGCCTCAAGGGTCTGGGCCTGGGCCACCGCATCGGAGAGCAGCCCGAGCACATCAAGCCGGCGCGCCTCCTGCAAGGCTTTCTCAAACTCCAGCCCCCCCTGCTGGAAGGCCCGAACGCTGAGGCTGGCGGTGGCGGCCCGTTGCAACCAGCGGGCGGTGTTGGTCACATCCTTGACCCGCTCCAGCTCGGGCTCATCCCGCAGCACCTGGCGCAGGTCCTCCTGCTGGTCCTCCGGCAGGCGAGCCAGCTCCTTGACCAGGGGGGCCACGGCCCGGGGCGGCAGCAGGTTGTCGGCGGTGCGCTGGCGGATTTCCTCAGGCAGCAGGGGGCTGGTGACCGCCAGAAACTCATCGCTCAGCCGTCGCACCTGCTTGCGGGTGATCGGCAGACCCTCATTGGCGGCCTCGCTGATCAGCTGCTGCACCTCCGGGTCGGACTGGGCCGTTTCGAGGAAGGCCCGCTTGGAGAACAGATTGACGCTGTCGGGCTCGAGCATCCCGTCCCCCACCAGGCTGTCGGCCGATTCGGCCAACTGGATCAGGGTGTAAGCGCGGGTCTTGCTGATCTCGCGTTCGCGCAGCCATTGCAGGAAGCCGGCGCCACGGCCATCGCCGCCCCGCTTCTCCCGATCCCGCACCGCCCGCAGAATCCGGCCCCGCCAGATCTCGGTCTGCAGATCGAAGCGATCACACACCGCCCAGGCCTCCTCCAGGCGGGCCAGGAACTCCGTGGTGCTGAGGTCATCGCGCTCGGGATCGGGGAGATCGAGGCTGAGGGCGGGAGCCTCGGCGGAATCCATGGCGGCGGCATGACAACGGCGGGGCGATGCTGCCACGGGTGCTGGGCCGCGCCGGAGCGGCAGGGCGTCGGGCGCTGGGAGGACCGGGGTGAGCGGCGAACCGGGGTGACGGGCCCTGGTGGCGCAGCGCAGCGGGCTCGGGTGGAGATGGGCCGGGGTGATTGGCTGAAGTAACCGGCCGGTGCAACCGGCCAGGCTGCTGGGCGGGGTCACGACCTGGACCGGAGGGACGCTCGGCCGGGGGTGGCGGCTGTTCGGAACGACCGCCACCCCCGCAAACGACGATTCGTGACACGCCCGGCGCAAGCCCCGACGGTCGAGGGTAGGGTCAGCCGGAACGTCTCCCGACCCGATCCAGCAGCGATGGCCATCTCCCGCGGCGACAAAGTGCGCATCAAGCGCCCCGAGTCCTACTGGTTCAACGACGTCGGCACCGTGGCGTCGATCGACACCTCGGGCATCCGCTACCCCGTCGTCGTTCGCTTCGACAAAGTCAATTACAACGGCTTCAGTGGCTCCGAAGGCGGCATCAACACCAACAACTTCGCCGAGACCGAACTCGAGAAGGCCTGAGCCCCATCTGTGGCCGGCTGGAGTCTCTCCTCAGGACAACATCTCCCAGCTCTGCTTGGGCTTCAGGCCAACATGCCCTGATCCGCCTAATGGCACCCCACATTCGCCCCTGCAGGTCCCGGCCAGGACCCTGGGGTTTGTGGGGTGTTTTTTTTGCAACCCAGGTGATCGATGGCGCCCTCTCCCCAGTTCTGACGGAGCCGCCGCTGACGATGAGGGCGGTGCGTCACGGCGTGATCTGGGTTCGTCTAGGAATTTGGATGCCATCAAGGGATCTGTTGCTTGTTCCTCGGTTGATCGCTCAATGGAGCGAGCCACTGGCCACTCGCTCCATTGAGGGGGGCCGCCGCTGCCGTCAAGGGCCATCCCAAGGGAGTCATGCTGCGGGTCCCCAGCCCGGGAGATCACTCCGGTTCAAGGGGTAAGCCCTCCGGCCGCCCCCCGGTACAAGTCGAGCTCCCCTCCGCACGGAGGAGCCCCACCAGAGCCCGACCCGCGGCACGCATCCACCTCAGCCCCATGGGCCAGGGGCCTTCGCGGCCTGGCCCCTTCAGGATCCCCCAATCGATCCAGACGGCCGCAAAACTAGGGACTGTGCCAGTCTCCCTGGATTGCGATGGCTGCAGCCTATGCCCGAACTGCCGGAGGTTGAGACCGTGCGGCGCGGGCTGGAACGTCAGACCCAAGGCATGACCATCGCCCGGGTGGAAGTAAGGCGCGCGAGGGCGGTGGCCTTTCCGCCAGATCCCGCCCTGTTCTGCCTGGCCCTGAGCGGCAGCACCATCGCGGGCTGGAGACGGAGGGGGAAGTATCTGCTGGCCGATCTGCGTGATCTCGATGGTCAGGGAGCCGGGTGTTGGGGAGTACACCTCCGAATGACAGGTCAGTTCCTCTGGATCGCGGCACCAGCCCAGCCAGCAACCGCCACCACGGCGGAGCTGGAGTCGGCGACGCAGCAGCGGCCACCGCAACGGAAGCCGGCTCAAGCCCCTTCGCAGGCACTGCCGGATTCGAAAACGGTTGGAGCCGCTCAGGTGGAGTCGGCAACAGAACCGGACGGAGAGCCCCCCGAGAAGACGGAGCCGGGCCCCCATACCCGAGTCCGCTTCTGGAGCAAGGCCGGGGATGAACTGCGCTTCATCGACACCCGCAGCTTCGCCCAGATGTGGTGGGTCCCACCGAACAGGCCCATCGAGCAAGTGATCACAGGCCTGGCCCGACTGGGACCGGAGCCTTTCGATCCAGCCTTCAGTGCAGCCCATCTGCAGCAACGGCTGCGTGGCTCCAGCCGAGCGATCAAGACCGCCCTGCTCGATCAGTCCCTGGTGGCCGGGGTCGGCAACATCTATGCCGATGAATCGCTGTTTGCCGCCGGCATCAACCCCCACACCCCCGCCGGTCGCCTCGGCCGCCCAGCTCTGGATCGCCTACGCGCCGCCCTGGTGGAGATCCTGCAGGCCAGCATCGGTGCTGGCGGCACCACCTTCAGCGATTTCCGCGATCTCACGGGGACCAATGGCAACTACGGAGGGGAGGCCAGCGTCTACAGGCGCTCGGGCCAACCCTGCCGCCGCTGTGGTGCCCCGATCGTGAGGGATCGGCTGGCGGGCCGCAGCACCCACTGGTGCCGTCACTGCCAGCCATGAGGGGCACCGCCCCCTCACCCAGGGCCCAACGGCCACTACGGGCCTCCGCCCACCGATCAGCGCAAAACCATGCCCTGCCAGGCGCATCACCGGACATCCTTTCCATGGCGGCCCAGCTCGCTTTGTAACGACCCATGGCCATTGGATGAAGTCATGGGCCCCTATTACCCTGAAATCACCTGAACCTGGCTCAGCGGACAGCAGAGCAGCCAAGCGCTCCCCGTTCGCACCGACCACCACCGCCTGATTCCCTGCGCATGGCCCCCAAAGATCGCCAAAATGCACAGCCACAGCGCGCCGATCCCCACGGGCACGGGCAAGCCGCCGCCGTACCCCGCCATGGGCTCTCCGGAGCCCTCTGCGCAGTCATCGCTGGCATCCATCAACGGGGTTGGTGCGAGGGCACCGGGGGCAACTTCAGCTGTGTGCTGCAACGGGACCCCTTGACCCTGCTGATGGCACCCAGCGGCGTCGACAAGGGTGCGGTGACGCCAGACCAACTGATCGAGGTGGATGGGGAGCAACAGGTGGTGTCAGGGACAGGGAAGGCCAGTGCAGAGACCCTTCTGCACCTGGAGATCGTGCGCACGACCGGAGCCGGTGCGGTTCTTCACAGCCACTCCCAGGCGGGCACCCTGATTTCGGCTCTGTTGGAGCCCGAAGGGGCGCAGGAGGGCGCAAGGGTTCCTCGGGAGATCAACCATCTCGAACTGTCGAACCTGGAAATGCTCAAGGGCTTGGCTGGCGTGACCAGCCATCTGGCCGTTGTTCGTGTTCCTGTGCTCGCCAATGATCAAAACCTCAGACAACTCAGTGAACGGGCCAGCCCGCACCTTGCGGACGCCCCCCACGGTCTACTGATCAGCGGTCACGGCCTCTATGCCTGGGGGATGGACCTCTGGGAGGCCAAGCGCCATCTGGAAATCCACGAGTTTCTGCTGGAGCAGCAATGGCGGCGCCTTCTCCTGGCGGGCCTGCCCCACCCCCCAAGCCACCTGAGCCCAGCCCCATGTCTCTGACACTCAAGTCGTTGATGGAGACCATCAGCCATCTGCTCCTGGATATCGAGGGCACTACCTGCCCTGTGAGCTTTGTGGCCGAAACACTATTTCCTTACGCCAGCCATCATTTCGCGTCCTTCCTTGGCACACATGGACACGAGACAGCGGTCAGGGAACTTGTCGACGATCTGATCAACCATTGGCACCAGGATCCCGATCCAAGGGCGCCACATTTCGATCCGTTACTGACAACCAGCAAACAGGAACGAGGGGAAGCAGACGCGGAACCCGAGCGGATTATCCCCTACCTCCAGTGGCTAGTTTCCGTCGATCGAAAGATCACGGCACTGAAGGATCTGCAGGGGATGATTTGGGAAGAAGGATATGCCAAACAAGACCTGCACGGCCCGCTGTTTGAAGATGTACCACCAGCCCTGAACGCCTTGTATCGCCAAGGGCTGGTGCTAGCGGTCTATTCCTCAGGCTCAGTTCGGGCTCAGCAGTTGCTCTATGGCCACACTCAGGCTGGCAATCTGGTGCCCCTTTTCCAGCATTGGTTCGACACCCGCATCGGGCGCAAGCAGGAACCTGCGAGCTATCAGCGGATCAGCGAGCTGATGGCAACCAGCCCCGAGGCGATCCTGTTCATCAGCGATGCCACCAGCGAGCTTGAGGCGGCCAGCAGCGCCGGTCTCCAGGTGCTGTTCAGCCAGCGGCCGGGAAATCCCCAACAGGATCCTGGACCCTATGCATCGCTGGCATCGTTTTCAGCCCTGCACGGCTATCGCTAAGCCCAAGCTCGCATCGGGGCAG
>JBIKKX010000037.1:0-31397 GCA_044360135.1 Cyanobium sp.
ACGTCCGCCTTTGGATCCGGTCTTGGGGTAGCAGGGCTCGATCAGATCGATCAGTGCCTTCCAGGGAACGACCGCCTCCATCTGAGCCAGAAATCGCTCCCTCTTTGTGCGTTTCCTGGCTGTGCTCTGCTCGTAGTCACCGAATCCGAGCTGCTTCCCGGCCATGCGCTCAGTCATCCCCTGCGATCACAAGGGAATTGTCGCGTGGATCGATCCGGTTCTCCAGAGTCTCCTTAGCTCGTGTGTCCTTCCCAGAAGGCGACAAGCTGGATCTCCTCTCCATCCCTAAGTGAACGATCGGCATGATGCTGGTGCATGTGCAAGAAGACCGGGAGTTTCGCGATCCTGATCGCTTTCAGCGTCGCTTCGCCAAGGAAAAGGACAGCCAATCAGAAAACCACTACCCAGACATCCATCTGGATCTGACGGTTCTTTTCATCGCCAATAGTAGAGATTACGTAACAGCATGGAACCAACTCGCCCAAGTCATTGGGTATGCGTTTAGGGGTCACGTCGCCGTGCGCCGCAGGAGTGCACGCCTGATGGCTGATCGCTGATCGCTCAAGCAGCCGAGCTTTGTGTTGCTGAATCAGGGATCCGGCAGCAGGGAAGGCATCACCCCGCCGCGGTGATGGGCGATCCAGGCCTGCTCCAGGAATTGCCAGACATCGCGGCCCTGTTGCCGCAGGCTGGTGGTGACGGTGAGCAGTCGACTGCGGCAGATCGCACCCTGACGGGATTGGACGCCCCGGCTGTTGCTTGGCAGACCAGTGATCTTGCGCTGAATCACCGCTTGGCGCAGGGCCCGTAGTCCTGCGGAGAAGACTTCGTCTGCAGCGGCGTTGTTGGTGGGTTCAATCCCGGGGTGTTCCAGAAAGGTCCAGAGCGCCCGTTGATGTTTTGTAGCGATCGTGATACTGGGAACAGGTAGGGGCAGAAAACTCAGACTCCAGGAGGTCCTGCAAAGCCAGCTGCGCAATCTCAGGGATCAGGGCGCCAGCGTTGATGGTCTCCGTGCGCTGAACCGGCTCGGATGTTCCACGATGGAACAAAATAATAGTATGTGTTATGGTTGTTCGTTGTGCTCCGAGCAGGGTCACAGATCGTACCGTCGATTGCCGCAGCTGAGATATGACACCTCGCCGCGCTAGTTACAACACTCCCCGCGTAGCTGCTCAGAGCATCGTTAGAATTATGCAGCGTAGTAAATGGTCATTTGATGAGATACTAGGACTGGAAGCGATCCCAATGGAGAGAGGAATCTTGCCCTCTTTAGTGATTGCCAAGTTTGATGCGTCTCCTTAGCTTGCGAGTTGAGCCGTAGGCGGCACCAACCCCTAGAAGAGGAAGAGGGCCAGGGGCACCATTAGAAAAATTAAATGTGGGATCTATATAAAACGTATTAAGACCGGCAACCCCATGAAGGGAAACCTGGAATGGTTGATTGATAACATACGCGCAGGATATCGTATAGCATCGACCTCCTGCTGATAACAAAAACACGTTGTCAGCAAAATTATTTATAAGCTGACCATTCCACCTCACATCATACTCTAGTCCTGCAAAGGCAAAGCTAAATTGATCACTTCCAACTTGGACATTGATATCTGGGTCAATCGTAAACGCAACAGGACCTGGATTTGCCAAGTTAATTGTGAACCCTGTTTCAGCATATCCAAACCCAAACCCCATGCCCCATTCAGGACCTGTCCAAAGGAGGTCAAAGTCTAAATTGGTTTCAGAGACTGTAAGGAAGTTTCCATCACTATCATACTGTCCTTGATCAACTGTTGAATTGCTTGATGATAAGATAACATCCCCAAAACCGATCGTTTGTGAGAAACTTGGAGGATCAAAGTCACTGAAAGCTTCGTAACCGCTGGGCCCGAGCGCAGCATTAAAAAAAGCATTAACAGTAATGCGAGAATCCAAATCCACAATAGCTGCAGCATTTGAAGGTGAGGGAAAAGCCGATAAAAATGTGCATGAAAAGAGAGTCAGAATTGCTTTTTTCGAAATTTGCTTCAGCATGGCAATGATGAATGTGAATTTAAAACTACAAGATATGACAAGCTCACAATTGGGCGCCTGGTTCAGGTGAAAGCAGGCGCAGACGCCCACTAGGTCGTCAAGAAGTACCGTAAACCCTGATTTAGAGCTTAGGCCTTTCGAGCACTACTCAACTTCATATGCATAACGATACCACTGGCCAGTGGTCACTTCAAGATCTGGCTTTATGTGGCAGAGCATACAGATTTTAGAGATCATCTGGCATCGCTCCGATCCAGCAGGGCAATCACCACCTCAGCGCTGACGCTCGCCGTTCGGTGCTCCAGCGTCTGCCACAGCAGCGGCATGGTTCGGCCATGGCAGATGACCGAAAGCACCACGACGCAGAAGCAGTTCCACAACACAACAACGTGGTGTCGAGCGCCTGATGTACAATCTTCTCGTGGTTTGTTCCAGGGCTGGATCGCCCACAACACCATCGTTTTCCTTGGCCCCGTGCATGAGCGCAGCGGCCTTGGGGGAAGCGCTCCGCCAGCGAGGCGGCCAGATCATCCCAGCGTGTCTCCATCTCCGCGGCGCTCTCCTGGGCGAACACGCTGCGCAGGGCGGCGGTGACAATGCCCTGGTGCGCTTTGGGGACGCACTGCAGCAGGTTGCGAGCAAAATGAACCCGAACAGTGGTACCAAGCGCACCTCTCGGTGCGACCCTGCCATGCGCACCTCTCGGTGCGACCCTGCCAAGCGCAACTCTCGGTGCGACCCTGCCAGACACAACCTTGGAGCTGGCGACGGATGGCCTTGGTCAGTCCCGAGTGGGCGTCAGAGATCACCAGCTTGACGCCAGCAAGGCCCCGCTCTTACTGCTTCGCAGAAGCCTTCGGCTAGAGCTGGGAGATGAACTCCGCCCAGAAGGCCTCAGTCTCGCTATTGCCCACGTTGAGACCAAGAAGCTCCCGCCGGCCATCGGCATTCACCCCCATCGCCACCACCGCAGCGCGAGAGGTGACCTGCGGAGCCTTGCCCTGCCGCCCATTGAGGGTGGTGGCATCCAGGTAGACATAGGCATGGCCAGTCTCCTGCAGCGGCCGGTTCAGGAAAGCCTGCACCTGCTCATCAATCTCCTCACAGATGCGCCAGCGTCATCAGCACCAGACCAGGACTGGTGCAGGAGAGGGAGCGGCCCCTCAGGGCTGGAGCGGCTCGATGTCGTTGAGCTGCCAGGTCTTGGTGAAGTAGGGCTCGGTGGGTCCATAGAAGCGGAAGTAGGCGAACCAGCCCTTGCCCGGGATCGTCTGGATCCAGTTGCTGGCAGCCGCCGGCTTCACCGGGCCGAACGTGACATCCACCGAGCCATCGGCGTTGCTGATCAGATCAGGTTTGCGGGAGCTGAGGTCGGCGGCGCCCTGGCCAGTCAGCAGCGGCCCGCGCGACAGGTTGTCGTAAAGGGTGATCGACCAGAACTGCTTCACCGGTGCCCCGGCCGACACCCGCATGCGGTAAGGGCGGCCGCCATCAAGCCACTGGCCGCGGGCGTCCTTTGAGGCTTCCAGATACACCTGCCCGAAGCCCAGCACCCGGCCCTGCATCCCCACCGACATGCCGATCGCCTCGTAGAACCAGGAACTGCGTTCGTCGAATTCCCCCGCCGTCAGGAAAGTTGTCGTCCGTGCTTTTGACCATGCGGGGGGCTCAAGGAGAAGACCAGTGCGTCGTTACAGCGAGGCTTTCAAAGCTGAGATCAGGAAGCGGATGAGTCCGCCCGCTCGGCAGAGCGTGGCGAGGATCTCCGAGGAGACGGGCATTCACAGCTGCACTCTCTACGCTTGGCGCAAGGGCTGGCGGCTGGAGGGTGAGGTGGTGCCGGCATCGCACAAGGACCCTGAGGGTTGGAGCGCTGCCGACAAGTTCACGGTGGTGCTGGAGACCGCTGGATTGAACGCCACCGAGCTCAGCGCCTACTGCCGGGAGCGGGGCCTTTACCCGGAGCAGGTGGAGCGCTGGCGGCAGGCATCGCAGGATGCCAACGAGAAGCCGGTGCTGACGCTGAAAGAACAGAGGGAGCTGGAGAAGCTCCGTGCCCAGGACCAGCGGGAGATCAAACGGCTCCAGAAGGAGCTGCGCAAGAAGGAGAAGGCCCTGGCGGAAGCGGCGGCCCTGCTGCTGGTCACAAAAAAGATGCAGGCCCTCCGGCGATCAGCCGAGGAGGACTGACCTCCTCGGCTGATCGCCGGTGGGCACTGGAGATCCTCGATGGTGCCGTGGCTGCCGGTGCCACGGCGGCGCGCGTGGCGGAGCGCATGGCCATCAGCCTGCGCACCCTGCAGCGCTGGAGGCGGCAGTTCGCGGGTGATGGGGACGGTGTGGACCGCCGCAAGGGCAGCGTGCGCCACGTGGGTCATCGGCTCAGCCAGCAGGAGCGCCAGCAGATCCTGGCGGTCTGCAACGAGCCGCCGTATGCCTCGCTGCCGCCAGCCCAGATCGTGCCCGCCCTGGCCGACCAGGGCGAGTTCCTGGCCTCTGAGAGCAGCTTCTACCGCGTGCTCCACGAGCATCAGCAGGTGCAGCGCCGCGGAAGGGCCAGGCCACCGCAGGAACCGCGACCCGTGCCCCGGCGGCGCGCTGATGGGCCCAACCAGCTCTGGAGCTGGGACATCACCTACCTGCCTACCAGCGTGCGGGGCGTGTGGCTCTACCTCTACCTGGTGGTCGACGTCTGGAGCCGCAAGATCGTCGCCTGGGACGTTCAGGACCGCGAGGACGCTGATCTGGCCGCTGCTCTGATCAGCCGGGCGTGCATCCGGGAGCGGATCAGCAAGCGCCGCCAGCGCCGGCTGGTCCTGCACGCCGACAACGGCAGCGCCATGCGCGCCGCCACGCTGGAGGTGCGGCTGGAGGAGCTGGGGGTGCTGCGCTCGTTCTCCAGGCCGCGGGTGTCGAACGACAACCCCTACTCAGAGGCGCTGTTCCGCACCGCCAAATACCGGCCGGAGTACCCCAGCAAACCCTTTGCCGGCATGGAGGAGGCCTGCCAGTGGGCGGCGGCATTCGTGCACTGGTACTGCCATGAGCATCGCCACAGCGCGATCAAATTCGTGACACCACACCAGCGGCACAGCGGCCAGGCCGTTGCCATCTGTGAGCGGCGCATGCTGCTCTATGAGCAGGCCCGCCAACGCCATCCCAGACGCTGGTCTCGATCGGTTCGCTGCTGGCGGCAACCTGACGTTGTCTGGATCAATGAACCGCCAGATGCCACGACAGCCGAGGAGGAGTTACTCTTTGTGCAGGTGGCCTGAACAGGCGCCGACCGGCGACATCTTTCCTGAAAGTCACCGAATTGCACGCGGCGCTTGTCGGGCGTTTCCTGGTCGAGGTCGAACAGCACCGCATACTCCCAGTGCTTGCCGGGATAAACGGTGGCGCCGGGGGTGCGCTTGTCGTAGGCGATGGTGCGGGCCATCAGATCGCCCAGCTGGGCCCCCTCGCCGAGGATCCGCGCCTGCCGGGCATCGGGCTTGAAGGGCTGGCCGGGGCTGATGCCCAGCGGCGAGAGCATCCCGAACATGATCCGATCGCGGGGCGCCACCGGCTCATTGGCGTAGAGCTCACTGAGCAACCGCCAGTAGGAGAGATCGGCGGGCTGGGCCGACTGCCAGGGGCGCCCCCCCACCTCCACGTAGCGGGACAACGGCGGAGTGGCGCGCTGGTTCCAGCCGTAGAGACGGTGCTGGCGCACGGTGGCCTCGGCCACGGCCTTGTCGGGCGCCAGGCCGCGGGTGCCAAACCAGATCTGGTTGCTGGAGGCCCGGAAGATCCGATAGCCGGGGGCCTCCACCTCCGCAGCGCCGGGGGGAAGGATCAGGTACTTGCCGCCAGCACCCTTGTCAGGGCCGGTCTGGCCCATGTCGGTGATCGGCTGCTGCCAGATGTCGAGCACGCCACCAGCGGTGAGCCCCGCCGGCACCTCCACCACCAGCGGCCCCTGGGCCGCCAGATCCCAGAAGCTGAAGGCGTAGAGGGTCGTGATGTTCGGGGTGAGCATCCCCGCCTTGTCCTTCAGGGTTCGATAGAGCAATACGTCGCCATTGCGCACGCCCATGGTCTTGGCCTGGGCGTCGTAGAGGGCCTTGAAACCCACCGCCGGCAGGGCCCAGAGGTAGGCCTGGGTGGCCCGCTGCAGATCGAGTTCGTCGTAGAGCTTGCGGGCGGTGGGGGCCGTGGGGTAACCGTTCTGCAGGTCCAGTCGGCCCAGGCGGGTGGTCACCGTGGTGCTGGTGCCGATGGTGGGGCTAGTACTGGGCTGGGCCTGGAGTGCGGGACTCCAGAGGGCCAGCAGCCCAAGGGCGAGCCACCACCTGCTCGATCGAGGCAGGCAGCAGGAACGGCTTTCGCTCTTGGTTCTGGCCATTGTCCTGAGCTGCCTCTGCATTGAAGGAACTATGGGTGCCCAGGTCTGGCTTGTCAGCGTTTGGCGGGGTGGTGTCGCTGTTGGTGTCTTCTGGCCAACCAATCGTTGGCTGTGCCAAGCGCCAGGGGCTGTACCTGCTACGTCGAACCATCAGGGAACGTCTGATCTGGATCGGCGCCGTTGGTCGCACCTGGGCAGGGTGAGCAGGGATGGAGCCGATTGGGCTGATCCATCCATGCCCATCGGCTGGTGAGAAACAACAGACAACGTGCCCGCTGCGCCTGGCGTTGCCATAGTGATCGCACCCACCGAGAGCACCATCGATCGGATGCATCGCGCTCGTCCCTTGGTCCTGCTGGGAGGTGCGTGGCTGGTGGCGGGACAATCGGCCATGGCCGCTGATCTGCCCGCGGGGATCCAGGATGCGGTGAGCGCATTGCAGCAGGCCTGGAAGGCTGATCCCCGCACCAGCGCCCTCGCCTTCCCGTCGATCACCGCCGCCGCGGCGGCCAGCCAGCTCCAGCGGGAGTGCCCCCAGGCCTGGAGCACGGCACCGCAAGCCCTGGCTTTTTACTGCCTGGAGCAAGGCCGGATCCTGATCGATCGCCAGCGGCTGGAGGCGCTGGCAACCCAGGCCAGCAGTTGGGATGCGGGCGTTTGGCTGGCGACAGCCCTTGGGCAGGCCCTGATCGCTTCCTCACCCCCATCCGGCGGCCCGCCGGGGCGCGTGGCGGCCAACCTGCAGGCGTTCTGTTTTGGCGGCACCTTGCTGGGCCAGGCTCCAGGTCTGCGGCTGCCAACCGATGGGAGTGCGCTGTCTGCGGCGTTCACCGCGTACCCGGCCCGGCTCAAGGGGGAGCAGGGCACACCAGCCCAGCGCGCCTATGCCCTGTTGACGGGTCTGGGTGGCACGGCGAGCGATTGCGGCGACGCTGCCATCGCCAATCTCGCCTCCGGTGTGGTGCCGGATCCCGAGTGGTTGCGGGCCCTGGCTGATCCCGATCGGTCCACCGGTGGCGGGGCGATCAACCGTGTGCTCCGCGCCCTCTGCCTGCCCAAGCCACCACTGAACTGCACCCGTCCCCGTCGTCTGCCGCCAGCCCGTGTGCGATCCACCCCCTGAGCCGCGCAGATCCCTCCTCCGCCAGCTGAGGCTGCCGCCCTGGCTGAAGACGGGAGACGTGCATGAGTGGAGCAAAACCGTGGCTCTGGTGGTGGCCGCGCTCTGGGGCGTGTACACCTTCATCTGGAAAGACATCCTGGTGCCGAGCTGGGCGCCAGCGTCGCTGGTGATGGAGGTCAAACCGCGGCAAGAGGGATTTGAGACCAAGCCAGGAGCCGAACGAACGGGCCCCTCGCGGCTGCGCCTGCGGGTGACCGCCACCAACCCCAGCTCGCGAACCCTCTACCTCCTGCCGAGTGTCTGGTGGGCTACTGCCATGCAGCGAACGGAGACAGGGCCTGGCCGCTCGTTTGAAACGGCGGCCAATGAGGTGTTGCGCGATCGCCCTGTGCTCCAGGCCGAACGGGGGCAGGAGTTGGTTAATACCGGGGTAGTGGCGACAGGGCGCCTGTTTATCGATGATCAGATCCTGCCCGGTGAAACCGTGAGCCGGGATCTCTCCATCCCCCTGCCGAAAAACGACGCGCCACTGGTGCTGCAATGGATGCTGCCGGCCCTTACCCGCAAGCCGCTGAGCGACTCGGGCACACCACGGCTCTTTGCTGGGCAGCGGTTGGGGTGGGCTTATAGCGAAAATAGGGAAGAGGTTTATCCAGTGTTATGTAAAGTCTCAGATAATAACGTCAACTGCCATGAGGAGACTGATGACTTCATTGAAAAAGAGATTCAGCGATACGACCCGCGCTCCGTGATTTTTATTCGAACCTTGTTGATCAATGATTAACGCTGCTGTGTTTCCCATGGGCTCTCGTATCCAGACAAGAAGATTGGGCTCTGCTCTGCTGGTCATTTCGGGGCTGCTGCTCTGGCCTGTGCCGTTGGGGAAGGCTGGAGGAGTGGTGCAAAGTGAGGGGGGACTGGTGGCTCAAGCAAGGGGTAGCGCTATGGAGGTGCCGGCGGAGGTGATGGCGTGGAGGGAGCAGGTGCAGACGCTCTATCAGCAGAGAAAAGTTCGAGAGGCGATCCCTTTGCAGGAGCAGGAATTGACCTGGACGGAGAAAACCTATGGGCCCGATCACCCCGATACCGCCTTCAGCCTCAACAACCTCGCATTTCTATACTACATCCAGGGCGCCTACGCCAAGGCCGAGCCCCTCTATCTTCGCGCCCTGGCGATCAGGGAGAAAGCGCTGGGGCCCGATCACCCCGATACCGCCACCAGTCTGAACAACCTCGCAGGGCTGTACCACAGCCAGGGCGCATATGCCAAGGCCGAGCCCCTCTACCTTCGCTCCCTGGCGATCTGGGAGAAGGCGCTGGGGGCCGATAACC
The DNA here is from genome assembly GCA_044360135.1 of Cyanobium sp. GTDB lineage: Bacteria > Cyanobacteriota > Cyanobacteriia > PCC-6307 > Cyanobiaceae > Cyanobium. The sequence goes on from JBIKKX010000037.1 coordinate 8,874, forward strand.
CCGACACCGCCACCAGCCTCAACAACCTCGCGGAGCTCTATAGCAGCCAGGGCGCCTATGCCAAGGCCGAGCCCCTCTACCTTCGCGCCCTGGCGATCAGGGCGAAGGCGCTGGGGCCCGATCACCCCGACACCGCCACCAGCCTTAACAACCTCGCGGGGCTGTACGTTGACCAGGGTGCCTACGCCAAGGCAGAGCCGCTCTATCTTCGCGCCCTGGCGATCACGGAGAAGGCGCTGGGGCCCGATCACCCCACTACAGCCACCAGCCTCAGTAACCTCGCTTTTCTATACAATGGGCAGGGCGCCTACGCCAAGGCCGAGCCCCTCTACATTCGCTCCCTGGCGATCTGGGAGAAGGCGCTGGGGCCCGATCACCCCACTACAGCCACCAGTCTCAACAACCTCGCAGGGCTGTACCACAGCCAGGGCGCCTACGCCAAGGCCGAGCCCCTCTACATTCGCTCCCTGGCGATCAGGGCGAAGGCGCTGGGGCCCGATCACCCCACTACAGCCACCAGTCTCAACAACCTCGCAGGGCTGTACCACAGCCGGGGCGCCTACGCCAAGGCCGAACCCCTCTACCTTCGCTCCCTGGAGATCTGGGAGAAGGCGCTGGGGCCCGATCACCCCACTACAGCCACCAGTCTGAACAACCTCGCAGGGCTGTACCACAGCCAGCGCGCCTACGCCAAGGCCGACCCCCTCTACCTTCGCTCCCTGGAGATCAGGGAGAAAGCGTTGGGGCCCGATCACCCCGATACCGCCACCAGTCTGAACAACCTCGCAGGGCTGTACGACAGCCAGGGCGCATACGCCAAGGCCGAGCCCCTCTACCTTCGCTCCCTGGCGATCAGGGAGAAAGCGCTGGGGCCCGATCACCCCGATACCGCCACCAGTCTGAATAAACTCGCGTTGCTATACAGTACCCAGGGTGCTTACGCCAACGCCGAGCCTCTGCTGCGCCGAGGCCTCGGCATCCAGAGCCTATTCCTCAAGGGTCAGCTACCGCTGCTGCCCCAAACTGCGCGCATGGCCCAGGTTCAGGCTCTCGATGCCAGCTGGGAAGTTGCCTTCTCCGGTGCAGAGCGATCCGAGAGCGCTGCTGAGCTAGCCCTTTTCTCCCGCCTCAATCGCTACGGCCTGCTGCTGGAGATCGAACAACGGCAGGCCCAGCTGGTGCGGGCTCCAGGCGCTCCCCAGGGCCTCGCCCAGCAGATTGCCGCTCTCACCACCAGGCTCGCCGATGCCACCACCCCTGCAACCCAGCGCCAAGAGTTGGGCAATCGCAGAGCGGAGCTGGAAAGAGAGTTCTATCGCCTGCTGCCATCCCTGAAACCGCAACTGGTAGAGCCAGCCCAGGTGGCCCGCGTCCTGCCGACGGGAGCTGTACTGGTGGAATTCCAGCGCTACAAGCCTTTCGATGGGCGTCAAAAGAAAGGCCAGAACTGGGGAGCCCCGCGCTACCTCGCCCTCGTGCTGAGCCCCGCAGGTGCCACCCGAGCGGTGGATCTGGGCCCCGCCGCCGCCATCGATCCCCTCATCGCTCGGGCCCTGAAGGAGTCCGAGGCCAGTGGCGGCGATCCCACAGCCCTGTGGCAGCAGGTGAATGAGAAGGTGTTTCCCCCCGCCTTGCGGCAACTGCTGGCCGGTGCCAAGCAGTGGATCCTGGCCCCGGATGGCGAACTAAGCCGGATTCCCTATGCCGCCTTGCCCGCCCCGCAGGATCCGCAACGCCACCTCACGGACACCGTGGCCCTGCGGCTGGTGAGCAGTGGCCGCAGCCTGTTGCCCCAAACCACCGCAAATGCAGGAGCGCCCAGCCGGCCGCTGGTTCTGGCGGATCCGGATTTCGGCCCGGCGCCAGCCAACGGCAGGGGTTGGAGTCGCCTCCCTGGCACCGCCAAAGAAGGGCAAGCCATCAGCCAGCTCTTGCGGGCCGATCTCTATGAGCAGGCCAGGGCCACCACTGCCGTTCTGACCAACGCCAAGAACCCCTCTCTGGTGCATGTCGCCAGCCATGGCTACTTCGCCACCGCCTCCGACACACCACCGCCAGTCCCCCCGCCACCGCCAGCGGGTGGCTTGCGCAGCGCCATGGCGGGCCTACCCGCCAGCCGAGAGGACTCCATGCTCAACAGTGGCATCGTGCTGGCTGGCGCCAACCGCAGCCTGCGACCGGATCTCGTCCCAGCCGCTGCCCCCTCCTCCACCAACCCGAGCAGCGCTGATGACGGCTATCTCACCGCCAAGGAAGCGGCCCAGCTGCAACTCAGGGGCACGGAGCTGGTGGTGCTCTCCGCCTGTGACACCGCCTCCGGAGAGCAACAGAGCGGGGAGGGGTTGTTTGGCCTGCAGCGGGCCCTCAGCGTGGCCGGCGCCCGCAGCACCCTGCTCTCCCTCTGGAAGGTGGATGATGACGCCACCGCCTTTTTCATGGAGCGCTACTACAGCCTGCTCAAGCAGGGACAAGGCCGCATGGAGGCGCTGCTGGCTGTGCAGGAGGAATTCCGAACCAAGCCAGAAAAGAACGCCTGGGCGGACTATCGCTACTGGGCTGCTTTCCAGCTGGTGGGGGAAACGGGGCCGATCGGTGGGCTTTGAGCGGGGAATCGGATGCGTTGCCCTCTACTGGATACTCTCAATCCAAAACGAAGAGGACAACTCAACAACAAGATTCAGATGACGTGAGCACATGATGCCCTCAAAGCCAAGGCTTCAGCCCGCTTCTGAGCTTGAGCGTTCAACAGTTACCGGCAAAGCCTGATTCCCGGCGCTCCCAAGGCTGGCCTTGATCTGCTACGAATCAAAAAAGACACCATCTGCTTGGCAAGCACCACCGCCAGGGTCGTCTCACTACGGCCGAAGCACGGCCGTGGCCGTTCCCAAAGCAACCTTCAGCGGCTCGCATCCTGCAGCGGTCAGCCATAGGCAGCAAACGCTGCATCGGCGCTCACCAGCAGCAACGATTCGCTGATCGACTGGGCCACCAACAGGCGGTCGAACGGATCGCGGTGATGGAGGGGCAGCTGCTCGAGCGTCAGCAGGTGGGGGAGATCCAGCGGGAGGAGCCCAAAGCCGCACTCCTGAGCCCACGGAATCGCCTGGGCGGCCGAGAGCGGCATATCGCGGCGGGCCAGGGCGTGCTTAATGGCGATCTCCCAGAGGGACACATGGCTGATCAGCACGCTGCTGGCCTCAGTGGTGATCAGCTCACGACTACGGGGGCCCAGCCGTGGTTCATCGCTGATCGCCCAGAGGAAGGTGTGGGTGTCGAGCAGGAGCCGCATCAGGCCTGCTCAAACAGTTCGGCGATCAGCGGATTGGCGGCATCGATCGAGTCTGGAACCGTGAACTGACCGCGGGCCACCCCCAGACGCCGGGGCCGCGTCGGCCCCGGCAGGGCGGTGAGTCGCGCCACCGGCCTGCCGTTGCGGGCGATCACCACCTCGGTTGCCGCACCGGTTTCGATGGCCTCCACCAGGCGCGAAAGGTGGGTCTTGGCCTCAAGCATGTTGACCGTGCGTCGACCAGCGTCGCCGGTGGGCGATGGTGCTGCCATGCCGTGAACCAGACAAGAACAACAAACTAGACCAGACCAGGTCCAGCCGGCCCGGACCGACCCGGAGCGGCAGAACGGAGCTTCATGGCGCGATTGCCAGCCCAATCGCAAGCCCTGCTCCACTCGTCTGACCAGACCGACCAGACCCGGTGATGTCCGTCGTTCAGGGTGACCCCTCGCCGGGCCCTTGGGCCCGGACGCTCCGCGTTGCGTCAATATTCAGGAGGCGAAGACCCATCTGTCGGCCCTGCTGGCCAGGGTCGCCGCCGGCGAGCGCATCGTGCTGTCTCGCCATGGCCAACCCATCGCCCAGCTGGTGCCCCTGGATCCCCAGCCCGAGCCGGCAGCTCGGCTTGCTGCGGGGAAGGGTGGATGAGGCGTTCTTCGATCCCCTGCCCGACGACGATCTTGCGGCTCCAGACGTCGACCACCAGGTAGAGGTAGAGCCACACGCCCCGCACGCTGGTAAGCAGGTAGGTGATGTCCCAGATGATGAAATCAAAGCCAAGACTTCAGTCCGCCTCTGATCGTGGCGATCGCGCCAGGACGACCACTGCTCTGGCGGGATCAACGCCATGTCTGGACCTGCAGGGACCAAGGGGACGCTGCCGCAATGCTGTAGCTGGCGCTGCTGCTGGCGCTGAGTGATGCATCGCACGGCACCTGATCGTTGCCGGGGCTGATGGCATGGCATGGGGCTTGACCCGCTGAGAGGTGGAACCGCCGGGCGGGGATGGCCAGCAACCCGGACAAAGGGCATCCCCCTGAGGAGCAGCCCTGACCAGCGACCCCCCAGAGGCTCACCACCATCGCCCTGGATCCGCCACAGTCAGGACGGCACGACCTGCCGCGATGGCCGCCAAACGCACCCTCAACGCCAAAAATCTCGAAGCGCTGGGGGCGGCGGCCCTGGCGGAGCTGCTGATCGAGGTGAGCGCCGGCGATGCGGTGATCCAGCGGCGGTTGCGCCTGGCCCTGGCCGCCGCCGGCGGGGTCGAGCACGCGGCCCAGGAGGTGCGCAAACGGTTGGCGACGATCGCCCGCTCCACCACCTTCATCGATTCCGCCAAACGCAAGGCCCTGCTGGCGGACCTGGAGGCCCAGCAACAGGCGATCACAGGGCCGATCGCCTCGGCCGATCCGGCCCTGGCGCTGGAGCTGCAGGTCCGCCTGCTGGAGCTGGCCGATGCTGTGCTGGACCGCTGTTCCGATTCCACCGGCGCCGTGATCGGGCTGTTCCAGCGCGGCGTGGACACCCTGGCCACCCTGGCCAGATCAGCGGCCACCACCCCCGAAACCCTGGTGGAGCACGCCGCCGACCTGCTCCAGGAGAACGGCTACGGCCAGTTCGAGGGGCTGATCCCGGCCCTGACGCCCCTGCTGGGGGAAGCGGGGCTCCGGCAGCTGGAGGAGGCCCTGCTGGAGCGCGGCGGAGTGGATCGCTTCACGATGGAGCAACTGGTCCGGGGCCGGGGTGATCTCGATGGCTACCTGGAGCTGTTCGACCCCTCCCAGCTCAGCTGGCCCGACACCGCCGCCGAAGTGGCCGGCCATCTGCTCGCCGCCGGCCGGGCCGACCAGGCCCTGACCGTGCTGGACGGCGCCGCCAAGGCGACCACGATCATGGCGGCCGAGGCCTGGCACACCACGCGCATCGCCGTGCTGGAGGCCCTGGGCCGCAGCGAGGCCGCCCAGCAGCACCGCTGGCAGGTTTTTCGCCAAACCCTCTCGATTCCATTGCTGCGCGACTACCTGCAACGGCTCGATGATTTCGACGATCTGGAGACCGAGCTGCGCGCCTTCGCGGTGGTGGATGCCCACCCGTTACCGCTGTTGGCGCTGCAGTTCTTGGTGTTCTGGCCGGCCCTGCCGCGGGCGGCCCGCTATGTGCTCGACCACCGCCACAACTGGGATGGGGATGCCTACGAGATCTACGAACCGGCCGCAGAACGGCTCAGCGCCGATCACCCGCTGGCCGCCAGCCTGCTGCTGCGGGCCATGGTGGCCTTCGCCCTCTCGATGGGTCGGTCCAAGCGCTACCGCTATGCCGCCGAGCACCTGCGCCAGTGCGAACGGCTTGAGGCCCGCATCGATGATTGGCAAGGACTGGAGAGCCACGCCAGCTTCGTCGGCAGGCTGCGGGAGGCCTTCGGCCAGAAGTGGAGCTTCTGGCAGCTGCTGGAGCGGTGAGCCCGGTCATCCTCAAATCCCGGCAACGCACAGCGGCGATCTTGACGCCAGCCCCACCTCAGACGGGCGGCGTCAGGCGGGCCGGCTGGCGATCACGGCAAAGAACGGATCCCCCTTGGCGCCGATCAGTCCGGGCAGACCCGGGGCGCGGGTCGGTTCGGCGATCAGGGTGGGGGACGGCCAGCCCTGGGCGATCAACACCTCCGCCACATAGGCCAGGTGGTCGCGGTCGCTGCCATCAGCCCAGATCTGGGGGGCCTTGGTGAAGAACATCCGATTCGAGAAGGTCACAATCAGCTGGCCGCCGGGTCGGGTGATCCGCAGCAACTCCGCCGCCACCGCCTCCGGATACTGCAGATACTGCCAACCGGCCACGATCAGAGTGGCATCGATGCTGGCGCTCTCCAGGGGCAAGCGCTGGTCGCGGTTGAGGTTCTGCACCCAATGGCGCTGCAGCCGCGGATTGGCAGCCAATTCCTGTTCATTGAGGCCATGGCCGATCACGCTGGCGTAGGTCACCTCCTCCGGCAGGTGCGACACCCAGCTCGCCATCAGATCAAGCACCGCCGCTCCGGCTGGAATCCGCTGGCGGTACAGCTCGGTCAGGCGCTGCCGGAACGCCCCATCGAGGTGCTGCACGAAGCGCGGTTGGGCATAGAAGAGGGCGTCATCACTGGCGTCCCACTTGCGTCGCTGCGTCTCCTCCAGCACCTGCACCACCACGGGCCATCCCTCCTGATCGGCTGGTGATTCTGGCCAATCGGAACAGACCGCGGTGGATCATCGCCGCCGTCTCGGCATCGGCCTGCCTGGGTCCTGGTCAGCGCGAACGCGTCAGCTCAGGTACCAGCGCAGCAGGGCCAGCACCTGGCCGGCTGGGCCATGGCCCGTGATCAGTTCGCCCAGCACCGCCGCCATGAAACCGAGCATCGCCACCCGCCCATTCAGCAGCTCCACCGCCGCCAGCGCCGACACGTTCCAGGGTCTGCGGGTGGTGAGGCTCTCGCCGAAGCGCTCGGGTGCCTCATAGAGGAAGGGCTGCTCGGGCAAGGCGGCGAGGGCATGGAGGCGCCAGCCTATGGGGGCTGGCGTGGGGCTGGTGGGTTCGGGGGGCAGATCCCGGGTTGCGCCAGGGGGGCCGCGGTTGAGCGGTCTTTGCAATCCTGCGGCCAAACGCTGCAACGATTTGGTAGCGGTCGTGGCATCCCCGGGGGTGGTCGGCTCTGTTGGCTGGGTGGATCTCCCTCTCGATTGCCAATGCCGTCCCCAGCGCGCCTCCAGGCCCTGCAGGCCATCCTCCAGCGCACGCCGGTGGCCGTGCAGCCGGTGGCGCCCCTCGACGAGATCTGGGCGACCGATGTGTTCGGCCTCGAAGCCATGCGCTCGGCCCTGCCCAAGGAGGTGTTCCGCTCGATCCAGCGCTCGATCCGCAAGGGCAGCAAGCTCGATCTGTCCGTGGCCGATGTGGTCGCCCAGGCGATGAAGGACTGGGCGACCAGCCGCGGTGCCCTCTACTACGCCCATGTTTTCTATCCCCTCACCAACCTCACCGCCGAAAAGCACGACGGCTTCATCGCCCCCCAGGCCGATGGCAGCGCCATCACCGAATTCTCCGGCAAGCTGCTGGTGCAGGGTGAACCGGACGGCTCCTCCTTCCCCAATGGCGGCCTGCGCACCACCTTCGAGGCCCGCGGCTACACCGCCTGGGATGTCACCAGTCCCGCCTGGTTGATGCGCACCGCCAACGGCATCACCCTCTGCATCCCCACGGTGTTTGTCAGCTGGACCGGCGAGGCGCTCGACAAGAAGACGCCGCTGCTGCGCTCCAATGCCGCCATGAACCGCCAGGCCCAGCGGCTGCTGCGCCTGCTCGGCGAAACCGATATCGCGCCGGTCAATTCCAGCTGCGGCGCCGAGCAGGAGTATTTCCTCGTCGATGCCGCCCTCACCGCCCTGCGCCCCGACCTGCAGCTGGCCGGCCGCACCCTGTTCGGGGCAGCGCCGGCCAAGGGGCAGCAGTTCGACGACCACTACTTCGGCGCCATTCCCGAACGGGTGCAGCTGTTCATGCAGGACGTGGAACTGCAGCTCTACCGGCTCGGCATCCCCGCCAAGACCCGCCACAACGAGGTGGCACCGGGTCAGTTCGAGATCGCTCCCTTCTTCGAGGCGGCGAACGTCGCCACCGACCACCAGCAGCTGACGATGACCGTGCTGCGGTCCACCGCCCGCCGCCACGGCCTCACCTGCCTGCTCCATGAGAAACCGTTCGCTGGCGTCAACGGCAGCGGCAAACACGTCAACTGGTCGATCGGCAACGCCACCCAGGGCAACCTGCTCGATCCGGGCAAGACGCCCCACGCCAACCTGCAGTTCCTGCTCTTCTGCGCCGCCGTGATCCGCGGCGTGCATTGCTTCGGGCCGCTGATGCGCGCCGTGATCGCCACCGCCAGCAACGACCACCGCCTTGGCGCCAACGAGGCACCGCCGGCGATCATCTCGGTGTACCTCGGCAGCCAGCTGGAGGATGTGTTCCAGCAGATCCGCAGCGGCCGGCTGGAGGGCTCGTCCGAGGCGGCGCTGATGTCGCTCGGGGTCGACACCCTGCCCGAACTGAACCGCGATCCCGGCGATCGCAACCGCACCTCACCCTTCGCCTTCACCGGCAACCGCTTCGAGTTCCGGGCCGTCGGCTCCGGCCAGTCGGTGGCCGGCCCGCTGGTGGTTCTGAACACGATCCTGGCCGATTCGTTGCAGTGGCTCACCGATCAGCTGGAGGCCCACATGGCCAACGGCGCCTCGCTGCAGGAGGCCGCCTTCACCGTGCTCAAGCGCACCATGGACGACCACGGCGCCGTGGTCTTCGGCGGTGATGGCTATTCGAGCGAGTGGCACCGCATCGCTGTGGAGGAGCGTGGTCTGGAGAACCTGCGCACCAGTGCCGATGCCCTGCCGGTGCTGCAGCGCCAGGAGATCCGCGAGCTGTTCGAGCGGCAGGGGGTGCTGAGCCCGGTGGAGCTGGAAAGCCGCTACGAGGTCTACAGCGAGCAGTACATCCTCGCCATCGAGGTGGAATCACGCCTGGTGCTGCGCATTGCCCGCACCCAGATCTATCCGGCGGTCACGCAGTTTCTGGAGCGCCTCTGCCGCTCCCTGCGGGACCAGGAGGAGCTCGGACTGGCCCCGGATCGCAGCGTCGCCTCCCAGGCAGCCGCCCTCAACCGGCAGCTGCTTGAGCACTGCACCGCCCTGGAGCAGGCCCTGCAGCACACTCCCCACGACGGCCACGGCCACCTGCACCACTGCGCCGGCACCCTGCTGCCGCTGATGGGGCAGATCCGCGCCGCCGTCGACGGCCTGGAGGCCGTGGTCGATGACGACCTCTGGCCGCTGCCCACCTACCAGGAGCTGCTGTTCGTGCGCTGACCCGCCGGCGATGGCGGCGGCAGCGCTCGGCTCGGGCCGTCACGGGGAGTAAAGAGGACATTCACGATCCACCCCGTGATGGTTCCGGGCCATGCCTGAGATGGGCAAGGAGCGCGACCGCTCGATCGCCATCGACCTCAGCGCCGGGCCCCCCAGCTGGCGCACCCTGCTGCGTGTGTTCGGGCCGGCCTATCTGGTGGCGGTCGGCTACATGGATCCCGGCAACTGGGCCACGGATCTGGCGGCTGGCTCCCGCTTCGGCTTCAGTTTGCTCTGGGTGGTCGCCCTCTCCAGCCTGATGGCGATGGTGCTGCAGTCGTTGTGCTGCCGGCTGGGCATCGCCACCGGTCTGGACCTGGCCCAGGCCTGCCGTCTCGGCTTGCCCCCAAGCTGGCGGATTCCCCTCTGGCTGCTGGCGGAGGTGGCGATCATCGCCTGCGATCTGGCCGAACTGATCGGCACAGCGATCGCCCTCCAGCTGCTGTTCGCGCTGCCGTTGTTCTGGGGGGTGCTGCTCACCGCCGCCGACACCCTGCTGCTGCTGCTGCTGCTGCAGCGCTTCGGCATGCAGCGCCTGGAGGCCCTGGTGATTGCCCTGGTCGCTCTGGTGGGGGTCTGTTTTGCCTGGGAGCTGCTGCTGTTGCAGCCCGACTGGAGCGGTGTCGCCGCCGGCTTCCTGCCCCGTCCCTCCTCGTTGGCGGATGGGGAGCAGCTGTATCTGGCGGCCGGCATCCTGGGGGCCACCGTGATGCCCCACAACCTCTATCTCCATTCCTCCCTGGTGCAGAGCCGGCGTTGGCCCGAGGGGGCGCGCAGCCGCGCCTGGGCCCTGCGGCTGAGCACCCTCGACACCGGCGTGGCCCTCTCCCTGGCCTTTCTGGTCAATGCCGCGATCCTGATCCTCGCCGCTGGGGCCTTCCATGGCACGGGACAGGGTCCGGTGGAGGAGATCCAGCAGGCCCATCGGCTGCTGAGCCCCCTGCTGGGAACCTCCCTGGCCGGCGTGCTGTTCGCGGTCGCCCTGCTGGCGGCGGGGCAGAGCTCCACGCTCACGGCCACCCTGGCCGGTCAGGTGGTGATGGAGGGGTTTCTCAACCTGCGCCTCCCCGACTGGCAACGACGCCTGCTCACCCGCGCCATCGCCCTGATCCCGGCGGTCGCCACGGTGCTGTGGATCGGGGAGCGGGCCACCGCCCATCTGCTGATCCTCAGCCAGGTGGTGCTCAGCCTGCAGCTGCCGTTCGCGGTGATCCCGCTGGTCTATTTCTGCGGCCGCCGCGGCTGGATGCGCGAGCTGCAGACGCCCCCCTGGCTGCAGCTCTGCGGCTGGATCTGCGCCGCTGTGATCGTGACCCTCAATCTCTCCCTGCTCTGGCGGATCGCCAGCGGCGCCTGATCGGGGGTCAGCGGCGAGGTGGAGCTTGGCTGGGCAGCCGTTAACGCATCGCAGGCTGGGCTGAGCCACAGCTGGGCAGCTGCCCCCATCAGCCCCCGGACTCCGCCACCACCATCAGCCGGCCAGCCGCCTCGCCGGCCGGCACCGCCAGCGGTGCCTCCCTTCCCAGTTCCAGCAGCTGGCGATGGAGGGCCTGGCGGTTGTGGTCGGCCTGCAACCGCAGGGCCAGCTCGCGCCAGCGCTGCCAGTGCAGCGTCTGCTGATCCTGGAGCTCGGCGCGCAACACCGGCAGCTCAGCGAGGGCACGCAGCCGGCGGCTGGCCGCGAAGCTGGCCTGGAGCACCTGCAGATCGTGCAGCTCGCCCAGATGCCCCTGGGCCTGGCGCAGCTCCCCCACCCAGCGCAGCAGCGGTGGCTCGCACCAACCCTCCAGGTGTTCGAGGGCATAGCGGGCGCCCTTGATCCGCTTGCGCAAGCCATGCAGGGCATCGTCGGCGGGATCGACGGCCCTCCAGCCAGGATCGAGAAACAACCCGGCGCTGAACGGCGCCTGCCACTCGAACAACCAGGGGGCCAGGGGCAGCACCCCGAGGGCCGTGAACCGCGGCCGTTGCTGCCAGCGGTGCAGGCGCTTCAGCAGCCGCCGGTAGCGCCCAGCCTGCAGCGTCTCGACCAGGGTGGCGAAGGCCTCAGTGCGCTCGCGCTCCAGGCGCCCCATCGCCCCGGCCAGGCGCCGCCGCTCGCTGGCCGGGAGCCGCGGCAGCAGCTGATCGCGCAGCCGCAGGCGGAGCACATCGAGATCGCGGCAGCGGCCGGTGCGCCGCGCCAGCGCCGCGATGCCCCGCCCATCCACCCCGGCGGGCAGGTCCAGGGCCGGCGCGAACTGGCCCAGGGCGGTGCGGAGCCGCCGCAGGCTGACCCGGAGTTGGTGCAGGGGCTCCGGGTCGTGATCGGCCAGCACCTCCGGCCGCAGCTTGGCCAGCCGGCGCAGCTGCTGCTGGATCAGCTGCCGCCCATGGTCGCCACTGCTGAGCGGCGGCGGGGCCGGCGAGCGTTCGGGTGGAGGGGGGGTGGGCTGCTCCGCAACGCCATCGGCCAACTCAGCCATCGCTGGAGGGTGTGTCCGCTGTTGATCAGTCCTAGGCAGGGCCAGCCGACTCGCTTGCCTCCGAACCGCCCCCCGATCAGGCGTACCCGCCAGCCCTCACCGCCGCACCGGCACCACCTGCAGACCGATCGGGGCCAGGGCGATCAGCGCCAACTTGAGGTGCTGGATGCCGAAGGGAATGCCGATGATCGAGGCGAAGCACGCCAGCGCCGAGCTGAGATGGCCGATCGCCAGCCACCAGCCGGCCAGCAGGAACCAGATCACGTTGCCCACCAGCCCCAGGGGGCCGGTGCCGAAATCGAGCTGTCCGGTGATGTCGCGGCGGCTGACCGCCTCGTAGCCGAACGGCCAGAACGAGAAGCTTCCCATCACGAAGCAGGCCCGCGCCCAGGGGATGCCGATGATCGAGATGGCCGCCACCAGTCCGGCCAGCCACCAGCCCAGCCCCATCAAGGCACCGCCGAGCACGAACCAGAGCAGGTTGAGCAGGAAGCGGAGCATCGGGCCGGAGGCGCGGCTCCCCAGCTTGCTCGATCTCGATTCGGGGCATCGGGCCGCCAGCAGCGATGGCCCAATCCGCGCCTGGCTTGTGGGGTCAGAGTGGGTTCCCGTTCTCTGATGCCATGCGCCTGGCCCAGCGCCGTGAGCTGCTCCATCTCGCCACCGACCTTTCGGCCCTGGCCGACAACCCCAACGATCTCCCCCACGGCTTTGACCTGCTGACCCGCAGCTACCGCACCCCGGCCGCCGATGCGGCCCGCGCCGCGCTGCGGGCCGATCCGGCGATCCAGCCCCTGGTGGCCGAGCGCTACTGGGGGTCGTGGCCCAGCACCGAGGCGCTGCTGGCCCTGCCGCCCGGCAGCCTCGGCCACAGCTATGCCCGCTGGTTCGCCGATGCCGGCGGCCGGCCGTTGCCCGAACCGGTGCTTGAGGCCGGGACCGATGGCGACGACCGGTGGTTGCACCAGCGGGTGCGCCACACCCACGACCTCTGGCACGTGGTGAGCGGCTGTCCGCCCACGGTGGCGGGCGAGGCGGCCCTGAGCGCCATCAATGTGATGCAGCTGCGTTGGCCCGGCAGCGCCATGCTGGTGGGAGCCGACCTGATGCACCGCTGCCTGGATGGAGCGGTGGCCGGCGAACCGGACCTGGGGCTGGCGGTGGCCTATGGGCTGGAGCTGGGTTCCAGCAGCGCGCCGCTGCTCGCCCAGCGTTGGGAGCAGGGCTGGGCGCTGCCGCTGGCCGAGTGGCGGGAGCGGCTGGGGATCGCCGCGATCGTGGCCCGTGGCCCGTTTTCAGCCGCTGCCGCCCCTGCCGCCGGCGGGGCCTGAGGGCCGGCGCGGGGCTGGGCCCGGACTGCCAGCTCAGGACTGGTCGCCGGCTTCCTCGTGGGAGACGGCGGCGGCAGGCAGGGGGGGCAGGCGGTGCCCCACCAGCCGGGACAGGGCGCTCTGCAGCAGCAGGTTGAACAGCACCGCCAGGAAGATCGCCGCCACCAGATCGGCGCCGAGGTGTTCGCTGCTGCTCGGGGAGACGCCGCGCAGGTGGGGCAGCACCTCGGCCAGACCCAGCCCAAGGCTGAGCGGCACGGCACCGCGCAGGCCGCAGCAGGCGATGAACAGCCGCTCGGTCGGGCTGATCGAGGCGCCCGGCAGCGCCAACTGAACCCCCACCAGACGGCTGACCGTCAGGCTGAGGGCCAGCAGCAGGCCGAGGGGCAGCACCCGAATCAGGTCGTCCGGCACCACGATCAGCCCAAGCAGCAGCAGCACGGTGAATTCGGCGGCGGTGTTGAGGGGATGGAGGGAGCGGCGCAGGGCGTGCTGATCGAAGGGGTGAAAGCGGTAGCGGCCGTTTGAGAGCCACATGCCGGTCACGAACACGGCCACCAGTCCGCCGCCGCCAAGATGCTGGCCGAAGCCGAAGGCCACGAAGGCCACGGCGATGGCCAGCAGCAGCAGGTGGGCCTCGGAACGCACCAGGCGATTGATCAGGGTGGGAGCGCAGGCCCCCACGCAGATGCCGCCCAGCAGTCCGGCGAGCAGATGGTGCAGCACCTTGAGCAGCTGGGGCGGCATGGTGACCGCCACCTCCGCCTGCAGGCCGAGGGGATGGTCATGGCCATGGAGCTGAAACATCCCGGCGATCAGGCCGAAGCTCAACAGGGAGATCAGGGTGCTGAGGGCGGCCTCGAACTGCAGCAGCTGGCGGAGCTGGCCGCTGATGGCATGGCCCAGGGTCTTGAGCTGGTCCTCCAGGGAGGCGGTGTCGACGGCGGTGAGGCTGGCGGCGGTGAGGGCGGCGACCGCGATGGGCAGGCCGGCGGCACCACCCAGGCGCAAGCCGGCGGCCAGCGGAGCGGCGAAGCCAACCAGGATCAGGGTGGTGATCGCCAGGGTGGCGAGCACCGCGACCAGGGCCAGCCGCAGCCCGCGACCCACATGGCCCCGGATGCGCCGCAGGTCGGTGCCGAGGCCGGCATAGAAGATCAGCAGCGCCAGGCTGATCCGCTCCACCGTCTCCACCTGCTCCGGCCGGATGTGGTGGTAACCCTGCAGGGGCTGATGGAGGGCAAGCCCGAGCAGCAACACGGCCGCAGCACCGGGCAGCCGCCACCGTTCGGCGAGCCGATCGAGGGCCAGGGCCGCCAGATAGATCAGCCCAAGGGCCAGAAAGAAACCACGAGGCAGCACCGTGCCCGCCGCATGCCCAGGCGGACCGGCAGGCAGCGCCAGGAGCAGGGGCGACCCCCAGCGGTTCAGGCCATCAGCCAGAAACTCCATCAGCAGGCCCAGGGGAGGGATCATTCTCAAGGGCGCCAGGCTGACGACCCCCAGCAGGGGGGCGCAGGCCGGCCCCAAATGCGCGGGCAGGGGTTGAAATGCGTCTCCAGGTCCGGTTGTCGCTCCGTGGATGGCGGCTCACGCCGCTGTGCAGCAAGCCATTGGCGCAGATCGCCGTGCTGCCGCGCGGCAGGTGCAGGCAGATCCCTGGGGCTCGGAAGGGATAGCAACAACAGGTGTTCGGGGGGTGGCGGGGGCCTGACGTTCCCGGGGTTGAGCAGCGCGAGGCCAGCATTCCGCTGGTGGAGTGCCTGATTCGCAGGAGTTTGCAATCCTTTCAGGGGATGGTTCGGCGGGAATTGCTCCTCAATGGGAAAGAATCCTTGGGAGAGGGGAGAACAGTGAGCTGCTGCGCTCCTGTTGACGACGTTTCGCGGCTGGGCCAGATGAACTCACACCACTGAATTGCCAGGCGTTGTTCAGAGGCCTCTTACCGCGGGAAAAGAATCGGCTGGCCAGTGGCGGCATCCCAGAGGCGCAGGGTGTTGTCGTCTGAGCCGGAGACGAGGCGCCTGCCGTCGGGGCTGAAGGCCGCCAGGATGGGGTCTGGCCAGCCACTGCGATGACCGCCAGCGACAAACTGTTCTTCTGGTTGTTCCAGCACCAGCCCGATCGCATCCTGCAGCTTCTCGACGATCTACCGCCTGATGCAAGAGGCTATCGCTTCCTGGCGCCGGTGTTCAAAGCGCTGGAACACCGGCCCGATGGATTGTTTCTGGCGCCTCAGACTCGCGGCGACATGCCGGCATTGATCCTGGAGGCCCAGATGGCCGCCGATCCAGGATTTTTCCTGCGGCTCTATGCCGATAGCGGCCGTTTCCTGCTGCAGCACACCACGATTCGCCACTGGCGGGTGGTGGTGATCTGCCCCTCCCGCGCCATGGCGTTCGGCGATCCGGAGCCAGTGTCGGAATTTCTGGAGCGGCGGGTGTGCTGGTTGGAACTTCAGCCGGCCCTGCGCAATCCCGAGGCGTCACCGTTGCTCCGCACCCTGGCGTTGCTGCTGGAGAAAGAGGAGCGGCTGCCGGCCACCACTGCCGAGATCCGCGCCCAGGTGGCTGGCAGCGACCAAGAAGCCCAGATCGCCGATGCCACCGCCGCTATCCTATTGGCACGGTTTCGATCACGTCCCATCCCGGAGATCTGCGCCATGGGCGGCATCACCCTTGACGATTTCACCCAGAGCGTGGCCTACCGAGAGATCTTTGGGCTGGGGGAAAAGCGGGGACGGGAACAGGGCTTGGAGCAAGGGCTCCAAGCCGGCGAACTCGACATCACCCTGCGGCTACTTCGCCGGCGCTGCGGCGGCCTTACTCCAGACCAGGAAGCTCAGATCCGCGCCCTGCCGCTGCCGCGGCTGCAAGCCCTCGCCGAGGCCCTGCTCGACTTTCAGGGGCCGGAAGGCCTCAATGCCTGGCTGGAGGCGGGCTGAAACCACCGTCACTGCTGGGAGGAGGAGGGGCGAATGACCTGCCCTATTCACGGGCCACTGTCTAGAACAACTGAAGGAGGGCCCTCCTGGCTCACCTCGGCGTTGAGGCTGCGCACGGGGGCAGTTGGCTGGGGGTGGAGAATGCGTTGCCCTTCGCCGCTGGCGGGCGGGGGCTCAATCCCCCTTGAAAAGCGTAAGCACCAGGCTGCTGATCACACCGGCGAGGAAGCCAAAGAAGCCGCTGATCTGATCGGGTGAGAGGTGGCGACTGAGCAGGGTGCCCTGCACAACGGTGGTGGGATGGTTCTGGCTGAGGCCGTTGCGGATTCTCTGGGTTTCCCCCACCACTTCCACCGCCAGTTGGCCCTGCTCCGCCCGCAGGCTGGTGATTACACCGATGCCCGGGGGATCGATTTGCAGAAACTGATCCGGCCGCAGGCTCAGGGGGGCCATGCGGCCCAGGTGCAGCGTGCCGGAGCGAAGCGTGGAGAAGCTGATCGGCGTCTGATCAAACAAGCTCGCCCGTTCGCTGCTGAACTGCACCTCCGAGACGCGAATGTTGGGTTCGAACACCACCGGCGTGTTGGGGTCGGTGCGCTGCAGGCGTAAGCGGGTACCGCCCGCGAGGGGAAGCACGAACTGCGCCTCCGGCGGCGTCAAGCCCCTCGGCGGCTGGCCGGGCTGCTGAAACACCGCCTGCAGAGCCGCCGCGCCGCTCGCTTCCGGCGTTCCTCCCCCAAGCGGCGGGATCACCGTGAGCTCCGCGCCCCCTGCCCCAGGACTCGACGTGGCGGGGGGCAGCAGATCCACCACCAGCTGGTCCTTACCCTCCGGCTGCAGGTTCTCCACCCGTGTGCCGGGGGGCAGGGCGATCCGCAGCTCCAGCGGCTCAGCCACCGAGGCGGTGATCGAAAGGGCACTGCCGCCGGCCAACGGCAACCGTTGACCACGAAAGGGAACCTCCAACGGCGCTCCCTTCCCCAATTCCTTGATCGAGAAGCTGCGCACCCGGCGCACCACCAGAAATCCCTGGGGCGTGTTGCCGCTCCCTTCCTCCGCGGGCTTGAGCGCAAAGCTCAGGGCACTGGCCCGCAGCGCACCCTCCAGCGGTTGGCGTTGCGGAGCGATCGCCACCCCCCAGGCCAGGCCGCAAAGCCCGAGGCCCAGCAGGGCGCGGGGATCAGCCCGCAGCAGCGGCCAGCGCAGCCGCGATCGCCACCGCCCAGTGCCCATCAGCGCGTCAACCAGCGGGGGTCGTGGCGCAGGGTCACGTTCAGCAAGGCACCACCGCCCTCAGAGGAGCGGGCGACGAGGCGATAGGTGCCGGCGGGATCGTTGCGGCCATCCCAGCGGCAAAGGAGCTCCGTCTCCAACCGGGTGGGACCCGAGCATTCCTTCACTACCCGGCTGCCCGGGCCGAGGATGCGTACAGTCGCCACAGGCAGGGCGCCGTTGCTGGCGATCACCAGGCTGTAGACGCCGGCGGGGGTGAACTTGACCGGCAGCCACTGATCCGCATCCCCCGGCTGGCGCATCAGCGCCGTGGCACGCAGCTGGCTGGCGCTGATCTGCTCCCGCTGGATCAAGCCGGCACCCCACTCAAAGGCACGCCAGCCCTGACGGGGGCTGCCCAGCCGCAGGGGGGTCATCTGGTAGTCGCCACCGAGGGCCTGCACGGACACCGCCGGGGAGTCGGGGCCTGCGGGCACCTGCAAGCGAAACACCTCGCCCCGCTCCGACCGCCCCTCGCTCCGGGGAAGCCCGATGGTGTAGCTGGCCAATCGCAGGCCCACCGCCGCGATAGGGCGGCTGCCGCGGATCCCTTCGCAGCGATCCATCTGCTCCCGGAACTGATAGGCCGTGCTGCGGGGATCCTCCCGGCTGGGGCAGGGCGGCGGAGCAGCGGATGCCGGAGCCGCTGCGCAGAGGGCCAACAGAAGACCAGCGGCGCTGAGACCGCTAGCGGCATGGGCAAAGCAACGCTGTGGATTGATCACGGCCTTCAGAAGGAACCCCATCACTTCATCTTCTCGGCCAGGGCCTTCACGGGAAACGCCCAGGTCTGGGCGATCGGGCGGTTTTTCGATACCTCGGGGGAGTCGTATACCACCCCCACCACCTGCTGGGAGGCACTGAGCACCGGGGAACCGGAAGCCCCGGATGCCAATCCGCCAGCGAGCAGCAGGGCTGCTTCGTTGCTCGTCAGCAGCGGGTAGCGCACCACGGTCCAGGGACCGGGCTGTGTGGGATGACCCACGATCATCAGCACCCCTTGGGCGGGGGTTTTGGCCAGCGGCAGGGGCAGCACATCAGGTGGCAGGCCCCGCACCTCCAGCAGGATCGGTTCATCACCACTCTCCGGCAACGGAGTGCCCGGGTTGAGCACCACCTCCAGCCGCGGCCGTTCCAGCCCCGGCGGCAGAGGGCCGGTGAACAGCTCCGCCTCCACCTTGGTGGCCACGTTGTTGCCATCGGGTTCCCGCACCACATGCAACGCGGTGGCGATCCAGGCCAGATCCCCCTGGCGCCGCACCACAAAACCCGTGCCCAACAGGCCGATACCGGCATTCTTCCCACTGAATGTGGGCCAGAGGCGCACCACTGCACGCTTCACGGGGGTGGTGGGATCGTTCCTAGGGAGGTAGCTCACGTCCGCAGCTCCCAACACCCGGGTAGCTCCGCTGCGGATGCCCTCCTGGCGATTGAGATTCTCCAGGTTGTTCAACGAGCGTTGCAGGTTCTCCTGAAACGCTGGATTGCTGGACGCCAGGGGGCGGAGGATCGCTATCGATTCCTCATAGGCATTGCGGGCGATCTCGGGTTGGCCTAATTGGAGTTGGATAAGTGCCAGGTTGTTCAAGGCCGTGGCCAGATCGCCCAGGTACGCCTGGTTAGTCTTCGCTAGCTCGCGATTGATCTTCACCGCTTCTTCCGTGAGGGCCAGCGCCTCCTGGCGGCGACCCAGTTTGCTGTAGCTCACGCCCAGGTTGTTCAAGGCCGTGGCCAGATCGCCCTGGTACGCCGGGTTGGTCTTCGCTAGCTCGCGATTGATCTTCACCGCTTCATCCGTGGGGGCCAGCGCCTCCTGGCGGCGTCCCAGTTGGCTATAGCGCAAGCCCAGGTTGTTCAGGGCCTTGGCCAGATCGCCGAGGTAGGCCGGGTTGGTCTTCGCTAGCTCGCGATAGATCTTCACCGCTTCTTCGGTGGGGGCAAGAGCCTCCTGGCGGCGACCCAGTTCGCTGTAGCGCAAGCCCAGGTTGCTCAAGGCCATGGCCAGATCGCCCAGGTACACCGGGTTGGTCTTCGCTAGCTCGCGGCGGATCTTCACCGCTTCTTCGGTGGGGGCAAGCGCCTCCTGGCGGCGACCCAGTTTGCTGTAGCTCACGCCCAGGTTGCTCAAGGCCATGGCCAGATCGCCCAGGTACGCCGGGTTGGTCTTCGCCAGCTCGCGGCTGATCTTCACCGCTTCTTCGGTGGGGGCAAGCGCCTCCTGGCGGCGGCCCAGGTTTCTGTAGTTCTCGCCCAGGTTGCTCAAGACCGTGGCCAGGTCGCCCAGGTACGCCGGGTTGGTCTTCGCCAGCTCGCGGCGGATCTTTACCGCTTCTTCCGTGGGGGCCAGCGCCTCCTGGCGGCGACCCAGTTCGCTCAAGAACTTGCCGAGGTTGTTCAAGGCCATGGCCAGATCGCCCTGGTACGCCGGGTTGGTCTTCGCTAGCTCGCGACGGATTTGCACCGCTTCTTCCGTGAGGGCCAGCGCCTCCTGGCGGCGGCCCAGTTCGCTGTAGCGCACGCCCAGGTTGTTCAAGGCCGTGGCCAGATCGCCCTGGTACGCAGGGTTGGTCTTCGCTAGCTCGCGAAAGATCTTTACCGCCTCCTCTGTGGGGGGTAGTGCTTCCTGGCGGCGGCCCAGTTCGCTCAAGAACTTGCCGAGGTTGTTCAAGGCCATGGCCAGATTGCCCTGGGACGCCGGGTTGGTCTTCGCTAGCTCGCGACGGATTTTCACCGCTTCTTCCGTGGGGGCCAGCGCCTCCTGGCGGCGGCCCAGTTCGCTGTAGCGCACGCCCAGGTTGTTCAAGGCCGTGGCCAGATCGCCCTGGTACGCAGGGTTGGTCTTCGCTAGCTCGCGAAAGATCTTTACCCCCTCCTCTGTGGGGGGTAGTGCTTCCTGGCGGCGGCCCAGTTCGCTCAAGAACGTGCCGAAGTTGATCAGGGCCATGGCCTGGCCACCCTGGTATGCCGGGTTGGTCTTCGCTAGTTCGCGATAGATCTTTGCCGATTCTTCCGTGGGGGCCAGCGCCTCCTGGGAGCGGCCCAGTTCGCTGTAGCGCACGCCCAGGGTTGTCATGGATCCGGCAAGCACACCCTGGTACGCCGGGTTGGTCTTCGCTAGCTCGCGATAGATCTTTACTGCTTCTTCCGTGGGGGGCAGTGCCTCCTGGCGGCGGCCAAACTCGCTGTAGCGGATGCCCAGGTTGGTCAGGGATCCGGCAAGTGCACCCAAGTAGGCCTGGTTGGTCTTCGCTAGCTCGCGATAGATCTTCACCGCTTCTTCAGTGGTGGCTAGTGCCTCCTGACGACGGCCGATATTGCTATACCAAATGCCCAGGTTGTGGAGGGGAAATGCAAGATCGCCAAAGAACGCCGGGTTGGTCTTCGCCAGTTCGCGATAGATCTTTGCCGCTTCTTCCGTAGGGGCCAGCGCCTCCTGGGAGCGGCCCACTTCGCTGTAGCGCATGCCCAGGTTGGTAAGAGATCCGGCAAGTGCACCCAGGTAGGCCCGGTTGGTCTTCGCTAGCTCGCGACGGATCTTCACCGCCTCTTCGGTGAGGGCTAGTGCCTCCTGACGACGGCCGATATTGCTATACCAAATGCCCAGGTTGTGGAGGGGAAATGCAAGATCGCCAAAGAACGCCGGGTTGGTCTTCGCCAGTTCGCGATAGATCTTTGCCGCTTCTTCCGTAGGGGCCAGCGCCTCCTGGGAGCGGCCCACTTCGCTGTAGCGCATGCCCAGGTTGGTAAGAGATCCGGCAAGTGCACCCAGGTAGGCCCGGTTGGTCTTCGCTAGCTCGCGACGGATCTTCACCGCCTCTTCGGTGAGGGCTAGTGCCTCCTGACGACGGCCGATATTGCTATACCAAATGCCCAGGTTGTGGAGGGGAAATGCAAGATCGCCAAAGAACGCCGGGTTGGTCTTCGCCAGTTCGCGATAGATCTTTGCCGCTTCTTCCGAGGGGGCCAGCGCCTCCTGGGGCCGGCCCAGTTCGCTGTAGCGCACGCCCAGGGTTGTCATGGATCCGGCAAGTGCACCCTGGTACGCCGGGTTGGTCTTCGCAAGCTCGCGATAGATCTTCAACGCTTCTTCCGTGGGCGCCAGCGCCTCCTGTCGGCGGCCCAGGTTGGTATACCAGAGGGCCTGGTTGCTCAGGGCGAGGGCTAAAAATCGCTGCGCTTCCGATTGGCTGCTATTCAATGACCTCAGCAGCTGAATAGCCGCCGCTGTCGGTGCCAGAGCCTCTTTATTTTGGCCTGTTCGGGCAAGAAATGCTCCCAGATTGATGAATGCTCTTCCTTTGAAAATAACGGGTGCCTCTGGGTTGGCAACCAACCAAGCAATCACCTGCTTCTGCAGCCGCAAGGCATCCGCCGCATCACCCCTGGCATTAGCGGCTTTGGCGTCGTCAAACCAGCGCTGCACTTCCGCCGGAATCTCTGCCTTAGCCTGGGCCACCAGGGCCTCCGCCGGCTGGCTGGGTGCGCCGGGCACTCGCTGCAGCGCCGCCGCCGGCAAGGCCACCAGCAGGGCCAAGGGGGCATAGAGAAGCCTGGCAGTGCCGGCGCGGCTGAATCGGTGGATCATCAGAACAAGACCATGGCGATATTGTGTCCTGCTTTCCTTGATCCCGCCATCCGGCCTGCAAGCCGGTCCCCCCCAGGCTCCCCACCCTCGGGCAAAGGCTGACGCGAGTCAGCTGCAGGCCAGCACATTCAGGACGGGGCGTAGGAAAGGCCAGCTGCTGCGCCGAGTGTCTGCTGTTGTCAGTGCGACCGAGGCCAACCGCTCTTTTTCCGCCCTGTTGCGTGAAGTGGTCCGGGGCCAAACCTTCACCGTGCTCTCCCATCGACGACCCGTCGCAACCCTCGATCCGGCCAGCGCGAGCCGCGCAGGGATGGCGGCCTCTCGCCGTGTTCTTTTGGTGCGGCTGGCAAGTCAGACCGCCAGCCGCGAACCCCGCACCTGGCGGCGTGAGGAGCTTTACAACTGATGCGGGCCGCTCTGGATACCAACCTGCTCGTCTACGCGGAGGGTTTCGGAGACAATGAACGGGTTGGGCGCTGAGTGAATGGCTGCGGAGGTCACGGTCATCGGCTGCCAGCAGCGCCTTGATCGCCTTCTCTCCCACCTGCTGCGCCTGAAAACAGGCCTGGGCAGCCTGGCCGCCACCCCAGGGCCGCCTAAAAGTCTGTCCCGATAGCCCTTGGCGAGGCTGTCAGCATTGGGTTCGCTCGGCGGGTCTCAGTGCCCCCAATGCCCGATACTCGTTCTGCCGCAGTCGATCAGCCCGCACCG
>JBIKKX010000002.1:0-239534 GCA_044360135.1 Cyanobium sp.
ACTAGCACAGGCAGATCTGAGGGATCTCGCCTGATGGGCTTGGATTGTGCCTAAAATTACCTCACGATGCTCTCAGACGCCCATGCAGCACGGCATTAAGCATTTGTACCTACATGAAAGACTAGGCTGACTTTAAAAGAGCCCCGATCTTTCTCCTGTCTTGAAAGGCCCCAGTGGTGTGGGGCTTGTCCAACACCGGATAGATCGTGGCTTCGCACGATCTATCCATGCCGTTAGCCGAATCATGTTATACCTACCATGAAACCGTTTCATCTCAGTAACGAGGAAATCATTTTCTGGGTAACCGTTCTGACAGCGTGGGCTACAATAATCAGTCTTATATATACGGCCTTAACTTTTCGCCTTAAGTCGGGAATACAGATAAGAGGCAGTTTCACCCTGGTTCCATCAAGCATTTCTTGCAAAGACGGGTACATAAAAGGCATCACTCTTGAGAATCTGAAAGATAAAGCAGTAGCAATCTACGATATATATTTAAGGCTCGCCTCAAATTGCTTTTTGGTATTAGAGAGACTTGAGGCTGACCCATTAATTCTAAAGCCCTTTGAGGTGTACACCAAGGAGTACGACCCAGTGGACTTTTATAGCATGAGTATGAAGACTCTCGATCTCAGGCCAATGTTCAAAGTGGAGAGAATGAATAAGATCAGAATTGTCCTGTCGACAGGAGAAGGCCTGTATCATGTAAAGAAACCAATTCGGATAAGAAGGGCGTATGAGTTGTTCTTTATGAACTATCTTACTGCAATAGCACAGCCAATAAGATTAACCCACAAAGGAAGAGCGTACGGTGGAAACGCAATATATCTCTTAGAACTAGTCAACTCTAAGGGTGAAGAGGCTTGTGTTCCAATTTACCCTGAAGACTATAAGGTGAAGAGGTTTACGGACTTTCAACTAACTCATGAGTCTCTTGCTTCTCGGGACATTTTAGAGACGTATTTGCAATCCAAGCAAGAGGAAGGAGTTCTAAGATGCGCCAGGCTGAATGTTATTGATATGCAGACAAGAAGAGAGGAGCTCTACGCAGATTACAATCAGAACCCAATCATAGTTAAGCCCATGAGCAAGCTAACCCATGAGCTGATTGGCTTTGCCTATACATTTGCCAGAAATGCAAGGAACTCATGGAGAAATCGACGAGCTCGCTCTAAGATCAGCAAGAAGCCCATGTTTTGCAGTAGGCTCAGGTCAGCTCTGCAGCGCTTATGGAGATTTGGGTAGATGTGGTGTGTCATCCTACACTCAGCCAGGATCGGCTAACAATGCCATACACCTGAGCCGCCCCCTGATGATCTTTGCTGAACTTCCTTCCTCTTGGCGGCCAGGTGATGGCAAGCGTCAGAGAGATGGGAGCGAAGCATTTGCAGCCCAGAACTGGTATACTCTCTGTATAGCCGCAGGGTTGCTGTGCAGACACGGGTCCAGAAATGGGGAAACAGTCTTGGGGTGCGGATCCCGCGGGGCTTGGCTGAGGAGATTGGCCTTGGCGCTGGCTCTGAAGTTAACTTGAGTGCCAAGGATGGCGAGCTTGTCGTGAAGCTGTCGGTTCCTGCTCGCCTCAGCCTCGACGATCTCTTGGCAGAGGTCTCCGAGGAGAACCTCCATTCCTCTATCGATACGGGCTCTGCTGTCGGTGCGGAGATCTTCTGTTGACTGCTGCGTATGTCCCTGATCGGGGTGACTTGGTATGGCTGGAGTTCACGCCGCAGACGGGTAGTGAGCAGGCTGGACGGCGTCCTGCTTTGGTGATCTCTCCAAAGGCCTACAACGCGAAGGTTGGCTTGGCCTTGTTTTGTCCAGTGACATCACGCATCAAGGGTTATCCGTTTGAAGTGGCATTGCCTGAGGGCAGTGGTGTGGTCGGTGTTGTCCTTGCAGATCAGTTGAAGCGCCTTGACTGGCGTGCCAGGAAGGCGAAGCTGATTGAGCGTGCTTCGTCTGATGTGCTGGCGATGGTTACAGAAAGGATCCTGCCCCTACTTGTTCCCGACAATGCTGCCACCCCCTAGCACGGCCATTCACCTGAGCCGCCACCGCAGATTCACTGATCCCTCAGACCAGCTTTTCCCATAGATCACTGCGGGCAGGTGATGGCCAGCGTTACTCCCCAGACCCTCCATCAGCACCAGCAGCCTGTAACTCCCCGGGCTTTAGCCATTCGATCGCCCCTCTCCGCCCAACCGCCCGCCGGCCTCGCTCTAACTCCCCACTCACCCCCGGCGTTCAGCCGCCGCCAAGCAGCCCCGCGGATGGCAGGGTGTGCAGATAAAGCACCCAGAGGGCACCGATCCCGGTGATGGTCACGAAGATCCATTGCCAGTCTTTGCCGGCATCGCGAAGCCGGCGGATCGCCAGCGGCAGGTGCGGCACGAACTGGGCGAGCAGGTAGAGATTGGCGATCACCCAGATGACGCCGATCAGGGTGCCGATCAGATTGAGCACGAACAGCACCAGCGTATTCGCCAGCACAAACCACCAGTAATCGCCGCGATTGCTGCGGCCTGCGTAGTCAAAGCTGCGCTCCCAGGCCTCGACGTAGGCCTTGACCAGTGCTGATTGGTTGACGGATGCCATGGCTGTTGACGGGATCGTTTGCTTGCTATGCCCTACCTTGGTGATCGATCGGGCCTTGTCAATCACGGCGTCGGCGGATCTACACCGGCGCGGCCGGCGCTGCCCAATGCCACCGCCGCCCGCTCCTCGCCCGCCCAGCTGAGCAGGGTTTCCGCCAGGCGATCGAATCGCCGCTGTCTGGCCGGGTCATCGGCCCACTCCCCGAGAAGATTGCGGCGCAGCCCGGCACTGGCCGGGGTGAGGTGATCCCCTGGCAGTTCGACCAGCCGGCTGCGATCGCCGGCGCGTTGGCGCAGCTCCGCGAGCAATTCACGGCTCTGGTCGAGTCCATCGCTGCGAAACCGCACCAGCAGATTGCGCGGTTGGCGGTAGTCGCGTCGCACCAGCGCCAAGGTTTCAGCCGGCGACGGGCTGAATTCGCTGCGAAAGCCGAACTGCGCTCCCATCTCGGCCAGCAGCGGCACCGACCGCTCCGCCGCGAAGTTGTTGAAGCTCAGTGCCACCAGTCCATCGCCGCGCCGGCCGCCATCCGGCGCCAGCAGATGCAACTTGCAGCCAAGGCTATGGCCCAGTCGCAGCAGCGGCTCGCGGCTGTCCGCCTCGAAGCCACCGGCGCGCCGCACCGCAGCTTCCCGGTCGCTGCGGAACACTCTCCAGGCCTCATTGGCCTGGGCCTGGTGATCGAAGCCAGGCACATAACTCCAGGCCCGCACCGCCCAGCCCATGCCGGCCAGGGCCTCCAGCAGGCGCCTGTAGCTCAGCTGGGGTGTGGCCGCCAGGTAGCTGCCGCCGATGAATTCGATCCTGCCGATCGCACGACCCCCACTGGCTGGATCAGGGTCGAGGCACCACAGCGGCCCCACCTGGCGCCAGGGTCGTTCAGCCACCGCCCTGTCCTGCCCCGGATGGGGCCAGGCGCCGCAGGGCCGCGAGCGCCTCCTGGCGGTGGGCGGCGCCATCGAGCAGGTTGTTGAACACATGGCGCACGACACCGTCGCCATCGATCACGAACGTCACCCTGCCGGGCAGCAACCCCAGCACCGCCGGCACGCCGAAGGCCTGGCGCAGGCCATTGCCGCGATCCACCAGCAGCGGAAACGGCAGCTGGTGGCGAGCCGCGAAGCGGCGGTGGCTGTTGGCGTCATCGCCGCTCACGCCCCACACCTCCGCCCCCAGCGCCTTGAGGTCGGCGTAGCTGTCGCGGAAGGCGCAGGCCTCAGCGGTGCAGCCCGGGGTGTCGTCCTTCGGGTAGAAGAACAGCACCAGGGCCCGCCCGTCCAGCTGGTCGGAGCGGCGCAACACCCCCTCGGCGTCCTCCAGGGCGATCGGGGGGATGGGATCGCCGGGGGCGAGGGTTCGGGCCATCGGCCTGTTGCCACAACGGCCTTCACCCTAGGCAGGGCGCCCCTCGGGGCGAATGGCGTTGGGGCCAGCCCGGGGGCGGATCGCCGCACTTCAAGCGCTGCCCAGCCATCGCCGCACTCCAGCGGATCCGGGTTTCCTGTGGGGAGGCTGCTCGGCTCCAACAGCTTCGGATGCGTTGCGTCTTCTGCCTCGCTCACCCCCATGGCGCCCGGCGTCTGAGGCCCTGAAGCCGGCTTGCACGCCCTGAGACACTGGGGCTTCAGGGAATGTCGCCATGGCCGAGCAACCCAGCCTCTGGGACCAGGCTGATCTGCTGGCCTGCCTGGCTCCGGCCGATCGCGGTTCGGCCCCTCCACCGCCAACGCCGCTGACGCCGCCGCCAGCCCTGCAGGCACCGTTGTCTCCCTCGCCTGAACTCCCGGAAGAGCAGCCCCTTCATCCTGAGCCCCAGGAGCCCGAGCTTCCCACCGCCGCGGACGGGCCCCTGCCGGCTCCCCTCGCATCGGTCGTTGAGGCGGAGGCCCCATCCGCTCCGGCCGCTCATGCCGTCCCCGACGCCGCCACCCCGGCCCAGGTCTCGGCAGCCACCTCGGCCCCGGACTCCGCCGTTACCCCGGCCCCGGACACCCCTCTCCCGCAGCCGCCCCCATCTCCGTCCCTGCCCAGCCTGGCTTCGGCCCGTCGCCCCAGCGGTGCCCCTGAACGGCTGCTCATCCTCGACACCGAGACCACCGCCCTCAGCCCCGCCCAGGGCGACTGCATCGAGGTCGGCGCGGTGCTGTTCCACCTGCCCAGCCGCGCCGTGCTGCAGCAGATCTCCTTCCTGCTGCCCACCCAGGCCAACCCCGCCGAGGCGATCAACGGCATCCCGGCGGCGGTGACCCGCCTGCCGCAACCGCTGGAGGCGGCCCGCTCCTTCTTTCTGGCGATGGTGGCCAGCGCCGATGCGGTGGTGGCCCACAACGCCGCCTTCGATCGCCAGTGGTTCGGCCACGGGGACCTTCCCGATCTCGGCCTCCCCTGGATCTGCTCGATGGACGACATCCGCTGGCCGGCGGATCGTCAGCTGCGAGCCGCTCCCTCGGTGCGGGATCTGGCGCTGGCCTATGGCGTGCCGGTCTGGGCCGCCCATCGGGCCCTCACCGACTGCCTCTACCTCGTTCATGTCTTCCAGCGCTGCCCGGAGCTGGAGGCGCTGCTGGTGGCGGCCCGGGAGCCGCGTCAGCTCTACCGGGCCCATCTGTCCTATGCCGAGCGCCACCGCGCCCGGGAGGCCGGGTTCCGTTGGAACGAACCGCTCAGCGGCGCCTGGAGCCGCCGCCTGACCCTCGCCGAGGCCGAGGCCATGCCATTTCCGGTGGTGCCGGTCGAGGTCGCCGCTGCGGCTGCCCTCCCCCGCAGCGCCTGATCGGGCGGGTCCCGGCCTTCGCAATCTCTACCGATCCAGGAAGCCCTCCGGCTGTTCCCTGGACCCTGGCGCCCCGCGCTCCCAGTCTGGAGTCAGTCCTGCCGCGGTTCGGCCATGCTTGGGCCTCCGCCACCCCCACCCCTCCAGGGCCCGCCGGACCCGCTCCTGCTGCGGCTGCGGCGTTGGCAGGTGGCGCGGACCTGGGCGCGCCTGATCCGCGAAGCCGAGGCCCTCTGGCATGTGGAAGGGCGGGACCTGCATCGGCTGGCGGCCCAGGAACTGGTGCAGCTCGCCCAGGAGGTGCCGCCGCGGCTGCGGCGTCGCGTCAATCTCTGGTTGAAGCGCTTTCACGTGTTGACGCGCTTGCATTAGGCGGCTGAATTAACACGCTGCCTGGATCAGTGGCATCAAACGGAGCGGCGATCGGCGCGGCGATTGCTGCGGCGATCAGTGCTGCGATCGCTGCTGCCATCCGCCCTGCAATCAACGGCGGCCGCTCCAGGGTGTGGCCGCCATTGCGGGGCCGCCAATAGGAACGACATCCACCAAAAAAGCCGTCCCCCGGAGGGAACGGCTGGATCAGGGTTAAAGCGGTTGGATGAACAGTCGCTGGCCGAATCGGAGCGGCGGGATTTGAACCCACGACCCCCACTACCCCAAAGTGGTGCGCTACCAAGCTGCGCTACGCCCCGGCATCAACGATGGTATCACAGCGGTTTCTGGCGTCCCTGGGAGGGCTTGGCCCGCTGCCGCAGCCGCCGCAGCAAGCGCGCGGTGAGTTTGTCCCGCGTCAGCACCGCATAGCCGGGCAGCCTCTCGCTGCGGGCCAGCAACCGGAGCTGGGCCAGGTTGAGGGTGGCCAGACGCAGTTCCGGCAGGCGATTCCAGGCGGAGGAGGGAATCGGTAGATCGCTGCCGCTGCGCCCATCGCGAAAGCCGAACAGGGCGCCGCCCGCCATCCATTCCGGCACCAGCACGAACAGCACGGCGAGCAGCCCGTAGAGCTCGACCAGTCCCCGGGGCAGGGGATGCAACTGGCGCTGGCCGTTGCCGCCGCTCTCCTCGGCCATCAGATCAGGGGTGGGGCGGTGCGGTCCGGTGCGGCGTTCCGCCAGAGCAGTGGCTGCCCACCCGGACCCGGGTGGCTTCGCACCGTCCAGAACACCAGCGCGAAGCACAGAACCACCGTGGCCAGCAGCCCCAGGATCACCGTGCGATCGGGTAGTGGTGTCATGCGTCTTCGGTGCGGTGGCAGATCAGGCGCTGGGGCAGCTGCTCTAGGGTCAGTTCATCGTCGCGCAGCGTCAGCCGCATGCTGTCGCTGCTGTACAGCAAACCAGGTCCGGCCGCCTGGTCGCGGAACAGGGTGAACCGCACCCCACCGGACAGGATCGAGGCCTGGCTGTCGTTGCGCTCCACCACCACCAGACCCTGGCCAGGGCAGAGGAAGCTCTGGCGCACGTCGTAGTTCTCCCACCAGGGCGACTGGAAGGCTCCGGGCAGCGCCTTCGCCGCCCCAGCGGGCAGCACCAGGCCCAGGCCGGCCGGCGCCAGCACCTGGACCGCCAGGACCAGCCTGCCCAGGGCAAGGCCATGGCGCCGCAGCGTCGCCCTCATGGCAGGGCGATGGGCCGGTTGTCACCCCGCAGCACGCAGTGGGGGATCGACCAATCAAAGGCCTGCCAGACCGCCTCCGGCAGCCGGTAATCGGCGCCTTCGAAGGCCCCCAGCGGCACGCCGGAGGGCTGGGCCGAGCAATAGGGCCGGCTGCCGGGGCGGGCCAGGTACTGCTGGTGGTAGGCCTCGGCCGGATAAAAGTGGCGCTGGCTGGCGATCTCGGTGGTGATCGCGCCGTAACCCCGCGCCGTCAGGGCCTGGCCGTAGGCGTTGCGGCTGGCCTCGGCCAGGGCCAGCAGGGCCGGGTCGTCCACATAAATGGCGGAGCGGTACTGGCTGCCGCGATCGTTGCCCTGGCGATCCCCCTGGGTCGGATCGTGGCACTCCCAGAACAGCTTCAGCAGGTCGGCGAAGCCGATCACCGCCGGGTCCCACACCACCCGAACCACCTCGGCGTGGCCGGTGCGACCGCTGCAGACCTGCTCATAGCTGGGGTCGGGGCGCTGGCCGCCGGCATAGCCCACCGCCGTGGTGACCACACCCGGCAGGCGCCAGAAGCCCTTTTCCGCCCCCCAGAAACAGCCGCAGCCGAAACAGGCCTCCCCCTGGCCGGGTTCGGGGGCGGCATCGATCGCCGTGCCCAGCACCTGATGGCGTTGGCCGCCCTCCTGGGGGCCCGGCCGCGGGCCGGAGCTGCCGGCTCCGAGTTCGGCCAGCAGATCGCTGAACAGATTCAGGCGGCGGTGGTTGAGAGGGTGGCCGGAGGGGTCGGGGGTCACGGTCCTGCTGGAAAGCGGCGGCTCGGGGCGATGGCACCGGGCCTTCGCCCCACCCTAGGGGGCCCTTCAGGGGGCCTGTTCCGGTACCACGGCGATGTGGTTGAGCAGGGTGGTGATGAAGGCGAACAGCAGGAAGGGCAGCGACAGCACCAGGATCAATCCCACCCCCACCAGGGCGAAGATCGGTTTGCTCGTGCCCATCAGGGCCAGTCCCGCCGCCAGGCTGACGAAGATCACCGCCATCCAGATCAGGATCTGGGGGTAGATGTCCCCGAAGGTCAGGGTGCAGCGGATGCTGTAGGGCTGGCCCTTGAGGGCCGGGGTGGAGGTCATGGCGGCGGCGGAGCGAGGCGCCGGGAGTGGCGGTGGCTCCAGTGAAGCGAGTTCAGGACCCATCGGGAGTGTGGGGCAACAACAGTTGAACCGCGGCTGGTCGCCCCTGCCTGGTCCGGCGGCTTGCTTCCCGCTCGCAGGGTCCGCTCGCAGCGCGCTTGCAGAGCCCACCCTTGCGCCGGCCCACTTGGTTCAGGCCGCCGTCTGGAGCCGCTCGGCCTCCTCCCGCTCCCACAGCCGCCGGTAGGTGCCGGCCTCGGCGAGCAGCTGCTGGTGGCTGCCCTCCTGCACCAACCGCCCGTTCTCCAGCACCAGGATCCGATCGCAGGCGGCAGCGGCCGAGAGCTGGTGGCTGATCATCAGCACCGTGCGGTTGCGCTGTTGCCGCACCTCCGCCAGGATCGCCGCCGCCGTCTGGTTGTCGACGCTTGCCAGAGCGTCGTCGAGCACCAACAGCGGCGCCTCGATCAGCAGGGCCCGGCCCAGGGCGGTGCGCTGGCGCTGGCCGCCGCTGAGGGTGATGCCCCGCTCCCCCACCAGCGTGCCGTAGCCATCGGGGAAGCCGCGCACATCCGCCTCCAGCCGCGCCTGGCGGCTGGCCAGCTCGACCCGCTCCAGGGGGGCCTCCGGTTCGCCGTAGCGCAGGTTGTCCGCCAGGGAGGCGGTGAACAGGTACCCCTCCTGGGGCACCAGGGCCACCCGGCGGCGCAGGTCATTGAGGCTGATCTCGGTCACATCGACGCCGTCGACGAACAGCTGGCCCGGATCCACAGCCACCAGCCGTCCCAGGGCCCGGGCCAGGGTGGTCTTGCCGCAGCCCACCGGCCCCACCACCGCCACCAGCTCGCCCGGGGCCAGCCGGAAGCTCAGGCCCTCCAGCGTGGGCTGGCGGGCATCGGGGTAGCGCACCGACAGGCCCCGCGCCTCCACCTCCCCCCGGGCCGGACGGGGCGCCGGTCGGGGATGGGCCGGGGATTGCACCAGCGGAGTGCGCTGCAGCAGCGCCTCGATCCGGTCGAGGCTCACCTGGCCGGTCTGGAAGCTGTTGAGGGTGAAACCCAGCAGGGCGGTGGGGAAGACCAGCCGCTCCACATAGAGGATCAGGGCCACCAGATCACCGATGCTCAGCCGGCCGCTCTCCAGCTGGCCGCTGCCGACCGCCAGCAGCAGCAACAGGCTGATCGAGGCGATCCCCTCCAGCAGCGGGAACAGGGTGCTGCGGGTGCGGCTCAGCTGCAGGGCCGCGTCGCGATAGTCGCGGTTGCGGCTGGCGAAGGCCTCCTGCTCCATCGCCTCCTGGCCATAGATCTTGATCGCACTGACGCCCGAGAGATCCTCCTGGATCAGGTCGCTGAGCCGGGCCAGGGATTCCTGTTGGCGCCGCTGCTGCTTCATCATCCGGCCGCCGAACAGCCGCACCGTCATCAGCATCAGCGGGTAGAGACCCAGCGCCACCAGCGTGAGCAGCGGATCGATCGCCAGCATCGCCGGCACGGTGAGCGCATAGGCCAGGGCGGTGTTGGTGAGGCTGAGCACGGCGAATCCGAGCAGCCGCCGCACGTTCTCCACATCGCTGGTGGCGCGGCTGATCACTTCGCCGCTGCCGGTTTCCTGCACCCAGCCCGGTTCCTGGCGGAGCAGGTGGTCGAAGATCCGCTGCTTGAGGTCGGCCTCCACCTGGCGACCCACACCGAACACCAGCATCCGCGACCACAGCCGCACCAGCCCCATCACCGTCGCCAGGCCGATGATCAGCGCCGCCCCCCGCAGCAGGTCGTTGACGGCGAATCCGTTTTGCAGGCCATCGACCACCCGCCGCGCCAACAACGGCAGGCTCACCCCCAGCAGGTTGACCACCACCAGCGCCACCGCCCCGAGGGCCACGTCCCTGCGGTGGGGCCGCAGATAGGCAAGTGTGCGTCGCAGCCGCGAGGCCCCCATGCTCTGCTCCAGCGGTTCCGGCGCCTAACCTACGCAGCCCCGGCGGCCGGCCATGGACGAGCAGAGCCATCCCCTCCACGCGATCGACCGCCAGGTGGTGGATGCCCTGCTGGCGGCCGAGGTGCCGGGCGAGGCCCACTTGGTCGATGCGGCCCGGCTGCTGAGTCGCTACGACGGCTTTCCCGGCGCGGCTGACCTGCGCGACGACCTGGAGCGGGTGCTGCGGCTCTGGGGTCTGGATCGGGCCAGCCTGCGGGCCCGGACCCGGGCCCTGTGGGCGGCGGGCTACCGGCCCGGCCTGGCGGTGGGGGGCGAGGCGGTCGGCTCGGGCTTCGACACCGCCGACGAGGTGGTCTGAGGCCAGCGCTGGCGCCGCCGCCCCGGCCATCGTCAGCTTCCGCTGATCCCCTGCCCCGCCGGGGACAGCATCGACCGCCACTGGGATTCAGCGGCTGGCGGCCGCCGCCGCAGCCCCCGTCGCGGCCAGCGCCGCGGCGATGAGGATGGTCAGATTTGCCTCGCTCGGGTGATAGTGGACCCGTCCCCATCACCCGGCCCGGCGTGCCTGCACCCGGGCCTTTTTTCTGCCCTGGCGCCGCCCCCGTCGCCGCCTCTGGACCCGCCGCCGCCCCGTCGATGCCCCCTTCCGTCGCCTGGCCCCGCCTCCTCGATCAGCTGCTCCAGGGCAGGGATCTGCAGCCCGATCAGGCCACGGCCCTGATGGAGGCCTGGATCGGCGACGGCCTCGACCCGGTGCTCACCGGCGCCCTGCTGGCGGCCCTGCGGGCCAAGGGGGTGGCGGGCGCCGAGCTGGCGGCGATGGCCGCCGTGCTGCGCCAGGCGG
The DNA here is from genome assembly GCA_044360135.1 of Cyanobium sp. Classification (GTDB taxonomy): domain Bacteria; phylum Cyanobacteriota; class Cyanobacteriia; order PCC-6307; family Cyanobiaceae; genus Cyanobium. Next base: position 10,886 of record JBIKKX010000002.1, read on the forward strand.
CGCCCCTGCCGCCGGGTCGTCCGGCCCAGCCGTTGGTGGATACCTGCGGCACCGGCGGCTCCGGCATCGAGAGCTTCAACATCTCCACCGCCGTGGCCTTCACCGCCGCCGCCTGCGGCGCCCTGGTGGCCAAGCACGGCAACCGCAGCGCCAGCGGCCGGGTCGGCTCCGCCGACGTGCTCGAAGCCCTGGGCATCGACCTCAAGGCTCCGCCGGAGCGCGTGGTCGGGGCGATCGCGGCGGCGGGGGTCACCTTTCTGTTTGCCCCGGGCTGGCATCCGGCCCTGGTGGGCCTGGCGCCCCTGCGCCGCAGCCTGGGGGTGCGCACCGTGTTCAACCAGCTCGGTCCCCTGGTCAACCCCCTCCGCCCCGAGGCCCAGGTTCTCGGTGTGGCGGCACCGGATCAGCTCGATCCGATGGCCGAGGCCCTCAGCCTGCTCGGCCAGGGCCGGGCTGTGGTGATCCATGGCCACGGCGGTCTCGACGAGGCCACCCTCAGCGGTCCGAGCAGCCTGCGCCTGGTGGAGGCGGGGGCGGTGCGTTCCGACACCCTCGACCCCGGGGCCCTGGGCCTGGAGCCCGCCCCCCTGGAGGCCCTGCTTGGCGGCGACCTGACCACCAACCGGGCCATCCTCGAAGCCGTTCTTCAGGGCGGCGGCAGCCGGGCCCAGCGGGAGGTGGTGGCCCTCAACACGGCCCTGGTGCTCTGGGCGGCGGGCCTGGTTCCCACCCCGGCGGCGGGCCTGGCCCCCGCCCTCGACGCCCTCGCCGCCGGCCAGCCCTGGCAGCGTCTGCTGCGGTTGCGCGATGCCCTGCAGCCCGGCGCGGCAGGATGATTCCAGCGGCGCCCGGGCCCAGCGGCCCCCGCCCCTCCCTGACCGGTCCACGGCACCCCCTCCGACAGGCCTCCGCCCCCATGCCCACGAGCAGCGCTCCGGTCGCCGACGGCGCACCGCGCCCCCAGACCGCCGCCGATGCCCCCCCCGCCACCCACCGCGCGGCGGTGCTGGTGCTCGCCGATGGCACCGTGTTGCGGGGGCTGGCCTTCGGGGCCGAGGGCACGGCGATCGGTGAGGTGGTCTTCAACACCGGCATGACCGGCTACCAGGAGGTGATGACCGACCCCAGCTACGCCGGGCAGCTGGTGACCTTCACCTACCCGGAGCTGGGGAACACCGGTGTCAACGATCAGGATCTCGAGGCCGACCGACCCCACGTGCGCGGCGTGATCGCCCGCCAGTTGGCGCCTGTGGCCAGCAACTGGCGCAGCGAGGGGGATCTGGAGAGCTGGTTGCGGCTCCATGGCGTGGTGGGCATCCGCGGGGTCGACACCCGCGCCCTTGTGCGTCGACTGCGGGAAGGGGGCGCCATCAACGGCGCCGTCAGCAGCGATGGCTCCACCCCGGCCGAGCTGCTGGAGCGGGTGCGCAACGCCCCGCTGATGGACGGCCTGAACCTGGCCGCCACGGTCAGCACGGCCGAGCCCTACCGCTGGAGCGCGGCCTGCCGGGCCGACTTCGACACCCGCCTGCAGGCCAGGCCTGCGACGCCCTACCGGGTGGTGGCGATCGATTTCGGCATCAAGCGCGCGATTCTGGAGCGGCTGGTGGCCCACGGTTGCGCCGTCACGGTGCTGCCCGCCAACGCCAGCCTGGCCGAAGTGCTGGCGGAGCGGCCGGAGGGAGTGTTCCTCTCCAATGGTCCCGGCGACCCGGCGGCCGTGCACGGCGGCATCGCCCTGGCCCGGGGATTGCTTGAGCAACCTGATCTGCCGGTGTTCGGCATCTGCCTGGGCCATCAGATCCTCGGCCTGGCGCTGGGGGGACGCAGCTTCAAGCTCGGCTACGGCCACCGCGGCCTCAACCACCCCTGCGGCTCGCCGGGTTCGGTGGAGATCACCTCCCAGAACCACGGCTTCGCCATCGATCCCGCCTCCCTTCCCGCCGATCGGGTGGCGGTGACCCATCACAACCTCAACGACGGCACTGTCGCGGCCCTGGCCCTGCGCGATCAGCCGGTGTTCGGGGTGCAGTACCACCCGGAGGCCAGCCCCGGACCCCATGACGCCGACCACCATTTCGGCCGCTTCGTGGCCCTGATGGCCCAGCGTCGCTGAGCCGGCGCCGTGGCTTTGCCGACGTTTCGTTGCTGTTGATGCATTCGCCGCCACGCTCACTACACTGCCGGCGATGGGTTGCGCGAGGCCTGGAACGATCGTCGATCTTCAACGACTCACGGTGTCCCTCCGCGGCGGCTGTGAACGTCAGCAGCGCTGTGTGCTGTTCCGCTTCACCGGCCAGCTCGATGCCTATTCCGATAAGCAGTTCGGCGAGTTCATCGCCGAGCACAGCAATGCGGTGGATGACGCGGTGGTGGTGGATCTGAGCAGGATCGACTTCCTTGACTCCTCCGGCCTCGGTGCCCTGGTGCAACTCGCCAAGGACTTCCAGGCCAGGGGCCGCCGCTTTCTGGTGGTCGGCAATGCCCGTGTTGCCCAGACCGTGAAATTGGTGCGGCTCGAGTCCTTCCTCCATCTCCAGCCCGATCTGGAGTCCGCCTTTGGCCAGCTCGAAGCCGCCTGAATCGGCGGTTTTGCCTCCCTGCTCCACCGCCTGGCTGAGCGAGCTCACGCCCGCACCGGGGCCTGAGCTTGGGGTGCTTCAGCTCGCCTGGCTGGGTGATGCGGTCTGGGAACTGCACCAGCGGTTGCGCCACTGCCGTCAACCCGCCCCCTCCGCCAGCCTCCATCGCGCCGTGGTCGCCACCGTCGAGGCCCGGGCCCAGGAGCGCGCCCTGCAGCGCCTGGAGCCACTGCTCGATGCGGTGGAGCGGGATCTCGTCCGCCGCGGCCGCAACCGCGCCGGCCGTGGTCCCCGGCGTGCCGATCCAGCCACCTATGGGCAGGCCACGGGATTTGAGACGATGCTGGGATGGCTCTTTCTGCGGAACCCCAGGCGGCTGGCCGAGCTGCTGGACCATCTTGAGAAGACCGATCCACCTGCCCCTTCGCACGCCACCCCATGAGCCAGTCCCCCGATCGGCGCCGTCCCGCCGGCCGCCCTGCCCGCCGCATTGACGGTCCCGCCGGCCGCAGCGCCGGTCGTGGCGCCGGCAGCGCCCCCCCCAACCGACCCTTCAGTCGCCCCGGCAACCGCCCCTCCCGTTTTGATGCCCCCCGGCCGGAGCGTGACCGCCGCGATGGCGACGACCGCGGCCGCGGCCCCTGGGATGGGGCTGGTCGCCGAGCTTCGGCGGATGGCGAGCCGCGGGGTGACGCCGGCCGCAGCGGCGAGGGCGTGCGCCGGGTCGAGGGGTACCGCTCCAGCGACCGAGCTCCTTACCAGCCCCGATCCGGCAAGCCGGGCGGCAGCGGCTGGCGGGAGCGGCGGCCAGGGCCTGGCCCGGCCCGCCCTGAAGGGCGGATGCCCTTCCCGCCCCGCCGGGGTCCGGAGCGCTTCGGCCCCGCCCGACCCGGTCGTCCGATCGCCCCGGGGCGCGGCGCCATGGCCCCCCAGCCCTCCTTCGCCCCCGCCGCTGAGCGGCCCGCGGAAGGTGAGAACTTCGCCGCCGCCGCTCCCTCCGACCTGATCTGGGGGCGCCACGCCGCCCAGGCGGCCCTGGAGAGCGGCCGGCCGGTCCATCGCATCTGGTGCACGCCGGAGATGCGCTTCAGCCCGCGTTTCCTGCAGCTGCTGCGCGAGGCCAAAGGCTCCGGCGCCCTGGTCGAGGAGGTGAACTGGGCCCGGCTCGGCCAGATCAGTGGCGGTGCGGTGCACCAGGGGATCGTGCTGCAGCCGGCGGCCGCCGAGACCCTCGACCTCGATGGCCTGCTGGAGGGGTGTCGCGGCATCCGCGAAGCGCCGTTGCTGCTGGCGGTGGATGGTCTCACCGATCCCCAGAACCTGGGCGCGATCGTGCGCTCCGCCGAGGCCCTCGGCGCCCACGGGCTGGTGCTGCCCCAGCGCCGCAACGCCGGCCTCACCGGCACCGTGGCCAAGGTGGCCGCCGGCGCCCTGGAGCATCTGCCGATCGCCCGGGTGGTGAACCTCAATCGCTCCCTCGACACCCTCAAGCAGGAGGGCTATCGGGTGATCGGCCTCGCGGCCGAGGGCAACGTCAGCCTGGAGGAGGCCGATCTCGATGGCCCCCTGGTCCTGGTCACGGGCTCCGAGGGGGAGGGACTCTCCCTGCTGACCCGCCGCCACTGCGACCAGCTGGTGCGCATCCCGCTGCGGGGAACCACCCCCAGCCTCAACGCCTCGGTGGCCACCGCGCTGCTGCTCTACGAGGTGGCGCGCCGCAGCTGGATGCGGGGCCTGACCGGTTCGGCACCGGCACCACGTCTGGTGCGGCCCGCCCTTCCCTCCACGCCGGTCCGCCCCCCGGTCGCGGCGGAGCAGGTGGATGAAGGGCCGTTCGAGGCTTCGCCGGCGCTGGAGGCCCCGGACGCCGCGCCGTCGTCCAGCCCCTGGGGACAGTCGGAGCTTGATCCGTCGCCCATTGCTGCCGCCAAGGCCGGGCCCCAGCCCGCTGCCGCTGCCGCGCCTCCAGCCGAGCCCCTGACCCCTCTCGCGGCTGCGCCAGAGCCGGCGGGGCACCTGCCAGGTCCCGAGCTCGACGCGGAGCGGCTGCCTGAGCCGGAACCCGAGCCTGAGCCTGAGGCCGAGGCCGAGCCGTTGCCGTCGGCCCTCGCTGAAGAAGCCCCCCCCGAGCCGGACGCTCCAGCCCCTGAGCCGCAGCCCCTGCCGCAGGCCGCCACGGCTACCGCACCCGAGCCCGGCAGCGGAGCAGGGGCCGAACCCCAGGCCCAGGCGGCTGCTGCCCCCGCTTGGCAGCCCGGCACTGGAGCCGAGCTCGAACCCGAACCCGAACCCGAATCCCAGAGCCAACCCGAACCGGAGACCCAACCCGAACCCCAGCCATCGGCCCAGACCACGACGCCGGCGCTGGAGTCTCCCCCTCCTGCTGCACCATGGCCGGAGGTCAGCCCCGGCCCCGGCTATGGCGCCTCCTCCTTCAGCGGCGACGTACGCCTCTGACGACGGCAAGGACCCAGCGCTCAGCGGCGTCCGTGGATCCTGGCGCCCGGGTCCGCCGCGGGGGCAGGGTTCACAATGGTGCGATCCCCAGCCCCTGCCCATGAATCCCTTGCTCTGGCCCGTGCGCAGCGTTGCCAATGGGTTGGGTTTGGCCTGGTGGGCGAGGGTCGAGACCCGTGCCCCGGATGCCGTCTACTGGTTCGGCCCCTTTGTGCGCCGCACCACCCTCGAGGCCGCCCTGGTTTCCTTCCTCGACGACCTGAGGGCCGAATCCCCCGCTTCCCTCGATCACACCTTGCTGCGCACCCAGCGGGGCGAACCCCTCACCGAGGCCCCCGACCAGCCCTGAACCCCGGCTGATAGCGTCGCCGCAGCCGATCGATCGGGTGGATGGGGATCGCCGAATGGCGGGCGCGGCTGCGCCAGGGAGAGGTTTCGGCCCGGGAGCTCACGCAGTCGCACCTGGACCGGATCGCGGCGGTTGATCCGACCGTGCACGCCTTTCTGGAGGTGACGGGCGAGCAGGCCCTGGCCGCCGCCGATCGCATTGATGCGGCCCATGCCGCCGGCCAGGAGCTGCCCCCCCTGGCGGGCATCCCCCTGGCGATCAAGGACAACCTCTGCACCAAGGGCATTCGCACCACCTGCTCCAGCCGCATGCTCGAGCAGTTCGTGCCCCCCTATGAATCCACGGTCACCGAGCGCCTCTGGGACGCCGGCGCGGTGCTGGTCGGCAAGACCAACCTCGATGAGTTCGCCATGGGCAGCTCCACCGAGACCTCGGCCTTCGGCCCCAGTCGCAACCCCTGGGATCCGGAGCGGGTGCCCGGCGGCAGTTCCGGTGGCAGCGCCGCGGCGGTGGCGGCGGGCGAATGCCTGGCCGCCCTCGGTTCCGACACCGGCGGTTCGATCCGCCAGCCCGCCAGCTTCTGTGGGGTGGTCGGCCTGAAGCCCACCTACGGCCGGGTCAGCCGCTGGGGTCTGGTGGCCTTCGCCAGCTCCCTCGACCAGGTCGGCCCGTTCACCACCAGCGTCGCCGATGCCGCCGAGATCCTGCAGGTGATCGCCGGCGCCGATCGCCGTGATGCCACCTGCTTGCAGGCTCCAGTGCCCGATTACACCGCCGCCCTGGGCCGGCCGGTCAAGGGGCTGCGGGTGGGGCTGATTCGTGAGTGTTTCGAGCAACCGGGTCTCGATCCCGCCGTGAAGGCCTCGGTGCTGGCGGCGGCCCAGCGGCTCGAAGCCCTCGGCTGCGAGCTGGTCGAGGTGAGCTGCCCCCGCTTCGACGACGGCATCGCCACCTACTACGTGATCGCCCCCTCCGAGGCGTCGGCCAACCTGGCCCGCTACGACGGTGTGAAGTACGGCTTCCGGGCCGCCGCGCCCGATGGTGGTGACAGCCTGGCGGCGATGACCGCCCGCAGCCGGGCCGAGGGCTTTGGGGAGGAGGTGCAGCGGCGCATCCTGATCGGCACCTATGCGCTCTCGGCGGGCTACGTGGATGCCTTTTACCGCAAGGCCCAGCAGGTGCGCACCCTGATCCGCCGCGATTTCGAGCACGCCTTCGCGTCGGTGGACGTGCTGCTCAGCCCCACCTCCCCCACCACCGCGTTCCGCTTCGGCGCCCACCGCGACGACCCGCTGGCGATGTACCTGGCCGACCTGCTCACGATCCCGGCCAACCTGGCCGGCCTGCCGGCCCTGAGCCTGCCCTGCGGCTTTGATGCCCAGGGGCTGCCGATCGGGCTGCAGCTGATCGGTGGGGTGCTGCAGGAGGAACGGCTGCTGCAGGTGGCCCACGCCTACGAAAGCGACGCCCGGGTGATGGACCATCGTCCAGCCGCTGCCCTGGTGGCCTGACGGCTGCGTAGCGGCGCACACCAGATCTGGTGTGGGAGCCGCGCTTTTGGCTCCGGCCACGCTGCCGCTTGCGTCCTCCCTTAGCCTGAGCGAGCTTGCCAGCCCTCGCCCTTGGCCTTCGTTCCTCTCCACAACCACAGCGATTACAGCCTGCTGGACGGCGCCAGCCAGCTGCCGCAGATGGTGGAGCGGGCGGTGGAGCTGGGCATGCCCGCCCTGGCCCTCACCGACCATGGCGTCATGTATGGCGCGATCGAGCTGCTGAAGCTGTGCGCCAAGGCCGGCATCAAGCCGATCATTGGCAATGAGATGTACGTGATCAACGGCTCGATCGATGATCCGCCGCCGAAGAAGGAGCGCCGTTACCACCTGGTCGTCCTGGCCCGCAATGCCGTCGGCTATCGCAACCTCGTCAAGCTCACCAGCATCAGCCATCTGCGCGGCATGCGCGGTCGCGGCATCTTTGCCCGCGCCTGCATCGACAAGCAGCTGCTTCGCCAATACAGCGAGGGGCTGATCGTGGCCACCGCCTGCCTGGGCGGTGAGATCCCCCAGGCGATCCTCAAGGGCCGCCCCGACGCAGCCCGCGCCGTCGCCAGCTGGTATCAGGAGGTGTTCGGCGACGACTTCTATCTCGAGATCCAGGATCATGGCGGCATCGAAGATCGGATCGTCAATGTCGAGCTGGCCCGCATCGGCGCCGAACTCGGCATCCCCCTGATCGCCACCAACGATGCCCATTACCTCAGCGTTGGCGATGTGGAGGCCCACGATGCCCTGCTCTGCGTGCTCACCGGCAAGCTGATCAGCGACGAGAAGCGCCTGCGCTACACCGGCACCGAGTACATCCGCGGCGAGGCGGAAATGCTCGGCCTGTTCGGCGACCATCTCGAGCCTGAGCTGGTGGCCGAGGCGGTGGCCAACACCGCCCGCGTGGCCGAGAAGGTGGAGGACTACGACATCCTCGGCCGCTACCAGATGCCGCGCTTCCCGATTCCCGAGGGCCATACGGCGGTCAGTTACCTGGAGGAGGTGTCCCGCGAGGGCTTGCGGCGGCGCCTGGGGCTGGACGATCAGGCCACGATCGATCCCAGCTATGGCGAGCGGTTCGACTTCGAGCTGAAGGTGATGGAGCAGATGGGCTTTCCCACCTACTTCCTGGTGGTCTGGGATTACATCCGTTTCGCCCGTGACAACGGCATTCCGGTCGGACCTGGCCGCGGATCGGCCGCCGGCTCGGTGGTGGCCTGGGCCCTGGGGATCACCAACATCGACCCGGTGCGCCATGGCCTGCTGTTCGAGCGCTTCCTCAACCCTGAGCGCAAGTCGATGCCGGATATTGATACCGACTTCTGCATTGAGCGGCGCGGTGAAGTGATCGATTACGTCACCAAGCGCTATGGCGAAGATAAGGTCGCCCAGATCATCACCTTCAACCGCATGACCTCCAAGGCGGTGCTCAAGGATGTGGCGCGAGTGCTTGATATTCCCTACGGCGAAGCCGATCGCCTCGCCAAGCTGATCCCTGTGGTGCGCGGTAAGCCAGCCAAGCTCAAGGAGATGATCGGGCCCGAGTCTCCCACCCCGGAGTTTCGCGAGAAATATGAAGCCGATCCCAAGGTGAAGCACTGGGTGGATCTGGCGATGCGGATCGAGGGCACCAACAAGACCTTCGGGGTGCATGCCGCCGGTGTGGTGATCGCCGCCGAACCCCTCGACGAGCTGGTGCCGCTGCAGCGCAACAACGATGGCCAGGTGATCACCCAGTACTTCATGGAGGACGTCGAGTCGATGGGGCTCCTGAAGATGGACTTCCTCGGCCTCAAGAACCTCACCATGATCCAGAAAACCCTGGATCTGGTGCAGCAGAGCAGTGGCGAACGCCTCGATCCCGACGACCTTCCCGCCGAGGATCCCCAGACCTATGCCCTGCTGGCCCGCGGCGATCTGGAGGGCATCTTCCAGCTCGAATCCAGCGGCATGCGCCAGATCGTGCGCGACCTCAAACCCTCCAGCCTTGAGGACATTTCTTCGATCCTTGCTCTCTACCGGCCAGGGCCTCTGGATGCGGGTCTGATTCCCAAATTCATCAACCGCAAGCACGGTCGCGAGCGGATTGATGTGGCCCACGCCAAGCTTGAACCGATCCTGCAGGAGACCTACGGTATCATGGTTTACCAGGAGCAGATCATGAAGATCGCCCAGGATCTGGCCGGTTATTCCCTGGGTGAGGCCGACCTGCTGCGGCGGGCGATGGGCAAGAAGAAGAAGAGCGAGATGGAGAAGCACCAGAGCGTCTTCGTCAACGGGGCCACCGAACGGGGTGTGGAAGCGCAGGTTGCCGAGGCGCTGTTTGAGCAGATGGTGCTGTTCGCGGAATATTGCTTCAACAAGAGCCATTCCACCGCCTATGGCGCCGTCACCTACCAGACGGCCTATCTCAAGGCCCACTATCCGGTGGCCTACATGGCGGCTCTGCTCACCGTCAATGCCGGCGCCAGCGACAAGGTGCAGCGCTATATCGCCAATTGCACCGCCATGGCGATCGAGGTGCTGCCCCCGGACATCAATGCCTCCGGGATCGACTTCACCCCTGTCGGTGATCGCATCCTGTTTGGCCTCTCGGCGGTGCGCAACCTTGGCGAGGGCGCCATCCGTGCCCTGATCGACAACCGCAGCAGCGCCGGTCCCTTCCAGTCCCTCGCCGACCTTTGCGACCGCATGGCCGGCGCCACCCTCAACCGCCGCGCCCTTGAGTCGCTGATTCACTGCGGTGCCCTGGATGCCTTGGAGCCCAGCGCCAACCGCGCCCAGTTGATGGCCGATCTCGACCTGGTGCTGGAGTGGGCCTCCTCCCGTGCCCGGGATCGGGCCAGCGGCCAGGGCAACCTGCTCGATCTGCTCGGTGGCGGTGGCCCCGCCGGCCCGTCGGCCGGGGCCGATCCCGTCAGCGCCCCGAAGGCGGCGGCGGTGCCCGACTACCCACCCACCGAGAAGCTGCGGCTTGAGAAGGAGCTGCTCGGCTTCTACATCTCCGACCATCCCCTGCGCCAACTGGTGGGCAGGGTGAAGCTGCTCTCGCCGGCCCCGTTGTCCAGCCTGGAGGAGCAGCCCGACAAGGCACGGCTGAGTGTGCTGGCGATGGTCACGGAGTTGCGCCAGGTCACCACCCGCAAGGGAGATCGCATGGCGGTGCTGCAGCTTGAGGATCTCAGCGGCAGCTGCGAGGCGGTGGTCTTCCCGCGCGCCTTCGCCCGTCTGGCCGATCACCTGATGGTCGATGCCCGGCTCCTGATCTGGGCCACGGTGGATCGCCGCGATGAGCGGGTGCAGCTGATCCTCGAGGACAGCCGGGCGGTGGAGGCGCTGCAGCTGCTGCTGGTGGAGCTTCCGTCCGACCAGGCGGGTGACATCACCATCCAGCACCGCCTGCGGGAATGCCTGCAGCGCCACCGTCTGGGCCAGGACGAGGCCGGGGTGCGGGTGCCGGTGGTGGCACGGGTGCGCGATGCGGAGCGCAGCCGTTTTGTGCGGCTCGGCGCCCAGTTCTGTGTGGCCGACGGCCCCTCAGCCCTGCGCACCCTGGAGTCGGCCGCGTTCCAGGTGTCGCTGCTCTCACCCCTGGAGGAGGCCGGCGCGACCGGGACGCTGGTCCGGACAGCCGCGGCGGTCAGCTGACGCCGCCGTCGCTGCCGCGCCGCATCGCCTGCAGGGAGGTGCGGATCCTGCTGATGTTCAGGCCGATCTGCTCGCGGCCCAGGAGGCTGCCGGCCTCGTCCTCCCAGCTGGCGGAGAGCACGCCATAGCTGAGCCCCAACAGGCCCAGCAGGAAGCAGGCGCCGGAAGCCAGCAGGGTGGTCGAAGGAGGAATCTCCAGGATGTGGCGGCTGACCAGCAGGTAGCTCACCACAAACACCGCCATGCCGAGCAGGGTCGGAATGCCGGTGGCCAGGGCCACGCGGCGTGCCATCCGGTTGGCCACCCGGTCCGGGATCACCTGGCTGGCACCGCTGCCCCGGCTTCTGCCGCTGGGGCTCGCAGGTCCGCTGGGGCCGACATTGGCGCGGCGCGGTGTGCCGAAGCCACCGCTGGCCGAGGGCCCGGCGCCGCCGGGCCCCGATGGAGGCCGTTCCCGCTGGGGGCTCATGGGGTCGTCAGCCGCGGATGCCGAGCTTCTCGATCAGCGCGGCGTAGCGATCGCTGCTCTGGCTGCGCAGGTAGCCGAGCAGACGCTTGCGGCGACCGATCATCTTCAGCAGCCCCTGGCGGGAGGAGAAGTCGTGGATGTTCTTCTGCAGGTGACCGCTGAGCTGCTGGATCCGGTCGCTCAGCATCGCCACCTGCACCTCCACCGAGCCCGTGTCGGTGGGGTGGGTCTGGTGACCGTTGATCAGTTCCTGCTTCCTGGTGGTGGTGAGCGGCATGGGCGAGCGCGGACGCCTTACGGTGCAAACGAACAGCTTAAGGCCCGGCGTGGCCCCTAGCCCAGGGGCCTGAATCGGGTGGCCACGGGTTCCGTGCGCCCCGGCCGATGGGGCTCCGATCCGCTGGTTCGATCGTTGCCCCGCTCCAGCCTGCCGCGGCCTGCTCCACCCAAAGCTCCCATCGGCGTCCCCTTGCCGCCCCAGCGTGGGCGCAGCGGTTCCGCTCAGGCGGCCTGACGGGACAGCCAGCGCAGGCAGTCGCGGATCCACAGCTCCAGCGGCGCTTCCGGCGCGAGCCCCGTGGCCGCCACCGCCCGCAGGGCGCGGTCGATTTCCAGCCTGGCGTAGCCCAGGGCCTCCAGGGTCTCGTCCAGCTCCTGCCGGCTGGCGCCGCCCGGCAGCTCTGCCGTCAGATCGTCCCCCCCGGGGGCTGCGCCGATGGCCCCACCCTCCAGCTGGGGAACGAAGCGCTCCTGCAACCGCTGGCGCAGCTCCACCGCCAGCCGTTCGGCGGTGCGCCGCCCCACCCCGGGCGCCTGGCAGAGGCGCCGCAGATCCGTTTCGACCACCGCCTGCACAAGCTCCGCCGGAGCCATCGCCCCCAGCAGCGCCAGGCCCGCCTGGGGACCCACACCGCTGACCGCCACCAGTTCACGGAACAGGTCGCGCTCGAGCCGGTCGCCGAATCCGAACAGGGTCCAGCCGTCGTCGCGGATGCTGTGATGGATGTGAAGGGCGACCGCCGTCCCGGCCGGGGGCAGCTGGCGCCAGTGGCGCTGGCTCAGCTGCACCTCGTAGCCCACTCCCTGACAGACCACCAGGACCCCGTGGCGGCTGGCCTGCTGCCAGGTCTCGGCCAGTTGTCCCTCCAGCCAGCCGATCATGGAATCCCCCTGCGCGACCCCCATGCTGCCCGCCCCGCCCACCGCCCGCGCCGATCGGCGGGGCTGGCTGTCCTGGCCGCCGGGGCTGCTGCTGGGCCTGCTGCTGGCCCTGTTGCTTCCCCTCGCCGCCTGCGGCGGCCCTGGCCAGCCGGGGCAGGGGGTGCTGCTCGACGCCCTGGCGCTGCAGATCCAGCTGACCCAGTCGTCGATTGCCCAGGCCCTCGATCTCGAGGCTCCCGGTCTGCCCCAGGTGAGTCGCGTCCGGGTCGAGGAGCAGACGCGGGTGGCGATCGGTCCGGCGCAGGGGTTGCGCATCGTCGGACGCTTCGACTGGCGGTTGAGCGGTGATCCGATCCGGGTCGACAGCCCCTTCGAGCTCTATCTGCAGCGGGGTGAACGGGAGCAGAGCTGGCGACTGGCCCGGCCCAGCGGCAGCAGTGCCGCCGGGCCTGCGGCCGTGCAGGACTGGACCACCTACCCCTTGCCATTGCCCGGGGAGCGCCCGGGGGCCTGACTGAGCAGCACGCTGGCCAGGATCAACCCTGCGCCAGCGAGCATGGCGGCCCGGGGCCGTTCTCCGAACCACAGCCATCCCCAAAGCACCGCAAAGGCCACCTGGGCGTAGCTGATCGTTGTCGCCCTGGCGGCGCGCAGGTGGATCAGCCCGTGGGTGAGGCCGATCTGACCCAGCTGGGTGAACAGCCCCACCCCCACCAGCCAGCCGAGCTCGGCGAGGCTGGGCCGCACCGGATCGTGCAGCACCAGCGGCAGGCTCAGCGGGATCGAGACCATCGGAAACCAGAGCACGATCACCTGGGGGTGTTCGCTGCGTCCCAGCTGCCGCACGCTCACGTAGGCCACGGCGGTGAGCAGGGCGCCGGCGAGGGCCGCCCCAACCCCCGCCGCTGGCAGGGCCTCACCCCCCCAGCTGCCGAATGGGCGGGCCACCAGCGCCACCCCCAGCCAGCCGAGCGCCACCGCCGCCGCCAGGGTGCGGCCGGGTCGCTCCCCCAGCCAGAGCCAGGCGAGCAGGGCCGTGGCGCTGGGGTAGAGGTATTGGATCAGGGTGGCGTCGGCCAGGGGCAGCCGCATCACCCCCTCGTAGACGGCGAACAGGGCGGCGGTGCCCACCAGCCCTCGCATGGCCAGCAGCCCCCGCCGCCGTCCCCAGGGACTCACCCCCGCCCGCGCCACGAGCACGGCGCTGAGCAGGCAGCTCAGCAGCGCCCGACCGAGCACCACCTCCGCCACCGGCAGCCGCCCCTGCAGCTGCTTGACGCAGACGGTCATCAGGCTGAAGCTCAGGGCTCCGGCCACCAGCGCCAGTGTGGCGCCACCCTCGCTACCCCATCCCTGGGGGGATGGATCAGAATGGCGATCGCGCCGCCCATCGCTGGTGCTCGGCTCCGCCATGGGTCCTTCCGTGGTCAGCTGATCCTCCCGGTGCCGCCACGCCTGTCGTGGCTTCGGCATCTGTCCTACCGGTATCCGTCCCACCGGCATCTGTTGTTCCGGCATCCGTCGCTGCCCACGGCGCCCCCCTCCCATCCCCCGCTTGCCGTCCCCTTGAGCACGCCACGCCTCCACCCCCGCACGATCGAGGCCGTCAAGGAGCGGGCCGACATCGTTGATGTGGTGGGTGAGCATGTGGTGCTCAAGAAGAAGGGCCGCGAATTCGTGGGGGTGTGTCCCTTCCACGACGACAAATCGCCGTCGATGACGGTGTCACCGGCCAAGCAGTTTTACTACTGCTTTTCCTGCGGCGCCGGCGGCAACGCGATCAAGTTTCTGATGGAGCTGCAGCGCGGCAGCTTCACCGATGTGGTGCTGGAGCTGGCCCGCAAGTACCAGCTGCCCGTGGAGACCCTCGACGGGCCCCAGCAGGAGCGGCTGCGCCAGCAGCTCTCACGCCGCGACCAGCTGCATCGGGTGCTGGCTCTGGCGGCCGGCTGGTTCCAGGCCCAGCTCCGCTCCCCCGAGGGCAAGGCCGCCCTGGCCTACCTGCGGGAGAGTCGGGGTCTGGCGGAAACCACCCTGGAGGCCTTCCAGCTGGGCTATGCCCCCGATCGCTGGGATGGCCTGCTCCGCCATCTGCAGCAGGTGGAGGGCCTGGCGCCGGAGCTGCTCGCCGCCGCCGGCCTGGTGGTGCCGCGCAAGGCCGCCGGCGAGGCCGAGGCGGGGGGACGGTCGAGCGGCGCCACGGGCTACTACGACCGCTTCCGCCATCGGGTGATGGTGCCGATCCACGACCGCCAGGGCCGGGTGATCGGTTTCGGCGGGCGCTCCCTCGATGGCAGTGAGCCCAAATACCTCAATTCTCCGGAAACGGAGGTGTTCGAGAAGGGCCGCCATCTGTTCGGCCTCCATCGCGCCGCCGATCCGATCCGCCGGGCTGACCGGGCCGTGATCGTGGAGGGCTACTTCGATGTGATCGCCCTCCATGCCGCCGGCATCACCCAGGCGGTGGGCTCCCTCGGCACCGCCCTGAGCCGTCAGCAGATCACCCAGCTCTGCCGTTGCTGCGACAGCCGCCGCCTGATCCTCAACTTCGACAGCGATGGTGCCGGCGTGCGCGCCGCCCAGCGGGCGATCGGTGAGGTGGAGCAGCTGGCGCTGCAGGGGCAGCTGGAATTGCGGGTGCTGCATCTGCCCGCCGGCAAGGATCCCGATGAGTTCCTCAGGCAGCACGGCAGCGGCGACTACCTGGGGCTGCTCGATGCGGCCCCCCTCTGGCTCGACTGGCAGATCGAGCAGGAGCTCGCCGGTCGCGATCTGGCCCGCCCCGACCAGTTCCAGCAGGCGGTCACCGCCCTGGTGGAGCTGCTCGGCAAGCTGCCCCAGTCCGCGGTGCGCAGCCACTACCTCCAGCGGGTCGCCGAGCGGCTCTCCGGTGGTCAGGCCCGGCTGGCCTTGCAGCTGGAGGACGACCTGCGCCAGCAGGTGAAGGGCCAGCGCTGGCATGGCCGCTCGACCCGCTGGGAGCAGCCCGGGGAAGCGGGGTTCCGGGAGCGCTCCGAAGCGGAGGTGCTGCGGCTTTACCTCCACTGCCCACGCCTGCGCCCCCTGATCCGCACCGAGCTGCGCCGCCTTGATCTCGAGGACTTCGCCCTGCAGCACCATCGCCAGCTCTGGGCCAGTCTTGGTGAGATCGAGGAGGCCAACCTCGGCGAGGGGCGCCTGGAGCAGATCAATCGGGGGCTTGATGCCGGCGAGGACCTGGCCGACCTCGATTTGCCCCGCCTGCTGGCTGACCGGTTGCTGGTGGAGAGCGACGGCAACGCCCTGCTGGGCCGGCTCACGCCCCTGCTCGAACCCTCCGAGGTGCAGCGCCTCTCCCTGGCCCAGCCGGAGCTGCAATTGCGCGGTGCCACCGCATCGCTGGAGCGCCAGCGCACCCTCAAGCGCTGCCGCCACCTGCTTGACGCCTGGAGCGCCCAGCGGCTGGCCACCCTTGAACAGTGCATCGCCCAGCTGCTGCAGGAACCCTCCGGCCCTGCCCCGGAACCGCCCCTGCTCGACATGGAGCAGCGCATCGACCAGCTGTTCGCCAGCCTCAATGGCGACGCCCTGCGTTTCCAGGAGACCTACTACAGCGAACGCCGCTACCTCGATGCCCTCGACCAGCGCCGCTGCGTCGCCTTCGGCGAGGCCGTGACCGTCCCGGCCGCCTGACTCCAGCCAGCGACGATCGCGCCCTTGTCCTACGGCGCTGGCCGATCTCCATACGGTGAGCTGGAGCCACCCCCCTGGTCATGACCGTCGTGCCGTCGTACCCGATCCCCGCGGATGAGCCGCTGCGGCTGCGGGATCTGGAGCGCCACGTCGCCATCGGTCTGGCCAACGATCCCCACTTCGAGCGCCTCGTCGCCCTGGCCGCCTCCCTGTTCGCCACCCCGATCGCGGCGATCTCCCTGGTGGAAGCGGAGCGCCAGTGGTTCCTCTGCGCCCGCGGCCTCGGCGGGATCACCGAAACGCCGCGCTGCAGCGCCTTCTGCGCCCACGCCATCGCCGCCGATGGGGTGATGGTGGTGCCGGATGCCCGCCTCGATGAGCGGTTTCGGACCAACCCCCTGGTCGTTGGTGAACCCGGCATCCGCTTTTATGCCGGCGCCCCGCTGCGCAGTGCCGATGGCCATAACCTCGGCAGCCTCTGCGTGATCGACCGCCAGCCCCGTCCGGATCTCGATCCCCAGCAGCGCCAGCAGCTGCAGTGGATCGCCGAGCTGGTGATGCGCGAACTCGAGCTGCGCCGCCAGACCCAGCATTGTCCCGTCACCGGTCTGCCGATCCGCCAGGCGTTTCTGGCGATCGGCGAACGGGAATGCCTGCGGGCCCGCGACGATCGGCTGCCGCTGGCGCTGCTCTGCTTCGACATCGATAACTTCCGCCTCTTCAACAACCGCTGGGGCCACCGCGCCGGTGATGGTGTGCTGTTCAGCTTCGCCAACCTCGTGCGCAGCTTCGTGCGTGAGCAGGATTACGCCGGCCGTCTCGGCGACGGCGAATTCGGTTTGCTCCTGATCGCCACCCCCTGTGAGCAGGCGCTGGTGATCGCAGAGGACCTGCGCACCGCCACGGCCCACATGCCCGGGGTGCATGTTCATTCCGATGTGAAGCTGCACATCAGCGGTGGCCTCAGCGCCCTGGCCCCCGACGACCACGGCTTTGATGATCTGCTGCGTCGCGCCGACCGCGCCCTGCAGCTGGCCAAGGGCAATGGGCGCGACCAGATCGCCTGCCTGCTGGAGGGTCCCTAGGCCTGGGCCACCGGGATCTCGGCCAGGCGGGTGGTGCCGGCCCGGGAGAGGTGGCCGCGGCGCATCCGCCAGGGTGGTGCCAGGCCGCAGGCGGCCCAGCCCACCGTGCCGCTGCCGTAGCGGTGGTTGAGGCCATCGATGGTGGCCATCAGGGCCTCGCGCCGTTGCTGCTGCTCCGGCGTCTGGGGCACCAGCAGGTGGTGCTGCAGCAGGCTCACCGGGGTGAGGTCATGGAGCAGCACGCCCGCCTTGCGCAGGGGCTTGTGGGGGCGGAACAGCCGTTCCGCCAGGGGCAGGGCGGCGGCCAGGAGCACGGCGGTGTCATTGCTGGGCAGGGCCAGGGCGCTGGTGGCGGCGTTGGCGTAGAAGCTGCTGCCATCGAAGGGGCTGCTGCGCACGAACACGGTCAGACCGCCGGCCTGCTGCCCCTGGCGCCGCAGTTTCTCCGCCCCGCGGCAGAGGTAGGTGGCGACCGCCTGCCGCAGCCCCTCCACCGTGCTGACCGGCGTGCTGAAGCTGCGGCTCACGCAGGTCTCCCGCTTCGCCGGCGCCTCGCTGGCCAGGGGCAGGCAGCGCTGGCCCCGCAGCTCCTGTTGCAGCCGCACGCCCACCACACCGCAGCGGCGTCGCAGTTCACCCTCCGGCATGTCCCGCAGGGCCCTGGCATCGGCGATGCCCCGCAGGCGGCACCAGCGGGCCAGGCGGCGGCCGATGCCCCAGACGTCCTCGATGGCGGTGGCGGCCAGCCAGGGGTCGGCCAGCGGCACCGCCCCCAGATCGAACACCCCCCGCTCACGCCAGCTCGGATCCTTCTTGGCGACCCGGTTGGCGATCTTCGCCAGCACCTTGGTGGGGGCGATGCCCACCGCCACCGGCAGCCCCAGCTCGCGCTGCACCTGGCGGCGCAGCGCCTCACCCCAGCCGTTCAGCTCGCCCGTGCCGGCCGGCCGGTGCAGCAGGCCGAAGGCTTCGTCGATCGAGTAGATCTCCAGCTCCTCCACCCAGGCTTCCAGGGTGGCCATCAGCCGCTGGCTCATGTCGGCGTAGAGGGTGTAGTTGGAGCTGCGCACGATCACGCCGTGGCGCTCCAGGTCTCGCCGCACCTGGAACAGCGGAGCCCCCATCGGGATGCCGAGGGCCCGGGCCTCGGCACTGCGGCTGACGATGCAGCCGTCGTTGTTGGAGAGCACCACCAGGGGCCGGCCGACCACGGCCGGATCGAGCAGCGCCTCGCAGGAGGCGTAGAAGTTGTTGGCATCGATCAGCACCAGCGCCGTGCTCACCGCGGTGCCTCCATCGCTTCGGGCCGTTCGCTTGCCGTGGCCCCGGGGCCGCCGCTGGCCGGTGGCAGGTGGCGGATCCGGTGGACCGCCACGCCCCAGATCCGCCCCTCCCCAAGCGCCAGGGCGGGGTAGTCCGGATGGGCCGCCTCCAGCCACCAGGCGCCCTGCCGCTCGACCAGCCGCTTGAGGGTGAGCCCCTGCCGCAGCTGCGCCACCACCACCTGCCCCGCGCTGGCGGTGGGCCTCCGCTCGACCACCAGCAGATCGCCAGGGTGGATGCCGGCCCCCCGCATCGACTCACCGCGCACCCGGACCAGCACGGTGTGGCGGGGATCGCGGATCAGCAGCTGCGCCAGGTTCGCCGCCGCTGCCCCTTCGGTGGGAGCGGGAGCGGTGGTGGCGGCGGCGGTGGTGGCCGCCGTGTCGGCCCTGGCGCCGCCGCTGACGGGCGGCCCTGGCGTCGGGGGCGTTGGCAGGGCTGTTGGCGAGGTTGTTGGCGGGGGCGTTGGCAGGACCAGGGGCGGCAGGGGCGGCGAAGGATCGGACATGGCGAGGACCAGGACGCGGCCCGTGCCATAATACAGATGTACTGCTTTAGTGGCTTGCTTCTCTTCAGGCGATCGGCCCCTGCTGGGGCTTGCCCCTGGGGGCGCCCCCGGGGGGGCTGGGCCGGATCCCGCCAGCGCTTGCCCAACCCGGCGGTGGACCGGTTAACTGAGACCAGGGAACGGGGCGCCGCCGCCGTTCCGTTCGCCCCTCGTCGGGATCCGGATGGGAGCTCGCCACCACCACCACGGCGGGTCGCCCTCCAGTCCCACCGACCCTGCCACCGATTCAGCCACCGGGCTGTTGCATCCGGCGGTGCAGATCCAGCGGCAACCCCATCCCCGCCAGCATGAGCACCGCCCCGGCTCTGCGGCGGCTTTCCGCTGGAGCATCGTGCTCAACGCCGGCCTCTCGGGCCTGCAGCTGGCGATCGGCTTCGCCTTTGGCTCCCTGGCACTGGTGGGGGATGCGGTGCACAACCTCGGGGATGTGGCCGGCCTGATCCTGGGCTGGGGCGCCGAGCGGCTCAGCGGTCGTCCGGCCAACCATCGCTTCACCTATGGCTATGGCCGCTCCACCCAGCTGGCCTCCCTGGTCAACGCGGTGCTGATCCTGATGGCCTCCGCCGTGGTGGTGGTGGAGGGACTGCAGAGGATCAGCCGGCCCGTGGAGGTGGTGAGCGGCCCGGTGGCCTGGGCGGCGGCCGCCGGCATCGTGGTCAACCTGCTCTCCGCTCGCCTGTTCGGCAGCGACCACAGCCACGATCTCAATCGCCGCGCCGCCGTGGTCCATCTGCTCACCGATGCCGCGGTGTCGGCGGCGGTGCTGGGGAGCGCCCTGTTGGTGCAGCTCACCGGTTGGAGCCGCCTCGATGCGATCACCGCCATCGGCGTGGGGCTGGCGGTGGCCTGGAGCGGTTGGCAGCTGCTGGGTCAGGCCCTGCTGGTGGCCATGGATGCGGTTCCCGAAGGCATCGCCATGGAGGCCGTCGAGACGGCCCTCACCAGCCTGCCCGCCGTCGAGTCGGTCCACCATCTGCATGTCTGGGCGCTGAGCACCTCCCAGAACGCCCTCACGGCCCATGTGCGGCGCTGGCCCGGCCGGGTCGACGACATGGAGCTGCTGCATCAGGCCAAGCAGCGCCTGGCCGCCCTCGGCATCGCCCACAGCACCATCCAGCTCGAGCCGGCGGAGCCCGATCCGGGCATTCGTCCGCCGACCTGACGTCAGGATCGCGGGTTGCGCAGGGTGGGACGGGGTTGCAGCCGCGGATCGGGGGCCCGCCGGGCGGCTGGGGGATCCGGCTCGTCGTCCACTTCGCCGCGGAGCAGATCGTCGAAGGCCTCGTAAAGATCGAGGTCGCTGCCGCCGTCGCGGCGCACCGGGCCGACGGGGCCACCGCGCCGGCGCCGAGACCCCGGGCCCGGAGCAGGGGCGGCGGCTCCCGGGGCCTTGGCCGCGCGGACGCCAGGGCTCGGGTTGTCCCGATCAGCGCCCCCCCCCGCCGGCTGGCTGCCGGGGTGTTCGAGGCTGCGCAGCCGCTCCAGCAGATGGGGCGGCACCGAGCCATCGGGGCTGGCCTCCATCAGGGCATGGAACAGGGCGACGGGGTCCTGCTCACTCTCCACCCGATGGCGTGGTCGCGCCTCCGGGCTTGGCTCGGCCGCTGCTGAGGGGCGGGGGGCTGGAGGGGGAAGTTTCTGCGGCAGGCTGCGGCCCAGTGCTTGCAGGCGTTCGCGGCTGCGGGCATCGAAGCTCATCGGTCGCTGTGGGGCGCTGGGGGGTCGCTGGGGTGGCGCTCAGGGGCAGCCGAGGGTGTCGCGGGTGGCGCGGCCACTGCTCGGGTTGGTGCCATGGGCCGTGGCGCAGAGGCGTTTGCGGGCGTCGGCCCGCAGGGGCACGTTGGTGAAGTCGGCCCCGTCGATCAGCACGCCCTCGAAGCGTGTGTTGAAGGCAAAGGCATCATCCAGGCGGGCCTGGCGGAGATCGGTGCCTTGGAATACCGCCGAGTCGAGGGTGGCTTCGCGCAGGTCCACATCCTGCAGATTGGCGTCCTGCAGCTTGGCGCCGAACAGGCTGGCGCCCCGCAGATCGGCGCCATGGAAGTCGGCGTCGCGCAGGTTGGTGAGGTTGAAGGTCACGCCGCGCAGATCGGCCCCGTGGAAGTCGGCGCCGATCAGCACCTGTTTGGCGTAATCCATCGCCGCCAGGGCCGGCGGCGGCGGTAGGAGCAGGCCGATCAGCAGCGCCAGGCCAGCCAGGGCGGTGCCAGCCCAGCGGGCGAGGGCCGTCCATGCGGCTGGGGCGGTCCGGCCTGAGGCCAGGGCAGGGTCCCGGCGGCCGGCCACGGCCGGGGTCCGGGCCGGGTCGGCGGCGGCGTGGCGGCTCGGCGAAGGGCACGGGGGGAAGAACCGAAACACGATCGCCACGGGAACAGCTCAACCCACCGTAAGGACCGGGCCGCCGCTGCTGTTCGGTTCGGGCGGTGGGCTGCCCCTGTTCAGCTGCGCTCACCCCCGCTCACCTCCTCTCACCTGCGCTCACCACCTCTCTCACCTCCACTCACCCCCTCTCATATCCGCTGACCTCGTCTCATCTCCGCTGACTTCCGCTGATCTCCGCTGATCTCCGCTCACCTCCCTCTCACCTCCGCTGACCTCGTCTCACCTGCGCTGACCTCGTCTCACCTCCGCTCACCTCCACTCACCCCCTCTCATCTCCGCTCACCTCTCTCTCACTTCCTTCGCGTCTCCTCGCTCCCCTCCCACCGCTCCTCTCTCCCCGCCCTGCCGCTTCTCTCTCGCCGCCCCGCCCACCGTCCTCCAGGGCGGCGAGACGAGCCCCCAGCGCGGCGGATCGGCCCTGGCTCCCCTGCCCGCGACCGCGGCGGGGAACACTGGCGGAGCCATCCCATGGGCGGCCACCGCCCGGTGCTCCCGATGCCCCCCACCCCGCGCCAGCGCCAGGGCCGCTGGGCCGAACAGCGGGCCCTGCGGCTGCTCCAGGAGCGGGGCTGGCGGCTGCTCAGCCGCAACTGGCGCTGCCGCTGGGGGGAGCTGGATCTCGTCTGCGCCAAGCAGGGCCGACTGCTGCTGGTGGAGGTCAAGGGGCGGCGGCCCGGCAGCCGCGATGGCGGGGGGACCGCCCTGCTGCGCGGGGCCCAGCGCCGGAGTCTGCGGCGGGCCTGGGCCTGCTGGCTGGTGCTGCACCCGGACCTGGCCGCCTGGCCGGTGGAGTTCGTCGCCGCCCTGGTGCCCCTGCCTCCGGCCGACGGCGCGGTGCGCTGGCTGCGGCTGGAGGGGTGAGGGCCAGCTGAGGCGGGAGTGGTCTGCATCCGGGTGGGGACGAACAGGGCAGGCTGTCGATCACGCCGTTGGGGCCATCGGGGTCGAACGGCCAGAGGGGGAAGCGCCATTTCCCCTGATCCAGGATCCCCAGCAGGGTGCCGGCCTTGAGGCGGTCGTGCACCGTCTGGCGGCTGCCGGTGGCAAGGAGCTCGTTCACCTCGGCGGAGCCGATGGTGCTGGCCAGGAGCTGGCGGCGTAGGGCAAAGCTGCGCCGGAGTGCTTCGAATTCGAGCCGGGCGGCATTGGCGGGGGCCTCTCCCAGCCATTCGGTTAGCGGCTCCTCCTCGTTGAGCCCGGTTGCCTGGGCGGGCTCGACCGGCTGAGGAGAGCGCCTGCAGCAAGGCACCCTGGGCCGCCGGATCGAGCGGAGAGCGCCGGAGATGATCGAGAACGACAGCCTCAAACTCAGCCTGCGGGGTCATGAGCTGCGCCTGTGGCTTGAACCATCTTGACCATGCCGTAAAAGATGTCAGGCCATGGCGTCGGTGAAGGTTTTGGCGAGCGCCAGCGGCCTTATCCAAATCAACCAAGAGCTCGCTTTCCCTGCAGACAGAAGAATCGGACCGCTCAAATTCTTGGGCCTGCCGAAGAGAGCAGACTCGGTGCCGCCTTCTGCTGGAGTCGTCGCCTGCGCCGCCAGGTCGGCCGTGGCTCCGCCACCTCACTCCACCTCCTGAGCGGAAGACCTCAGATCAGGGCTGGTGGCCAAACTCTTCGGCAGGGCCAGGGCCAGGGCATGGGGACAGGGGCCTGACCGGATGCAACGTCCAGCCAAACTGGCTCGGGACGTGATCAAGGCCGAGTCTGAATGGGTGGAGACGAGCAGCTGCAGGAGCTTCTGGGGGCCCTCGAAGCGCTGGGCGGTAGCGCCGGCAATGGGCGGCTGCGGGAGCTGCTGGGGTGGGATGAAGCCAGCTATGACGCCGCCAAAGCGCAGCTCCTCGCCTCAGGTCAACTCGTCCCAGGCCGAGGCCGGGGTGGATCTGTGAGTCTGTCCAATGGCGACAGGGCGGCCCAGCAGGAGGCACGGAGGCCGGAACCTTCCACCAACGTGAGGTCTTTGCCCCAGATCGCGGCACCTGCTGGCCCCCAACCCACCGGCAAACAGAACCTCTCGGCCTTCATCTGGAGCGTGGCCGATCTGCTGCGCGGGGATTACAAGCAGAGCGACTATGGCAAGGTGATCCTGCCGTTCACGGTGCTGCGCCGGCTCGACTGCGTGCTCGAGCCCAGCAAGGAAGCAGTGCTGGCCGAAAAGGAGCTGCGGGAGAGCCAGGGGCTGGATCCCGAGCCGTTTTTGTTGCGGGTGGCGGCGCAGGCCTTCTGCAACACCTCAGCCCTGAGCATGAAGCGGCTGATGGGCGATCAAGACAACATTGGCGAAAACCTGCGCAGCTATATCCAGGCGTTCACACCGGCAGTGCGCGACATCTTCGAGAGCTTCGAGTTCCACCTGCAACTTGATCGGCTGGAGAAGGCTGGATTGCTCTACATGGTGAGCGAGCGCTTCGCCCAGTTCGACCTGCACCCAGAAACGGTGAGCAACGCCGAGATGGGTCTGGTGTTCGAGGAGCTGATCCGCAAGTTCGCTGAACTCTCCAACGAAACGGCAGGGGAACACTTCACCCCTCGGGAGGTGATCAAGCTGATGGTGAACCTGCTCTTCATCGAAGACGATCAGGCCCTCACCCAGCCGGGCATCGTGCGCAGCCTTTACGACCCCACGGCGGGCACCGGCGGCATGCTGAGCGTGGCCGAAGAGCACCTGGTTAGCATGAACCCTTCGGCCCGGCTGGTGCTGAGCGGCCAGGAGCTGAACCCCGAGAGCTACGCGATCTGCAAGGCCGACATGCTGATCAAGGGGCAGGACATCAAGAACATCCGCTTTGGCAACACGCTCTCGGATGACCAGCTGGGCGACCAGAACTACGACTACATGCTCTCCAATCCACCGTTTGGGGTGGAGTGGAAGAAGATCCAGAAGGAGGTGCAGCGTGAAGCCGACACCCTCGGCTATGCGGGCCGTTTTGGTCCAGGCTTGCCGCGCGTCAGCGATGGTTCATTGCTGTTTCTGCTGCACCTGATCAGCAAGATGCGACCCGCCACCGATGGCGGCAGCCGCTTCGGGATTGTGCTGAACGGCTCTCCCCTGTTCACCGGCGGGGCGGGGTCAGGGGAGAGCGAGATCCGCCGTTATGTGCTGGAGAACGATCTGGTGGAGGCGATCATCGGCCTGCCCACCGATATGTTCTACAACACGGGCATCAGCACCTACATCTGGATTCTCAGCAACCGCAAGCCCGGCGAGCGCAAGGGCAAGGTGCAGCTGATCGACGCCAGCAGCTTCTGGCAGAAGATGCGCAAAAGCCTGGGCAGCAAGCGCAAGGAGCAGAACCCCGAGCACATCGACGAGATCACGCGGCTGTTCGGCAACTTCGAGGAAGCCGAGCAGGACGGCAAGCCGATCAGCAGGATCTTCCGCAACGAAGATTTCGGCTACTGCACGATCACCGTGGAGCGCCCGCTGCGCGATGAGGCCGGCAACGTGGTGCTGGGCCAGCGTGGCAAGGCGAAAGGACAGCCCCAGGCCGACAGCAGCCTGCGCGACACCGAGAACGTGCCGCTCTCGGAAGACGTGCAGACCTACTTCGAGCGGGAGGTGCTGCCCCACGTCCCCGATGCCTGGATCGATCACGACAAGACCAAAGTAGGCTACGAGATCCCCTTCAACCGCCACTTCTATGTGTTCACGCCACCCCGGCCCCTGGAGGTGATTGATGCCGAGCTGAAGCAGGTGACGGATCGGATCCTGGCGATGATCGGAGGGCTTTCGGCGTGAGCGAGACAATGGAGCCAACACCAGCCTCGGATCTGATCCTGTATCAGACCGAGGATGGCAAAACCCGAATCCAGTGCCGGTTTGAAGACGAGAGCATCTGGCTGACGCAGGCACAGATCGCGGAGCTTTACCAAAAGGATGTCAAGACGATTAATGAGCATCTTCTGAATATCTATGAGGACAAAGAGCTCGACGAGGATTCAACCATCCGGAAATTCCGGATAGTTCGACTCGAGGGAAAACGTGAGGTGACCCGTGAGATCAGCCACTACAGCCTGCAGGCGATTCTGGCTGTAGGGTTCCGCGTTCGCAGCAAACGCGGTACTCAGTTCCGCCAGTGGGCGAACGAGCGCCTGAGCGAATACCTGGTCAAGGGCTTCGCCATGGATGACCAGCGGCTGAAGGCGCCGGTCACATCAGGCCTTCCGGATTACTTCGATGAACTGCTGGAGCGGATTCGCGACATCCGGGCCAGTGAGCAGCGGCTCTATCTCCGGGTTAAGGACATCCTCGCCTTGGCAGCTGATTATCAGCCATCGGATTCAGAAACTCAGAAGATGTTCAAGACGGTGCAGAATAAACTGCACTTCGCAGTCACGGGTCTTACGGCTCCTGAAATTATAGCCAAGCGTGTCAATCCCGAGCTGCCAAATATGGGCCTCACCAGTTGGAAGGGGTCACGAGTGCTCAAGGGCGACGTGAAGGTGGCCAAGAATTACTTGAAGGAAGGCGAGATCAAGGAGCTTAATCGCATTGTGGGCATGTTCCTTGACTATGCGGAGGATCAGGCCCAGCGGCGCAAACAGGTGTTCCTGAAGGATTGGCCCGAACGGTTGGATGCCTTCCTGTCCTTCAACGACCGCGATGTGCTCCCGGGGTTGGGCAGCATTTCCCGCGATGTGGCTGAGCAGCAGGCCTTTGCGGCCTATGACCAGTTCAATGAGCGCCGGCGTCTTGTGGCTGAGGATCAGGGTGCACTCGATGCCATGGCGGCCTTGGAGGATGCGGCTCGGCTGGTCGAACGGCGCTGGGTTGATCAGGAGAAGCAGCCATGAGCTTTCCCCGTTACCCGGCCTACAAGGACAGTGGCGTGGAGTGGCTGGGGGAGGTGCCGGAGCATTGGAAGGAAAAACCTCTTAAGACTGTCACCAGCATTAACGACGAAGTGCTGTCCGAATCTGCGAGCACAGATCACGAGATCGAATATGTTGATATCAGTTCGGTAAGCCTTGTGAACGGGATTGAGCGGACCGAGAGCATGATCTTTGGCGATGCTCCTTCTAGGGCTCGCAGGATTCCCAGAGACGGGGATGTCCTCGTCTCAACAGTCAGAACATACCTCAAAGCCATCGCCCCTGTCGTTAGCCCTCCTTCTAATTTGGTGGCATCCACGGGCTTCGCAGTAGTCAGGCCACAGCTCGGGATTCACCCTGGCTACCTAAAATATGCACTGCAAGAAGAGCACTTTGTTCAACAGGTTATTTCTAGATCGACGGGTGTCAGTTATCCCGCGATTAACGCTTCTGATATCGCGCGAATACGTCTCTCCCTTCCCAATCAATTCGAGCAGCTTGCAATAGCAGCCTTCCTCGACCGCGAAACCGCCAAGATCGACGCCCTGATCACCGAGCAGCAGCGATTGATCGAGCTGTTGCAGGAAAAGCGCCAGGCCGTGATCTCCCATGCCGTCACCAAGGGGCTGAATCCAGACGCGCCGATGAAGGATTCGGGGGTGGAGTGGCTGGGTGAGGTGCCGGAGCATTGGGTAACAAAACCCTTAAAACACCTTTGCCGTCTTTTGAGAGATGGAACACACCTTCCGCCCCACAGGGCCAGCGAGGGAGTGCCACTGCTGAGCGTACGGAATATTCAGGATGAAGAGTTCGTGCTCAGAGAAGACGACTCGCTTATATCCGTGAATGATTACCTTGAGCTATGCCGTTCATTCACGCCACTGCCGGGCGATATCCTTCTGGCAATTGTTGGCGCGACCATGGGGAAAGCGGCTGCAATACCCGAAGACCTCGGCCACTTTCATATCCAACGAAGCCTTGGAATCTTTCGCACTCAGCCAGCCATTCTCCGCTCGGAGTGGCTGCTTTACGTCTTTAGAGCCAGTAGCTTCCAGGGATTGCTTTGGAGAGACGTTTCGTTTTCAGCTCAGCCTGGAATCTACCTGGGCACCTTAAAAGACATATCGATACCGGTTCCTCCAATTCAAGAGCAAGCGGAAATCCTTGAATACTGTCACAAAAGGTTGGATTCTCTGCGGGAACTGATCGCTACCGCGACTGAAGCCATTGAGATACAGAAAGAACGCCGCTCCGCCTTGATCTCCGCCGCCGTCACCGGCCAGATCGATGTGCGGGGGCTGGTGCCTGAGGCCAGCGCCGCATGAGCGCCATTGCATCCGCATCAGCCCTGTCGATTAAAGAGTTGCGAGCTGATTGACAGGGTAGGCAGCGATTTCAGCGTCGACAGTGATGAGCGTGAGTTCATGTTGCATCGCTTGAGCAATCAAGAGTCGACCAAAGGGATCGCGGTGGAATGTGGCAAGGCCCGCCAGATGACACATCGCAGCTTCATCCACCGGAAAAGCTGCAATTCCATGAGCGGCCCTTTGCTGCGGCAGATACTCCGCCGGTGTGCGCGGGAGCGAGAGTTTACCGAGATTGTGCTTGATGACTGCTTCCCAAACCGAGACGGCACTCAGATAGACGTCATTGGACGAATCCTGGATTGCTGCCTGAAAACTTGCTGGCAGCCTGGAATCAGCGGTGATGTATCAAAGAAAGATATGAGTATCTAACAGGAATCTCGTCACTGATCAAACTCTCGTACGATCTCCTCAGGAAGAGGGGCGTCGAAATCGTCCGGAACGGTGAAACTCCCAGCAGCAAGACCGAACGGACGAGGCTCTGATTGGGGTGTTGCGATGGGCCGAAGTTCCGCGACAGCGCGACCTTCACGCATCACGATGATGCGTTCACCTGCCTCGACGCGATCGAGCAAAGAGACGGGATCCTGGGCTAACTGTGCCAGGTTGATGTTGGTGATGTGATGATTCTACGCGGAATCGTGCAAGTTGGCGGCAGTTGATGGGACACCACACCGCACTGGTGAAAGGGGGAGCGACCACAGCTCCCGCTCTCTGCAGCCAGACCTGTGCCCGCATCCAGGCCTCCAACTCGTCCTCCAGGTGGTGACAACCAGCCGCCTGCGGGTCCGCCAAAAGCGAGGGCTGGCCTGATGCTTCAAAGCTGCCTGCAGCGTCCCGCCTTCAGCTCGGAACTGGGCTCGGCCTGCGGGATCCAGCTGCTGCACAGCAGCCTCGATGGCTTGGAGGCTTGTCATGGGGCCACTTTCGTTGGGCTCCGAGGCGCATCTGCGGCATAGTCTGATGACATCAGGCACACAGGCTGGCTAGGCTGTCCGCATGGGTCCCTTCATCTGGAGCCACGAGAAAAATGCCTTCCTGCTGGCCGAGCGGGGCCTCTGTTTCGAGGCTGTGGTCACTGCGATTGAGGCTGGCGACCTGCTCGACGTGCTCGATCACACCAGCCCTGAGCGTTACCCGGGCCAACGCATCCTGGTGGTCCGTCTCAACGACTACGCGCACCTGGTTCCCTATGTTCAGGCCGATGAAGGCCTGTTTCTCAAGACCATCATTCCCAGCCGTAAGGCAACCCGTCGTTACCTCCCGAAGTCGTGATCATGAAACCCACTCCCAATCTGGATCCCGAGGAGCAGCAAATCCTCGATGATTACGAGGCTGGTTCACTGCGATCGGTCGCCTCACCGGAGTTGCTCGATCAGCTTCGCGCTGCTGCTCGCTCCACCGGCCAGAAGGATCAGCGCATCAACGTCCGGCTTTCCACTCCTGACCTTCAGGCCCTGCGCACGCGTGCCCTTCAGGAGGGCATCCCCTATCAGACACTGATCAGCAGCGTGCTGCACAAGTACATCAGCGGCGCACTCAAGGAAGAACCTGCTTCAATTCCATCCGAGAAGTAGCCTTCATCAAGCTGCTGTTCAACCCATGCAGTCGACTCATTCCCATTCCCATGGATCCGGCGCAGTGCGCATCCCGGTAGATCTGCGCCTGCCGGACGCCGCCACGGAGATGGAGGTGCGTGCTTGCGGCCAGGAACGGATGATCGCGCCGGTGGAGCGCAACCGGGATCGCTTCTTCCTCGATGGTCAGGGCGTGAGTGACGACTTCCTGGCAGAGCGGGCTGACCAGGAGCAAGCGGAGCGAGAGCCCTTCTGAGGTCTGATGCTCCGCTATCTGCTTGACAGCAACATCTGCAGTGATGTGATCAAGCGGCGCGAGTTCGAGCGAGTCCCGGGGCTGCTGCTGGAGAACTGGGCCTGACGGCACACCTCAACCGATGCAGGTCACGCATCATTGTCATAGCCCGCTCCCGCAGCGGCATCTAGGCTGGGAAGCCCCCAGGTTGGCGGTGAAGCCCATGACGATCTCCAACGGCTGGTTGCCTATGGGGACAGCCATTGCGGAGAGCGAGGAGCGGACGTCCTGATGGCCCTGCATCACGAGATCGCCTTCGAGCGGGAGATCTGCGAACACCTCGGCGCCCACGGCTGGCTCTACGACGAAGGCAGCGCCGCTGCTTACAGCCGAGAGCTCGCTCTCTACCCGCCCGATCTGATCGCATGGGTGCAGCAGGCCCAGCCCGACGCCTGGGAGGTGCTCCAGAACAACCATGGCAGCAAGGCGGAAGCCACCCTGTTGCAACGGGTGCGCCAGCAACTCGACCAGGTGGGCACCCTCGATCTGCTGCGCCACGGGGTGGAGGTGCTCGGCCTGCCCAAGGCCCTCAAGCTGGCGGAGTTCAAGCCGGCCTTCGGGCTGAACCCACAAATCCTTGCTCGCTTCAACGCCAACCGCCTGCGCGTGGTGCGGCAGGTGCGCTACTCCACCCGCAACGAGAACTGCCTTGATCTGGTGCTGTTCCTCAACGGCATCCCGGTCGCCACCGCCGAACTCAAGACCGACAACACCCAGACCATCGCCGATGCGGTGTGGCAGTACAAAACCGACCGACTTCCCAAGGCAGCCGGTCAGACCCCTGAACCGCTGCTCTCCTTCCCCAGTGGCGCCCTGGTGCACTTCGCCGTGAGCAATCGCGAGGTGCAGATGACCACCCGTCTGGAAGGCCCACGCACCCAGTTCCTGCCCTTCAACCGGGGCAGCGACCCCGGCGGGGCTGACTGCGGTGCCGGCAATCCGGTGATGGCGGGGCATCGCACCGCCTATCTCTGGGAGGAGGTGTGGGAGCGCGAGAGCTGGCTGGAAATCCTCGGCCGCTACTGCATCGCCGAGCGCGACAAGAAAAAGCAGATCCAACGGCTCGTCTTCCCCCGCTACCACCAGCTGGCGGTGACCCGGCTGCTGCTCAAGGCCGTGCTGGAGGAAGGCCCTGGCTGGCGCTACCTGATCCAACACTCAGCCGGCTCTGGCAAGACCGCCTCAATCGGCTGGAGCTCCCATCTGCTCGCCGATCTCCACGACGAGAACGACCGCAAGGTCTTCGACACGGTGCTGGTGGTGAGCGACCGCAGCGTGATCGATTCCCAGCTCCAGGAAACCCTCGAAAACTTCGAGCGCCGCAAAGGGGTGGTGGCCTCGATCACCACCGAGAAGGGCATCAAGAGCGAGCAGCTGGCCGCTGCCCTCTCGGGCGACAAGAAGATCGTGGTCTGCACCATTCAGACCTTCCCGGCCCTGATCAAGACGATGCAGGAGCTCACCGCCACCAGCGGCAAACGCTTTGCGGTGATCGCCGATGAGGCCCACAGCTCCCAGACGGGCGATGCCGCCCTCAAGCTGCGGAAGGTGCTCTCAGCTGCTGAGCTGGCAGAACTCGCCGATGGCGGTGAGGTGTCGATCGATGATCTTCTTGCCGCTGACATGAGCACCCGTGCCTCTGGCACCCGTGCGGGTGGCACTGGCATCACCTACGTGGCCTTCACCGCCACCCCCAAGGCCAAGACGCTGGAGTTGTTCGGCCGGCGGCCCAACCCCAAGGAAGCCGCTGGCCCGGGCAACCTGCCAGCGCCCTTCCATGTGTATTCGATGCGCCAGGCAATCGAGGAGGGCTTCATCCTCGATGTGCTGCAGAACTACACCTCCTACAAGCTCGCTTTCCAGCTCGCCCAGGAAGGCCAACAGCTTTCGAGTGAAGAGGTGGAGCGCAGCGCCGCTCTCAAGAAGCTGATGGGCTGGGTCAAGCTTCACCCACACAATATCGCTCAGAAGGTGCAGATCGTGGTGGAGCACTTCCGCCAGTTCGTCTGGCCACTGCTTGATGGCAAGGCCAAGGCGATGGTGGTGGTGGGCTCCCGCAAGGAAGCCGTGCGCTGGAAACTGGCCATCGACAAGTACATCAGCGAGAAGGGCTATCCGCTCGGCACCCTGGTGGCCTTCAGCGGCGAGGTCAGTGATCCCGAGATCAGCCCTGATGGCTTCACGGAGCGGAGCCAAGCCCTCAATCCCGGCCTCAAGGGCGACATCCGCGAAGCCTTCAAGGGCAGCGACTATCAGATCCTGCTGGTTGCCAATAAGTTCCAGACCGGCTTTGATCAGCCACTGCTCTGCGGCATGTATGTCGACCGTCGCCTCGATGGCATCCAGGCTGTGCAGACCCTGTCCCGTCTGAACCGCTGCCACCCCGGCAAGGACACCACCTACGTGGTGGACTTTGTGAACGAACCTGGCGACATCCTGGCGGCCTTCAAGACCTATTACGCCACTGCCGAGCTGGCCGAGGCCACCGATCCCAACCTCATCCTCGACCTGAAGACCAAGCTCGATGCCCAGGGGCACTACGACGACTTCGAGATCGACCGGGTGGTGAAGGTGTTGCTGGATGACACGCGCACGGACAAGGTTCGGCAAAGTCAGCTGGTCGGAGCGATCGATCCTGTGGCTCAGCGCCTGATGACCCTCTACAGGCAAGCCAGGCTCGCCTATCGACATGCGGAAGAGGTCAATGATACCGACGCACTGAAGCGCGCCAAAGAAGAACTGGATGCACTCATGCTGTTCCGTAGCGACATGGGCACTTATGTACGCTTCTACACGTTCTTATCTCAGATCTTCGACTACGCCAACACCGGTATCGAGAAGCGGGCGATCTTCTACAAGGCACTGCTGCCGCTACTGGAGTTTGAGCGGGAGATCAATACGGTGGATCTCTCCAAGGTCGTGCTCACCCACCACCATCTCCGCAATCTCGGCACCAAGCAACTCATCCTTAGCCAGGGCGACAGCATCGCGATCCCGGGCATGGCCCCAGGTGGTGGCGGGGTTCAGGACAAGGACAAGGTGGAGCTGGCGGAGATCATCGCCAAGCTCAATGAGCTGTTCAGTGGCGAGCTCGGTGATAACGACAAGATTCCCTATGTCTGCTCCGTAATCCGCGGAAAGCTGATGGAGTCAACAACCCTGCAACAGCAGGCAGCGGCCAACAGCAAGGAGCAGTTCTCCAATTCACCGGATCTCAACAAGGCGCTGCTGGACGCGATCATCGGCGCTCTCGATGCTCATCAACTGATGAGCACCCAGGCCCTCAACTCTCCAGAGGTGCGTGAGGGCATGATCGACATCCTGCTCAATCACACGAACCTCTACGAAGACCTGCGTGATCAGGGCCAGCTGCCATGATCCCTGAACCGCTCACCCTGGCAGCCGCCGAACAGGCCCGCAACGTAGCCGTGCAAATGATGGTGGAGCGAAGGCGAGGCCTGGTGCTGGTGGGAGCCGCCCGGCTGGACCTGGCCCTGGAGCATCTGCTCAAAGCCGTGATGGCCCCCAGCGCAGAACCCGACGACAAGCTGTTCACTCCCGATCGCTCGCTCGGCAGCTATGGAGCAAAAATCAGCCTGGCGGCACGGGTGGGGCTGATCGCGCCGCCGATCGAGCAGGCCCTGCACGCCATCCGCTCCGTCCGCAACGATTTCGCCCACAGTGCCGGCGAACCCACGCTGGCGGAACCACGCCATCAGAAGCGGCTCCAACGCGTCTACCCCGAAGCAAAGACATCACCGCTCTGGATGGCGCTGGCCCCTCTGCTGCAAAGCCAGGCCGCACTCACCGCCGATGAGCAGTTCTTCATCCTGCTGGTCACCACCTTGGTGGCCTCGATCGAAGCCTGCGCCCTTCTTCAGAGGCCCTTCGTTCCTCGGGCCACGGTGCGCTTCAGGAACGGCTGAAGCGCATCAGGGATCGGAAGTGAAAGCCTCAGGCCATCGCCCCCCTTGCAGCCTCATCGCCTCCTGATACTCCGCCTCGATCCCCAGCGCTCCGCCGTCAATCAAGTTGTCTGGCGGCTAAGGGGGTTGACGAGGGACACGCCGTACTGGTTCCAGGAAAAAGGCTGCTGGATGCTGCGTTGTCCCAGATCACCCGCGAAGAACAGGGCATCGCTGCCGGTCCCCGCCAGCCGGCCAGGAGCCATCGATCGCTCTTTCATCGGCTACGGCTGTGTCGTAGAAAAAACGCGACAACTGCTGACTCAGGGATCGGTCAGCTGTGGCATTCAGTGCCCCAATACTTCCGGCTCTGATGGCGCCGCTGCCTCGTCGATCGCGCAGGGCTATGGGGCGCCCCCTGCACCGCCCAGCCCGGCGCCGGAGCAATCTGGAGTTTCTCCTTCACCCGCCGATGACCTTCAGCGGCCACCGCGCCCGCAAGCGCTTCGGCCAGCACTGGCTCACCGATCCGGCGGTGCTGGAGCGGATCGTGGCCGCCGCTGCCATCGAACCGGGTGAGCACCTGCTGGAGGTGGGCCCCGGCCGGGGTGCGCTCACCGAGCGGCTGCTGGCCAGTCCCGCCGCCTCCTTGCTGGCGGTGGAGCTCGACCGCGACCTGGTGTCGGGCCTGCGTCAGCGCTTCGGCGCCAACCCCCGCTTCCAGCTGGTTGAAGGAGACGTGCTGACCGTTCCCCTGGAGCCTGCCGCCGGGCCTGCCCCCGAGAAGGTGGTCGCCAATATCCCTTACAACATCACTGGTCCGCTGCTGGAGCGGCTGTTGGGCCGGCTCGACCGCCCCCTGGAGCGCCCCTACCGCGCCCTGGTGCTGCTGGTGCAGCAGGAGGTGGGGGCGCGGATCCGCGCCAGCCCCGGCAGCAGCGCCTATTCGGCCCTGAGTGTGCGGATGCAGCTGCTGGCCCGTTGCCAAGGGGTCTGCGTCGTGCCGCCCCGCTGCTTCGCCCCGCCGCCGAAGGTGCAGTCCGAGGTGATTCGCCTCGAACCGCTGCCGCCGGAGCTGAGGCCCGACCCCGTCCTGGCCCGCGCCACCGAGGTGTTGCTGCGTCGCTGCTTCGCCGCCCGCCGCAAGATGTTGCGCAACACCCTCGCCGGTCAGCTGCCCGAGGGGCGCCTGGAGGCTGTCGCCGCCGCCGCCGGGGTGGCCCTCAGCCAGCGGCCCCAGGAGCTGGCGCCGCAGCGCTGGCTGGCCCTGGCGGCGGGCCTCCAGCAGGAGGGCCTGCAGGGGAAGGGTCCCCAGGAGACAGACCTGCAGGAGACGGACTTCCAGGAGACGGATTTCCAGGAGTAAGGACCCCCCAGGAGAAGGACCTCCCCGAGGAGAGCCTCCAACGGGATGGCGTTCAGCAGCCGGGCCTCCAACAGGCGGGCCCGGCGTGGTCTCCGGCTCCGCCCCACCGGCCCCACCGGCCTCGCCGCCCCAGCGGCAACCAGACCAGGGGCACCCGGCCTGGTTGCCCCGGCCTGGTCGCAGCGGATGATGGCCCCGTCGCGGCCTCACCCACCAGCCCCGATCCCAGCCCTCCCCAGCGCCGATGACCATCACCGTTGTGGCCCCCGCCAAGATCAATCTCCATCTGGAGGTGCTCGGCCTGCGGCCCGACGGCTACCACGAGCTGGCGATGGTGATGCAGACCCTCGATCTGGCCGATCGCCTGCGCTGCACCCCCACGGCCGATGGGCGGATCACCCTGCGCTGCGATGCCCCCGGCCTGAGCACCGGCGCCGACAACCTGGTGGTGCGCGCCGCCGAGCTGCTGCGCTCCCGGGCTGCCCTGCCGGAACTCGGGGCCCTGCTGGAGCTGAACAAACGGATTCCGATCGGTGCCGGCCTGGCGGGGGGCTCCAGCGATGGCGCCGCTGCCCTGCTGGGGCTCAACGCCCTCTGGGGCTGCGGCTTCAGCGCCGTCGATCTGCAGGAGATGGCGGCCGAGCTCGGCTCCGACATGCCCTTCTGCCTGGAGGGCGGCACCCGCCTCTGCTTCGGTCGCGGCGAGCGGCTCGAACCGGCCTTGCCCCCGACGGGTGGAGCGATCCCGGCTGATGCCGCTGCTGCGGCGCTGCTGCCCAACTTCGCCGTGCTGTTGATCAAACACCCCCAGGTCAGTGTGTCCACCCCCTGGGCCTTCGGCCGGTGCCGCGAGCTGCGGGGCGACTTCTATCTCGAACGGGAGGCCGATTTCGAGCAGCGCCGCCAGGCCCTGCGCCAGGGGCCCCTGTTGGCGGCCCTGGCGGCGGGTTCTCCCCTGCCGCCCCTGCGCAACGATCTGCAGGCGGTGGTGGAAGCGGAGGTCGCCAGCGTTGGGGAGGGCCTGCGGCTGCTGCGCCAGGCACCGGAAGCCCTGGCGGTGGCGATGAGCGGCTCCGGGCCCACCCTGTTCGCTCTTTTCGCCGATGCCGCCACTGCTAGCGCCGCCCACGAGCGGCTGGCCGCCGACCTCGCCGCCGCCGGCTTTGACGCCTGGTGCTGCCGCATCCGGGGGGCGGGTGCCAGCCTGGAGGACTCCGGCACGACCCCATGAGCGAGCCCAGCGCCGAGCGTTCGCCGGCCCCCGTTCCCAGCTCCGACACGCCCCCCGTCGGCGCCTTTGAACCGATGGCGGCCGCCGGCTCCGAGCCCGCGGAGGCCAGCTCCACCACGCCGCCCCCCCCTCGCAAGGGCCCGCTCTCCTTCCTCAGCGGCGCCCTCACCAGCGCGGCCCTGGCCTGGCTCTGCCTGGGGTTCAGCCGCAAGGTGCTGGCTTACTACGCCCTTCACCCGCCCCATTACGAGGCGCGGGTGGCCCAGAGCATCGCCACCGCCCTGAAGACCCTGATCGTGGGGATGAGCTTCCTGGCCACCTTCAGCTTCGCGTTTGTGGCCCTCGGTCTGTTCCTGGTGTTCCTGCGCTCGCTGGGGGAGGCGCGCAACGGCAGCCCTGCCTAGGGTTCGGTCCATTCCCCCCGACGGGCCATGACTCCCCACGACCTCGGCCTTCTGGTGGCGCTGTTGCTGCCCGGCATGCTGCTTTCGGTGCTGCTGCTCAGCACCTTTGCTGCCGGCGGTTGACGCGCCTGCCAGCCTCCGGCGCATGCGCTCGGGCGGCTCAACCCTGTGGGGGCCGCCCGATCGGCCGAGCCCGGGGGGCAGGCCACCGGCCGGCTGCCCTCCGTGCCGCCGCCTCGGCGGGCGGACGGGTCCCAGGGCCTGAGATAGGTTGGCCGCGATCCCGGCGAACGCACCGTGGCCGAAACCCTGCTGTTCAACGCTCTGCGCGAGGCCATCGATGAAGAGATGGCCCGCGATCCCCATGTCTGCGTGATGGGCGAGGACGTCGGTCAATACGGCGGTTCCTACAAGGTCACCAAGGATCTTTACGAGAAATATGGCGAGTTGCGCGTGCTCGATACACCGATTGCCGAAAACAGTTTTACCGGCATGGCGGTAGGGGCTGCGATGACCGGGCTGAGACCGATTGTGGAAGGCATGAACATGGGTTTTCTGTTGTTGGCCTTCAACCAGATTTCCAACAACATGGGGATGTTGCGCTACACCAGTGGCGGTAACTACACCATCCCTGCAGTGGTGCGTGGCCCCGGAGGAGTGGGACGCCAGCTCGGCGCAGAGCACAGCCAGCGGTTGGAGGCCTATTTCCACGCCGTTCCCGGTATCAAGATTGTGGCGGTGAGCACACCCACCAACGCCAAGGGCCTGATGAAGGCTGCGATCCGCGACAACAACCCCGTGCTCTTCTTCGAGCATGTGCTTCTTTACAACCTGAGCGAAACCATTCCTGAAGGCGATTACATCTGCGCCCTCGATCAGGCCGAGGTGGTGCGCCAGGGCAAGGATGTCACGATCCTCACCTATTCGCGGATGCGCCATCACTGCCTCAAGGCTGTTGAGCAGCTCGAGGCCGATGGCATCGATGTGGAACTGATCGATCTGATCAGTCTCAAGCCCTTCGATCTCGACACCATCTGCGCCTCGATCCGCAAGACCCACCGCGTGATCGTCGTCGAGGAATGCATGAAGACGGGTGGCATCGGCGCCGAACTGCTCGCCCTGATCACCGAACACTGTTTCGATGATCTCGATGCCCGCCCGGTTCGCCTCTCCTCCCAGGACATTCCAACTCCCTACAACGGCACCCTCGAGAACCTCACCATCATTCAACCCAATCAGATCGTTCAGGCTGCACGCCAGATCGTCAACGGTTCCCTCTGATCCATGGCACGTCAACAGGGGTGGTTTGCCCTGATCCTGGCCCTGGCGATCGGCGCCGCGGCCCTCCTGGCCAGCAATGGCCTCCAACTTGGCCTGGATCTGCGGGGTGGCAGCCAGCTCACCCTTCAGGTGATGCCGGCCGGTGAGATCCGCAGCATCGATCAGGAACAGCTCGAAGCCGTCAAGGATGTGCTGGAGCGCCGCATCAACGGCCTCGGGGTGGCGGAATCCACCCTTCAGACCGTCGGCAGCGACCAGCTCGTGCTGCAGCTCCCCGGCGAGCAGGACCCCAGCCGCGCCGCCAAGGTGCTCGGCAGCACGGCCCTGCTCGAATTTCGCGCCCAGCGGACCGGCACGGAGAAGGAGATGCAGGGGTTGTTGCCCCTCAAGCGTCAGTTGGAGGCGGTGCTCGCCTCCCGTCGACCGGGTGCCCTGGCCAACTCTGCCGGCGGCCCGTCGGTCCAGCCCCGGCCCAAGCCGGAACTCAAGGATGAGGAACGGGCCGCCGCCTTCCGCGCCCTCGGTCTGGCCATCCCACCCGGCAGCACGGAGGACGAGCAGCTGGAGGCGTTACGCGTCGAGACCAATCGCCGTATCCTCGCCCTCTATGAGCCGGCGGCCCTCACGGGCAAGGACCTGACCAACGCCGGCCGCTCCCAGGACCCCACCGGTCTGGCCTGGGAGGTGACGCTTGGCTTCAACCGCGAGGGCGGCGAGAGGTTCGCTGCCCTCACCCAATCGATCGCCGGCACCGGCCGCCTGCTCGGCATCGTGCTTGATGGCCGCTCGATCAGCGAAGCCACCGTGGGTCCTGAATTCAAGGCTGCCGGCATCACCGGCGGCGCCGCTTCGATCACGGGCAACTTCACCGCTGAGGAAGCTCGCGACCTGGAGGTTCAGCTCCGCGGTGGTTCCCTGCCACTCCCCGTCAAGATCGTGGAGGTGCGCACCGTTGGCCCCACCCTCGGCGCCGAGAACATCCGCTCCAGCCTGATCGCTGGCATCGCCGGCCTGGTGCTCGTGGCCCTGTTCATGGTGGTCGTCTATCGCCTGCCAGGGGTGGTCGCCGTGATCGCCCTCAGCCTCTATGCCCTGTTCAATCTGGCGATCTATGCCCTGATCCCGGTCACCCTGACCCTGCCTGGCATCGCTGGTTTCATCCTTTCGGTGGGCATGGCGGTTGATGCCAATGTGCTGATCTTCGAGCGGGTCAAGGAGGAGCTCCGCTCCGGCAACACCCTGATCCGCTCAATCGACAGCGGTTTCTCCCTCGCCTTCTCCTCCATCCTCGACGGCCATGTCACCGGTCTGATCAGCTGCGTGGCCCTGTTCCTGCTCGGCACCGGCCTGGTCAAGGGCTTCGCCGTGACCCTGGCGATCGGCCTGTTGCTGAGCCTGTTCACTGCCCTCACCTGCACCCGCACCCTGCTGCGGCTGTTGATGAGCTACCCGGGCCTGCGCCGCCCCACCTACTTCCTTCCCGCCCGCCAGCGTCCCGCCGGCGCCGCCTGAGCACCCCTCTGCCCTGCTGTGACCGATCTGCCCGCCCCCCGCTTCCGCATCAGTCGCTATCGCCTGCTGGCCTGGATCGGCTCCGGGCTCGCCTGTTTCCTCAGCCTGCTGGGCCTGGTGCTCTGCTGGCTCCATCCCTCGATCCGGCTTCCCCTGAAGCCGGGTCTGGATTTCACCGGCGGTACCCAGATTCAGGTGGTGCGCAACTGCGGTGGCGCCTCCCAGCAGCCCCCCTGCTCCCCGCTCACGGCTCCCCAGATCCAGCGCCAGGTGGCCGCCATCACCCTCAAGGCCGCCGAGGCTGAGCAGCCCCCCAACCTGGGGGCCAGCAGTGTTCAGGTCCTCGATCAGGGCCGTTCGGTGGTCCTGCGACTGCCTGCCCTGAGCGCCGAGCAGGCCGCCACCGTGGTGCAGACCCTGGACCAGCAGATCGGTCCACTCCTGCCCAGCGGCACCGGCATCGACACGATCGGCCCCACCCTGGGTTCCCGCTTGCTGCGGGGCAGTCTGGTCTCGCTGCTGGTGAGCTTTGTGGCGATCGCCCTCTACATCAGCGCGCGCTACAGCGGTGTCTTCGCCTTTCTGGCCCTGGTCTGTCTCGCCCACGACGTCTTGATCACCTGCGGCCTGTTCGCCTGGCTGGGACTGCTGTGGGGTATCGAGGTCGACTCTCTCTTCGCCGTCTCCCTGATCACGGTGGCTGGCTATTCCGTCACCGACACCGTCGTCGTTTTCGACCGGATCCGTGAGCAGCGCCGCTCCCTGGCCCACCTGCCGGTGAGCGAGCAGGTGGATGTGGCGGTCGATGCCACCCTGACCCGATCCCTCTACACCTCGCTCACCACCCTGCTCCCGCTCGTGGCCCTGATCTTCTTCGGTGGCAGCAGCCTGTTCTGGTTTGCCGTCGCCCTCACCGTGGGCATCGCCGTGGGCAGCTGGTCGAGCATCGGCATTGCGCCAACGCTGATCCCTCTTCTTGTGGCGCGATGACACCGACCAGCACAGGTCTGCCCGCCACCGAGCCCCTGCGCCGCCCCCGTAGCCGGCGCATCATCCCAGTGGCGTTGCTCGTGCTGGCGCTCCTCGATCTGAGGACCGACCTGCAGCTGCTGGCTGATCACTTCACGCTGACGACCGTGGCCGAGGCGATTCGCAACCATCCCCTGGCGGTGATGGTGCTGCTGATCACTCCGTCGCTCTGGCGTCGCTACAGGGGCTGATTCCCTTCGTGCTGCGGGTCACTCCGCTCCGCTTTGGCGTTGGGGATCGCTACCCCTGGAGGACGTCACCATGGCAGCAGCGCCACCGGCCGCCTGCGGCAGATTCCAGCGGTCCATCACATCCCGCACCAGCACTTCTTCGCAGAGCACCTGTAACACCACCACCAGCGGGAGCGCCAGCAGCAGGCCGGGGAGTCCGAGCAGGGCCCCGAGACAGAGCTGGGCCATCAGGGCGACCGTGGGCAGCAGATTGACCGTGCGATTGAGCAGCAGCGGCGTGAGCACAAACGCCTCAAGGTTCTGCAGCACCAGCCGCAGGATCAGAACCTGCACCATCGTGGCCGGGTCCCGCAGCAGCAGGGCAACCGCCATCGGCAGCAGCGTGCCGGCGGTGGGGCCCACCGTGGGGACGAAGGTGAGCAGGGCACAGACCAGGGCACAGAGCAGCGCCAGGGGCAGTCGCAGCAGCGCCAGACCCGCCCAGGTGGTGAGGAAGACCACCGTGGCCGAGAGGGTCATGCCCGCCAGCCAGCCCCCCAGGGCTTCGCGGCATTCCCCCAGCAACATTTGGATGCGGGGACGATAGAAGCGGGGGGTGGCGGCCACCACCAGCCTCTGGTGGCTGCGGGGATCGAGAGCCAGAAGCATGGCCAGCAGGGCGATCAGCAGCAGCTGGATCGTGATGTTCGCCGCACCGCCCGCCACACCCAGCAACTGGCTGCCCAATGGCTTCAGCTGGGCCCAGCTGGTGCCGCTCACCAGACCGCCCTCCAGCTCCCGCAACTGCGGAAGCCGCACCAGCAGCGCGTTCAACCGGGCCGGCAACTGGGGGATCAGGCGGCTGAGCACCTGGATCTGCTCCAGCAGCTCGGGCAGCAGCAGGGCGGTGATCAGCCAGCTCAGCACCAGCAGGCCGGCGATCACCAGCAGCAGGGCCGCCGGCCTGCCCAGGGGCAGCAAACGACGCAGCAGGGTGATCGGCACATCCAGGGCCACCGCCAGCACCACGGCGCCGAACAGAACCAGCAGCACCCAGCGCAACTCCCAGGCCAGAAGCCCGAGGACCACCAGGGCGATGCACCCCAGCAGGGTGCGGCCGCTCATGCAGGGTCCTCCCCGGCCGGGATGGGGGCGCTGCCGCCGGGGGGAGCCCAGCGGTCGAGCACATCGTGGATCACCACTTCCCGCAGGATCACCTGCAGGCACACCGCCAGGGGTAGGGCCAGCAGCAGTCCCAGGGGGCCGAACAGCACCGTGAACAGGAGCTGGGCCGTGAGGGTGAGGCCCGGCAGCAGCTTCAGCTGGTGGTGCATCACGGAGGGGGTGATCACATAGCTCTCGAGGTTCTGCACCACCACATAGAGGGCCAGCACCGCCAGCGATTTCCAGGGGGACTCCAGCAGCGCCACCGACATCGGAAACAGGGTGCTGAGCGTCGGTCCCAGATTGGGAATGATGTTGAGCGTGCCGGCCAGCAGGGCGTTGGCCGCCACCAGGCGCACCCCCAGCAGCGACAGGCCGATCGCCGCCAGGCTGCCGACGCAGAGGGAGCTGATCAGCACCCCGCCCATCCAGCCGCTCAGGGCATCGCCGCACTGCAGCAGCACCTCTCGAGCGCGCCGCCGATAGAAGGAGGGCACCAGCAGCAGCAGGGCTTCCCGATAGGCCAGGGGTTGGGCGGTGATCATCAGGGCCACCGCCACCACAAACAGCGTCTGGATCAGGGCTGTGCCCAGGTTGCCGGCCAGGCCCAGGATCCGGCCGGTCCAGCCGCTCATGCCACCGCCCAGGTTGGCGGTGGCGGCCCCGGCCCGGGCGCTGTCGACGCTGCGCAGCCAGCCCGGCACGCCATCGCTGCTACTGCCGTAGACCATGCTGGTGATCGTGCCAAGGCTGCGACCGAGAAGGTCGAGCAGCTCATTCCAGGCCTGGGGCAGTTTGTGGAGCAGCTCCTCGAATTGCTCCACAAACGGCGGCACGATCACCGCGGCGGCGATGGCTGCCACAACCAACACCGCCAGAAGCGCCAGCATCAGGGCCAGGGGCCGTCGACAGCCCAGACGCCGTTGCACTGTCCCCACCAGGGTGCACAGCGCCATGGCCAGGACAACCGCCGCGAAGAGCAGCACGAGGGCATCGCGCAGGCTCCAGAGCAGCAGCAGGGCCGCAATCAGGGCGATCAGTCCCAGCCAGCGCCCGAAGTTCACCCCTCTTCAGCCTCGCTGTCGCCTTCTTTGCTACTGCCGGCAAAGCCGAGGTCGTGGCTCTCGGCATAGCGCTGGGCGAAGCGCATGAACCGCTCGAAATCCTCAGGGGTCTTCCAGGTGTAGGTGGCCTCCAGGGCACTGGGCTTGCCATTCACGAACCTCGCCTTCACCTCCCGGGTGACCAGCTCCCCTTCCTCGTCCACCATGAACATCCCGGTGATGTCGCCGAGGGCTTCAGGGGCCAGGGCATCGGGTTCGTCGAACACGAACAGGGCTTGGCCGGTGCGTCCATCGCGCGAGCGGGTCAGACGGATGTCGGGCACGACCGGCTCTTCCACTCCCCGGAAGAACTGAATGATGGCGGTCATGGCACTCGCGCACAAACCCAGATCCTAGGCAGCGGTCAACCGCCTGTCCCCTGCCCTCGCTGCGGCTTTGGAATCGAGCTGACATAGTGGCCTCCAGCCCGATGGTCTTCCGACCGGCCCTCCCCGATGCTCTCCGGTTCACCGGTTTCCCGTCGCATCGCCGCCGACCAGCTGCTCGAGCGCTTCAGCGCCGGTTCGGCGCGCGCGCGGCGCTCCCTGATCGCCAGCCTCGAGGAGAGGCGCACCGAGCTGCTGCCCCTGATCGAGGAGCGGCTCGACGGCTTCGATGCCACGGGTGACGACTGGGCCGCCGGGT
The DNA here is from genome assembly GCA_044360135.1 of Cyanobium sp. Lineage (GTDB taxonomy): Bacteria > Cyanobacteriota > Cyanobacteriia > PCC-6307 > Cyanobiaceae > Cyanobium. The sequence goes on from JBIKKX010000002.1 coordinate 53,984, forward strand.
TTCTGCTCCAGCTCCTGGTCGCTGACAGTGAGCGCGGCGAGGCGCTGCGCCGCCGCTACCCCGAGGGCTGGCTGGCGGCCCCCAGCGCCGCCGGGCTCGACTATGCCCCCCTGCAGGATCGCCTGCTCCACCAGGACTTCGAGGCGGCGGACCGGCTGACCAGCGAACATCTGCGCCAACTCGCCGGCGAGCCGGCCCGGCGGCGCGGCTATGTCTATTTCAGTGAGGTGCCCCGCTTCCCCGATGCCGATCTGGAAAGTCTCGACAGGCTGTGGCTGGTCTATTCCCGCGGCCGCTATGGCTTTTCGGTGCAGGGGAGGTTGCTGGCGGCTTGCGGCGGGCGCTGGGAGGCGCTCTGGCAGCGGCTCGGCTGGAAACGCGAGGGGGTCTGGACCCGCTACCCCAATGGCTTCACCTGGAGTCAGCAGGCCCCGGAGGGCCACCTGCCCCTGGTGAACCAGCTTCGGGGCGTCCGCCTGATCGATGCCCTGCTCCATCACCCGGCCCTGGCCCGTCGCGTGGCGGTCGTTTCTGCTGGGGCCGCGGGCTAGCGTCAATCCAGCACCGTGCCCCCTGCCGGATGGCCCTGCGCTGGGTTGATTACATAACCCCCTCCACCCTGCAGCTGGCGCCCCTGGTGGATCTGCTGCTCGAGCCGGTCGGTGCCGCTTCGGCCCTGGCCGACTTGCAGTTGGGACTTCACGAGGCCCTGGTCAATGCGGTCCGGCACGGCAATGGTTGTGATCCCGCCAAGTGCCTTCGAATCCGGCGGATCAGCTCGCCCCGCTGGCTGATCTGGCAGGTGCAGGATGAGGGGCCGGGCCTTCCCCCGGATCGCCGTTGTGCCGGCCTGCCGGAGTGTGTGGACGCCCGTTCCGGTCGCGGCTTGTTTCTGATCCACCACTGCTTCGACGATGTGCGCTGGAGCGGCCGCGGCAATCGCCTGCAGCTTGCGGTGCGTCGTCGCAGGCTCAGCGGCCGTGGGATGGGCACCCCGGATCCTTGAGCTCCCCTTCGAGCCAGGCCAGGGCGGAGCGGGTCAGGGCGATGGCCCGCTGGCGTCCGTCGCTGGCCAGTCCGGCGTTGGGGCCATCCCCGGCCAGCAGTTGCACCAGGGCGCCGGCCAGTTGCTCCGCAGCCCGCCGGCAGGGCTGGCCCTTGAGGTCATGCCATTGCCGGTCGTTGATGGTCAGCAGCCGATGCAGCGTCTCCGCCTGGGCGGTTGCGGTGTCCGGCCAGCGCTGCCGCTGGGGCGATGGCTTCGCCGGGCCGCGAACCAGCGCCTGAACCTGATCCACCGCTGGATCTCCAGCCACTTGCTGTCCACCCGCTGGCGGTCCAGCCACTTGCTGTCCATCCTCTCGATGGCCATCCACCGTCTGATCTCGATCCACTGGACGCCCCGCCGCTGGCTGCTCCATCCTGGCCCCATCCCCGGCCCAGCCCGCGCCCGACCATGCCCCAGGCTTTCCGACGCCCGCCCAGGGGCCACAGCGGCCCCCGCCTGATTGAGGCGATCGCGATCCTCCATGGCCTTGCCGGCGCCAGGCCCGGCAGCGGCAGCGCCGAGCGGCGGCGGCGACAGCAGTTGAGCATCGCCCAGCGGCTGCTCGATCCCCTGCCCAGGACCCTGCACAGCCCGGACAGCGGCAGTGAACGGTTCTGGCGGATCCTGCGCTGGGGCGGCCTCGGTCTGCTGGTTGCCCGGTTGCTGGCGCCGTGATTGCGTTTCGTGCGACAGAACGTCAATCAAGCCTACGGCTGGTAGCAACCGCTACAGAATGAATGGGAAGAGGTCCTCCGTTCTGTCTCTGTCATGTCCACCTCCAATCCCGCCTCCAGTCCCAGTCCCCGCGACACCCTCTATGTGGCCTGGGCCCGCTCCAGGCAACGGGAGGAAAGGCGAATCGCCTCCCTCCTGCACGGCCTCCATGCCCAGTCCGACCCCAGCGAAGCGGCAGGTGTCGCCGGACCGATCACCAGCTGGGCGGAGGGCCATGCCCGTGACAAGCGCCGCCACGCCAGCGCCCTGGCCGGCTTGAAGCCCCATTGAGCTCCGCTCCCGAAGCGTCAGCTGACGAGACAAAAAAACAGTCGCTCGGGGTGGTGGCGAATCGCCATCCCGCGCGACTGTTGTTGGATCGGGTGCCGGGTCGGCCTGGCTGCCGGCGGGTTCGCCGTTGCGGGGATCAGGCGTCGTAGTACATCACGAACTCGTGGGGGTGGGGCCGCTGGCGCAGCTGCTGGACCTCCTCGTACTTGAGGGCGATCCAGTTGTCGATGAAGTCCTCGCTGAAGACACCGCCGGCCAGCAGGTAGTCCTTGTCGGCCTTGAGGGCTTCCAGGGCGCCGTTGAGCGAGGCGGGCACCGTGGAGATCTTGGCCAGTTCCTCGGCGGACAGCTCGAACAGATCGACGTCGGTGCCATCGCCGGGGTCGATCTGGTTCTTGATGCCGTCGATGCCAGCCATCAGCATGGCCGCGAAGCCAAGGTAGGGGTTGGCGAGGGCGTCGCCGGAACGGAATTCCAGGCGCTTGGCCTTGGGGCTCGGACCGGTGAGCGGGATCCGCACGGCGGCGGAGCGGTTGCCCTGGGAGTACACCAGGTTCACCGGTGCCTCGAAGCCGGGCACCAGGCGCTTGTAGCTATTGGTGGTGGGATTGGTGAAGGCCAGGAAGCTGGGGGCGTGCTTGAGCAGGCCACCGATGTACCAGCGGGCCGTCTGCGAGAGATTGGCGTAGGTGCCTTCCCCGAAGAACAGGGGCTGGTCGCCGTTCCAGAGGCTCTGGTGCACGTGCATGCCGCTGCCGTTGTCGGCGAAGACGGGTTTGGGCATGAACGTGGCCGTCTTGCCGTATTTCCGGGCGATGTTGCGGACCACGTATTTGTAGATCATCACGTTGTCCGCCGCGCTGATCAATTCGGCGAACTTGATGCCCAACTCATGCTGGGCGGTGGCCACTTCGTGGTGCTGCTTCTCAATCGGAACACCAAGGGAGCCCATGGTCAGCAGCATCTCGCTGCGGATGTCTTGGAGGGTGTCGTTGGGGGCGACGGGGAAATAGCCCTCCTTGAGCAGCACTTTGTAGCCGAGGTTGCCGCCCTCCTCGATGCGATCGGTGTTCCAGGCGGCTTCGATCGAATCAACCTGGTAGAAGCTGCCGCCGTTGCTGCTCTTGTAACGGACGTCGTCGAAGATGAAGAATTCCGGCTCGGGTCCGAAGTAGGCCGTGGTGGCGATGCCGGTGGAGCTCAGGTAATCGAGGGCTTTCTGGGCCAGGGCACGCGGGCAGCGGCTGTAGGGAAGCCCGCTGCGGGGCTCCTGGATCGAGCAGATCAGGCTGAGGGTCTTATGGCTGTAAAAGGGGTCGATCCAGGCGGTGTTGGGGTCGGGCACCATCGCCATGTCCGACTCGTTGATCGCCTTCCATCCGCGGATCGAGGAGCCGTCGAAGGCCACACCCTCGGTAAAGGCGCTCTCATCGATCAGGTCCTTGCAGACGGTCAGATGCTGCCATTTGCCGTGCAGGTCGACGAATTTGAGGTCGATCAGTTCGATGCCTTCGCTGTTGATCTGCCGAAGCACGTCACTCGCTGTCTTGGCCATGGAGTTCTGGGAGGGTGAGGGGCGGACCCGTAAGCGCGCCGCCGAGAACGTACGGAGCGCACCGGTTCCCACTTTGTATCACCAGTAACTGTTTCTGCCAAAAGCCAGGCGGGGCCTGGCTGGGCAGCGCTGCTGCGGCGGGGGGCCTGTCCCCGGCGCCGTCGGGCCGAGGGCCACCGGCGGGGGGGACTGCGTAACCGTTTCTGTCAGATCGCCGGAATCCTTGCTCCAGCCTGGGATCCGCGCAATCGAGAGTGCTAATTTTCGCCTGCACGTGCAACGATCCGTTCCCTGCCATGCGCGACGCCATCACCGGGCTGATCGGCCGTTATGACCAGCTCGGCCGCTACCTGGACCGCTCCGCCATCGACCGGATCGACGCCTACTACGCCCAGTCGGCCCTGCGCCTGGCGGCGGTCGAGCTGATCAATGGCGAGGCGGCCACCATCGTCCGGGATGCCTCCCAGCAACTGTGGCTTGAGGATCCCGAACTGATCCTGCCCGGAGGCAACGCCTACACCACGCGACGCCTGGCCGCCTGCCTGCGGGATCTCGACTACTTCCTCCGCTACGCCAGCTACGCCCTGATCGCCGACGACCTCACCATTCTCGATGAGCGGGTGCTGAACGGTCTCGACGACACCTACAAGAGCCTCGGCGTTCCCACCGGTCCCACCGTGCGGGCCATCTCCCTGCTGGCCGAGGCCGTGGTCGGAAGGTTGGTGGATGCCGGTGCGGCGGACCGCGCCCAGGTGGAAGCGGTCGTCCGTCCCCCCTTCGACCACATGGTGCGCGGCCTGGCCGCCACCAACGTCCGGGCCCGCTGAATCCCCCGCGCGGCACGGCCGCTGCCCCGCCTCGCCAAGGCTTCCCTGCAGTGGCGTTGTCGCCAGGGCAGCCCTTTTTCCATGGCGCCACTGTGTTGAGATTGCAGGGTCAGCCCCCGTGTCCCCATCCCCCGGCCGCCGTGCTGCCTCGATCGTGACCGGCCCGCGGGCTTTCGAGCGATCGCTTTTCAGGGTCGCGGCCTCGCCCCCGAGGTTGGCTGAGCGGACCGAGGAGCCTTCGAGCACCCCTGGATGGCCCACCAAGGCCCCGTTGCGATGACGACTCCCATCGCCATTCCTTAGTCTCTCCCCACTGCCCTTCCGATCGTCCGGCCTTGGCCTCCCTCACCACCCCGACCCCCGTGAACACCGCACACCGACTCGGGCTGGCCCCCATTGCGACGCCGGAACGCCTGCTGCTCGGTCCTGGCCCCTCCAACGCCCATCCCCTGGTGCTGGAAGCCCTCGCCCGTTCGCCGATCGGCCATCTCGACCCCCTTTACATCGAGTTGATGGGTGAGGTTCAGGAGCTGCTCCGCTACGTCTGGCAGACCGACAACCGGCTCACCATCCCGATGAGCGGCACCGGTAGCGCCGCCATGGAGGCCACCCTGGCCAACACCATCGAACCCGGTGACAAGGTTCTGGTGGCGGTGATGGGCTACTTCGGTCTGCGCCTGGCCGACATGGCTGGGCGCTACCGGGCCGAGGTGATCACGATCGAACGCCCCTGGGGCGAGGCCTTCAGCCTCGCTGAACTCGAGGCGGCCTTGCAGGAGCACAAGCCAACCATCCTGGCGATGGTGCACGCCGAAACCTCCACCGGCGTCTGCCAGCCCATGGAGGGCATCGGCGATCTCTGCCGGCAGCACGACTGCCTGCTCCTGCTCGACACCGTCACCTCCCTGGGGGGAGTTCCGCTCTTCCTCGACGACTGGAAGGTTGATCTGGCCTACAGCTGCAGCCAGAAGGGCCTCAGCTGCCCCCCTGGCCTCGGGCCTTTCACCATGGGCCCGCGGGCCGAGGTCAAGCTGTTGAACCGCCAGGGCAAGGTGCCCAACTGGTATCTCGATGTCTCTCTGCTCAACCAGTACTGGGGCAGTGACCGGGTCTATCACCACACCGCTCCGGTGAACATGAACTTCGGCATCCGTGAGGCCTTGCGCCTGCTGGCCGATGAGGGCATTGAGAACGCCTGGGCCCGCCATCGCAGCAACGCCGAGCGCCTCTGGTCGGGCCTGGAGTCCCTCGGTCTGGAGCTGCACGTTCCCGAGCCCCTGCGCCTCCCCACCCTCACCACCGTCCGCATTCCGGACGGGGTTGATGGCAAGGCCTTCAGCCGCCACCTGCTCGATCGCTACGGCATCGAGATCGGTGGTGGTCTGGGCGTCCTGGCCGGCAAGATCTGGCGGATCGGGCTGATGGGTTACAACAGCACCCCCGAGAACGTCGACCGGCTGCTCAACCTGCTCGACACCGAGCTGCCCGCCTTCAGCCCCAGCCAGTCCCCCCTGGCCGCGATCGGGGCCTGATTCATCGCTCAGCCGCGCCGCAGCCGGAACCAGGCTGTGAGCTGGCGCTGGGCCTGATCACCACAGATGCCCCCCTCCACGGTCATGTGGTGGTGGGCACTGGGGTCCTGGCTGAGGTCGAGGCAGCCCCCAAGGGCGCCACGCTTCGGATCGCCACTGCCATAGACCACCCGGCCCATCCTGGCTTGCACCAGGGCGCCGGCGCACATCGGACAGGGCTCCAGCGTCACCAGCAGGGTGCAGTCGTTGAAGCGCCAGCAGCCTCGGAGCTGTGAGGCCTGGCGCAGGGCCACCAGCTCCGCATGGCCCAGGGGGTCCTGGTGGCGGTGGCGACGGTTGGTGCCCCAGCCGATGCAGCGCCCACGCCCATCCAGCACCGCCGCCGCCACCGGGACCTCCCCCTCCTGCCCCACCGCCTCGGCCCGCCGCAGCAGCCGGGCCATCCAGGGTTCCCAGGCCTCACTCCAGCTGGCCTGATTGGGTGCGGTCGGTCGGGAGTCACGCTGCATCGGTCCCTTGTAACCCGCGGCGGTCGCCGTCGCTGCTGCTGGCCCGCGGATCGCCACACCGGCAGGCGGCAGAATGCTCCCTATCAGCCCCTCGCCGTTGGTCAGTCTGCCCCCAGCCCCCAGGCCCGAACCGGTGCGCTGCTCAGGCTCCGCTCGCTTCGCCGACCCCTTGGCAGTCGATCCTGCCCTGGAGGCGTTTCTTGATGGGGCCGTCCGGCTGCTGAGCGATTGGTTCGCGGGTTCCGCCCATGCCACCCCCCTGCCCGGGCTGTGTGTGATGCCCTCGGTGGCTCCCCAGTCCACCGGTCTTCCACCGGAGCTGTTGCTCGCCGATCTGCAGCGGCTGATCGAGGGCGCTTACAACCCCAACCACCCTGGGGCAATCGCCCATCTCGATCCCCCACCGTTGCTGGCCTCGGTGGTGGGGGATCTGATCGCCGCCGGCCTCAACAACAACCTGCTGGCTGAGGAGCTCTCCCCCAGCCTCACCCGCCTGGAGCGCAGCCTCTGCAGCTGGTTGGCCCGCCAGCTGGGGCTCCCGGCCGGATCGGGCGGCGTGCCGGCCAGCGGCGGCAGCCTCAGCAACCTGATGGCGCTGGTGGTGGCCCGCCACAGCCGGGACCTGGGCAGCTGTGGTGAGGCCGTGGTGCTCTGCAGCGCCGATGCCCACGTCTCCCTTGCTAAGGCCGTGCGGGTGATGGGGCTGCCTCCCTCCGCCCTGCACAACCTTCCGGTCGATGCCGAAGGGCGCCTGGACGCTGCCGGCGTGGGTGCCGCCCTCGACGCTCTCGACCGCCGCGGCGTCCCCGTTCTGGCGGTGGTGGCCACCGCTGGCACCACGGTGCGCGGTGCTGTGGATCCCATCGCGGCGATCAGTGCCGTCTGTCGCCCCAGGGGCGTGTGGTTGCACGTGGATGGTGCCATCGGCGCGGTCTTCGCCCTGGTCGAGGCCCATGCCCACCGCGTCGACGGACTGGGGCTGGCGGATTCGATCACGGTCAATCCCCAGAAGCTGCTGGGCATCACCAAGACCTCCTCCCTGTTGCTGCTGGCGGAGCCCGCTCTGCTGGAGCGCACCTTCAGCACGGGCCTGCCTTACATGGAACCCGGCTGGGGCGGTGCCCATGGCGGTGAAACCGGGTTGCAGGGCACCCGCCCCGCCGAGATCCTGAAGCTCTGGCTGGGGCTCCGTCAGTTGGGCCTGGAGGGGATCGGCGACCTGCTCGACGGGGCGATCCGGCGCCGCCGGGCCCTGCAGGCCCTCCTGCCCGACGATGGACGGCTGCGGCTGCTGGGCGGCTCCTTTCACCTCCTGGCCTTCCGTCCCGCCGGCCTGGAGGGCGCCGCCGCCGCCCACTGGAGTGAACAGACTCGTCAGCGCCTGCTGGCCGAGGGGCTGATGCTCTCCCGTCCGTTGTATCAAGGCAGCCACCACCTCAAGGCGGTGCTGGGCAATCCCCACACCCGCTCCGAGCACCTTGAGGCCGTGGCCCGCTGTGTGGAGGCGAGCCTGTGAGCAGCAACCGTGGCCGCTGGGTGGCCTGGATCACGGGAGCCCTCTCAATCCTGATCGGGCTTCTCTATCTGGTGATGGTCAGCCTGCTCGATCGTCAGGGCCCCCTGCGCCCCCCTCCGCCCGAGGCCTACGGCGTGGTGGCTCCTGCCGCGGCATCGCCTGCGGCGCCTGTGGCTCCGGGGGCACCCGCCGCTCCAGGGGGCGTGGCGGCAGCCTCAGACTCTGGTTCCGCAGGGGTTCCACCACTCGGCGCACGGCCATCTCCAGAAAGCTCTTCAACAGGCCTTCGCGCCGGTTGAGCTCGTACTGCCGCTGCAGCACCTCCGGCAGCCCGCCATCGCCCCAGTCCTGATCCCGCTGGAAGTACTCGATGAAGCTGCAGCCCGCCACCCGGGTCAGCCAGGCTGCTGTGGTGGCCTGGATGGCGCGGCTGAGCAGCAGGGCCGGCAGGTTGAGGCTGAGGGCTGAGCTCAGCAGCGCCACCCCACCCTTCACCATGCCCAGGCCAGCCAGGCTCCGCCCCACGCTCAGCGCCAGCTCCTGGGCTGCGGCCCGATCGAGGCTCACGCCGTAGACCTTGCCGATCTCGAGCACCATCTGGGCCTGCACCGCGGCGGTGCCAAGCAGGTCGAGGCCCGGCAGGGGCGTGACCGCCAGCACGCCGGCGCCGATCCACATCGTCCGGTCCACGATCGCCTCCGCATCACGGCGCCGCTGCCGTTCGAGCAGGGAGCGGCTGGCCTCCCCCAGCTGCCGGCATTGCAGCAGCAGGTTGTCGGCGATCAGTTCCTCGCCGTCGGCCCTCAGCACCACCGCCAGACGGCGCACCAGGGCCTCCACCTCCGGTTGGGGCTGAAACGGTCTGCCCCCAGGCATCGGCACGGTCTGGGGGGCGGCGCTGGCGCTGATCACATCGGCCGCGCCGATCCGACCGCTGGTGCGGCCCCGCAGCAGCGCCAGCAACCGCTCCGCCTCCCGTTCGCCGCGCAGGTCGCACTTGTTGAGCACCAGCAACAGGCGCTTGCCGAGGCCGGCCAGGGTGTCGAACACCTCCAGCTCCGAGGCCCGAAGATCGCCATCCACCACCAGAAGCAACAGATCGGCGCGGGCCGCCTGGCGCCGGGCCAGCTCCTCCCGTTGCTGCCCGTCGCTGCCGCCCTCGAGGATGCCGGGGGTGTCCTCCAGGATCACCGCCCTCTCCAGGCCCCGCAGCCGCAGGCGGTAGCGCTTGGCGGTGGTCGTCGATCCCATCGGCGCTCCGACCTCTCCGACCAGCTCCCGCAGCAGGGCGCGGATCAGCGAGGTCTTGCCCACCGAGCCGCTGCCGAACACCACCAGATGCAGATCACCCCGTTCCAGTTCGCCCTGGACCCGCTGGCGCTCCCGCTGCAGCGCCTCCCGCTCCACAGCATCCCGCACCCGTTCCAGGGTCCCTTCGATCGCCGCCAGGTTGCGTTCCGCCGCCTCCCGGCGGCTGGAGGCCGGTTTCGCCGGCCCAGGTCCCGTCGTTCCTCGCCCCTGACGGCGCCGCATCGCCTGCAGCCAGGGCCAGCCCACCTGCAGTGCCGCCAGCCCAAGCGCCGCCAGCAGCAGCAGCAGCAGCGGACCCACCAGCCAGCCAGGTAGCCAGGCGCTGAGCTGCCAGAGCAGCAGGTTGAGGGCCTGCAGCGCCATCCCAGCCACCAGCAGCAGGGCCAGGGCCAGCAGGATCCAGAGCCAGAGGCGCCCGGGCATCAGGGGGCTGCGGTGGAGGCCCGCACGATGTCACCCCAGAGGGCGGCGGCCAGGCGGCTGCTACTGCTGCTGGGGCTGTTGTCATCATTCCCCAGCCAGATTCCCATCACCCAATGGCGCTCGGGGACCGCGCCGACGAAGACCAGATCTCGGCCCTCGTTGGTGGTTCCGGTCTTGCCCCACACCCCGCCGCTCACCCAGGCGGCCGTGCCGGTGCCGCCGTTGACCACGCCCCGCAACAGATCCTGGAGGGTGCGGGCGGTGCCGGGCTCCATCGCCTTGCGCCCGGCGCCGAGCCCCATCGGCGCCTTCCCCGGCCGGCGTGAGCCCTTCGTGCAGGCCCGCTCCGGACCGGCGGCGGTGCAGCCCTCGGCGTCCGTGAGTCCGCGGATTGTGGTGGGGGCGTGCCAGAGGCCGCCATCGGCCACGGCGGCGTAGGCCGCCGTGAGTTCCAGAAGGGTCACTTCGCTCTGTCCCAGGGCCAGGCCCGGCACCGCCTGCAGCGGTGTGCTGATGCCCAGATCCCTGGCCTTTTGCACCAGGGCATCGAGGCCGACGCGACGGGCCAGTCGCAGGGCGGCGGTGTTGCTGCTGATGGCCAGGGCCTGGCGCAGGCTGATGCTGCCGCCGCAGCTGCTGTCGAAGAACTGCCCCTGCCAGCGCAGCGGACCGCAGCCGATCAGGTCAGCGGGGGAGGCGCCGCGCTCGATCGCCACGGTGTAGGGAACCAGCTTGAAGGTGCTGCCGGGTTGGCGCAGGGCCATCGAGGCGCGGTTGAACTGGCTGCGGCGGTAATCCCGGCCGCCCACGATCGCCAGGATGCCGCCGTTGCGGCTGTCGAGAACCACCACAGCCCCCTCGCTCACGCCGAGGGAGCGGCTGGCTTCGACCCGTTCGCGCAGCAGCCGCTCGCTCAGCTCCTGCAGGGCCGGGTCCAGATGGGTGTCCACCAGGAAATTGCCCTCCTCAGCCACGTCCGCCCCCACCAGCGCCGACAGGTCCCGTTGCACCTGGTCGCTGTAGAAGGGAGCGGCCCGTCGGCTCTGGCTGCGGCAGGCATCCTGGGCGAGACGGATCGGTTGACGACGGGCCCGGCGGCCCCGGTCGGCCCCGATCCGCCCCCGCGCCACCATCTTGAGCAGAACGCCGTTGCGGGCCTCCAGGGCGGCCTGGGGCGCCACGCACGGGTCGTGACCGTAGGGCGAGGAGAGCAGGCCCACCAGCAGGGCGGCCTCTTCCAGCTGCAGATCCGCCGCCGGCTTGGCAAACAGCCGGCGGGACCCATCCTCGAAGCCCCAGCCGGCGCCGAGAAAGGCCCGGTTGAGGTAGGCCAGCAGCAGATCGGCCTTGCTGAAGCGCGCCTCCAGCTGCAGGGCCACCAGCAGTTCCCGCCACTTGCGCCGCAGCGTGTCCCCCTGGCCCACCGCGTCCGGGTAGAGGCTGCGGGCGAGCTGCTGGGTGAGGGTGCTGCCGCCCTCCAGCACCCGGCCGCCGCTGAGGTTGGTGAGCAGGGCCCGGGCGGTGCCGATCGGGTCGATGCCGGGATGCCACCAGAAGCGGCTGTCCTCGCTGGCGAGCAGGGCCTCGATCAGCACCCGCGGGTAGCCCGCCAGGCTGGTCTGCTCGCGGTGGCGGCGATCATCGGCGGTGGCGATCGGCCGGTCGCCGCGGTCGTACAGCAGCACCGGACCGCGAACCGGGGCGAGGCTGCCCCGAATCGGCAGCTGGAGGCTGCCGAGAACCAACAACAGCAGACCGGTTCCAGCGCCGGCGGCGACCCCGGCGCTGCACCAGCGGACCAGCCGTCGACCGCGTCGGTGGCCGGGGGCAAGGAACAGCAGCTCCGGCAGGTCGGGTTCCGAATCGGGTCCCAGCCGTACCCGGTCGCCATCCCGCAGCAGCAGCTCGCGGATGCGGCGGCCCTGCCACCAGAGGCCGTTGGTGGAGCCGCAGTCCCGCAGCAGCCAGTCGCCATCGCAGCGCTCCAGCAGCGCATGGCGCCGGCTGACGGCGGCCTGGTGGAGCTGAACCTCGCTGTCCGGGTCGCGACCGATCCGATAGAGGCTGCCGTGCAGGTGGATGGTGGCGGGGCCGATCCGCAGCTGGGGCGTGGCGGGCTCAGCCATGGGCCCCGGGGTCGTGGCCCGATCCCCTGGGGCCGCCGCCCCCGCCGACCCCCAGCTGGGGGAGCTGGTCGATCAGCAGGCAGACCACCGCCAGATTGATCGCCACATCCGCCAGGTTGAACACCGGGAAGTCGACCGGCACAAGGGCCAGGAAATCGGTCACGGCGCCATGGCGCCAGCGGTCGATGCCATTGCCCGCCGCCCCCCCGAGCAGAAAGCCCAGGCCGAGGCTCAGCCAGAGGCCCCGTGGTGGGCTGCGCAGGATCCAGAGCAACACCGCCAGGCTCACCACCAGGCTCACCAGACCGAGGGTCTGCGTGGAGCCGCTGAACAGGCTGAAAGCCGCGCCAGTGTTGGTGACGCGCTGGAGGGACAGCAGCCCCGGCAGGAAGGGCCGCAGCTGGCCCAGGGGCAGATGCTGGGTCGCCCAGTGCTTGCTGAGCTGGTCGGCCAGCAGCAGCGAGGCGGCCAGGGCCAGGGAGAGCAGACGCAGCGGGGAGCCGCCAGTCCGACCCAGGGCCCGAGCCGGTGATCCGGAGGGGCGTGTCACAGCTGCACCAGCAGGATCCTGCGCAGGACCCAGGCCAGAAGGCCAGCCGCGCAGCAGAGCAGGAGCTGGGGAATCAGCGCCAGGCCGTAGCCCACCAGCATCGGCATCAGGGCGGTCTCCCAGCGGCCGGCGACCGCCCCCAGTAGCAGGTTCACCAACCCGCAGAACTGCAGCACCACCAGCCCCAGGGCGGCGGCGGCGGTGAGCGCCAGGGGGTCGTCCATGCCCTGCTGGCGGGCGAGCCGGCCGGTGATCCAGGCCGCGGGCACAAATCCGGCCAGGTAGCCGAAACCGGGATCCAGCAGGTAGCCGGGGCCGCCCCCCTCCTGGAACACCGGCAGCTGGAACAGACCCACGCTCAGGTAGGCCACGGCCGCGAGCAGGGCGCTGCGGGGGCCGGTGACCAGGGCGGTGAGCAGCAGGGCCGGAACCTGCAGGGTGATGCCGAGCGGCCGCAGGCTCCAGCCCTGGGGATCGAACCAGGGCATGGAGGCGGGAATCAATCCTCCGGCCACGATCAGCAGCAGTCCGACGATCGCGCCGCTCCAGGTGGCAAGGGCTCGCAAACAGGGCTCCATCGGTGCTGCCCATCCTGCTGCAGCTAGGTTCAGCTGAGAAGTGCCGATGCCGTGGCCAGCTCTACCGGCCCAGCGCCGTCTCCGCCGAACGGCAGCCCTGCCGATCAAGACCCCCCCCCCAGTGCCCCCACCCTGGCGGTCGGAGATCCGGTGGTAGTGGTGGGCAGCCTGCGCTACCTCAAGACCGCCGAGCCGATGCCGATGCTGCGGCCTCCGGATCTTGTCGATGCCGGTGAGGTGGGCCAGGTCGTTGAACGACGGGCCGGGGAGGTGGTGGCGGTGCGCTTCCGGCGCGGCACCTTCCTGCTGGCCGCCAGCCAACTCAGACCGGCAGGCCCCCCGGGGCGCTGAGTCCGGCCGCTTCCCAGGCGTCGCTCGCCCCCCCCAGGGCCGCCGGCGGACCGACCAGGCTGAGGCTCGGTTGCCTGAGCCAGCGCTGGGCGGCCGCTTGCAGGTCCTCGCCCCGCAGGCTGGCGGCGCGCTCCAGGCAGCGCTCCACGTGGTCGGCCGGGAGGCCATGGCTGAGCAGCAGCACCTGCCGTTCGGCGATCTGCCCGCAGGTCTGGCGGCCCATGGCGTCCTGCCCGACGTATTTGGCCAGGGCCAGGGCCAGGGGCTCGGGGTCCAGGGGGCTCTGGAACAGCCGCATCCACTCCTCACAGAGGCTGGCGGTGGCTTCGGCGGCCCGATCGGCGGAGGTGGCCAGATGGATCACGAAGGGGGAAGCCCCGCAACGGGCCGGCATGCTCACGCCCACGTCGTAGGCGAGCCCCCGCTCCTCGCGCATCACCTGGAACAGACGGCTCGACATTCCCATCCCCAGGTGGGTCTGCAGCAGCCGCAGGGGCAGGGCATCGGGGTGGCCCAGCGGCACCGTGGCGCAGCCGAGCATCAGCACCAGCTGTTCGGTGTCCTGCTCCAGTGACGCCAGCCTCGGCGACGCTGGCCCCTCGGGTCCAGGTGGTGCCGGCATCGGCGAGGTGATCCGAGGCGGCCCCGGAATCGACCAGGGACTCTCCACCAGGGGCCGCTCCAGCAGCTCCAGCAGACGATCGGGCGGGCTGCCGCAGAGCACAAGCACCGCGCCCTGGCCCCCCAGCTCGTCGGCCAGGGCGCGGAGCTCGCGGCCGTCGATCGCCCTCAGGTCGCTCTCCACCCCGAGGGGATCGTGGCCGTAGGGGCCGCCGCCGTAGAGCAGGCCGCGCAGCTGATCGTGGGCCAGCTGGAAGGGATCTTCCCGCAGCCGTTGCAGGGTCTGGAGGTTCAGCTGGCGCTCGATCGCCACCTGTTCGGCTTCGAGCCGGGGCTGGCGCACCAGGCTCAGCAGCAGGGGCACCAATGCCTCGGCGTCATCGGCCGCGCACTTCAGACCCACAACCAGGGCATCTTCATTGGCCTCGGCCCGCAGGCTCGCCCCCGCACCCTCGACCAGATCGGCCAGGGCCTCGGCATCCAGCCCGCCGCAGCCACGGGTCATGGTGCCGGCGAGCAGCTGGTGGGAACCGCGGCGGCCGGTCGGATCGGCACCGCTGCCCCCCCGGATCGCCAACCGCGCCGCCAGGATGTCGGGACCGCTCCGGGGCATGACCACCACGGGCAGGCCGCCGCTGAGGGTGATCGGGGGGGGGCCAGATCGATCGCTCATGCCGGCACCGCCTCGAGCACGAAGGCCCGCTCCGGATTGAGCCCGGCCAGGGCCTGGTCGCGCAGCTGTTCGGCGCTCCAGTCCCCAAGGATCCTCAAGGGTTCATCAGGGGCGCCGTGGCGTCCCCAGAGGTGGCCGGTTCCCAGCAGGCCGGCGACACTGCCGGCCGCCTCCATGCCGAACCGATAGCTGTTGGACACCAGCCGCAGGATCCGGCCCCATTCGGCTTCACCGACCGGCTCGGCCATCACCTCCTGCCAGACCGTGGCGATGGCGCCACGCACTTCGGGCAGATCGGCGGGTTCGCAGACCGCCTCCAGCAGGGCCAGGCTGCCGGATTCCATCGGGTGGAGGTCGAGATCGACGCTCTCCACCAGCTGCAGCTCCTCCCTGAGGCGGGCCACCAGCCGGCTGCGGCGCCCCTCAGCCAGCAAGGTGGTGGCCAGGTCGGCACCCATCACCCCGTGCAGATCTCCCGCCGCCGGTTGGCTCCAGGCCATCAGCAGGCGCGCGGCCTCCAGCCGCGGCAGGGCAAGGCGCTCCTCACCGCTCACCGTGACCAGCCCGGGCCGCGGTCCGGGCTCCGCTGTGGCGGCCATGGCGGCCAGGGGGCCCTGGCAGGCGCGGGCCAGCAGTTGGCCGTCGGCCACGGCCCCGGTGAGGGCCAGCACGCAACGGCCGCCTCCGTAGAGGCGGCGGTGGAAGGCCGCCATCGCGGCGGGGTCATGGTGGAGCAGGGCCTCGCGGCTGCCGAGGATGGGGAGTCCGTAGGGGTGGTCGGGACAGGCCAGGGCGAGCAGCTTCTGCAGGGCCAGCTCCTCCGGTTGGTCTTCGCTCTGGGCGAGCTCCTCGAGCACCACCTGGCGCTCCATGGCGAAATCCTCCACGTCGAGGCGTGGTTCGAGCACCAGATCGAGCAGCAGTTCCAGGGCCTCGGCCGCCGCCTGGGGGGGAATCAGCACGTGGTAGTGCACGTCATCGAAACCGGTGGCGGCATTGCTGCTGCCGCCGAGGGCCTCGATCCGGCGGTCGAATTCGCCAGCCCCGAGCCGGAGGCTGCCCTTGAACACCATGTGTTCGAGAAAGTGGGCCAGGCCGCTCTCGCCTGGCGCCTCGAAGGCGCTGCCAGCGCGGCACCAGAAATCAATGCACACCAGGGGCGCCTCGGCGATGCTCAGGCTCACCACCTGGTTGCCATTGGCGAGGATCCGCCGTTGGGGTTCGGCCAGGCCGGGAAGCAGGGGGCCGCAACGGGGCGGGGGGTGATGCATGCAGACGTGGCAAGATCGCCATTCTGCTGGCTGCGGTGGCGCGATGACGCCGGTCTCCCCTGCTCCGGACCCCTCCAGCTCCGCTGGCAACGCCGCCGGCATCCACCCCATGGTCGATGCCCTGGCGGGCCGGATCCGGGCCTGCCGCGATGCTCTGCCGGAGCTGGAGCCCCTGGCGATCGATCCGGAGCTGGAGGCGATCAGTGGCAGCCTCGACGGCGAGGATCTGTTCATCCGTAACGAGGTGCACAGCTGCCGCGGCCTGCGCAAGCTCCACCTCGAAACCGCCCGCCTCGGCGCAGGATTGCAGATCCTTCACGCCGTGTTCTTCCCGGACCCCCGCCACGACCTGCCGGTGTTCGGCGCCGACATCGTCGCCGGCCGCGGGGTGGTGTCAGCGGCGATCGTGGATCTCTCCCCGGTTGGCGACGGGCTGCCGCCGGCGATCGAGCAGGGCCTCGCCGCCCTGCCGCGGCCCGTCTTCTCTCAGGAGCGGGAGCTGCCGCCCTGGGGCTCGATCTTCTCCGGCCATGTGCTGTTCCTGCGCCCCAGCGATGGCGACGAGCAGCAACGGTTCGTCGACCACGTGGTGGGGGTGCTGGGTGTGCTTGCCGCCGCAGTGGCTGTTAGCGAACCCGTTGGTCGCGATGATCCAGCTACGCTCGCGCGATGGCACGGACAGCTTCGCTATTGCAAGCAACAGAAACAGAACGACAAGACCCGTCGCGTCCTGGAGAAAGCCTTCAACCCGGCCTGGGCGGATCGCTACATCGAGAACCTCCTGTTCGACGACCCCCCCGCGCTCTCCTCGCTGGCCTGATCGCTCTGGCCGGGATCGGGGCCCTGCTGGGCTGGCAGAAGTTCTCCCAGCGCTCGCCCCGCCGCCCACCCCCTCTGCCGGAGACCAGGGTGCAGCGCCAGGAGGCTGTGGCCGCCTTGGGCAGGTTGGAGCCTGCCGGCGACATTCGTGTGCTTGCCGCCCCCAGCAGTGCCATGGGCAGCACCCCGAGGATCACCGAGCTGCTGGTGGCCGAAGGGGAGCGGGTGGCCAGCGGCCAGATCCTCGCCAGGTTCGACACCGCCCCCACCCAGCTGGCTGAACGGGGGGTGCTGGTCGCCCGGATCGCGACGCTGCAACGCCGTCTGGCGGTCGAGAACCGGGAGCTGGAGCGCTACCGCCGCCTGGCCGGGGTCGGGGCGATCGCCGTCGATGAGCTCGATCGCCGCAGCCAGGACCACCTCCTCCTCCAGGGGGAGTGGCAGGAGGCGAAGGCGCAGCTGGCCAAGACCGATGCCGATCTGGCGAATACCGAGCTGCGCGCCCCGATCGCCGGCACGGTGCTGCGCATCAACGCCAGGGTTGGTGAGCGGCCCGGGGATCGGGGGATTCTGGAGCTGGGCGCCAGCGATCGGATGGAGGCCGTGGTGGAGGTCTATGAGAGCGACGTCGCCCGGGTTCGGCCCGGCATGGCGGTGCAGCTGAGCAGCGAGAACGGCGGATTCAGTGGAACCCTCCAGGGGCGCGTCAGTCGCATCAGTCCCCAGGTGCGCCAGCGCCAGGTGCTCTCCACCGACCCCACCGGTGATGCCGATGCCCGGATTGTTGAGGTGCGCGTCAGCCTCGACCCGGACGATGCCCAGCGGGTCCGCCAGCTCACCGGGTTGAAGGTGATCGCCAAGCTCGGGTCTTGAGGCGGGGGCATGCTCGATCGCCTCTGGCCTTCCCGTCGCATCCCCCTGGCCCTGCTGCTGCTGGGCCGCCAGCCGGCCCGCCTGGCGGTTGCCCTGGCCGGCATCTCGTTTGCCGGGATCCTGATGTTCCTGCAATTGGGATTCCGCGATGGCCTCTTCGATGCCAGCGTCACCATCCACAAACGCTTCGATGCGGATCTGGTGCTGGTCAGTCCCCGCACGATGAGCTCGATCGCCATGGCGGGCTTTCCCCGGAGGCGGCTGGTTCAGGTGATGGCGGACCCGGCGGTCGCGGGCGTCACCCCGGTTCATTGGAACTTCCTGCTCTGGCGCAACCCCCAGACCCGTTCCACCCGCTCGATCCTGGCCGTGGGCTTCGATCCTGAGGACCGGCTGTTTCTCGATCCGGGTCTGGCGGAGCAGACCCGGGTGCTGACCCAGCGAGGTCGGGTGTTGTTCGATGCCCTCTCCCGCCCCGAGTTCGGGCCGATCGCCAGCTGGTTTCGGCAGGGGCGCACCATCGACACCGAGGTTGGGGGCAAGCGGGTAAGGGTGGCCGGTCTGGTGTCGCTGGGGCCCTCCTTCGGCGCCGATGGCAACCTGCTCACCAGCAGCGAGACCTTCCTCTCCCTGCTGCCCAACACCCCACCCGGAAGCATCGAACTGGGGCTGATCCGGCTGCAGCCCGGTGCCGATCCGGCCGAAGTGACGCGACGATTAAAGGCTCGTCTGCCGGAAGATGTGGCGATCTTTAGCAAACAGGGTTTTGTCGAATTCGAGAAGAACTACTGGAGCAGCAGCACGGCGATCGGCTTCATCTTCACCCTTGGGGCTGGCATGGGCTTTGTGGTGGGTTGTGTGATCGTTTATCAGATTCTCTATTCTGATGTCAGTGATCACCTGCCCGAATACGCCACGCTCATGGCCATGGGCTATCCCCTCCCCCGCCTGCTCGCGGTCGTGGCCCGCGAGGGCCTGTTGCTGGCCCTGTTCGGCTACCTGCCGGCCTGGTTGATCGGCCAGGGGCTCTATGCCCTGATTCGCTCCGGCACCCAGCTGCCGGTGGCCATGGATGGCCCCCGCTCGCTGCTGGTGTTCGCGATGATCCTGTCGATGTGCCTGGCCTCGGCCTTCTTGGCGATGCGAAAGCTCGCCGATGCCGATCCGGCTGAGATCTTTTGATGCGGTCATGGTGATCAGCCTTCCCACCGCCCGCACCTCTGCCGTTCCGGGCCCACAGGTCCCCACCGTGGCCGTCAGGGAGCTGAGCCACTGGTATGGCAGTGGCGAGAACCGCCGCCAGGTGCTCGATCGGGTCGATCTCACCATCCACCCTGGCGAGGTGGTGCTGCTCACCGGGCCCTCCGGCTGCGGCAAGACCACCCTGTTGACGCTGGTGGGAGCTCTGCGCCAGGTGATGGCCGGCTCGGTCCGGCTGTTTGGTGAGGAGCTCCATGGCGCCGGCCGCGGCGTGCGCCAGCGGCTGCGCTGCGGCATCGGCATGATTTTTCAGGGTCACAATTTGCTGCGCTGCCTCAGCGCTGAGCAGAACGTGCAGATGGGCGCCGACCTGCTGCCCGGCCTGGGCTACCGCAGCCGCCGCGATCTGGCCCGACGCTGGCTGCGGGAGGTGGGGCTCGGCGACCATCTCCACAAGCTCCCCCACGACCTCTCAGGAGGCCAGAAGCAGCGGGTGGCCATCGCCCGTGCCCTGGCGGCCCAGCCCCGCCTGCTGCTGGCCGACGAGCCCACGGCAGCCCTCGATAGCCGCACCGGGCGCGAGGTGGTGGAACTGCTGCGCAGCCTGGCCCGGGATCAGGGCTGCAGCGTGTTGATGGTCACCCACGACCCCCGCATCCTCGATCTGGCCGATCGGCTGGTGCGGATGGAGGACGGTCGTCTCTACGAGGGACTGTTCAACGACCGCGAGGCGAGCGGTTCGGTAGGGTGAGGTTCAACACCAACGCACTGGAACCGCCGACCGCATGGCCAAGCGCAGGAATCTGAAGAAAGAGAAGCAGGAGCGCAACCGCGCCTACGCCCGCAAATTCAAGAAGCGCAAGCTTCGCAATGAGGGTCGCGGCGAAGGGGCTGGCAATGGCGTGACCGGCACTGCCAACAATGGCGGCGCCGCCGACTGATCCGCCCCAACGCCCACCGTTCCGCTGGGCCGGGCCTGGTTTCAGGGGGGTCCCGCAGGGGATCCCCCTTTTCGCTGCTCCGGGGTATCGACGGTTCCGCCGCTGCCTTCAGCCCAGGCCTGTCGCCATCCGGGGACTCTCCGGGCCACTCCGGTCCGCCATCCCGGTTCGCCACTGCGTCGCTGCCATGTTTCTGAGCGTCGTCATCCCCACCTACAACCGGCTGCCGATCCTGCGCCAGTGCCTGGAGGCCTTGGAGCGTCAGCAGATCGCCGCTCCGATTCGCGGCTATGAGGTGGTGCTTGTCGATGACGGTTCGACCGATGACACCGTGGCCTGGGTCCGCGCCAACCAGGAACGGCTACCCCATGTGCGCCTGTTCATGCAGGACCATGGCGGCCCCGCCGAGGGGCGCAACCGGGGCGTCGAGCAGGCTCAGGGTGACGTGATCGTGTTCATCGACAGCGATCTGGTGGTGCTGCCGGATTTCCTGATCTGCCATGCCGAGGTCCTGGAGCGCCGCTGGCGGGAGCGGGGTGATCGCCTCTGCTTCACCTACGGCGCGGTGGTCAACACTGCCCGCTTCGAGCAGCCGACCAGCGAACCCCACAAGCTCAACGACGTCTCCTTCGCCTACTTCGCCACGGGCAATGTGGCCATCGACCGCAGCCTGCTCGAGCGCGCCGGCCTGTTCGACACCGGTTTCCGCCTCTATGGCTGGGAGGATCTGGAGCTGGGGGAGCGTCTGCGCCGCCTGGGGGTGGAGCTGGTGCGCTGTCCACGGGCGGTGGGCTATCACTGGCATCCGGCCCTGAGCCTCGAGCAGATCCCCCGCCTGATCGAGGTGGAGCGCCAACGGGCGGCGATGGGGCTGGTCTTCTACCGCAAGCACCCCACCCGACGGGTGCGCTTCATCATCCAGTTCACCTGGCTGCACCGCTTGCTCTGGGAGCTGCTCACCCTGGGCGGCTTGCTCAACGAGCGCAGTCTGCGCCCCCTGCTGGGCTGGTTGATCCGCTCCGGCCAGGCCGGCCTGGCGATGGAGCTGCTGCGGCTGCCCCTGAACCGCATCGGGGTGAGGGCCCTGTTCAGCGAGGCCAGGCGACAGGGTCTCTGAGCCTGCGGTCACCCCTGTCTCCCCCTTCCAGCACTGGCGGCACCGTTTGTTAGGTTGCTCCGGTCCTTCCACACCGCACACCTGCACGTTTCGGGTGATCCCGCCTCTGGCGTTGGGTCCCTGGCAGGTGGTGGCCAACCCGAAACCCAACCGAACCCATGGCTGTCGTCACTCTCGCCGAGATGATGGAGGCTGGCGCCCACTTTGGTCACCAGACCAGGCGCTGGAATCCGAAGATGTCGCGCTACATCTATTGCGCGCGCAACGGCGTTCACATCATCGACCTCGTGCAGACCGCCGTCTGCATGAACAACGCCTACAAATGGACCCGCAGCGCCGCCCGCAGCGGCAAGCGCTTTCTGTTCGTCGGAACCAAGAAGCAGGCCTCCGAGGTGATTGCCCAGGAAGCCAGCCGCTGCGGCGCCGCTTACGTCAACCAGCGCTGGCTGGGCGGCATGCTCACCAACTGGACCACGATGCGGGCCCGCATCGACCGCCTCAAGGATCTGGAGCGGATGGAGTCCTCCGGAGCGATCGCGATGCGACCCAAAAAGGAGGCGGCGGTGCTGCGCCGTGAACTGGACCGGCTCCAGAAGTATCTGGGCGGTCTCAAGAACATGAGGCGGCTGCCGGACGTGGTGATCCTTGTGGATCAACGCCGCGAGACCAACGCCGTGCTCGAGGCCCGCAAGCTCGACATTCCCTTGGTGTCGATGCTCGACACCAACTGCGATCCCGATCTTTGCGACGTCCCGATTCCCTGCAACGACGACGCCGTGCGGTCGGTGCAGCTGGTGCTGGGCCGTCTCGCCGATGCGATCAATGAGGGCCGCCACGGCGCCCAGGACCGCTCCGACGACGAGGGCTGAGCTCCTCGCCCTCGATCGCCCATCCCAGGGGTGCTCCGCCGCTGCGGCTGGCGATCGGGGGCTTCCCGAGCTTGCCCACCCCTTGCCGGGATCCCGACAGGAACGCTCCTCCACTGTCCTGCACTGGATTCCTCGTGTTCCAAGCTGGCCCCTGCACCAGGCCGAACTCCCCCGTTCCCCTGGCTGGCAAACCCTCCGATCAGCGTGATGGTGGCCAGCCTGAGCTCAGGGCCAGAGTCCTGGTTCTGATCCCTGAACCAGAGTTTTGGGATAGTGGTTCGTGCCATCACCATCCCGAAGCGAGCAACCCTGGCGTTGGCCGCGTCCGGCTGGCTTCCGCAAGCCCCCTGGTTTGTCCGTTCCGGGTTGTCTTGAGGGCTGCGTCCATCGCCTTCCCCTGAGCCCTTTCCCGCCTCCCACCGCTTCCCCCCTGTTTCCCTACCCATGGCTGAGATCACCGCCAAGCTTGTCAAAGACCTGCGCGACAAAACCGGCGCCGGGATGATGGATTGCAAGAAGGCGCTCGCCGAGTCGGGCGGCGACATGACCAAGGCCACCGAATGGCTGCGTCAGAAGGGCATCGCTACCGCCGAGAAGAAGTCTGGTCGCACCGCCGCCGAGGGGGCGATCGGCAGCTACATCCACACCGGTGCCCGGGTCGGCGTGCTGGTGGAGGTCAACTGCGAGACCGACTTCGTGGCCCGCGGCGATCTCTTCCAGGAGCTGATTCGCAACGTGGCCATGCAGATCGCCGCCTGTCCTGCCGTCGACTACATCAGCACCGACGAGATTCCCCAGGCCGTGGTCGAACGGGAGAAGGCGATCGAGATGGGGCGGGATGACCTCGAGGGCAAGAAGGAAGCGATGAAGGAAAAGATCGTCGAGGGCAGGATCGGCAAGCGCCTCAAGGAGCTGGCCCTGCTCGAACAGCCCTTCATCCGCGACAACACCATCACCGTGGGTGAGATGGTCAAGCAGGCCGCCGGCAAGACTGGCGAGAACATCCAGGTGCGTCGCTTCACCCGTTTCACCCTGGGGGAGGGCATCGAGGTTGAGAAGGCGGACTTCGCCGCCGAGGTGGCGGCCATGACCAAGCCCGCCTGAGGCAGTCAGCCCCTCCAGGCCCCAGCGCCGTGACCTCTGACCCCCAGCGTCCCGACCTTCCCGCCGACCTGGCGGCCGTGGGACGCTGGCTGGCGGAAGCGAACCCGAGCCATTACAGGCAGCTGGCTCTCTATCTGCAGGTGATGCGGGAGGTGCTGCCCGGCAGCGTGGATCAGGCGATCTTCCAAATCGTCACCCAGATCCACCCCGGTCGTTACGCCGCTCTGTCCGCGGACCATCGCGCCCGCCTGCATCGGCGCCTGCTCTCCCTGGTGCAGCGCTGCGCCAGCCTGCTCACCGTCGAGCAGTTGTCAGGCCTGGCGGCCCGTCAGGATCGCCAGCGGCGCCAGCGCCAGCGCCAGCATCAACAACGGCTGGTGGATCGTCTGGTTGGGGCGCGCCTCGGTGGCGAGGACCGATCCGATCGGGGCTCAGGGCCAGCCGATCCCGACCTCCGATCCCTGGACGACCTGGCGGCCTTCGCTGGCGCTGGCTTTGGGCCATCGCCAGGCGGATCACTGCCGCCCGGATCGGTGAGCCTGGGGATGGATCTTCCCCTGCGTGGCTCCCTGGTTGGCTGGTCGGCCGAGGCGGTTGATCACGGCGCTGTTGATGGCGACGATCCTCCGGAGGAGTCCGACGCTGGGGAGCAGCACCGGGACGGTGATGGGGCAGCGGAGTCCGGCCCCTTTGGTTGGGAGTCCATCGGCATGGAGCGCAGACTGGATTCGGAGGGGAGCGAGGCCGAGCCCCCTTTCCTGCCCTCGGACGAGGCTCTCACCGAGTTGGACGAAGTCCTCCGAGAGGTGGATGGAGCCTTCGCGGCCGAGGATCTCGATGGCGATCCTGCCGCCGGCGGACCGTGGGCGGCAGGCGGCAGCGGAGCGGGATTGCTACCCCGCGACCCCCTGAGGCTGGAGGCCTGGTTGCGGGGCTACGACCAGGCCCTGACCCGCCGTCTGCGCAATCTCTCCCACGCGATCAACGGCGAGTTGATGCGCTCCGGCCTGCTGCCGATCCAGCTGCCCACCTCCCTCCTCGACGCGGTGCTGGAGGGTCGGATCGACACCCTCGGAGCGGCCCCCAATCTGCTGCGTCTCCAACTGCCGATGCCGCTGCCTGGAACGGATCAGCCGTTCCAGGCCACGGTTCTGCTGCTGCGTTGCACAGATCTCGAACTGGACCAGCCGCGCCTGCGCCATCTGCGGCGGGAGCTGCAGCGCCGCCGCCAGGAAGGCCACAGAATGGTCCAGCACTACCGTCGTCTTCAGCGGCGAAGTCAGGCACGCGAGGCTGAGGCGCTGTGGCTGCAGGACATCCGCACCCGACAGCGGGAGGGCCAGACCCCGCCGCCGATGCCCTGACCAGGGCCAGCGACCCCCTGAGCCCGGACCCCGCCGCCAGGAGCCGCGGCCTCGCCAGCAGCAACGCTCCAGCATCCCGTGCGGATGCGACCCTGCCGGGGGCAGATCGGGCTCTGGCAGCGGACGACTCAGCCACGGGCTCCGCCGCCGTCGACCCCCTTCCCGGCTTTGAAGCCTGGAGCGCCCCTCTGCAGCAGGCTTGCCGGCTTGAGGCGGAACGGGACTTCCCGGACCTCCTTGGCCGGCAGGAGACCTTCTCCAGCTTTGTCGCCCGGACCCTGGCCCATCCTCCGGAGCACCTCCCGCTGCCCTGCAGGCGGGCCTTCACCGAGCTGGCCAGCGCCTTTCAGGGCTACCGGGCCGATGGGCTGGGGCGGCGCCAGCAGCTGGTCCAGCAGCTACGCCAATTGCTGCACCAGTGGCGGGTTCGGCTGCGCCCAACCCTGCCCCCGTCCCCCCCCAGGCTGCGACTCGCTCCCGCCAGCCCAGCCCCCGGCTCCCAGTCCCGGGCGAGTTCCGCTGGCGGCGGCGGCGGCCGCCTGCTCCCCTCCACGCCGCTGGCGGCGGTGGGCGGCATTGGCCCCCGCACCGCCACCCGCCTCGCGGCCCTCGGTCTGCTGACGGTGGGGGATCTGGTGCGGCACTACCCCCGCGACTACCTCGATTACGCCCATCTGGTGCGGATCTCTGCCCTGGAGCCCGGTCGTACGGCCACGGTGGTGGCCACGATCCGCCGCAGCCATGCCTTCGCCAGCCCCCGCAATCCCAACCTGGCGATCCTGGAGCTGCAGGTGCAGGATGTGAGTGGCCGTCTGCGGTTGAGTCGCTTCTTTGCCGGCCGCCGCTTCACGTCCCCGGGCTGGCTGAAGGCCCAGCAGCGCCAGTTCCCCCCGGGGGCCACCGTGGCCGTCAGTGGGCTGGTGCGGGAGGGTCCCTGGGGGCCGAGCATCAGCGACCCGCTGCTGGAGGTGCTGGAGAGTCCCGGTGCCACAGTGCGCTCCGAGGCGATCGGACGGTTGGTGCCCGTCTATGGGCTGACCGAAGGCCTCAGCGCCGAAACCCTGCGCAAGGCCGTGACGGCAGTGCTACCCCACCTGCCCAGTTGGCCCGATCCCCTGCCGGAGCCCCTGCGCCGCCAGCTGGAACTGCCGCCCCTGGCCCAGGCCCTGGTGGGCATGCACCAGCCCGTCGACCGCCAGGCCCTGGAGGCCAGCCGTCGCCGCCTGGTGTTCGATGAACTGCTGCTGTTGCAACTGGCCCTCGCCCAGCGGCGCCAACGGCTGCGCCAGCGCCAGGCCCCGCCCCTGGCCGCTCCGCCCAGTGGCGGGCCTGGGCTGCTGGAGCGGCTGCGGCAGCTCCTGCCCTATGCCCTCACCGCTGCCCAGGAGCGCGTGCTCGCAGAGATCCGCCATGACCTGGCTAAGCCCCAGCCGATGGCGCGGCTGCTGCAGGGGGATGTGGGCAGTGGCAAGACCGTGGTGGCCCTGGCCGCCTTGCTCTGTGCCATCGAGGCGGGCTGGCAGGGTGCCCTGATGGCCCCCACCGAGGTGCTGGCGGAGCAGCACATGGCCAAGCTCGATCCCTGGCTCTCGCAGCTGCACCTGACCTGCGCCCTGCTCACCGGATCGACCCCGCTGAAGCGCCGCCGCCAGCTGCTGGAGGATCTGGTCAACGGCCAGCTGCAGCTATTGATCGGTACCCACGCCCTGCTGGAGGACCCTGTGCAGTTCGCCAGGCTCGGCCTAGTGGTGGTCGATGAGCAGCATCGCTTCGGGGTGCGCCAGCGCAACCGCCTGCTGGCCAAAGGCCTGCAACCCCACCTGCTGACGATGACCGCGACGCCGATCCCCCGCACCCTGGCGCTCTCGATCCACGGCGATCTCGATGTCAGCCAGATCGACGAGCTGCCCCCCGGCCGCACGCCGGTCCGCACCCAGCTGCTTCGAACCTCCGCCCGAGACCAGGCCTGGGATCTGGTGCGAAGTGAGGTGGCCCAGGGCCAGCGGGCCTACGTGGTGCTGCCGCTGGTGGAGGAGAGCGAGAAGCTGGATCTGCGCTCCGCGGTGGAGGAGCATCGCCACCTGGCCACGGAGGTGTTCCCCGATCTCAGTGTCGGACTGCTGCACGGGCGACTCAGTTCCGAGCAGAAGCAGGCGGCGATCGGTGCCTTCGCCACTGGCCAGACCCAGCTGCTGGTCAGTACCACGGTGGTGGAGGTGGGGGTCGATGTGCCGGAAGCCAGCGTGATGGTGATCGAGCATGCCGAGCGGTTCGGCCTGGCCCAGCTGCACCAGCTGCGCGGTCGGGTCGGACGGGGGGCGGCCGCCTCCCATTGCCTGCTGCTCCAGGAGGGAAACAACAGCCAGGCCCGCCAGCGGCTGGAGGTGCTGGTGCGCAGCACCGATGGCTTCGAGATCGCCGAGATGGACCTGCGCTTGCGCGGTCCAGGCCAGGTGCTGGGCACCCGCCAGTCGGGGCTGCCGGATCTGGCCCTCGCCAGCCTCAGCGAGGATGGCGAGCTGCTCGAACGGGCCCGGCAGGTGGCCCGCGAGCTGGTCGCCTCTGATCCGGAGCTGACCGCCCACCCCGGCCTGCTCCAGGCCCTGGCAGACCAGCGCCAGCGGCAGTTGGAGGCGGCCCGGCTCAACTGATCCGGCACCGCGAGCAGGCCCGGAGGCAGGCTGGGGGCCGCCCTTCCCGTGCGCCGCGATGCCTCAGCCCCGACCCTGGAGCCCGGTGCCGATCCGCGACTGTGGCGAACCGCTGCTCGAGCTGCCGCCCCAGCTGCTGCGCCTGGAGCCTCATCCCTACGTCAGCCTCGGCGCCCCCTACGGTGCCGGGGCCAGCCCATTCCGGCTGCGCACTGGGGTGATCGAGCGCCTGCTGCGCGCCGATCGGGCCCTGCGCGACGATCCCCAGCCCTGCCGTCTGGCGGTGTTCGATGCCTGGAGGCCCGTGGCTGTGCAGGGCTTCATGGTCGCCCAGGCCACCGCTGAAGAATGCCGCCGCCGCGGCTTCGAGCCGGAGGATGCTCCTCAGTCCCTGCTGGCGGAGGTGCGGCGGGATGTGGCCCGGTTCTGGGCCGATCCCAGCCTCGATCCGGCCACGCCCCCGCCTCACAGCACCGGGGCGGCTGTCGATCTCACCCTGGCCGATAGGGAGGGCAGGCCCCTGGCGATGGGGGGCGCGATCGACGCGATCGGAGCGGTGTCGGAACCTGCCCATTACGCGGCTGCCGCCTTGGCTGATTCCAGCTCGGAGGCGGCTTTATGGCACTACCGCCGCCAACGACTCGGAGCCGCCATGGCTGCGGCCGGATTTGCCCGCCACCCCAACGAATGGTGGCACTTCAGCCACGGCGATCAGCTCTGGGCCTGGCTGCGGGGAGAGCCCCAGGCCCATTACGGAAGGGTCGTCGCCGGGGGATAGGGCGCGGTCCTGCCTGTCAGGAGCGGGACGGTCAGGCTGCGCTCGCCAACAGGGCGGCGACCTGGTCATCGCCGAGGCCATTGATGAAGGCCCCGAAACTGCGGCGGCCCCCCTGGTCACGCCAGGCGCAGAACAGCGGTTCAAGGGTGTCCTCGAGCCGATCGAGCGGCAAGCGCTGCAGGAAGGGCCGGGCCAGCCTGGTCAGCCCCGGTGTGCCCCCCAGCCAGAGCTGGTATTCGTCGACGCCGCTTCCCACCAGCCCGATTTCGGCCATGTAGGGGCGGGCACAGCCATTCGGGCAGCCTGTCAATCGCACTAGCAGGGGGCGCTCGATGCCAAGGGCTGCCATCCGTGTCTCCAGCCGCTCCAGAACCGAGGGCAGGATCCGCTCGGATTCTGTGATCGCCAGGCCGCAGGTGGGCAGGGCCGGGCAGGCGATCGCGTGGCGGGCCAACGGGGTGGTCTGCTCCGGGGTCTCGAAGCCGATGGCGGCCAGCTCGCGCCGCAGGGAGCTGCGCTGGGGGGCACCGATGTTGCAGAGCAACAGATCCTGGTTCGGGGTCAGCCGCACCTCCAGCTGGTAGGTGTCAACCAGGCGGCGCAGGTTGGACTTGGTCTCGCCGGCCAAACGGCCGCAGAGCAGGGGGAGCCCCACGAACCAGAGCCCATCACCCTGGCGGTGCCAGCCGAGATAATCCTCGAGGCTGGCGCGGGGCTCGTCGCGCAGCTGGCGGATCGGGTGGGGGAAGT
Organism: Cyanobium sp.; assembly: GCA_044360135.1. Lineage (GTDB taxonomy): Bacteria > Cyanobacteriota > Cyanobacteriia > PCC-6307 > Cyanobiaceae > Cyanobium. The sequence goes on from JBIKKX010000002.1 coordinate 82,346, forward strand.
AGCCCTTGAGCTCCTGGCGGAACCAGGCGATACCGCGGTCGTGAATCAGGTATTTCATTCGCGCATGGCGACGCTGGTCGCGGTCGCCGTGATCGCGCTGGAGCGCCACGATCGCCTGGATCAGTTCGAGCACGTGGGCCGACTCGACGTAGCCGAGGGGATCGGCGCAGCGGGCGAAGGTCTCGTCCTTGTTGTGGGTGCGGCCCATGCCGCCACCCACATACACATTGCAGCCCCGCTCCCTGCCGTTCGGATCGCTGAACAGCACCAGGCCGATGTCCTGGGTGAGCAGGTCCACGGCGTTGTCGCCAGGAACGGTGACCGCCACCTTGAACTTGCGGGGCAGGTAGGTGCCGCCGTAGAGGGGCTCTTCGGGATCGCCGCTATAGACGTTGCCTTCGGCCTGGCGAGCCATCACCTGGCGCACCGCCCCGCTGGGGCGGATCCGGTAGCTCAGGTCGCCATCGACCCAGAGGTCGAGGTACGCGCCCATCGCCGCCTGGGGCGTGAGCAGATCGGCGATCTGATCCGCCAGACGCCGGGCCGCCGGGTAACCGCCACCGCTGAACGGTGCCGCCGGGGCCATCACATTGCGGTTGATGTCGCCACAGGCCGCCAGGGTGGAGCCCATCGACCGCACGATGGTGCCAATCACCTCCTGGAGGTCGGCCTTGGCAACCCCGTGGATCTGGAAGGCCTGGCGGGTGGTGGCGCGCAGGGTTCCATTGCCGAACCGGTCGGCCAGGCCGTCGAGGGCGAGGTAAAGGGGAACCGGGATGCGCCCGCCTGGAGAGCGCAGCCGCAACATCATCTGCCAGTCCTTGTCCTGGCCCTTGCGGCGATTGTCGCGGTTGTCCTGTTGGTAGCTGCCGTGGAACTTGAGGATCTGGACGGCTGATTCGCTGAATGAGCGCAGATCGTTAGCCAGTTCACTGCGCAGCGGTTCACGCAAGTGATCGCTGCTGGCCTTGAGCTGCTCAAAGCGGCTCGGAGCCGTAGACGAAGGGCTGGCACCATCCTCGGCGCCAGATCCGGTGGGCACGGGTCCATCGGATCTGGCGCAGTCGGTGACCCTGGATGGACCCATGCGCGAAGCGTCGCTGCAGAGCCTGAACCTAGCGAACGTCCAACGCTCCGGAAGCCCCACGGCGGCTTGCCAGCTCTTCAATACAGTTTCGCCAGGCATCCCGAACCCCGAGACCCCGCGTCCATGGCCACGTTTCTGCTTGAGATCGGCACTGAGGAGCTGCCCGCCGATTTCGCCGCGGACGCCCTGACCCAGCTCCAGGAGCGTGTGGCGAAGGATCTGGAGGCAGCGTTCCTGCAGCCGGCCGCGATCCGCGTCGATGGCACACCCCGCCGGCTGGTGCTGCGCCTGCTCGATCTGCCGGCCCGGCAGCCGGATCGCAGTGAGGAGCGCAAGGGGCCTCCAGCCCGGCAGGCCTTTGTGGAGGGCCGGCCCACCGGTGCCGCTGAGGGCTTCGCCCGGCGCTGCGGCGTCGATCCCGCCAGCCTGGAGGTGCGCGACACCGACAAGGGGCCGTTCGTGTTCGCCACGATCCAGCAGCCGGGGCGCCCGGCGGCCGCGGTGCTGGCCGAGCTGGCGCCGGCCTGGATCCTTGGGTTGCAGGGACGGCGATTCATGCGCTGGGGCTCCGGAGAGAGCCGCTTCAGCCGGCCCGTGCGCTGGCTGGTGGCCCTGCTCGATGCCGAGATCGTGCCGATCGCCCTGCCCGACTGCGATCCCCCCGTGGCCAGCGGCCGCCTCAGCCGCGGCCATCGCCTGCGGCCTGACCCCCTGCCGATCGCCAGCGCCGAGGCCTATGGGGCCGCCCTCGCCGGCGCCGCTGTGCAGGTGGAGCGTCAGGAACGGGCCGCCGCCATCCGGGCTGCGATCGAGGCGGCGGCGGTCGCCGCCGACGCCTGCCCCGACCTGCCGGACAGGCTGTTCGCCGAGCTGGTGGATCTGGTGGAATCGCCCCAGCTGCTCGAAGGCGGCATCGAGGAGCGTTTCCTGGCCCTGCCGCCGGAGTTGCTCTGCACGGTGATGCGGGTTCACCAGCGCTATGTGCCGCTGTTGCGGCTCGATGCCCCCGCCGATCCCCTGGCCCTCGACTCCCACGGCCAGCTGCTGCCGCGTTTCCTGGTGGTGGCCGATGGCCACCCAGATGCCGCCGCCACGATCCGCCGCGGCAATGAGCGGGTGCTTCGGGCCCGCCTGGCCGATGCCGCGTTCTTTCTGCAGGCCGATCGGGCCGTGGCCAGCATCGACCGCCGCGACCAGCTCGATCGGGTCACCTTCGCCGAGGGGCTCGGCAGCCTGCGCGACCGGGTGGAGCGGCTGGAGTGGTGCACCGATGCCCTGCTGGAACGGCTGCCCCTGCAGGAGCCGGATGCCAGCCATGCCCGCCGGGCCGCCCACCTCTGCAAGCACGATCTGGTGAGCCAGATGGTGGGCGAGTTCCCGGAGCTGCAAGGGGTGATCGGCGGCAAGTATCTGCTCGCTGAAGGGGAGCCCCGTGCCGTGGCCCTGGCTGTGCTGGAGCACTATCTGCCTCGGGGGGCCGGCGATGCCCTGCCGGCCTCCGCCCCCGGCGCCGTGGTGGCCCTGGCGGAGCGCCTGGAGCTGCTGCTCAGCATCTTCGCCAAGGGGGAGCGGCCCAGCGGTTCTTCCGATCCCTACGCCCTGCGCCGGGCCGGTAACGGCCTGCTGTTGATCCTTCAGGACCGGAGCTGGCGGCTGGATCTGCCGGCCCTGCTGGGGCGCGCCTGCCGCCACTGGGCCGAGCTGCTTCCCCACAGCCGGATCGTTCCCGAGGCCCTGGCGACTGAGCTGGCGGAGTTCTTGTGCCAGCGTCTCCAGAGCCTGCTGGAGGAGGAGGGGTTCGATCCCGATCTGGTGCAGGCTGTGGCTGGGGAGGGCCTGCCCTTGAAGCGGGTGCTGCAGGATCCTTCCGACGCCCGCAGCCGCTGCCGGCTGCTGCAGAGCCTGCGGGGGGATGGGGAGCTGGCCGCCGTCCAGGAGGTGGTGCAGCGGGCCGCCCGCCTTGCCGAGAAGAGCGATCTGGCCGCTGGCGTGCTCAGCCCGGAAGGCGTAGTCGACGCGCTGTTGTTTGAAAAGGAGTCGGAGGCCGCGATGCTGGCGGTGCTGCGACGCCTGGAACCGATCGCCGCTGGCCCTTCCCCCACCCTGGCTTCCGGGGCTCCGCAGGCGGGCGCTCCAGCTGTGGAGGCCTCTGGCCCCCCTGATGACGCCCCGCGCTACGCCCTGCTGGCCCGCAGCCTGGCCGACAGCGCTCCCACCCTTGCCGCCTTCTTCGATGGGCCGGGCAGTGTGCTGGTGATGGCGGACGATGCTGCGGTGCGGGCCAACCGGCTGAGGCTGCTGGCGGTGTTGCGCAACCAGGCCCTGGTGCTGGCCGATTTCAGCCGACTCAGCGGCTGAGGGCATCATGGCGATCGTCCGCGTCGAGGAACTGGGGCGCACCTTTCGGGTGGCCGACAAACAGCCAGGCCTGGCGGGCACCCTGCGCCACTTCCTGCACCGCCGCGAGCGCCTGATCACGGCGGTGGATCAGCTCAGCTTCGCGATCGAGCCGGGGGAGATGGTCGGCTTTCTCGGCCCCAATGGCGCCGGCAAGACCACCACCCTGAAGATGCTCAGCGGTCTGATCCATCCCACCAGCGGCAGCGTCTCGGTGGCGGGCCACCAGCCCTGCCGCCGGGAGCCTGGCTTCCTGGGCGCGATCACCCTGGTGATGGGCCAGAAGCAACAGCTCATCTGGGACCTCCCGCCCCTCGATTCCCTGGCGGTCAATGCTGCCGTCTATGGCATTCCCGATCGCGAGGCCCGGCGCCGCATTGAGGAGCTGGCGGAGATGCTGCAGCTGGGACCCGAGCTGCAACGGCCGGTGCGCAAGCTGTCCCTGGGGCAGCGCATGAAGGCGGAGTTGCTGGCGGCCCTGCTCCATCGCCCCTCGGTGCTGTTCCTCGATGAGCCAACCCTGGGTCTGGATGTGAATGCCCAGGCCGCCGTGCGCACATTTCTGGCGGATTACAACCGCCGCACCGGCGCCACCGTGCTGCTCACCAGCCATTACATGGGTGACATCACGGCCCTCTGCCCCCGCGTACTGCTGATCCATGGCGGCACCCTGTTCCACGACGGCAGCCTGGAGGGATTGAGCCAGCGCCTGGCGCCCTGGCGGGAGGTCCGCCTGGCGTTGGCGGAGCCGTTGCCACCGGAACGTTTCGGCGCCTATGGCGAGCTGGAGCGCTGCCAGGGTTGCGATGTGGTGCTGCTGGTGGAGCGGCAACGGCTCACGGCGGTGGTGGGACAACTGCTGGCGGAACTGCCTGTGCTCGATCTGGAGGTGCGGGAGCCGCCCCTGGAGCAGACCATCGGCCGTCTCTTCCAGACGCCGACATCGGTGGCCCCATGACCGCGCCGTCCCCCGGCCCAGAGCCCACGATCAGGCCGTCCCAGCGGAGCCGCTGGCGGCGATCGCCCCTGCGCATCGCCCGTGCCCTGCTGATCAGTCAGTACGCCCTGATGCTCGAATTCCGGGCCGAGATCGTGCTCTGGGCCTTGAGCGGCGTGATGCCGCTGCTTATGTACGCCGTCTGGAGCGGCGCCCCTGCGGGGGTGGCGGCGGGGCTGAATGCGCAGCAGTTTGCGCGCTATTTCCTGGCGGCTCTGGTGGCGCGGCAGTTCACGGTGGTCTGGGTGATCTATGCCTTCGAGGAGGACAACTTGCTCGGTCGTCTATCGCCGCTGTTGCTGCAGCCGCTACCCCTGTTCTGGCGCTACTGGGCCGCCCATCTGGCAGAGCAGGCCACCCGGGCGCCGCTCGTGGCTGTCATGGTGCTGCTGTTTGTCGCGGCGGTGCCAGCTGCGGCACCAACAGCGGATCCGCTGCGGTTGTTGCTGGCGCTGGTGGCGATTCACCTGGGGTTCTGCCTCAACTTTCTCTTGCAATACGCGATCACGATGCTTTGTTTCTGGAGCGAGCGAGCCAGCGCTCTGGAGCGGCTGCTGGCGATTCCTCAGCTCTTTCTTTCGGGCCTGCTGGCGCCGCTGGATCTATTCCCCGAGCAGCTGCGCGCTGCCGTTCTACACACACCTTTCCCCGCCATCATCTACCTTCCGGCCCAGCTCGCCGCCGGCGGTCCGATTGCGATTGGGCCTGCGTTTCTGAATTTGTTCGGCTGGCTGGCGTTGCTCTTGCCCCTGAATCTGCTGCTCTGGAGGGCAGGGATGCGCCGCTTTGCGGCCCTGGGGGCATGATGAAGCGCAGCTCCGTCCTGCGCCGCTATGGGCTCAGCCTGGGGCGGTTCTGGTCAGCCTCGCTGGCGGCCCAGATGGAGTATCAGCTAAATCTGATCATCGAACTGTTGGCCACCATTGGCTCCCTGGCGGGCAGCTTGTTCACGCTGTCCCTGTTTTATGGCCATGGCCAACGGTTGGGCGGCTGGCGCTGGGAGGAGGCCCTGGTGGTGCTGGGTCTATCGATCTTTTTGGATGGCTTCTCTAGCTCCCTGTTGCGGCCCAATCTGAGTGAGCTGCTGAAACAGGTTCAGAACGGCACGCTGGATTTCGTGCTGCTCAAGCCCATCGACAGCCAGTTCTGGGTGTCGTTGCGCAACGCCTCCCCCTGGGGTGTGCCGGAGATGGCCATGGGACTCGGACTTGCCCTGGTGGGCCTGATCCGCTCCGGTGCCAGGCCCGGGCCCGGTGGCCTGGCGATCGGCCTGCTGCTGCTCGCATGTGGAGTGGCGATCCTCTACAGCCTCTGGTTTGTATTGGCGGCCACGAGCATCTGGTTCGTCAAGGTCTGGAATGCCACCGAAGTGTTGCGCAGCCTGCTGGGGGTGGGCCGTTATCCGATCAGCGCCTATCCCCCGGCCCTGAGGGTGGTGTTCACCGTCGTGCTGCCGATCGCCTTTCTCACCACCGTTCCTGCCCAGGCCCTGCTGGGGCGCGCCACACCGTTCTGGTGTGGCGCCAGTGTAGTGCTGGCTCTGCTGGCCCTGGCCGGTTCACGGCTGGTGTGGAGCTTGGCCCTGCGCCACTACACCTCGGCCTCCAGCTGAGGATCAGGGGAGGCAACAAAAAAGAGGTCATGGGTTCTGCCCATGACCTCTTGAATGGCTTGACTCAGTTGCGGGCTTGCTTGATCACTGGCGTGAGGAGAGCACCGGTTCACGCTCAGAATCGGGGCTGCCATTGGGTCGTGAATCGGACCCATTGGCCTCAGTGCCGTCGATGGCGGATGGGGGTGCGGCAGGTACGGGGCGATGGATCCGAATGCCTCCACGGATCGCGCTGACCGGTTCCATGGCCCGAACCTCGGCCTCGCTGCGCACCTGGCTGGGGACTGGCCGGTAGCCACTGGGGGCGAGGGCCTGACCGCGCAACACGGAGGCGAGGGTTTTGAAAGTCAGCTTGAGCTGCTGCCAAGGGTTCATCGCCACGACCCTCTTGTAGAGGTAGCTGTCAAAGGTGAGCCGTTGCACGTCCTTGTCGTCGCACATTTCGACGAATGCTTCGCGGGCGGCATCGTTGCTGTAGAAGATGTTTTGAAGAATCTCAAGCACCTTGTAGGTGGCGCCATACTTGCGATCCCATTTCTTGAGATACACCTTCAGGTCAGCTTCTGTGGGGATGGTGCTGCCATTCCTGCTGGCAGCAACGATCTCCTCCGCACACATCCGACCGCTCTTGGCGGCGAAATAGATGCCCTCGCCGGAGCTTTTGGTCACGTAGCCGGCGGCATCGCCGACCAGAGCCATGCGTCCCACCACCCGACGGGGTCGGGGATGCTCAGGAATCGGATGGGCTTCAACCTTGATCACTTCCCCCTTGAGCAGACGCTTGGCCGCACGCTGCCGAATTCCTTTTTGCAGATCTTTGATCAGGGACTGGTTCTGCTGCATCGTGCCAGTGCCCACGGCGACGTGGTCGTACTTGGGGAAGACCCAGGCATAGAAGTCAGGGGAGACATCGGTTCCCACATACATCTCAGCCAGATCTTCGTAGTAGCTCATTTCCTCCGCTGGTAGGCGGATGCGCTCCTGAAAGGCGATGGCAACGTTGTAATCGCCGGCATCCATCGCCTTGGCCACCCTGCTGTTGGCGCCGTCGGCCCCGATGATCACATCCACCTCCAGGCTGCGGCTGACACCGGTGGCCTCACCTTGGCTGTAATCGGAATAGGTCAGGGTGTAGGGACCCTGGCGATTGCTGCCTGTATCGATGCGGGTGACAAGGCCGTTGATCAGCTGGGCGCCCAGCTCGGCGGCACGGCTGCGGAGGAAGGCATCGAGCACCTCGCGACGGCACATACCGATGTACTCGTTGTCGTTTTCGAGATTGATATCAACCTCGCGATTGGAGGGAGAAATCATCTTCATATTGCGCACCTTGCGATCGATGATCGCCTCGGGCAGCTCGAACTCCGAAACCATGCAGAGCGGGATTGCTCCGCCACAGGGTTTGGCGTTATCGAGCTTGCGTTCAAACAACCAGGTTTGGATGCCGGCCTTGGCGAGCACCTCAGCTGCACAAGACCCGCTCGGACCGCCGCCGACAACCGCAACGCGCAACATCTTGAAACCTTCTCCAGCCAAGGGATCTTGCCTGGAAGCTAACACCGTCACACCGGTGCCGTTGGCTTCCGCCGAGTCGGCTTAGCATCATGAAGCCTCAGCGCCCGGGTGTGGTCTCCAGAACTCACGGGGTCACGCCCTCCCTCGCCGCCATGGGGACCGATCGCCGCCGCGCCACCACAGAGGATATCCCCGTAGCCCGGCGCCGCGCCCTTCCCCAGCGGAAGCGCCGCACTGGTCCCCAGCTGGTGGCCCTGGCGACGCTGGTTCTGAGCCTCTCTGGCGCAGCCCTGCTGCTGGGGCCCCTGCGCTCCTGGCTGCCGAGCCCGGTGGCTGGCCTTCGCGATCGCCCAGGGGCGGATGGAAGGCTTCTGGGACATTTCCCCTACCCGGAGGCTCCGGCCAGCGCCCTGGTGGCCATCGCCCCTGGTCTGCAGCTCCGCGCCGATGCCGCCGAGGCCCTGCGGGCGATGCGCGCCCGGGCGGCGGCGGAGGGGATCGACCTGGCGGTGCTCAGCGCCTTCCGCGGCATCGCCCTGCAGCGTCAGCTCTTTTTTGATGTGGGCGCTGAACGCAACCAGAGCGCCTCGACCCGGGCCCAGGTGAGCGCTCCGCCGGGCTACTCCGAGCACAGCACCGGTTATGCGGTCGATCTGGGCGATGGCCGCGAGCCGACCACCAACCTTTCGCCTCGTTTCGAAACCACCCGGGCCTATGCCTGGCTGGTGGCCAACGCCGCCCGCTTCCACTACCAACTCTCCTTTCCCCAGGACAACCGCCAGGGTGTGAGCTTCGAACCCTGGCACTGGCGCTATGAGGGTTCCACCGAGGCCCTGCGGACCTTCTCCGCTGCGCACCGGTTAGGCCGCTGAGGCCCCTGCGCTAAGATCACATTTCGCTTCAAAGCAAAGGACATCCGGGGCTTGCCCTGCGCAGATCGCCAAGGGCCGCGCGTCGGTCTTATCCATTTCCGAGAGGGGGTGCCGGTCCTGGATCGACATCGCTGCGGTGTGCTGTCATCCCCGCGTCCTCTCAATCGGTTTGCAGAGCCTCCCCCAAGGAACTCCCTGCCGACCGACCGCCTGCCCCCTTGGCTCGAGTTGCCTCCGTCACCGCCACCAGCGGCTGAAGCGCCGAAACCCTGGTGCGCTATGCGGCGAAGCTGGCCATCAAGGGGCTGGATCAGCGACCATCCCGCCGACTGATCCTTCCGCAGCGGCTGCCGCACCCCGCCTCGGCACCGCCAAGCCACCCCCCCAACGGCCGCTGGCCGAGGGCGGCGACGAACCCAACACGGCACCAGCCCAAGCTTTCCCCCTAATCCATTCAGGACCCTGCCAACCATGAGCGCCGAAGTCAAAGGTGTGCCCATCCGCAATATCGCCATCATTGCCCACGTTGACCATGGCAAGACGACCCTCGTCGATGCGCTGCTGAGCCAGTCCGGCATCTTTCGTGAGGGAGAGGCTGTGCCCACCTGCATTCTCGATTCCAACGATCTTGAGCGGGAACGGGGCATCACGATCCTGTCGAAGAATACTGCTGTCGATTACAACGACATCCGCATCAATATTGTCGACACCCCCGGACACGCTGACTTCGGTGGCGAAGTGGAGCGTGTGCTTGGCATGGTGGATGGCTGCCTGCTGATCGTGGACGCCAACGAGGGGCCCATGCCCCAGACTCGCTTTGTGCTGAAAAAAGCCCTGGAGAAGGGCCTCCGCCCGATCGTCTTCGTCAACAAAATCGATCGTGCCAGGGTCGATCCCGAAGTGGCGGTCGACAAGGTGTTGGATCTGTTTCTGGAATTGGGTGCTGACGACGACCAATGCGACTTTCCCTACCTCTTTGGTAGTGGCATGGGCGGCTACGCCAAGCCGGATATGAAGACCGACAGCGACACGATGAAGCCGCTGTTTGACGCCATCCTCCGCCATGTTCCACCGCCGGTTGGCGATCCCAACAAGCCGCTGCAGCTTCAGGTCACCACCCTTGACTACAGCGATTTCCTGGGCCGGATCATGATCGGTCGCATTCACAATGGCACCATTCGCAGCGGCCAGCCCGCCGCCCTGATCCGCGACGACGGCAGCATCAAACGTGGTCGCATTTCCAAGCTGCTTGGCTTCCAGGGGTTGCAGCGGGTGGAGATCGAGCAGGCCAGTGCCGGAGATCTGGTGGCCGTGGCCGGTTTTGATGAAGTCAATATTGGTGAAACCATCGCCTGTCCCGATCACCCCGAAGCCCTGCCGCTGATCCGGGTCGATGAGCCGACTCTGCAGATGACCTTTGTGGTCAATGATTCACCCTTCGCCGGCAAGGAGGGCAAGTTTGTCACCAGCCGCCAGGTGCGGGATCGTCTGCAGAAGGAGCTGCTGACCAACGTGGCCCTGAGGGTCGAAGACACCGATTCCCCCGATCGCTGGTCCGTAAGCGGCCGCGGCGAACTTCACCTTGGCATCCTGATTGAAACGATGCGGCGCGAAGGTTTTGAATTTCAAGTGAGCCAACCCCAGGTGATCTTCCGCACCATCGATGGAACTCCCAACGAGCCCTACGAAACGTTGGTTCTGGACGTGCCTGAGGAATCCGTCGGCACCTGCATTGAAAAGCTCGGGATTCGCAAGGGTGAGATGCAGAATATGGAGGCCACCAACGACGGCCGCACCCAGCTCGAATTCGTGGTGCCATCCCGCGGGCTGATTGGCTTCCGTGGCGAGTTCATCCGCGCTACCCGCGGCGAAGGGATCATGAGCCACTCCTTCCTCGACTATCGGCCGATGCAAGGGGACTTCGACACCCGTCGCAACGGCGTGCTGATTGCCTTTGAAGAGGGAACCGCCACGTTCTATGCGCTTAAAAATGCTGAAGATCGTGGTCAGTTCTTCATCACGCCAGGCACCAAGGTCTACAAGGGGATGATCATCGGTGAAAACAATCGTCCCCAGGATCTCGAAATCAATGTTTGCAAGGCCAAACAGCTCACCAACATGCGCTCCGCCGGTGCTGAGGAGCTCGACACCCTACAAGCTCCCCTCCAAATGACCCTGGAGCGAGCCCTGGAGTACATCGGACCCGACGAGATGCTTGAGGTCACGCCCGAATCGATCCGCTTGCGTAAGCTCCCTGCCCGCAAGCCGGCCAAGCGCTGAGGTCCCCAGCGCTCTCGATACCCCGCTGTGATGCCGCCGCCTCCCCTCCCCGCCCCAGGCGGCCAAGATCCCGAGTCAGAGCTGATCGCCGATCCACGCCTTCAACAGGCGATCAGCTTGTTCAATGCCGGCGAGTGGTACGGCTGCCACGACGGCCTCGAAGAGCTCTGGCATGAGACCGCAGGCCCCTTGCGGCCCGTGCTCCAGGGACTGTTGCAGATCGCTGTCGCCCATCTCCACCTGGAACGGGGCAACGCACGAGGTGCGACGGTGCTGCTCGGGGAAGGGCTCGGCCGGCTGCGGGGCTGTGATCCATCGGCCCTCGGTCTCGATCTGGCCAGGCTTCAGTCGCTCAGCCGGGACCGACTGGAGGCCCTTCAGCAGGGCCTGGCGGTGGGGGATCTGCCGCTGCCGCGGCTGGACCCCTCACCCACCCCTGAGGGCTAGATCCCAGATCCTCAGCGTGATCTCGCCACTTCCGACGCTCCTGTGTCCGCCCGCTTCATTCAGGCCCTGGGAACCCCGAACAGCCCCCGGTAGATTGCGCCCCATCCCTTGTCCACCGCCCAGCCCTTGCGCCAGCCAGACCCAGGACGCCACGGATCGTCTGCGATCCGGCAGCGCGCCACCACGGCCGCGGCGCTGCTCCTGCTCGCCGCCGGCACCGCCCCCGTTGGCAGCTCCCTTCTAACCCCTCGCCCTGTTCTGGCCCAGGTCCTTCCCACGCCCCCGGCTCCCCAGCTGCCCGCCTCGCCGGCTCCAGCCTCTCCAGCTCCGGCTGCGCCCAAGGCTGCCCGTGGCTCCGCTCCCACCCGGCCAGCGCCCACCCCTAGGCCTGAGGGCAGCGACATGGTCACGATCGAGTCGGATCAGCAGCTGGCCGACAACCGCACCGGCATCGTCACCGCCACGGGCAACGTTCGGATCACCTATCCCGAGCGCGGGCTGGTCGCCACCGCCCGTCAGGCCCAGTATTTTTCCCGCGAGGCCCGCCTGGTGCTGAGCGGCGATGTGGAGGTCGTCGATGGCGACGGCCAGCGCATTCGGGCTGAGCGCCTCACCTACCGTCTCGATAGCGAGCGCCTCCAGGCTGAGCCGACGGGCGGTCGTCAGGTGATGAGCCGATTGCGCCTCCAGTCCCCCTCAGGGCGGACGGCGCAACCCTCGCTGCTGCCATGAGCCTCTGCCTGCAGGAGGTGTCGATCACCCTGGGTGGCCGCGCCCTGGTGAAAGCCGTGAGTCTGGAGCTCCATCCTGGCGAGGTCGTCGGCTTGCTCGGTCCGAACGGGGCCGGCAAGACCACCACCTTCAATCTGGTTACCGGACTGCTGCAACCCGATCGCGGCGCCATTCATCTCGATGGCCGGCCGGTGGCGGCCCTGAGCATGCCTCAGCGAGCCAGGCTCGGCATCGGCTATCTGCCCCAGGAGGCGAGTGTCTTCCGCAGTCTCACCGTGCGCGAGAACCTTCAGCTGGCCCTGCAGGAGAGCGGCGCGCCACTCGAGATCCGGCGGGAGCGCCTTGACACGCTAATTGAGGAGTTCCATCTGGCGCCCTTTCAGAACAACAAGGGCTTTCAGCTTTCCGGCGGTGAGCGCCGCCGCTGCGAGGTCGCCCGCGCCCTGGCCGTGGGTCCGGCCGGGCCTCGCTACCTGCTGCTCGATGAACCCTTCGCCGGGGTCGATCCCCTGGCGGTGGCGGATCTACAGACCTTGATTGATGGTTTGCGCACCCGGGGCATGGGTGTGCTGATCACTGACCACAACGTGCGTGAGACCCTGGCGATCACCGACAGGGCCTACATCCTCACCGAGGGCAGCATCCTCGCCTCCGGCACCTCCCGGGCCATGGCGTCCGATCCCCTGGTGCGCCGCCATTACCTGGGCGAGAGCTTTCAACTGTGACCCCCCTGCCCCGCCCCCTCTCGAAGACCCGCTGGTGGCAGGACCCAGCTCCGTTGCTGCGTTCGCTGCCGGCGCGATTGCACTGGCGGCGCCTGCCGCTGATGGACCGCTGGCTTGTCTCCGAGCTGATGGGTCCGCTGCTGTTTGGGATCGCCGCCTTCACCGCCGTGTCCCTCTCGGTGGGGGTGGTGTTCGAACTGGTGCGGCGGGTGGCGGAGTCCGGACTTCCCCTGCTGGCCGCCATTCAGGTTCTGCTGCTGCGCTTGCCTGGTTTTCTGGTGCTGGCCTTTCCGATGGCCACCTTGATGGCCACCCTGCTGGCCTACAGCCGCCTCTCCGGCAGCAGTGAGCTCACGGCGCTGCGCAGCGTCGGCGTGACCACCCGGCGCATGGTCGTACCGGCCCTGGTGCTGTCGCTGCTGATGAGCCTGTTGACATTCGTGTTCAACGATCTGATCGTCCCCAAAGCCAATCTCGCTGCCACCAACACCTTGGAGGTCGCCCTCGGCAAGGCCTTGACCACCGAGAAAGGCAATAATGTTCTCTATTCACGTTTTGGTCGCATTAAAGAGTTGGAAGGTGAGAGCGTCAAGCAACTCACCCATCTCTTCTATTCGCGTAAGTATTTGCAGGGTCAGATGCAAGATGTCACCGTCATTGATTTCTCCCGCTCCGGCCAGCGCCAGTTGCTCACGGCCAAAAGCGGCCGCTGGAATGAGAACGAAGGCATGTGGGAATTCAGGGATGGCACGATTGTCAACCTTGATGAAAACAGCGGCTCCACAACCTCAGCCCGCTTTGATCGTTACTTCTATCCCCTCAGCCGTACCCCCATCGACCTCGCCAAGATTCCCAGCGATCCTGGTGCCATGACCGTTGGCCAGGCGCGCACCGCAGAGCGGCTTTTTGAGGAGGCTGGCAATTCCAAGGAAGCGCGGCGGCTGCGGGTGCGGATCCAGGAGAAATTTGCGTTTCCGGCCATCTGTCTGGTCTTTGGCCTGATCGGCAGCAGCCTCGGCGTCCGTCCCCACAACCGCACCAGTCGTAGCCAGGGTTTCGGGATCAGTGTGCTGCTGATCTTCGGGTATTACCTGATGGCGTTCATCTTCAGTTCCCTGGGCATCTCCGGCACCCTGCCGCCTGTGCTGGCGGCTTGGAGCCCGGTGCTGGTCGGCCTCGCCGGCGGTCTGGTCCTGCTGCGCCAGGCGAGTCGGTGAGCCTCGCTCCATCCCCCCGCTGATTCCCCATCGCCTGTCCAGCGCCCGCACCCTTCTCGCCGTTTGTCGCCCCATGGCGGGACTCACCGAGCGTCTTGGGTCCGGGATACCGCCCATCCACCAGGGCATCGCTGACGATCACGCGGCAGACTGGTGGCATTGCTGAAACGTTGCGGTGAACGATCCGGTGATGGCCTTGGGCCTGGTGGCCTTCGGCCTGCTGCTGCTGGTGCTGCCCCTGTCCTTCTGGGCGGTGAGTGCACAGCGCACCAGTTCCTTGGTGAGGTTCCTGGTGGCGGGCGCCAATCTTTGCCTCACGGCCCAATTGGTGCTGCGCTGGTGGGATGCCGGCCATTTCCCGATCAGCAACCTTTACGAATCCCTCTGCTTCCTGGCTTGGGGCTGCACCCTCACCCAACTGTTGGTGGAACGCAGCTGGCCCAGCCCGATCGTGCCGGCGGCGGCCACTCCGATGGCTCTCGGCTGCGTGGCCTTTGCCAGTTTTGCCCTGCCTGAGCGGCTGCAGGAGTCCTCGCCCTTGGTCCCGGCCCTCCGTTCCAGCTGGCTGGTGATGCACGTCAGCGTGATCATGCTCAGCTACGCGGCCCTCTTGGTGGGCTCGCTGCTCTCCGTGGCGGTGCTGTTCACGGACCGCGGCGATGCCTTGCAGATCCGCGGCAGTTCGATCGGCAGCGGCGGCTTTCGCCAGGCCCAGCTCGCCGGCTCACCGGCGGCAGCCAATCTCAGCTTCAGCAGTACCGCCTTCAACCTCAGCGAACAGCTCGACAGCCTCAGCTACCGCACGATCACGGTCGGTTTTTTACTGCTCACCGTCGGTCTGATCAGCGGCGCTGTCTGGGCCAATGAGGCTTGGGGCAGTTGGTGGAGCTGGGACCCTAAGGAGACCTGGGCCCTGATCTGCTGGTTGGTTTATGCGGCCTATCTTCATACCCGGCTGATCCGCGGCTGGCAAGGCAGGAAACCCGCAATCGTGGCGACAACAGGTCTGGTGGTGATCGCTGTTTGCTATATCGGTGTCAACCTGCTCGGCATTGGCCTGCACAGCTACGGTTGGTTCTTTAACAGCTGACTAGTTTGGACTGATCTTCTCGCTAACCCCTATCGCCAACTGACTGGGTCCGAGACCTTCGCTGTTCCAGTCTCCTCCAGGCACCAGATCTGATTGAGAGACTTCTGTCCGCTCGCCTTTCTTTCCACTGGGTGGCTGAAAGCTGTTTTGATCCATCTGGAGCGTCTGGCGTCCTCCCTTCAGCAGTCCGGCCCCGTGATGGACGTCATCGGCTAAAGAAAGCAAGACCATAAAAAATAGCCCTGGCCAGGCCAGGGCTGAAGGTTACGGACTTGGCGCGCCGCGAGCGAATAACTACGGTTAGCCGATTGGGGTCAGACTCCGCTGGGCTTCACGCTATTGCGAATGCCCAGGATCGCCTCCGCGTAGTCGGCTTGCCCGAACACGCCGGATCCGCTGACGATCGCATTGGCACCGGCCTCAATCACCTGCCAGGCATTGCTGCCCTTGATGCCCCCATCGACTTCGATCCAGGGATCGAGGCCTCGCTGATCGCAGAGCTGGCGCAGTTCGCGGATCTTCTCCACCTGGGAGGGAATGAAACTCTGGCCGCCAAAACCGGGGTTGACGCTCATGATCAGAACGAGATCGCAGAGCTCGAGGCAGTAGTCGATCGTGCTGAGTGGTGTGCTGGGATTGAGCACAGCACCAGCCAGTTTGCCGAGATCCTTAATCTGGCTGAGGTTACGATGAAGATGCGGGCAGGCTTCGACTTGAACGGAGATGATATCGGCGCCGGCCTTGGCGAAGTCGGCAACATATTTCTCCGGTTCTACAATCATCAGGTGCACATCCAGCGGCTTGCTGGTCACCGGCCGCAGCGCCTCAACGATCAGCGGGCCGATCGTGATGTTGGGAACGAAGCGACCATCCATGACATCCACATGGATCCAGTCGGCTCCGGCGGCATCGACGGCCTTGACGTCTTCACCGAGCCGCGAGAAGTCCGCCGACAGGATGGATGGGGAGATCACCAGGGACTTGGTGCTCATGGGGCTGTGGCGGCTGGGGCCTGGCAATTGTACGGATCGGCCCCTACCGCCCCCCTGGCCAGCCCAGGGCCGAGGGTGATCCCGCACCCGGCTGGTCGATCCGGCGTCCCCGTGTGCACTGATACGATGACGCCGCTCCGGGAAAGCCAGCCCGCCAGCGCCTTCAACCCGTGGATTCGGTGCGCCCAGCCCTTCAGGCCAGCCCCGGGTCAGCACCCGGTGGGCCTCCGACCCGCCTTGTTCCAAGGCTCCCGGAGAGCTCCCTGGTATGCCCGCGCTCCCCGCTCTGAGCCACTCCCCGTGATGACTCCAGCGGACCCGATCAGGGTGTCCCGACTCCCCTCCACCTCTACCCAACCGCCCTACGCCCGTGGATCGCACCCTCATCCAGGAAATTCTCGAGGTGGTCGAACAGGCCGCCATCGCTTCCGCTGCCCTGACCGGTCTTGGCATGAAGGATGAGGCCGACGCGGCCGCCGTCGAAGCCATGCGCCAGCGCATGGGGCAGATCCAGATGCAGGGTCGCATCGTGATTGGCGAGGGCGAGCGGGATGAGGCCCCGATGCTGTACATCGGTGAAGAGGTGGGCAGCGGTTCCGGTCCGGGCGTCGACTTCGCGGTTGATCCCTGCGAAGGCACCAACCTTTGCGCTAACAACCAGCGCGGGTCGATGGCTGTGCTCGCGGCATCAGACCGCGGCGGTCTGTTCAATGCCCCCGACTTCTACATGAAGAAACTGGCGGCTCCGCCGGCCGCCAAAGGCAAGGTTGATATTCGCAAATCGGCGACTGAAAATATCGCCATCCTGAGCTCCTGCCTCGGCCTTGCTCCCAGCGAACTGGTGATCGTGGTGATGGACCGTGCCCGTCATAAAGATCTGATCGCCGAGATCCGCGCCACCGGCGCCCGGGTTCAGCCGATTTCCGATGGTGATGTGCAGGCTGCCATCGCCTGTGGCTTCGCCGGCACCGGCACCCATTGCCTGATGGGCATCGGTGCCGCTCCGGAAGGCGTGATCTCCGCGGCCGCTCTGCGCGCCCTCGGTGGCCACTTCCAGGGACAGCTGGTGTATGACCCCGCCGTCGCCCAGACCAAGGAGTGGGAGGGCCTTACCCGCGAAGGCAACCTGGCCCGGCTGGCTGAGATGGGCATCAATGATCCCGAAAAGGTCTACGAAGCTGAAGAGCTCGCCTCCGGTGAAAACGTCGTGTTTGCTGGCAGCGGCATCACCGATGGCCTGCTGTTTGATGGTGTCAAGTTTGAGAAGGATTGCGTGCGCACCTCTTCTCTGGTGATCTCGACCCTTGATGGCACCGCCCGCTTCACCAACACGATTCACATCAAGCCCGGTGCCCAGAGCATCGCGCTGCGCTGAGTCCCCGCGCTGCAGCTAGCGAATCTCCTCCATGCACATCGCCGTCGTCGGACTCAGTCATCGCACGGCTCCCGTGGAGATCCGGGAACGGCTGAGCATCCCTGAACAGGGTTTGGAAGCCTCTCTTCACCAGCTTCGTTCCGATGAGCAGGTGCTGGAGGCTTCCATCCTCAGCACCTGCAATCGGCTTGAGATCTATACGCTGCTGCGCCATCCTGAAGATGGCATCCACGCGGTGGCCTCCTTTCTCACCGAGGTTTCGGGGCTGTCTGAGGAGGAGCTTCGGCCCCATCTGTTCACCTACCACCACGAGGAGGCGGTTTCCCATCTCCTCCGGGTGGCCGCAGGCCTCGACAGTCTGGTGTTGGGGGAGGGGCAGATCCTCTCCCAGGTCAAGAAGATGGTCAGGTTGGGCCAGGAGTATCGCTCCCTCGGACCCATCCTCAATCGCCTGCTCAGCCAGGCGGTGAGCACCGGCAAGCGGGTTCGCACCGAAACCAATCTGGGAACCGGTGCTGTCTCGATTTCTTCGGCAGCCGTCGAACTCGCCCAGCTGAAGGTTGGACAGGCCCGCGGTGTCGACGACCTCGTTCCCCTCGACCAAGAGCAGGTCGCTGTGGTCGGTGCCGGCCGCATGGCCCGCCTGCTGCTTCAGCACCTCCAGTCCAAGGGGTGTCGCGGCGCGGTGCTGCTCAACCGCACCGTCTCCAGGGCCGAGTCTCTTGCTGCCGATTTCCCAGCGCTTCCGGTGCAGTGCCGTCCCCTTGACGACCTTGACCACTGCTTGAGCACCTGTTCGCTGGTTTTCACCAGCACCGCTGCCGATGATCCTGTGATCACCGCCGAGCGGCTGCGCCACCTCAATCGGCGCTCCAGTCTGATGCTGATCGACATCGGTGTTCCGCGCAACATCAGTGCCGATGTCGCAGAGCTGGCGGGCGTCGAGTCATTTGACGTTGATGATCTTCAGGAGGTCGTCAACCGCAATCAGGAGGCCCGTCGCGAGATGGCTGCCGAGGCCGAAGAACTGCTCCGTCAGGAAGCCCGGCTGTTTCTGGAGTGGTGGGACGGCCTTGAAGCTGTTCCCCTCGTCAATCGCCTGCGTCTCCAGCTTGAGGAGATCCGTGAGCAGGAGCTCCAGAAGGCTCTCAGCCGCATGGGACCTGACCTCTCGGCCCGGGAGCGCAAAGTGGTGGAGGCCCTGAGCAAGGGCATTATCAACAAGATCCTGCACACCCCGGTCACCCACCTGCGGGCCCCCCAACCGCGCCAGCAGCGCCACACCGCGATGCGAGTGCTGAGTGAGCTGTTTGAGCTGAACGACCACGACCCCGATTCTTGAGCGATCCCATGGATTACCAACACCGGCAACGAAGTGTCGCTGAGACTCGCCGAAGCAGCGAGTGCTCACCTACGGTTCCCTCGATGCAAATTACGGGGGCCATGCGATGAAGCGTGTTCTGGCGATCATTCTTGGTGGCGGCGCTGGTACCCGTCTCTACCCCCTCACCCGCATGCGGGCGAAGCCGGCTGTGCCCCTCGCTGGCAAGTATCGGCTCATTGACATACCGATCAGCAATTGCATCAATTCTGAGATCAATAAGATCTACGTCCTTACCCAGTTCAATAGTGCCTCCCTCAATCGTCACCTGACGATGACCTACAACCTCTCCGCTGGTTTCGGCCAGGGATTTGTTGAGGTTCTAGCCGCTCAACAGACACCGGACAGCCCCAGCTGGTTTGAGGGTACCGCCGATGCTGTGCGCAAGTACCAGTGGCTCTTCCAGGAATGGGATGTTGATCATTATCTGATCCTCTCCGGCGATCAGCTCTACCGGATGGATTACAGCCGCTTCGTGCAGCACCATATCGATACCGGCGCCCATCTGAGTGTTGGCGCGTTGCCTGTGGATGCCGCCCAGGCTGAGGGCTTCGGGCTGATGCGCACCAGCGCCGATGGCCGGATCCAGGAATTCCGCGAAAAGCCCAAGGGCGAGGCCCTGGAGGCCATGCGCGTGGATACGGCCTCTCTTGGGCTCTCCCCTGAGGATGCGGCCAAGAGGCCCTATCTTGCCTCGATGGGTATCTATGTGTTCAGCAGAGAAACCCTGTTTGATCTTCTGAATGGCAATCCCACAGCCACTGATTTTGGCAAGGAGATCATCCCGACCTCCCTGGCCCGGGGCGACCAGCTGCAAAGTTTCCTGTTCAATGACTATTGGGAGGACATCGGTACGATCGGTGCTTTCTATGAGGCTAATCTCGCTCTCACTGACCAGCCCAATCCTGCGTTTTCTTTCTACGACGAGAAGTTCCCGATTTATACCAGGCCTCGTTATTTGCCTCCCAGCAAGCTTCATGACACTCAGGTCACTCAGTCGATCATCGGTGAAGGTTCTCTGCTGAAGGCCTGTAGTATCCATCATTGCGTCCTCGGCGTCCGCTCCCGCATCGAGGATGATGTTGTTCTCGAAGACACCCTGTTGATGGGTGCCGATTACTTCGAGTCCATGCAAGAACGGTTGGTGCTCCGGGAGCGGGGCGGCATTCCGATCGGTATTGGTCGCGGCACGACAGTGCGGCGGGCGATTCTCGATAAGAATGTGCGCATCGGAAACAACGTAACAATCACCAACGCCAACCACATCGAAGAGGCAGATCGACCGGAGCTTAATTTTTATATCCGCAATGGAATTGTCGTGATTGTCAAAAACGGCAGCATCCCTGACGGAACCGTCATCTGAAGCCAGTCGGCCTCCCTCGCCAGCCTTTCCTGACAGGGGGGTCGTCTTTAGGGCGATGATCAGCCTCTCTGGTCACACTGGGTTGTAAGGAATCAGCCCGTTCCCATGAGCAAGGCACATTTCGGCCTAATCGGCCTCGGAGTGATGGGGGAGAACCTTGTCCTCAATGCCGAACGCAACGGTTTTTCCAGCGTCGTCTGGAACCGCACTTTTGCCAAGACCCAGGAGTTTCTTGCCGGGCGCGGTGCCGGCAAGGACATCATCGGCGCCGAGACCCTGCAGGAGTTCGTCGCTGCCTTGGAGCGCCCTCGCCGCATCCTGATGATGGTCAAGGCTGGTCAGCCGGTCGACGACATGATCGCCACCCTGTCCCCCCTGCTCGAGGAGGGGGATCTGCTGATCGACGGCGGCAACAGCCTCTACACGGACACCGAGCGGCGCGTTCAGGACCTGGAGAGCCGCAGCTTCGGCTACATCGGCATGGGGGTCTCCGGCGGCGCCAAGGGGGCCCTGGAAGGGCCGAGCATGATGCCCGGCGGCACGCGCACGGCCTACGACGCGATCGAAGGCCTCGTCAATCGCATGGCCGCCCAGGTTGTCGATGGTGCCTGCGTCACTTACGTGGGTCCGGGCGGTGCCGGCCATTTCGTCAAGACCGTGCACAACGGCATCGAATACGGCATCGAGCAGATCCTGGCCGAGGCCTATGACCTGATGAAGCGGGTCGCTGGTCTCGATGGCACTGCCATGGCGGATGTGCTGGCGGGCTGGAACGAGACCGAAGAGCTGTCCTCCTTCCTGGTCGAGATCACCGAGGTCTGTCTGCGCGCCAAGGATCCCCTGACCGGCCACGACCTCGTGGAGCTGATCGTCGATGCCGCCGGTCAGAAGGGCACCGGCCTTTGGACCGTGGAGAGCGCCCTCAACATGGGCGTGCCGGTCCCCACGATCTACGCCGCTCTCAACGCCAGGGTGCTGAGCTCCCAGCGGCCCCAGCGCATCGCCGCTGAGCCCCTGCTGTCGCTGCCCCCGGCTGTGGCGTTTGATCTGGGCACCCCCGCCGACGGCATGGCACCGTTGCGTGACGCCTGCATCCTGGCCTCCATCGCCAGCTACGGCCAGGGCATGGCCCTGATGCAGGAAGCCTCCAAGCTCCACGATTACAACCTCAACTTCCCCGAGATCGGCCGGATCTGGAAGGGGGGATGCATCATCCGCGCCCGTCTCCTGCAGCGCATTCAGGACGCCTACGGCGCCCGGGCCGACCTCCCCAACCTGATGTTTGATCCCTGGTTCCTTGAGCAGGTGCAGCTACGCCTCCCCGGTTTGCGCCAGGTGGTGGCGGGAGCCGCCCTCGCCGGGATTCCCGTGCCATGCCTGAGCAGCACCCTCGACTACATCAGCAGCACCTTCACCGCCAGGCTCCCCCAGAACCTTGTGCAGGCGATGCGCGACTGCTTCGGTTCCCATACCTACGAACGCACCGACCGTGAGGGCAGCTTCCACACGGAGTGGCTCTCATGAGCGTCCTCCAGAAGGATTTTCAACGCGGTCCCCACAGCATCACTCGACTGGTGGTGGCCTCCTCCCAGGAAGATCTGGCGCGCCAGGCGGCGGAGCGGATCGCCGCCGCCATCGACCTTGCCCTGGCGGAGCGGGACCGCGCCCAGATCGCCCTGGCCGGCGGCCAGACCCCGGCACCGGTGTATCGCCGTCTCGGCCAGGAGCATCTGCCCTGGGAGAGGGTCGATGTGCTCCTCGGCGATGAGCGCTGGGTCCCGGCCGACGACCCCTCCAGCAACGCCCGGATGATCCGCGAAACCCTGCTGGTTGATCCGCCGGGCTGCCAGGCCCGCTTCCACCCGGTGCCCACCGACCGGGTCACCCCCGAGGAGAGCGCTTTGGCCTACGCCGAGCTGCTGGCGCAGCTCTGTAGCGGTGATCCACCGGTGTTCGATCTGATGCTGCTCGGCCTCGGCGATGACGGCCACACCGCCTCCCTGTTCCCCGGGACCGCGGCGCCGTCGGTGCGGGATCGCAGCGTCACCCTCGGCGAGGGTAAGGGGCTCCCCCGGGTGACCCTCACGGCCCCGGTGCTCTCCGCCGCCCGCCAGGTGATCGTGCTGGTGAGCGGGGCGGGCAAACGCCAGGCCCTGGCGCGGCTCCTCGATCCCCAGGAGGATCCGGAACGAACTCCGGCACAGCTGGTCCAGCCGGCTGGCCCCCTGGTGATCCTCTGTGACGCCGCCGCCGCCGATGGGTTGCTCTGAGCGCCAGTCTCCGCCCCCGTCGCGTCGCCGCGGCGAGCAGGATGGGGGAGACACAGACTCGATGCTGATGGCGATGGCTGAGGCGGCGGATGGGCCGGTGGCGGCAGACCCCCATGCCGGCTGGACGGCTGGAGCTGCGGCTGCCGAAGGAGCCAGCGATCCGGATGGTGGCCTGCTTGTGGTCAGTGGCGCCGGTTTCAGCGGCTGGCATGCCCTCAACGACACGGTGATGGGAGGCCGCAGCAGCGGCGACTGCCGCTGCGGCCCCGAGGGGCTGCTGTTTGAGGGGCTGGTGGTGGAGGAGGGCGGTGGCTTCATCAGCGTGCGCTCCCCTCTCTTCTCTCCCCCGCTCGACCTTTCCGGTTTCACCGCTCTGACCCTCGACCTGGCCGGTGAGGGGCGCCGCTTCAAGCTCGCCGTGGCCTGCGCCGATGGGATCGGCGGACTGACCGAGCTCATCCCCGGCGGGCTGCGCTGGGTGCATGAGTTCGCCACGGCGCCAGAGGGCTTCTGCCGGGTGCGGATCGGCTTCGATCAGCTGACCCCCTCCTTGCGAGCCCGGCCGCTGCATGGCCTGCCTCTGGGGTTGCCGTTGCACTTTGATCCAGCCCGCATCATCCGCTTGCAGCTGCTCCACTCCCGCTTCGATGACAGCGGCGGAGTCAATGCCGGCTTTCGCCCCGGACCCCTGCACCTGGCTCTGCGGGCGATCTGGGCCGAGCGATGAGCCCTGCTGCTGAGCCCCGCTCCGACGAACACCATTCCGATGCCTTCCGTTCCGGTGAGCGCCCAGGTGATCCGTTGTCCCTGCATGGGGATCGTCTAGCCCCTGACCTTGATCAGAGCCCTCCACCCGAAGACGGGGAGGCCATCGAT
This sequence comes from Cyanobium sp., assembly GCA_044360135.1. Taxonomy (GTDB): domain Bacteria; phylum Cyanobacteriota; class Cyanobacteriia; order PCC-6307; family Cyanobiaceae; genus Cyanobium. The sequence goes on from JBIKKX010000002.1 coordinate 105,574, forward strand.
CTGGTGCCGTTGGTGGCGGCGGCGGCGGACCTTTGCCGCCCACCCCTGCGCCATGGGGTGGTGCTCCAGGGAGACGCCAGCGATACCGACTGCTGCCTCCACCTGGAGGCCCGCGATGGCGAAGGCGCGCGACTGCCCCAGCACGACCTGGAGCTGGAGCTGTTTCGCAGCGGCAGCGGCACCATCGCCAGCCTTCATCTCACCCTGGCCTGGCTCGCGGATGACGAACGTCCGATCCTCTGGCAAGGTCAGCATCCGGTCTGGATGGACGGCCAGGGCCAGCGCTGCCAAAGGCCTGAAGGGGGGGAGGCGCTGGAGGCCCTGGCCCGCCGGCTGCGGGCCCTGCTGGCGGCATCGTCCTGAGGCCCCGCCCCCCTCGGTTCAGGGCTGATCGGTCACAGCGCCGAGGCTGCTGCTGCTCACCAGCCGGGCGTACTTGCCCAGAACGCCAGTGCGGTAGCGGGGTTCTGGTGCCCGCCAGGCGGCGCGGCGGCGCTCCAGTTCCGCGTCCTCGACATTGAGCTGGAGCAGCAGGCGTTCCGCATCCACGGTGATGCTGTCGCCCTCCTCGACCAGACCGATCGTGCCGCCCACGGCCGCCTCCGGCGCCACGTGACCCACCACCATGCCGTAGGTGCCGCCGCTGAACCGTCCATCGGTGATCAAGGCCACCTTGTCGCCGAGTCCCTCGCCGATGATCGCGGCGGTGGGGGCCAGCATCTCCCGCATCCCCGGACCACCGACCGGCCCCTCGTAGCGGATCACCACCACATCCCCCTCGCGGATCCGCTTGGCGAGAATCGCCGCCAGGGCCTCCTCCTCGCTTTCGAACACCCGGGCCGGACCGGTCAGCACCGGGGTTCGCACGCCGCTGATTTTGGCCACGCTGCCCTCGCTGGCCAGATTGCCCTTGAGGATCGCCAGGTGCCCTTTGGCGTAGAGCGGGTTGCTCAGGGGGCGGATCACATCCTGGTCCTCGGCTGGAACGGAGGGCACGTCCGCCAACACCTCCCGCAGGCTGAGGCCCTCCACGGTGCGGCAGTCGCCATGGAGCAGGCCGGCATCGAGCAGCAGCTTCATCACCTGGGGGATGCCGCCGGCCCTGTGCAGGTCCACCGTCACATAGCGGCCGCTGGGTTTGAGATCGCAGATCACCGGCACCCGCTGGCGGATCGCCTCGAAATCCTCGATCGCCAGCTCCACCCCGGCGGTGCGGGCCACCGCCAGCAGGTGGAGCACCGAATTGGTCGAGCCGCCCACGGCCATGATCACGCTGATCGCATTTTCGAAGGCCTGGCGTGTCATCAGGTCCCGGGGCCGGATGTCCCGGGCGATCGCTTCCACCAGCACCTCGGCACTGCGGGCGGCACTGTCGGCTTTCTCGGGATCCTCCGCTGCCATGGTGGAGCTGTAGGGAAGGCTGAGGCCCATGGCCTCGAAGGCGGCGCTCATCGTGTTGGCGGTGAACATGCCGCCGCAGCTGCCGGCCCCGGGGCAGGCATTGCGCTCGATCGCGCCGAGCTGGGCCTCATCGATCCGGCCGCCGCTGTATTGCCCCACTGCCTCGAAGGCGCTGACCACGGTGAGGTCGCAGGCGCCAAGTCGGCCCGGTTTGATGGTGCCGCCGTAGACGAACACCGAGGGGATGTTCATGCGCGCCATCGCCAGCATGGCGCCGGGCATGTTCTTGTCGCAGCCGCCCACCGCCAGGAGGCCGTCCATGCTCTGGGCGTTGCAGGCGGTCTCGATCGAGTCGGCGATCACCTCGCGGCTGACCAGGGAATACTTCATGCCCTCGGTGCCCATCGAGATGCCGTCGCTGACGGTGATGGTGCCGAACATCTGCGGCATCGCCCCGGCCCCGAGCGCCGCCTGTTCCGCCCGACGGGCCAGATCGTTCAGTCCCAGATTGCAGGGGGTGATAGTGCTGTAGCTGTTGGCGATGCCGATGATCGGCTTGTTGAAGTCGTCGTCGCCGAAGCCCACGGCCCGCAGCATGGCGCGGTTCGGGGAGCGCTGAATCCCCTGGGTGATCGCGGCGGAGCGCAGCATGGTCTGGGCGGGCAGGTCGTGGGGAAACCTACCGAGGGACAGGGTCAGGGCAGGGGCTGCAGCGCCTCAAGCTGGCGACGCACCTCATCGATGGCCTGGTTGAGCTGCTGGACCCGCTCCTGCAGGGCGGGGCTGCTGTTCTCCTGGCGGTTGTTGCGCAGCCGTAGCGGCAGTTCCACCGGTCCATCGACGCTCAGGGGGCGACCCTCGCCGGCACCCAGGGCGGTGGGCAGGCTGCGCTGGCGCCGGCGGCGGTCGGCCTCGCTGAGAAGCCACCAGCCCAGTCCGACCGCCCCCAGCACGGTGCCACCCAGGAGACCAAGCATCAGGCTGCTGGCTGACCCGCCACCGTCCCTCCCCCTGTCCCGATCGTCCGAGCGGTGATCCCTGCGGGAGTCGGCCATGGGTCCGGCGTTGGATTTCCTCAGCCTAGGCAGCCGCCGCGATCGATTCCAGTGAAGCGCTGCTCCACGTCGCCGATGCCCGGCAGGGGCAGGCCCCGGCCATCGAGCTGGGCCTCGATGCAGGCGCAGTAGAGGGTGAGATCGGGCACCGTTTCGCCGAGAAGCTGCAGCCCCGGTGCCGCCGCCACCGTGGTGACCACCCGGAGCCGCCGACCTTCCACCCCGAGCTGGCGCAGCTGCTCCAGGGCCCGCAGCAGGCTGCGACCGCTGGCGATCTGGCCGATGAACAGCATCACACCGACTCGCTCCCCGATCCGTTCGGGCAACCAGCGGTTGTCGAGCTCGGTGGCCGACACGCTGAGCGGTGCCAGGGCCGCCGCCGGCAGCACCCCCCGGGCTCCCTCCCAGAGGCCCAGCCCTGCCGGCAGAAAAGGCACCGCCAGCAGGGGCGCGGAGGCGTCCACCACCTGCCCCTCGCAGGGCCCGTTGGGGGTCTCCAGCTGCAACGCGCGCTGGGGCAGCCAGTCGCGCAGCGCCTCATAGGTGAGCCAGCGACCGAGCTCGGCCATCGCCGTGGTCACCAGCGGCGATGGGGTCGCCGGATCGCGCAGCACGCACAGCCAGTGCGCGATCAGGGGGTGGGGGGGAACCACCACCCGCAGGGACATGGCCATACCTGCCATAACTTGATGCTGCAGCGTACCGAGGGGTCCTTGATCACCATCCGCAGCGCCGGCCGCTTCGGCCGCCTCGCCGGCATCGCCCGTCCGGGAGTCCTCCCCGGCCAGGCCCCCGTCCGCGACCGCGACCCCCTGCGCCGGCTGTTGACCAGCCTGGTGCTGGCCGTGCTGCTGCTGCTGCCGATCCAGCTGGTCGCCGCCTCGCCGGTGCTGGCGATCACGGCCCCTGAGTTGCGAGGGCAGCGCACCCTCCAGAGCCTCGATCCCGACATGCACGGCCGCGACCTGCGCCAGCAGGAATTTCTCAAGGCCAGCCTCGAAGGCTTCGATCTGCACGGCGCCGATCTGCGTGGGGCTGTGTTCAACACGAGCAACCTCAGCGGTGCCGACCTGCGTGGCGCCGATCTCGAGGATGTGGTGGCCTTCGCCAGCCGCTTTGATGGCGCCGATCTCCGCGATGCGGTGCTGCGCAACGGCATGTTGATGCAGAGCCGCTTTCGCGATGCCCAGATCGAGGGCGCTGACTTCAGCGAGGCGGTGATCGACCTCCCTGAGCAGAAGGCCCTCTGCGCCCGGGCCAGCGGCACCAACGCCCGTACCGGGATCGACACCCGCGAAAGCCTCCGCTGCCGCTGAGGCCCCAGCTGGATCGCGCTTCGGCCCGGCTCTCGTCGAGCGGCCGGGGCAGGTCCCGGCCCGGACAGGCTGACCGCCCATGCGGCCTGGCCTAGATTTCGCACAGCCGGTTTCGTGGGGGATCAGCCCACGGAGGTAACGGGGAAAGCCCGGTGCGGGAGCTCCTCCCCAATCCAGCACTGTCCCGCAGCTGTGAAGGTCGCCTGGGCGACCCAGTCAGAACGCCCGCCGGTTTCGAACCTTTCTTTCCGGCGCGGACCGGCTCTTCTGCACGATGTCGTCCTCCAAAGGGTCCCAGACCTTCCTCGCCCGTTGCCTTGCGGCCTTCTCAGCGCCGCGTCGCCTGCTGTCCCCGGCCCTGCTGATCCCGGTTCTGCTGCTGGTCCTGCCGTCCGGTGCCCAGGCCCACCACTTGATGGAGTTTCTGCACCAACGCCCCACCCCCCTGCTCGGCCTGTTGAGCGGCATGGCCCATCCCGTAATCGGCCCGGATCATCTGCTCTTCCTCTTAGCCCTCTCGCTGGTGGGGTGGCGCCAGCGCAGCGTCTGGATGCTGGGCCTGCTGGCCGTCGGACTGGCCGGTTCCGGTCTTGGCCTGCTGCTTCCCGGTCTGCCCGGTGCTGAGGCCCTCGTGGCCCTCACCCTGGTACTGGTGGCCCTGGTGCTGTTCGGTCGCCTCCACCCCCTGGTGCTCCTCCCCGCCATTGCCCTGCACGGCTACGTGCTGAGCGCCTCGGTGCTCGGCTGGAACGCCGCCCCGATCGGTTTCTATCTTCTCGGTCTGTTGCTCAGCCAGGGGGCGCTCCTGCTGCTCGCCCTGGGTGGACTGCGCGGCCTTGCCTCCTCCCTGTCGAGCGGCACGGTGCGGACCGTGGCCGCCGCCCTGCTCGGTTGCGGTGCCGCCTGGACCTGGTCCTCCCTGGTGGGCTGAGCGCCATGACATCCACAACCCGCCTGCCGGTCACGGTGGTGACCGGCTTCCTTGGTGCCGGCAAGACCACCTTGCTGCGCCATCTGCTTCTGGCCAGTGGCCAGAGGCTGGCGGTGCTGGTCAATGAGTTCGGCGAGCTCGGCATCGACGGTGAGCTGCTGGCCGCTTGCGGTTTCTGCCCGGCCGAGGAGCTGGACGGTCGTCTGGTGGAGCTGGCCAACGGCTGCCTCTGCTGCACCGTTCAGGAGGAGTTTCTTCCCACCATGACCCGTCTGCTCGAACAAGCCGACCGACTCGACGGCATCGTGGTGGAAACCAGTGGCCTGGCCCTTCCCGAGCCCCTGGTCGCCGCCTTTGGCTGGCCGGAGATCCGTGCTCGGACCAGGGTCCACGCGGTGGTCACTGTGGTCGACGGCGAGGCCCTGGCTGCAGGCCATGTGGTCGGGGATGCCCGAGCCCTGGAGGCTCAGCGGCAGGCTGATCCCAGCCTCGATCACATCCGGGCGATCGAGGATCTGTTCGAGGATCAGCTGCGGGCTGCCGATCTGGTGCTCGTCAGCCGGGCCGATGCCCTTGACGCCACCCAGCTGGAGCGGGTGATCGCGTCCCTGCAACCCCAGGTGCGGCCGGGCACGACTCTGCTGCCGATGAGCCGCGGCCAGATTGATCCGGCCCTGGTGCTCGCTGGCGACTTTGGCCAGGCGGCCGCCGCGGACCACGATCACGATCACGACCAGCACGCGCCCCATCACGAGCACGAGCACAAGCACGACGACCATCACGACCATTCCCATGTGGCGATGCATGCCGTGGTGGTCCGTCGCGACGGCCTCTGGGACCGCCAGGATCTGGAGCGAAGCCTGCGCCAGCTGATTCGTGAGCAGCCCGTGCTGCGGCTGAAGGGGCGGCTCACCCTTGAGGGACGCCTCCTTCCTCTGCAGATTCAGGCGGTTGGTCCGCGGCTCGATTGTTGGTTCGAAGCAGGAGTCTCCCAGCCGCCGTCCCCCACTCAACCGGGCCTGGAGCTGGTGGTGCTGGGCGCCGCCGCGGATGCCGAGCGACTGGAGCGCGCCTGCGCCGCCCTCTGAGGTTGACCGGTGTGGCTGGCCCCACCGGTCCGAGTCGTCGCGGCCCCTGGGTCTGAGCCGTTGCCGGCCGCCGGGTACGGAACAGAACTGCCGGTTCGGTCGCCCAAGGGCTCAATCCAGCGGGATTTCTCCCCTGGCGCAGAGCCCATCCCAGCAGAGATCACGGGGCGCCTGCCAGCGGGCGGTCACCGGACGCCAGGGACCACCATCGCGCTGCATCCGCACCCCACCGCGGCCATCGTGTCGGAATTCCAGATGGCGAGGGCCGACCCGCAGCACCCAGTGGCGGCCCACCTCAATCACCTCCATCCAGCAGGCCTGCCAGGGCCCATCGCCCAGGCGGCATTCCAGGGGCAGGGCCCCTGGGGTGGGGCCGCTGGCCCCACGGCTGATGCCGGCGCCGGCCGTCAGCAGCAGGACCACCAGGACCACCAGGCTCGTCGCAGCAGCGGTTGGGCCGGGGGCTTGGGCCACGGCTGGCGATGGCAGCATCCCACCAGCCTGGATCCGATCCGGCCCCCTGGGGCGTGGGCTGCGAGGATCGGTGCATTCGCCTGATGCCGGTGCCTCTGTATCAAGCCCGTGTCCTGGTCTCGCTACGACCTTCGGTGCTCGACCCTGCCGGCGAGGCCACCCGGGCCGCCGCTTCCCGTCTGGGGATCGAGGGTGTGCGCAAGCTTCGCATCGGCAAAGCGATCGAGGTGGAGCTGGAGGCTCCGGATCCGGCCGCGGCCAGGGAGCGGCTGGAGCTGCTCGGGGACCGACTGTTGGCCAATCCTGTGATCGAGGACTGGCGCCTCGAACTCCAGGACGCGAGCTGAGGTAAGACGATGACCGTCGGCATCGTGGTCTTTCCCGGCTCCAACTGCGACCGGGATGTGCGCTGGGCCCTCGAGGGCTGTCTGGGGATTCCCACCCGCTTCCTCTGGCATGAGGAGCGGGACCTGGGGGGGCTCGATGCCGTCGTGCTGCCGGGGGGCTTCAGCTACGGCGACTATCTGCGTTGCGGTGCGATCGCCCGTTTCGCGCCGGTGCTTGAGGAGGTCAGCGCCTTTGCTGGCAGGGGCGGCCCGGTGCTCGGCATCTGCAACGGCTTCCAGGTGTTGACCGAACTGGGTCTCCTCCCCGGTGCCCTGACCCGCAACCGCGATCTTCACTTCCTCTGCCAACCCCAGGCGCTCAGCGTTTCCGCCGGACCCTGTGCCTGGTTGCAGGGCTACGGCGCCGGGGAGGCGATCACCCTGCCGATCGCCCATGGCGAGGGCCGCTACCAGATCGATCCCGATGGCCTCGCCGAGCTGGAGGATCGTGATCAGGTGGTGTTGCGCTACCGGGACAACCCCAACGGCTCGGTGGGCGATGTGGCTGGTCTCTGCAACATTGGCGGCAATGTGCTCGGCCTGATGCCGCACCCGGAGCGCGCCTGTGATTCCGCCACCGGGGGGCTTGATGGCCGGCGCCTGCTGGCCTCTGTTCTGGGCTGATCCAGCATCCGTCGCTTGCCCGTCACTCCTTGGGAAGGGCGGCAACGATCCAGCGACATCACCGGCCTACGGGGAGTCTCCTGGGTGAGTTGCACAAAAAAAGGACCCTCCTGAGAGGGTCCTGACGATGGCGGCGGCCAGGGTTTCAGTTGACGGCGGCAAAGAAGTCCTTGCTCTTGACCGGGTCAGGATTCATGGTCTTTTCGCCGGGCTGCCAGTTGGCCGGGCAGACTTCGTCGGGATGGGACTGAACGTACTGGAAGGCTTGCAGCACACGCAGGGTTTCATCGACGCTGCGGCCGACCGGCAGGTTGTTGATGGTGCTGTGCATGATCACACCATCGGGATCGATGATGAACAATCCCCGCAGGGCAATGCCGGCTGATTCGTCGAGAACCTCATAGGCAGCGGCAATGTCTTTCTTGAGATCGGCCACGAGGGGGTAGGCAATGTCGCCAAGGCCACCACTCTTGCGGTCGGTTTGGACCCAGGCGAGATGGCTGAACTGACTATCGACGGAGACACCCAGGACTTCGGTGTTCTTGCTGGTGAAATCGGAGTAGCGATCGCTGAACGCCGTGATTTCGGTGGGGCAGACGAAGGTGAAGTCGAGAGGATAAAAAAACAGCACCACGTACTTGCCGCGGTAGTCGGAGAGTGTGATCTCCTTGAATTCCTGATCGACCACCGCGGTGGCGGTGAAGTCGGGAGCGGGCAGGCCGACAAGCCGGGTCATGGTGAATGGGGAAATGGTGGAGGGTCAGCGGGGCGCCACCGCTTTGGCGACAGCCCACCCCGGGGTGTCTGCCGTGGCCGCCCGGGCGGAGAGCGGCTGGCCGGAACATCCGGGCCAGGCAAGGCGAAGTCGGTACGACTTTTACTAACCTGCTTACAAGCTATCACAATTTCCCCGACCCCTGTGGAGGTCGGGGCCATAGGCTCGTATGCGCAGCACCTCACCCATCCATTGAAGCCCTGATGCCCTGGGATCCCAGCGTTCTCCGCAAGTACAACACCACCGGCCATTTCCGGCTTCTCAATCAGGTGCGGTCTGAGCTCAAGGGCAACCCCCTGATCCGCCCCAAGGATGGGGAGACCGTTGGCGCTGCTAATCGCAGTCGCAGCCTCACCCGCGCCATCGAGGCCCGTGCCCAGGCCGGCCCCAGCCGCAGCCGCCGACCCCCGGTCGCCGGGGCCGAGGTGGTGGTGGTGCAGAACCCGGATACCCTTCCCCAGGCACCCGGAAGCTTGGGAACCTTGCCCTGGGCGGATCGTCTCGCCGCCGCCGACAGCGATCCGGCGTCCGGTAGCTTCCGTGATCGGCTCAGCGCCATCGAGATGCGCTGAGGTCGGCTGGTTCGACTGGGTCGGCTCCCCATCCGTGCCGGATGGGGTCGGCGGAAGCCTGCGAGATCAGTGCCAGTGGTTCTGCTTCTGGCATGGAGCGGTTGATCTGGAGGCGGGGTCTCGCGGCGCTTCTGAGGGTGAGAGCCCAATCTCGCGCGTGGCCAAGTTCGCCACAGTGGGCTCAACGAACAGGCGCTGACGGTTCCCACAACGCGTGGCGGTGGAAGCAACAGGCCGCGACAACCTGCTGTGGCCAATGAAATGGCTCGGGGGAGACTTGAACTCCCGACCTTGGGGTTATGAATCCCACGCTCTAACCAGCTGAGCTACCGAGCCGCGGTTCCCTGATTGTACGGGACGGCCCGCCGGGGAGGCGTTGCTCTGACCGACGGGCCAGGCCTCAGGCCCGGGGCGGCAGCACCAGCAGAGGATTTATGGCACCCTGACCTGGGGGCACTACCTCAAAGTGCAGATGGGGGCCGGTGCTGCGTCCGGTGCTGCCCATGCGGCTGATCACCGCGCCCTGCTCCACCAGCTCACCCTCACGCACCAGCAGGGTGCTGTTGTGGGCGTAGCGGGTCAGTGTGCCATCGCTGTGGGTGATCTCAACCAGGTAGCCATAGCCGCCGTCGTGCCAGCCGGCGAAGGTCACCTGTCCGGCGGCGGCCGCCTTGATCGGGGTACCCACGTTATTGGCGATGTCGATGCCCTTGTGCATCCGACCCCAGCGCCAGCCATAGCCTGAAGTGAACAGGCCCTCGGCCGGCCAGGCGAAGCTGCCGGCCAGGGGGGATGGGGTCCCCGCCCCCCTGCGCTCCTCTCCGAATTGCGGCAGCTCGGGCCAGCTCAGGCCGCCGCTGCCCACAGGGGACAGGCCGAGCAGCATGCGCGAGCGACCGGGAGAGGAGCGGGCCACCTGGATCTGGCTGCCCACCACCAGCCGGGCCGTGTCCAGACCGGGGTTGAGGCGCAGCAGTTCGGAGATCGTGATCCCGTAGCGCTGCGAAATCTTGAGAAGGGTGTCGCCGAAGCGGACGACGGCCGAGGGGGTCACCGGCTCGGGCGGCGCGGGGAGGGAACGGCGGGAGCTGGCCGAGGGCTCCAAGGCAAGCAAGGACGCGTCGCTTCCGACGGAGGACGATCCGAACACCGGGGCGGGTGAGGGGGCCGGGGTGTTGGTGCGGACGGTTTCGATGCTGCCGTTCGGCTCAACAGCCTGGGGAAGCTGCGGGACATCCAGGGGCCCTGAGGCTGAGTCAACCAACGGGAGCGGATCGCTGGGATCTCCAAGAACCGTCGGATTGCTCGCGATCGCGCTGACCAGCGGAAAAACGGCCGGAGCGACCAGGAGCAGGGGAAGGATGGACCGGAAAGGCTTCATGCAGAGTTCACCCATTGGACAAAGTCCCGTGGAGAAGCCGACATCCACGCGACCGGCAGACAGTAACCGGTCCACCCCGGCTGCACAAGTGCTGAGAGCGACCGAACCGGCTGCGCTCCCCACCAGATCTGGGATGGCAGGCGTCAACCGACGCTGTCGCTGGCGGCATGGCCAGAGCTGATCGGCTGGCGCAGCTGGCGCAGGGCCTCGAACAGCACCACCCCAACGGCCACCGAGAGGTTGAGACTGCGCACCCCAGCCTGGCCATGCTGGGTAGACACCTCTATCGGGATCGTGAGCCTGGCATCGGCCCGCTCCAGCAGGTCCGGGGGCAGTCCATCGCTCTCCCGCCCGAACAGCAGCCAGTCGCTGGGCTGGAACCGAAACCGGCTGTAGTCGCTGCTGGCACGGGCGCTCAGGGCCACCAATCGCCCCCCCAGGCGCCCCCGCTCCGCCAGGAAGGCGTTCCCATCGCGGTGGCGATGCAGCTGCACCAGGGGCCAGTAATCGAGACCGGCACGGCGCAGGTATCGATCCTCCAGGCTGAAGCCGAGTGGTTCGATCAGGTGCAGTTCGCTGGCCGTGGCCGCGCAGGTGCGGGCCACGTTGCCGGTGTTCGGAGGGATCTCCGGCTGGAACAGCACCACTCTCGGCATCGCTCAGGTCTCAGGGGGTACCGCCAGGCCGAGTTGATGCAGGTCGAGGGCGCGGCCCTGCAGCACCAGCCAGGAGGCTGCGCAGCCATCGCCCAGCCGCCGTTGGAGCGCCGCCAGCCGATCGCGGAACAGCCCTCCGATGGCGGTGGCGGGCACCACCCCCCAGCCGCACTCCTCCACCACCATCAGCACCGGTCCGCCCGGCCGCCGCAGCTGCTCCAGCAAGGCTGCCCCAAGGTGCTCCCAGCTCTCGGAGCTGCGATCGAGATGGGCAGCCACCCAGGTGCCGAGGGAGTCGACCAGGGCCAGATCCGACGGGGGCAGGGCCTCCAGACCTTCCTGCAGGGCGCCACCCACCTCCAGGCACTCCCAGCTGGCCGGCCGGCGGCGGCGGTGGCGCTCCAGACGCCGCTGCCAGCTGGGATCCCCGGGAGCCTGGGGACCGGTGGCCAGGTAGTGCACAGCCAAGCCGGAGACCTGGGCGAGGTGCTCGGCCCAGCGGCTCTTGCCGCTGCCGGCCGGACCGCTGATCAGGGTGAGTCGAGGCAGGGAATCAACCGCCACCATTCATGTTGCGCAGGGTGGCCACCGAAGAGGGAGAGACGCGGTTGAGATAGCGGAAAATCCAGTATTTGAAGATGGTGGCCAGAACCACCGGGAAGGTGGCGATGAACAACATGATGAAATTCTCCCTTGCCGGCAGGCCAAGGTGGTGGGCGATGCCATCGAGAAGCACCGTCCAACCCTCCGGACTGTGAAAGCCAACAAAAATATCGGTGAACAGAATGATCGCAAACGCCTTGGCGCTGTCACTGAGCCCGTAAACCACCTCGTCGAGGAAACCGCGCAGGACCTGGATGTCGCGCTGGCCGAACCAGCAGACCAGAACGAAGCCGATGAAGGCCATCACATCGGCAAGGATGTTCTTGATGGCATGGTTGCCCTCTTCCCGGGCCTCTCCCTTGAGCTCCTGAGCTTTGTCGGCCAGTTGCTTCTGCAGCTCCTCCTGGCTCGGCAGGCTCTTGTTGTTGAGCAGGGATTCGAACTCGAGTTCGGCCTTGAAGGCCCTCAGTTTCTCCACTGCCCGCTCATCCATGTGGGGCCTGGAGTAGTTGAGCAGCGGCGTGTTCGGGGCGTACCGATCGACCAACGGCGAGATCACATAGCTGTGGCTCACCTGCTGCACCAGCAGTGGCACCAGCACTAGCAGCAGCAGGATCCGCAGAGAAACCAGGGTGGAATCCCGGCGGCGACGGAAGCCTGCCACCACGCTCGCTTCCGCATCCGGATCGAGCTGGCGCCTCACCTGATCGACCACCCCCATCAAGCTGCGCGGCAGCACCTCCGGGGCGCGGCTGAGTGTCGGCAGGGGGCTGCGACGGGGGTCGTAGCGCTCCATCACCGATTCGATCAGCTGCAGCTGGCGCAGTTCCTGGCCGGAGAGCTCCCTGCGGTACGGCTCCACGGTCTGGAGGGCCTGCTGGCAGATCTGGCTGGCGGCCCGGAAGCGCCGCAGCACCTGGGCCTGCACCTGGCGGGGGATGCGCAGTTCCAACTCCGGACGCACCGGTCGGTCGTTGTAATGCTCCAGTTCGATGCTCTGGATCTCCAGGGCGGCCTCGTAGCCGCGCTCCAGGTCGCTGCTGAGGTCCATCGACTGGGCTTTGCCGAAGGTTCCGATCCAGTCGCCGAGGGCCATGGCGGGTGCGCTTGCAGTGCTCTTGCGGGGTCTGGGATCGGGATCAGCGCGAGAACACCCACCAGGTGAGCATCGGAACCACCGTGCCCACCACCAGCAGCACCACCACCCAGGTGAAGCCGTTGCTCTGGGCGGTCTCCTCGCGGCTCGGCACATTCGAGACCACCACCGCTTCCTCGCTGACGGCCGGCTCGCCGGGATCCTCCCCGCCCCGCAGCACGGTGGCCAGGCGATCGAGGCCATCCACGCCGGCCTGGCGGTAGCGGTCGCCCTGGCGCAGGGGGGCGGCCATGGTGGTTCGGGCGATGCTGCGCAGCAGCTCGGGGGTGAGCTGCCCCTCCAGACTGGGGGACGCGACCACAGCCGCGGCCTTGTTCTGGCTGTCGATCAGCAGCAGCAGCAGCGCATCGCCGGCCCGTGAGACCGAGCTGTCCTGACTGGACGCAGGGCTCCAGGCGGCGAGCAGCTCCTCACCCAGCCCTTCCAGGCTCAGGCCGTAGTCGAGACGACCGACCGTGATCAGCCGGGCTTCGATGTGATCGGCCTGGAAGGCCTGCAGCTGCTTCTCCAGGTCGAGGCGGGTGGCGCGGCTCAGCACATCGGCGGTGTCGAGCACCAGGGATGTCGGGGCTGTGCTCGGCAGATCCCGCAGCGAGACCGCCTGAACAGCGCCAGGCGCCAGCAACAGCAGCATCGGCAGCACCAGGGCGAGCAGCAGCCCGGCCGCCAGTGCCGCAGGCCCCCTGCGCTGGCGACGGTGGCCGCGGGCGGGATGGGGAGCCGGCTGCAGGGCGGTGCGGAGGGCGCGGGTGTGGAGGGTCACGACGAGGGGCACACGCTTCCTGAGTTCCCCCAGTCTGCCCCCCACGGTCGAGCCTGTCTGCTCTCGGCCATCGTGGGACATCCCCCGCAGACCGTCGCTCGCCATGGCCCTTCCCCCAGCCGCCCGAGCCGCCGTTGCCCTGGGGGTCAGCGGCCTGGTGCTGAGCGTGCTGAATCAGGCCCTGGCCCCGCAGCTCGACCCCCCCCTGGAGAGGGCCTCGGTGCTGGCCGGGATCCTTTCGGTGCTGCTGATGCTGGCTGGTCTGCTCTGGCAGCAGGTGGTGCCGGAGGCCGCAGCCCGCGCCCCCCTCCAGGGGGAGCAAGGGCTCAAGCTGGCCGACGCTCTACCGGACGCCCTGCGGGAGGAGCTGGGCTGGGGCAGCACCATGCTGCTCATGGCCACCCCCGCCGCCGTGGTGCTGGTCCAGCGGGGCGATGCCTGCCTGCTGCGACGGGGTCTGCTCGCCCCCACCCCCTTCCAGCCGGGCCCTATCTGTCAGCAGGCGAGCCTCCGCCAGAAACCCATCTCCCTGGTCGATCTGGCCCCCTATCCCGGTCGGGATGAGTTCATGCCCCTGCTGGAGGGCCTGCCAGCGGTGGTGGTGCAACCCCTCGGTCCGGCGGCCTGGTTGCTGGTTGGGGGCTGGTCTGCCCGCTGCTTTTCCCGCGCCGATCTGGTCTGGATCGAGGGCTGGGGACGCCGGCTCACGGAACGATGGGGCCCGGAGCTGGGCGCGGTGGCGCCGCTGGCTGGGGCTGCGGCGGTGGCGGACGGAAGCGGCTCACCACCCGCGAGCCCGGAGCGCTGATCCGCAGGCTCCCGGCCTCCCCCAGGCTGCCGCTGAGGCTCTGGCCGCGGGTGGTCTGGTTCTGGGCGCTGCGCTGCAGCAGCACGCCGGCATCGGCTTCGATCGCTCCGGATTCCCAGTTCCAGCCGCAGCGGCCCGCCTCCAGCCGCTCCCCGGGCCGCTCCACCCGGCAGGCGGCGTCGATCCGCAGCGAGTGGTTGCGACCGTCCAGCCGCAGACCATGGCCGCTGGCCTGAACGCTGCCACGGCGGAATTGGAAGGGCTCGGTGGTGCTCGCCTCGCTGCTGGCCGCCGCCAGCCGCACGTCCTGCCCGCTGAAGCTGTCGCCGCTGCCGCGGTCGTCGAAGCGCACCGGGCCCTTGAGCGTGAACACCTGGGCGAGGGTGTTGCCCTCTAGCGAAGCGGCGGTAAGGGTCTGGGGGGGCTGGCTCGGCCCAGATCCCGGCGGCCGCCTCTGGCCCCGAACCGGCCCGCTGGCCAAAAGCTCGCCGCTGCCAGGTTTCCAGCTCACCTGCACCGCCTCGATCGTGATCGGGGCCGGTGGTCTGGCCTCCCGGGCCAGGGGGTCGTGACGCTGCTCCCAGCGCTCCATTCGGGGCTGGCCGCTGAGGATCAGCCGGTCTTCATTGAGCAGGAAGCGGGCCCGCTCCGCACGCAGGCGGCCCTGTTGGTCGAGGGCTTCCGGGTGGCGGTCGACCAGTAGCAACTGCCGGCGGGGCAGCCAGCGGGCCCGGGAGGCACGGATCAGCACGGTCTGGGACCCCAGCCGCTGCACCCGCAGGTTGCCCTCCAGAAGAATCGCCTCGCCGTCGCGCACCACCGTGCCGCTATCGGCCTGGAGGCGGTAGAGGGGCTTGCCGCGGCTGTAGATCAGGCCCTTGAGGTCGGCGGCCTGGGCGACGCGTCGGCGCAGGTCGTAGCGGGCCTCGGAACTGGTGAGCTCCCAGGAGGGCTGGCCGAGGGGGGTCTGCTGCCGTAGGTCGAGGGAGCGGAACACGAACGGTGGCGCCACGTCATCGCGACGGTTCGGGCTGCTGGCCCGGCAGCCGACCAACGGCAGCAGCGCCAGGGCCAGCAGCAGGGCTCCTGGGAGCAGGCCTGGGGGCCTCACAGGGGTGAATCCAGCTCCAGGCGTTGCATCACCGGCACCGGTTCGGGCAGTGGGGTGCCGCTGCGCAGGAAACCCCAGCGTCGTGCCTCCGCCCACGGGGCTGGGGCCGCAGGGCTCAGGCCAGGGGCGGTGGCATCGCTCGGCAGAGAATCGAGGCCCAGCTGCAGCAGCATCCGCTCGGCCAGATCGGGCAGCAGGGGGGTCAGCAACACGGCCACCAGCCGGGCTGCCTCCAGAACGGCGTAGAGATCCTCGGCCACCTCGGGCTTCAGGTCGGGTTGCTTGATCCGTTTCCAGGGGGCTCGGTCATTGAGATAGCCATTGGCCTCCTGGGCCAGGGCCAGGATCGCCTCGGCGGCGCTGCGGAAATCGAGGGCCGTCAGGGCCGCCACGGTCGCCTGGTCGGTGCGCCGGGCCGCTTCGGCCAGGGGATGGCTGGAGGCGGCAGCGTCTCCGGCCGGGGGCACGGCCCCGTCGAACCACTTGCGCGCCATCGAACTGGTGCGGTTGAGCAGGTTGCCGATGGTGTTGGCCAGGTCGTTGTTGACCAGATCGCAAAACCGCTGCTGCTGGAAGTCACCGTCGTCGCCGAAAGGGATGTCGCGCAGCAGATACCACCGCACCGCATCGCGGCCGCAACGGCTGAGCAGCACCTCGGGATCGAGCACATTGCCCAGGGATTTGCCCATCTTCTGCCCTTCGCGGGTCAGGAAGCCGTGGCCGAAGACCGCCTCCGGCAGGGGGAGTCCTGCGGACAGCAGCATCGCCGGCCAGAAGACGGCATGGAAGCGCAGGATGTCCTTGCCGATCACATGCAGCTGCGCCGGCCAGCCCCGCTGGAGCAGCAGGTCGAGATCGATCGGGTCATCGGCTTCGAACAGGGCGCTGAGGTACCCCACCAGGGCATCGAACCACACATAGAAGGTGTGGCCGGGATGGCCAGGCACGGGAATGCCCCAGGGCAGGTCCCGCCGGGAGATCGAGAAATCCTTGAGACCACCCGCCACGAAGTTTTCGACCTCGCGGCGGCGGCTGGCCGGCGCAATGAAATCTGACCGGGCGACGAGGGCGGCGATAGCGTCCTGATAGCGAGATAGCCGGAAGAAGAGGTTCACCTCGTCACGCCACTCCAGCGGTCGCAGGTGAATGGGGCAGTCCGGGGGCTCGCCGCCGGGGGGATGGTCCTTGAACTCCTCGCAGGCCACGCAATACCAGCCCTGCTGGCGGCCCTCCACCACGTCGCCCTGCGCTTCGACCCTGGCGAAGAAGGCCTCGACCACCGCCCGGTGGCGGGGATCGGTGGTGCGGATGAAGCGGTCGTTGCTGATCTGCCAGCGCTCCCAGAGATCCCGGAAGCCGGTGCTCACGGCATCGCAATGGGCCTGGGGGGTCATCCCCGCCGCCTCGGCGGTGCGCTGGATCTTCAGGCCATGCTCGTCACAGCCGGTGATGAACCGCACCTCCTGGCCCTGCAGCCGCTGGAAGCGGGCGATGGCGTCGCAGGCGAGGGTGGTGTAGGTGCTGCCGAGGTGGGCCCGATCGTTGACGTAATAAAGCGGCGTCGTGAGGGTGAAGGGCATCGGCGGGCGGCGGGGCGCGGGGGTGGAGCGGCAACACCGGGGGCGACCCCGCCTGGGAAGGACGCCGGGCGGTGGTCGCAGGCCAGGATCGGACCGATGAACAGGCTGGATGGCCGGTGTGCCAGCCAGCAACCCCTCCGTCGTTGGGCACTCTACCGACGTCGGCGCGGGCGGACAGCCTGGCCGCTGGACCCCTGCGCGAGCAGCGCCGCAAGGCCACGGGGTCGAATGGGGACACTTGATCCGGGCCCATGGAGGCGCTGAGCGACGGCCACGCGCCGGTGTTGGTCTGGGGTGGGGGCAGCGGCGGCATCGCCGCCGCGCTCCAGGCAGCCCGCGCCGGGGCCGACACCGTGCTGCTCACCCCCGGTCCCTGGCTGGGCGGCATGGTCAGTGCCGCCGGGGTCTGCGCTCCCGACGGCAATGAACTCACCCCCTGGCAGACGGGGCTGTGGGGGGCCCTGCTGCGGGCCCTGGCCCTGGAGGAACCCACTGGCCTCGACCACAACTGGGTGAGCTGTTTCGCCTACAGACCCGCCAGCGCCGAGCGGATCCTGCGGCGGTGGCTGGCGGCGGAATCCCGCCTGCGCTGGTGGCCCTGCTGCCGGCTGCTGGAGGTGCAGCGCAGCGGGCGGCGGATCCAGGCGGTGCGGGTGCAGGCCCCTGGTCCCTCGGGTCGCCCCGGAGCCTGCGTGCGCCTCAGCGTTGGTGTGGTGATCGACGGCAGCGACCGCGGCGATCTCTTCCCCCTGGCTGCAGCCCCCTTTCGCTTTGGCTGGGAGCCGCGGGAGCGATGGCAGGAACCGAGCGCCCCGCCAGCCGCCGACCTGGCTGCAGATCCCTTTTTCCAGCAGCAGCCGGTCCAATCGCCCACCTGGGTGGCGATGGCCCGCCTTGCCGAGCCGGATCCGCTGCTCACCCCGCCGCCACCAGTTGCCCCCCAGGCCGAGGCGGCCCCGGCCCCAGTGCTGCCGCCCCCCTTCGAAGGCGCTTGCGAGCGTTTCGGCCTGGAGCGCACCCTGCGCTATGGCCGGCTGCCGGGGGGCGCGGTGATGCTCAACTGGCCCGTGCACGGCAACGACTGGCACGGGGGCCTGTCGCGGGCCTTTGAGGGCACCTCAGCCGCCGATTTCCCCGCCACCAGCGCCGAGATTGAGCTGGCGGCGGCCATGGGCGAGCACAGCCTCGCCTTTGCCCGGGCGCTGGGCCAGGCCAGCGGCGGAGCCCTTCGACTTGAGGGGCTGTTCCCAACGGCCGCGGCGGCCAGGTCCGGAGCCCTGGAGGGCCTTGAACCCCTGGCCCTGATGCCCTACTGGCGCGAGGGCAGGCGGCTGCAGGCCCTCGACCTGGTGCTGGAGCAGCACCTGCTGCCCCAGGGGCCCGGCGCCTGCATCGCCCCCTTGCCACGGCGCGATGGCCAGTGCCAGGCGATCGCCGTGGGCAACTACGCCAACGACCACCACTACCCCGGTCCCGACTGGCCCCTGGCTGCGAAGAGCTGTCGCTGGGGTGGCCGATGGAGCGGCACGCCTTTCACCATCCCCTACGGAGCCCTGGTGAGCGAGGCGGTCGAGAACCTGCTGGCCGCCGACAAGTGCCTGGGGGTGAGCCACATGGCCAACGGCGCGACGCGGCTCCAGCCCCTGGTGCTCAACATCGGCCAGGCGGCGGGCCAGGCGGCGGCGCTGGCTCTTGCCGCCGATCTGCCCCTGGCCGCGTTGCCCGTGGGCCGGCTCCATGAGGCCCTGATCGCCGACCCCCACGCCCCGGCCAGCCCCCTGCCGCTCTGGGATCTTCCCTGGCACCATCCCCAGCGGGCGGAGCGTCAGCGCCTGGCCCTGGCCGATCCCTCACGGCTGGGCCCCGATGGCTGCCTGGTTGGCCTGCCAGACCCTGACGCCCCTGCCCCCTGGCAGAGCCCACCCGAACCGGGCGAGGCCCTCTGGGATGGCACCCTCCGCCCCGACGGCGACGGTGGCTACGGCCTGGAAACCGCTGGTGGAGTCTGGCCCCTGATCACCCTGGAGCCCGCCCTGCACCGCTGGCTGCTGGGACAGGAGCGCAGCCGGCCGGTGCGGCTGATCGGCTGTGCCAACCCCTGGGGGCCCTGGCTGCGGGTGTCGCGGCTGGCGGAACGCCCTTGAATGAGGGCGCCGTCCGCAGGCGCTAGGTGGTCGCCTCAAGGCGAAGCCGGTCGCGCAGGGCATCCACCTCCACGGCCCGCACCAGCAGCCTGTGGCCGGGCTCGCAGCGGGCCGGGCAGGTGCAGGGAAGCGACTGGCAGAGCTCCTCGATCCAGACCAGACCCAACTGTTGATCGGCCCGCAACCAGCGCAGGAACAACCCGTCCAGGGAGTGTCGCGGCTGCTGCTCGAACCACACCTGCAGCCAGTGGCGTTGATCATCGCGCTGGATCTGCACCCCCTGGCGCAGCGCTGGCTCCAGATCTTGAAGCTGTTCGGCCAGCTCCGCCTCCCCCAGGGGTGGGGTGCCCTCCAGCAGGCACTGCAGCTGGCGCTGCACCACCAGATCGGCGTAGCGCCGGATCGGCGAGGTGGCCTGCACGTAGGCGTCGAGGCCGAGGCTGAAGTGGGGGGCGGCGGTGGTTCCGACCTGCCCCCGGCTGAGGCAGCGCTTGATCGCCGCATGACGCACCGGCCCCGGTGGCAGGGCTTCGAGTTCGGTGTTGGAGGGAAGGGCGCAGACGGGCTGGGAGCGATAGGGCAGCACCACGCCAAGGCGCCGCCCGCGCTCGGCCACCACCGCCCCGGCGAGCACCATGGCCTCGGCCACCATCCGCCGGGCCGGGGAGGGTTCGGTCACCTCCAGCTCGGCCCGAAGGGCCGTCGGGTCGCTGCCACCGTCGCCTGATGCCGCCGCACTGGGGCCGCTGCCGTCATCGGCAGGGGCAGGATCGACGCCGCTGGAGCCTGGCTCTGAACGCCGGGCCCGGAAGCGACCCTCCGGATCATCCAGCCGCAGGGCGCCCCGCCGCTGCCGCCACCGCTCCCGGCGGCCCAGCAGCTCGGCGATGGTGAGCAGGTCGCGCTCCTGGGGAGGGGCGAGCTCCAGCAGGGCATCGGCGTCGGCGTAGGACAGCCGGTAGGCGGGACGAATCCAGGTGCGCTCCAGGCCATCGGCCAGCACCTGGCCATCGCCATCGAGATCCACCCAGAGGCTCCAGGCGGCACAGCGCTTGGCGGCCCGCAGGCTCATCGGCCCGTGGGCAAGGGCGGGCGGAAACATCGGCAGGGTGCCGCGGGCCAGGTAGAGGCTGCTGGCGCGACGGGCGGCCTCCAGATCCAGCGGGCTGCCCGCCGCCACCAGCCGGCCGGGATCGGCGATGTGGATCCAGAGGCGGCAGTGATCCCCCTCGAGCCGCTCCAGGGCGAGGCCGTCATCGATCTCGCGGGTGTCCTCGTCATCGATCGTGACCACCCGTTGAGCGGTGCGGTCCTGGCGATCCCCGTCCCCCGGCCAGTCGCCATCGGCCTGCTGGCAGAGGCGATCGGCCTCGGCGAGGAGGTCGGCGTTGAACCCCTGCTCCCAGGTGGTCGCCTCCAGGGCGGGCAGATGGTGGCGTTCCCACTGGCCGAGATCGGCGAGCAGATGGCGGATCGCCCCCGGGTCGGCTTGGCAGCGGCAATCGTGCAACAGCCGGCTGAGGGGCTCGGGCAGCGCCGTGGTGGTGTCGCCGCTGGCCCAGCAACGCAACAAGCGAAGGTCCTGTTGTTGCTCGCGATCCAGCAGGGAGGCGTCGAGGGGCTTGCGGCGGCGGAGGGTGTCGCTCCAGCGTTGGCGGGCTTGGAGCTCCAACGCATGGCGGCGCCGCTGGTGCCGCAGGGGCCTGAGTTCCGAGAGCGGGCGCGCCTCAAGATGGCCCTGACGCCAACGGAACAGGGTCTGATCACCCTCAAGCCAGCGCCAGCAGGCGGCAAGCTGGGCGGGGTCGCTGCGATCCCCGATCAGATCGACCAGACCCCCCAGGTTGATGGGACCCTCACTGGAGGCTTCCCGCAGCAGCAACCAGGCCGCCCCAAGCTCCCGGCTGCTGGGCAGGGCTACCGCCAAGGCGGCCTCGCTCAGCTTCCAGGGGGGCTGATTCCAGGCCTGGGGCAGGCGCTCCGGCGGCCAGTCGGCGGCGAGGCTGGACAGGCAGAACAGGTCGCGCCGCGGCAGGGCGGTGCTGCGGTTGTCATCGCCCAGCCTGAGTTCGACGCGGTTGCTCCGCTGAGACAGGATCACCCCGATCCTGGGGCCGCCGGGGAGGCTGGCCCCCACCAGATCGCCTGGGGCGATGCTCTCCTTGGACTCCACCGCTGCGAAGGGTCGGGCCGGGGGCCTCAGCCCTCGGGATTGACGAACGGCAGCAGAGCCACGATCCGGGCACGCTTGACGGCGTTGGTCAGGTCGCGCTGCTGCTTGGCGGTCAGGCCGGTCAGGCGACGGGGCAGGATCTTGCCCCGTTCGGTGATGAATTTCTTGAGCAGATCGACATCTTTGTAGTCGATCGGATCACCCGGCTTGATCGGGGAAAGGCGCTTCTTGAAGAACGAGCTGGACATGACGACGGTTCAGGGAAGGGGAAGGGGGTGGGCAACGCTCCGGAGGAGGTCGGCCGATGGGAGAGGGGCTGGGGGCCGTGGCATTGCCACGGGTCTGAGCTGCTGTTGCGGCTTCGGGCCCGGTGGGGAGCGCCGGGGAAGGAAGGCGATGGAATTTCAGAGGCCATCCATTGCCGTTGCCGTCCATCCAATGCCGTGAGTCCTTCCGGAACCCAGCGCGGCAGGGTCTGGCGGAGCGGTGCAGCGCGACAACAGAGCTCAGCGGCCCAGACTCACTTGATCTCCTTGTGGACCGTGGATTTGTTGCAGTGGGGGCAGAACTTCTTCAGTTCCAGTCGCTCGGTGGTGTTGCGGCGGTTCTTCTGGGTGGTGTAGCGAGACACACCAGCAGACCGCTTGGCGGGGTTGGACCGGCATTCGGTG
The DNA here is from genome assembly GCA_044360135.1 of Cyanobium sp. Lineage (GTDB taxonomy): Bacteria > Cyanobacteriota > Cyanobacteriia > PCC-6307 > Cyanobiaceae > Cyanobium. Next base: position 127,242 of record JBIKKX010000002.1, read on the forward strand.
CACTCGAGAGTGATCACCAGCCGGACGCCCTTGTTCTTGGCCATGGGAAGGACGTTGCGCCGCGTCGGCGAGGCGGTAGACGACAGTTCACCTTACCTTCCGGCGGTTCCTGCTCCATTCCAGCCGCTGCCTAGGATCCTGCGCTTGCCTTGCGGTCATATGGGATGAGGGTTTCGCTGCAGTGGTTGCGGGAGCTGGTCGGCGCGGAGCCTGGGGCGCTGGAGCCCCAGGAGCTGGCGGAGCGCCTCTCGATCGCTGGGTTCGAGGTGGATGCCATCGAGGATCTGGCGGCCAACGCCGCCGGTGTGGTGGTGGGGTACGTGCGCGAGCGCGAGCCCCATCCCGCCGCCGACAAACTGAGCGTCTGCCAGGTGGATGTCGGGGCGGCGGAACCCCTGCAGATCGTCTGTGGCGCCGCCAACGTGTGCGCCGGCATTCATGTTCCCGTGGCTCTGGTCGGGGCTTCCCTGCCGGCCGTGGGCCTGACGATCCGCCCCGCTGAGCTGCGGGGCGTGGCCAGCAGCGGCATGATCTGCTCGCTCCAGGAGCTCGGCCAGGGGGGCGGCGGGGATGGGATCGCGATCCTCGATGAGCTCGGCCAGTCCCTGCCACCGCTCGGCAGCCCGGTGGCGCCGCTGCTCGGGCTCGACGACCAGGTGCTCGATCTGGCGATCACCGCCAACCGCCCCGATGGTCTGTCGATGCTGGGCATCGCCCGTGAGGTGGCGGCGCTCACCGGTGCCCGGGTCCAGCCGCCGCCGGTTCCCCCCGGACCATCGGCCCAGCCTCTGCCGGCCAGCCCTGGGGATCAGGCCTGCATGGCCGCTGGCGGACTGTTCAGCCTCACCGCCCTCTCCGGTCTGCAGGTGGGCCCCTCGCCCGCCTGGTTGCGCCAACGGCTGGAGAAGGCCGGCGTGCGCCCGATCAACAACGTGGTCGACATCACCAATCTGGTGATGCTCGAGACCGGTCAGCCGCTCCATGCCTTCGACCGCGATCGCCTCACCCCTGCGGGCCAGGCCGATCCCGCCGCCGTCGGACTGAGGCAGGCCCGACCTGGCGAAATCCTCACCACCCTGGACGGCGTCGAGCGGAATCTCGATAGTGACGCCCTGGTGGTGACCCTGGCGGACCGCCCGATCGCCCTGGCGGGTGTGATGGGAGGCCAGGCCGAAGCGGTCAGCGAAACGACCACGGCCATCTGGCTGGAGGCCGCCGCCTTCGATCCTCGGGCCGTGCGCCGCTCCGCCCGCAGTGTCGGGCTGCGCACCGAGGCCAGCAGCCGCTTTGAGAAAGGGTTGCCGCCCGAGGCCACCCTGGCGGCCAGCGATCGGGCCGTCGCCCTGCTTCAGGAGCTCGCCGCTGCCCGGCCGGAGGGGCGCTGGCTCCACGCCGGCAGCCTCGCCGCCGCCGCCCCGATCCGGCTGCGCCGTGATGCGCTCCACAACTTGCTCGGACCGGTCTGCGGGGCTGACGGTGAGGAGCAGGATCTGCCCGACGACCGCATCGAGGCGACGCTCACAGCCCTGGGTTGCGTTCTTGATCCCGATGATGACGGCTGGTCGGTGACGGTGCCGCCGTCGCGAGCCCTGGATTTGCGCCGGGAGGTGGATCTGATCGAGGAGGTGGCCCGGCTGGTGGGCTACGACCAGTTCGGCGCCCGCCTGCCCGATCCGCTGGAACCAGGGGGCCCCGCACCGATTCAGCTGCTGGAACGCCGTCTGCGCCAGGCCCTGTGCAGCGCCGGTCTGCAGGAAACTCTGGCCCTCTCCCTGACCACCGGCGGATCCGATCGCATCCCCCTGGCCAATCCGCTCCTGGCCGACTACGGCCACCTGCGCGACAACCTCCACGACGAACTGCTGGAGGCGGCCCGTCGCAATCTCCAGGCTTCCCAGGAGGGCTTCTGGGCGTTCGAGATCGGTCGGGTGTTCCGGCCGCTCGCCGATGGCATCCAGGAGCGGGCCCTGCTGTCCGGGGTGATCAGCGGCGAGCGTCGCAGCGAGCGCTGGAGCAGCAGCGGCAAACCCCGCCACCTCGACTACTACGAGGCCCGCGGCCTGCTGCAGGCGGGCCTGGCCGGGCTGGCGGTGCCGCTGCAGGATCGACCGGCAGCGTCGGGGGACACCCCCGCCGAGCTGCTTCACCCCGGCCGCAGCGCCGTGCTGGTGATCGAGGGGCGACCGGCGGGCTGGTTCGGCCAGCTCCACCCGGCCCTCGCCGCAGACCTCGAACTCCCCGACGCCACGTACCTGTTCACCATCGAGCTCGAGCCGTTGCTCACCGCAGCGGCACGCCCGGCCCGGCGGCTGCCGGCCTTCCGGCCCTACCCCACCGTTCCTGCCTCGGAGCGGGATCTCGCCCTGGTGGTGGATCGGTACGTGCTTGCCCAGGACCTGCTGACGGCGATCCGCAAGGCCGGCAAGCCGCTGCTGGAGGCGGCGGACCTGGTGGACCGCTACGAGGGGGCCCAGGTGGGGCTGGGGCGATGCAGCCAGGCTTTCCGGCTGCGCTACCGCGATGCCTCCCGCACCCTCACCGATCCGGAGGTGGAGGCCGCCCACGACAAGGTGCGGCAAGCCCTCGCCAACCAGTTCGGCGCCGAGCTTCGCAGCTGAAGCCAGCGGCGGCGGCAGGCCTGCTGAACGGCTGATCTGGCCCTTTGCTCAGCGGGCCTGCCGCCGCCGCAGCACCGCCAGGCATTCCACATGGCTGGTGTTGGGGAAGAAGTCGATCGGTTGGAGCCACTCCGCCCGATAGGGACCATCGCCGCAGAGCTGGGCCAGGTCCCTGGCCAGGGTGGCCGGATCACAGCTGAGGTAAAGCAGCTGGGGCGGGCCGGCCGCCACGATCGCGGCCAAAGCCGCGGTGGCCAGACCCTTGCGGGGCGGATCGAGCAGCAGCGCATCCACACCATCGCCGCCCAGGTGCTCCGCCAGCACGGCGGCCACGTCCTGGGCGTGGAACTGGGCCCGCTCCGCCAGTCCGTTGGCTTCAGCATTGGCCCGGGCGAGCTGCACCGCCACCGCCTGCTCCTCGATCCCCTCCACCCGCCAGCCCGCCTGGGCCAGCGGCAAGGAGTACGTGCCGATGCCGCAATAGGCGTCGATCAGCCGCCCGGGCCTGGAGACGAGGGCCTCGTGCAGCAGCGGCACCACCGCCTCGGCCTGGGCGGTGTTGATCTGGAAGAAGCTGGTGGCGCCGATCCTGTACTCCAGCCCGGCAAACGTTTCCCGCAGCCAGCTACGGCCCTGGATCGCCAGGGTGCGCTCGCCGAAGAGGCGGTTGTCCGGGTGGGGCTGAAGGTTGAGGCTCACACCCACCACCGCCGGGTAGCGCTCCATCCAGGCGGCAGCGAGGTCGTCAAGACCCGGCAGCTCCTCGGGGCTGCGGGCCACCAGGGTGATCAGAATCTCACCACTGCTGGCGCCGACCCGCAACGCCAGGTGGCGCAAGCCTCCGCCCCCGTGCCGGTCCACGGGCCAGCCGCTGGCCTCAAGGTCGTCCTTGAGGGGGGCGATCAGGGCATCGATGCGCGGATCGAGCACCGGGCAACGGTTGAGATTGACGATGCGGTGGGAACCGCGTCGGTAGAACCCCGCTCGCAGCACCCCCTCGGGGGTGCGCTCCAGGGGGATCACGGCCCGATTGCGGTAGCCGAGGGGCTGGGGGCTGCGCAGGATGGGACGCAGCGGTGCCTCCAGATGGCCCAGGCGCTGGAGCGTCTGGCGCAAGTGGGTCTCCTTCCAGTCGGCCTGGGCCTGATCGTCCAGGGGCTGGAGGCTGCAGCCGCCGCAGTGGTCGGCCAGGATGCAAGGTGGGCGCCGGCGCTGGGGCGATGGGTCCAGCACCGCCACCAGGGAGGCCCGCCAGAGGTTGCGGCGCCGCTCCCGCAGGCGGATCCTCACCCGCTCGCCGGGCAGGGCACCGGGCACGAAGACCACCGAGCCATCCTCCAGCCGGCCGATCCCCTCGCCCTGCAGGGTGAGATCCGCAATCGCGATCTCGGCGCTGCCTGCCGTCACCATCGCTGTCATCCCACAGCACCCGACGCTATCGCTTGCAAAGGGCCGTTACACCTTCCCCGTCGGTCCCGGGATCCTCGGCGGCGCTGGATAGGATGGTGCGGTCCGAGTTCGCTGCAATGAGCGTCGTTCGCGATCTGATCCTCCAGGCTGATGATCAGCTCCGCTACCCCACCAGCGGCGAGCTGCGCTCGATCGTTGAGTTCCTCGGCGGTGGCGAGCGGCGGCTGTCGGTGGTGCGGGTCCTCACCGCCAACGAAAAGCGGATCGTCGATGAAGCGGCCCGCCAGTTGTTCAGCCGCAAGCCCGAGTACGTGGCCCCGGGCGGCAATGCCTATGGCCAGAAGCAGCGGGCCCAGTGCCTGCGCGATTTCGGTTGGTACCTGCGCCTGGTGACCTACGGCGTGCTGGCTGGCAGCACCGAGAGCATCCAGAAGATCGGTCTGGAGGGTGCCCGAGAGATGTACAACAGCCTGGGCGTGCCGATGCCGGGGATGGTGGAATCGATCCGCTGCCTCAAGGAGGCCTCCGTTGCCCTGCTCACCACCGACCAGGCTTCCCTGACGGCCCCCTATTTCGATTTCCTGATTCAGGGAATGCAGACCAGCACCTGACGTCGTCGGCCGACTGGCTTCCCATGCCCCAGCTCGGAGGCTGAGGCGCTGAAGGACGAGGCGCTCAAGGATGAGATTCTCCAGCGACCCCATCGCCAAGGAGGCGTCTCAGGCTCTATCTCGATTGTCTTGACCTGGTCCAATTTTGGGGCTTGGGCGTGGTCTCAGTTGATACGCCTTATACGCCGGAGATCTTCGTCTTGACGGCCCCGCTGCATCGCGTTGCCAGCTGCCCCGCGCTGACCGGGCCGATGGTCTGAGCAGGGGCTGATCGGCTAAGCGCACGCTGAATCATCCACGGCGCGGTGGATGGCTGAGTATGCCCTCCAACAGCTCCAGCCCAGTCAGATCCTTGGGTGCTGGTGGTTCAGCGTCTGACAACCCTCAGGTCGCAAGGTTTTTCGGTTGAGCCGCTCATGGCTCTCCCGCGTGAGCGTCCGGCCTGGACTGGGCTGCTCGGGCATGGTCGGGGCGGCGAAGCTTGCCATGCCGTTCCGCAATTCTCGTCCGGGACAGGACATGAGACCAATCAATGGTCTTGGGTGAGACTGGTGAGCCTCTGGTTTGGCCGTCCTCTGGGTGTTTGGTTGGTCCTGGCTGCCCTGCTTGTTGATCGGCAGGGTTTTGGCGTCCCGCTGACGTTCGCTCCGTGAGGGTTTGCCCTGTTCGACAGCAGCGGCGCAGTCCGATCTGTTGAGTGGGCACCATCGATCGCCCGGTGTGCCGTGCGGGGGGAGGGGGCATCAGGCCTGGCTTTGGCGATCGGCGTGGCCTCGTGGGAGCACTTCGGTGGTTGGATCGGCAACAGCTCGGGGGTTCGGGGATAGCCCGGCGGGGATGACCTTGGCACGTCCACAGCGTCTCAGATGCGCCTCGTATTTGGTCCCATCCTGGGCCTTGAATGGGACTGGTGAGGTTGTTGGGTGGTGTCGCTCCTGGGCTCTGCGAGGGGCGGCAGGCTTGTCGGCTTGGCGGTTCCTCCAGTGAGCTGAAGCTCCGGTGGCAGATGCCGCGTTCCGGTCGTTTCCGTGAGACGCGGCTTTGGTTTGCGGCGGAGGGGCTTCGACTGGGCCGCGATTCGACGAGACCGGCCGAGGTTCTGCCGTCGATCTGCCGCGTACCTGTGTTTGACACAGGTACGCCTCAAGGCTGAATGCTGTTATTGCAGCGGTTTTGCCGCGTCCAAAAAAGGAAAAAAGGGTCTGCCCGGCCGCTGCTCCGTTCTGTCGCTGCACTGTCCGGCTTCGCCGGGGAAGGAAGCGAGACAGGGGGCGCGCAGCTGAAATCATTGAAATCTAGGTGTATTTCTGATCTCGTCTAGGTCTTGATATGGGTCCCGTAGAGAGTCGCGTCTGGGACAGGCTGGCATCCTGGCGGGGCTCGGCAGGGCGGCTGCTGGGGCGGGATTGACTCGATGCTGGCTGCTCGGGGGCGCCCCCGATTCCTGGGCTTGGCTGGTGCAATTGGCGGGGCCCCGCCTTGACGTCCTGGTGAAGGGGAGGGGTTTGACGTGGGGGATAGGGGGAGGGTGCCCATTCGCTTGGGCTGAGGGTTGCGCGGAGACAGGGTCGGCGTTTTGGTCTGTGGCTTCGGGCGAATGGAGGGGGGCGCCGGGGAGGCAATCAGCGAGATCGAGTGTCTAGAAGTAGACCATCGATGAGACCTGGTACGCGTCCCGCCTGAGTCAGCTGAGACTCCATTCGGAACGTTGTGCCTCGGCTCTGCGGTGCCTGGTCCGCTTCTGGTCCGCTTCTGGGACGGTGTGTCGGTTTGTCGAGCTAGGCGGTTGGCGGGGGCCTGCCGATCGTTGGTGGGGAAGGCTTTGGGGTTCCCCCGTTTCCGACCCCCCCAGGGCGCCATCAGTCGAGCTGGGGGCTGCTGGTGTTGCTCTCAGGCTGGCGATAGAGCTCCTTGAGCAGCTGGTAAGCCTCATTCAGCCGTCGCATCCCCTCATGGGAGCCGCCCGCATCCGGATGGGTGCGCTGAGCCATCTCGCGATACGACTCCCGGATCTGGGCCAGGGTCACCCGGCGCCCCAGTTCCGCAGGAATCCCCAGCAGTTTGAGGGCACCCTGCAGGGTCATCGTCTGCTCCAGGGTCTGGAACGAGGTGCCGCGGCGGCGGCGCCGGAACCGCTGCACGAATCGGTGAATCAGGCTTGGGATTCGCAGCGTCAGGCTGCCGGCACTGAACGGATCCTCGATCACCCCGGCCGTCACAATCACCCGCTCGAACTGGACCGGCTCTTCGCCCCAGCCCTCGACCAGCTCATGCATCAGAGTGCAGGCCGCCGACCAGGTGAACGGCCGTCCCTCCACCGGTTCGGCCTGGGGCCAGATGTCGTGGGCCAGCCAGGTCATCGCGGCCTCCAGGACCGCCTCGTTCGCCTCGGTGCCGTAGAGGCCGATCCAGTGGTTGCGGGCTGTCTCCAGGGCCAGCTGGCCCATCTCCTCGCCGAGTCGGGGGAAGGGGGCGGCGACCGCTCCCTCTGCTGGTCGGCTTTCGAGGCTGCGGCGCAGTTCACTGGAGCGACGGCGCACAAAACCCGGCAGATCGATGCCGCCGCCGCCACGGGCTGGCTCCCGGGGCCGGGCTTTCTCGCCGCGGCCGCCGCTGGCCGGCTCGAAGCTGGCACTGAGCGTGTCCAGATCGCCCTGTTCCACAAGCACCAGCGCACCCTGTTCATCCAGATCCGACTCCAGCTCCGACTCCAGATCCGGGTCGTCCGCCGCCAGGGTCTCCGCTGCCGTTGCCGCCTGATCGCCGTCGCCCTCGCCCCCCGGAAAAAGGCTGTCGAACAGCCGCTCCAGCACGTCGCCGCGATTGCGCAGCCCCCACTCCCGTTTGAGCGCATCAAGGTGGTCGATCCTCTCGCTGGAGAGTTCGACGCTGAGCCGCCTGCGGCCCTCCCGGGACCTTTCAGCCACGCTGGACCTCTGGCGATGGACTGGGCGGGAAAGGCGCCTTCACGGCGGCGTCTGCGGTGGTTCGGACATGGGCCGGGATCCGGCGCGGCGGTTCCGCCGTCAGGGGTAGGACCAGCGCCGCATGATCTTCTCCTGGGCTTCGACGGCCTGACGGTAGCGATCCACAAGGGGGCTGTCCCGCGGAGAATCCCCATCCCCTTGCCCACGGCCCAGCCGCCTGGGCTGGGGGATCAGCAGGTCGGGTCTGCCGCCGCCAGCGGATCGCTGGCGCAGGGTCAACGGCGGCCGTAGCGGTGTGGCGACGGACGCGCTTCCCAGTTGGCGGGGGGGGCGCAGCGGCTGGGGTGAGGAGCGGCGGCCCTGGTTGCCCCGGGAACCCTGGAGCTGGCCCGGCAGCGCCTGGGGGCGCCGCGGGGCCGATGGGGCCGCGGCTGCTACCCGGCCCGCCGGGCTGCTCCGCCGCGCCAGCCGTTGCGCCTGACTCAGGGCTGGGGGCGGTTCCAGTGGCGGTGGCGGCCGCAGCGGACTCCGGGGCTGGGCCTGGTTGTTCAGCCGCTCCTGCTCAAGGATCTGGGCCAGCTGGACCTCGCTGATCACGCTCAGCAGATGGCCGGGGGTCGCATCGGCGGGGTAGACCAGGCTGAGGCGCACCGCCTGTGGCGACTCGGCCTGGAGCTGCAGGGTGGTGAGGGTCAGGCTCACGCCGGAGCGCAGCCCCACGTGCACGTCCTGCTGGCCCTGGGGGGTGCGGATCTCGATCGAACCCCGGAAGGCCGTATAGGTTCGGCCCTGGCTGTCGCGGGGGTGGCTGAGCACCAGGGCGTAGCTGCCCTGCCCGCGCAGCTGCAGATCGATGTCGAAGCGCACGCCATAGGTGCCGACGTTGTCGAGGGAGGAATCGACCATGCGGCTGACCAGGGGATTGACCTGCACCTCGCCACTGCCGAACTCGGTGCGCACGGTGCTGGTCAGCGGAACGTGCAGGGGGCCTGAACGTTCGAGGTCGTGGCTGAGCCTGGCGCTGTAGGCATCCCCCAGGGCCACCCCGCCGACCCTGGAGAACACCGAGCGGTTCTGGATGGCGTCGAGCTGCTGCAGGTAGGTGCGGCCCGGCGCCAGGCGGCGGCCATCGAGCGTGGCCAGCACGGTGGCCGGATCCCCCGGGGAGGGCGCCGCCACCACGGCCATCGTGAACGGGCCGTCGCTGCGGCCCTTGAGCAGGGCATTGGCCACACCCAGGGCCGGCAGCTTGGTGGTGAAGAGCACGATCCGGTCCCGGGGCGGGATCACCACCGCCTCGCTGAGGCGTCCATCGAGTCGTCCTCGTAGCAGCTGGACGGCGGTGGCATCGCCGGGGCCGGTGTTCCAGGGGCGTGGGCCCAGGGGCTTGACCCCCATGAGGTTGTCTCCCAGATAGGGCGCCTCGAAACTGTTGCGCACGGCGCCGCTTTCGAGATTGATGCGCACCGGCCTGTTGCCCGGATTGCTGAGCACGGTGGCCAGGTAAAGCTCCCGCCGTTCCCCTGCCGCCACGAACACCTCACCGGGAGGGGCCGCGAACTTGTGGTGGAGGTGAAGGCCGAACGGGCCCTCGAAGCGGAAGGTGGCGTTGGGAAGCAGCTCACCGGTCTCGGCCGCCAGGGCCGAACCCTCGCTGGTGTCGATCAGGATGCCGGGCCCGTAGACCTCCTCGGGCTGGTTGGAGTGGAGCACCGGCACCCGGTTGAACTGTCCCTGCATCGGTCGGGCGGTCATGCCGCCGAGCAGGGCAACCTCGGCCCTGGCCACCGTTGGCAGGTGCAGCAGCCAGGCGGCCCCGAGGGCCAGGGACCAGCCCCATGAAGATCTGCGGTGGGCCTGGGGCACGGCGGGAAGGGGAGGGGCTGGCGCGATCGGCTCAGGCCGGCCGTGGGCAAGACCTGGCCTCCGACACCCATGGGCGTCAGGGATGCTGGATTCTGCAACGGCATCGCCTCGACTGGGTCCTGGCGGGGTGGTGATCCGCTCGGCTCGGCAGCCCCGGCGGAGGGGTCGCCCTGGCTAGAACCGAACCCTGTTCGCCGGTTCCATCCCGTGTTCCCCTTCAGTTGCGGCGCGGCCTTTGATTCCCGCACGGCCTGGAGCCAGCATCAGGCCCACAAGCTCCGCCTGCTCACCGCCTGGCGTGATGCCACCGAACGGCGTCTGGCGGCCCTGGACGCGGCCATCAGCACCCTGGAGAAGCAGATCGCCCGCGACGCCCCCGGTTCCGTCGACTGAGGCGTCACCGTTTCGGCCCCAGCCAGCATCGAGCCGATGGCGGAGGCGATCAAGCCCCCGATGCAGCAACCGCTGCACCGTCATCGGGCTCAACTTCAGCTCTTTGGCCACTGCCCTGTAGCTATGGCCGGCCAGCACCACCTGCTCGATCACCTGTCGCTCCCGTTGCTCCAGGCCCGCCAGCAGCACCACGGCCGCAGGTCCCCGCTGCCGCCGGGCCCCGGTTTCCTCCCGATCGGCGGGTGGGGAAGCGATCACCTCTTCATGTTCCGGCAGCAGGGCCACCGGTCGGTTGAGCCGCCGCTGGCGGAGCAGTAATCCGGCCTGCTCGCTGTCGATGCCCAGGGCCTGCAGGTCTGTGCTGAGCGTGCTGGCTGAGGTCTGGAGCCGTTGCCGCTGGAGGCGCAGCAGCTTTTCCTGCAGTTCCGCCTGGCGTCGGGGCAGGCGCACTGCCGGGGCGCAGTCGCGCAGATGGTGCAGGATCGCCCCGCGGATGTGGGGCCGGGCAAAGGCCTCGAACGGCGTGCCCTGGCTGCGCTCAAACCGTTCGGCGGCCCTGATCAGCCCCAGCATGCCCACCTGGATCAGGTCGTCCAGGGGCTCGGGGCTGCAGCGGCAGTAGTGCACGGCCAGGGGGCGTACCAGGGCGCGGTGGCCCTCCACCAGCCAGTTGCGGCGCTCCAAGGCGGTGCGGCGGCGCAGGCGCCGGCTCAGGCCGGAGGGGCCAGGGCTGGTGGCAGGGGCGGCGGCGTGGGCCAAGGGGGCAGGGGCTGGGACGGTGGCCGTGCGGGTGGTCCCTCGGGTCGTGCTGGCCATGGCGAGCGGCGGATTAGGAGTGGATGGAAAGGGTGTTGGTGCAACCGGCTCGGGTGGAAGCAGTCCTGAGGGCATCGCCTTGGCCGGTCGGGGTCAACGGCTCTGGGCCGCGTCCCCTCTTCAGAAAGCGATGGGAGCCATGGTCTGCGCAACCGTGAAAGCACGGAATCCCGCTGCCACCCCTGGTTCGCCGCCCTTCTGCCGGCCGATCGCCGCCCGGACTCCACGGCGCTCAGCCAGCCGCGAGGATCCTCCCCTCACCATCCGCTGCCACGGCGGCCAGCAGGGCCCAGGGGCCGTTCCGCTCCAGCCAGCTCCGATCGGAGCGCTCGGTGCTCAGCAGGAAACCGGCGAACCCGAGGGCGTTGATGCTGAATCCGGCCTCATGCTCCCGCCGTCGGCGCACCGTCAGAAACCAGCGATCGTCGAACAGCAGGTTGTAGGGATGGCGGGGGCGTCCGTCGCTTTCTGGGGTGCCCAGGCCAAGGTCGGCCGCATGGAGTCGGTAGAGCTCCGCCAGGTCGCTGCCCGCACGGGGATCGCGGCGCGGGCTGAGGCGGTAGGCCCAGGGCCAGGGCTGGGCTTCCCCCCGCAACTGGGTTTCCAGCAGGGGAGCGAGGGGGCAGCTGCTCTCCCATGGGCGGCGGGGCAGCACCTGCAGGTGGCGATGGGGCTGGCTGGCGCCGGCGCTGGCCTCGCTGTTGAAAAACCACAGCCCGCCGGTGTCCGCCGCCACGGTCGCCACCGCGTTCCAGTCGGCGGCCTCCAACCAGCCGTCCTGGGGCTTCCAGGTCTGGCTGATCACCAGCAGGTGGTTGGGCTGCACCGGATATTTGTTGAGCAGCAGCACGTGGCTGTCGCCCAGCAGGCCCACTTGCAGGGGGCGGTCCCAGGGGAGGAAGGGATTGGGCTTGGGCCCCTCGGCGAGAAGGTGGCGGGGGGTGCGCGAGACCAGCTGGCGCAGCACGAAGGGTTCGAGGCCCGGCGGCGTCAAGACACGGGTTTCTAGCGGCACCAGGGCAGCGCAGCCCAGGGCCGCCTGGGACACCAGGCCGGCCTGCCCCAGCCAGTGCTCAGCCCGCACCGGCCTGGAGGCGGGCCAGGGATGCCCCCTGGTAGTAACGGCCGAGAATCTCGTTGTAGCGCAAGCCCTGTTCCGCCAGCTGCTGGGCTCCGGTCTGGCTCATGCTGGCGCCGAGGTGGCCGTGGGCCTCCTCCACGATCTGCTGGGTGGCGGCGTAGAGGCTCTCGACGATGCCGCCCTGATAGCTGAGGATCACCCCATGGGTGCTGGCGGTGGCCTCGCGGGTGGCGCTGCTGATGCTGCTCAGGCCTTCGTAGTTCTGCCAGCGGGTGGTGTCCCCCAGATGCCACTGGCCGTCGGCGGGGCGGGCCATGTGGGCCAGGGCGTAGGAGCGGGCGGCCACGGCCTGGGCGCGCAGGGCCTCCCGGTTCCAGGAGCTGGGCATCTCGCCGCCGACCACCGAAGCCACGTAGGTTTCCAGGGGCAGATGGTTGATCACCTGCACGCCGGCAGCGGCCCGCAGGATGCGGAAGCGCCCTTCATAGGCGCGATCGCCGCTGAGCAGCGTCGAGCCGGGGCCAGGTTCGAGCCACACCTCCGAGGTCTGGGCCAGGAAGGGGGTGGGATCGGGGCGCTCCTGGGCCGAGCCCTGGCGCAGCAGGCGGCCTTCCCTGTCGAGCAGCCGCCAGGAGCCGGTGGCCCCGAAGCCTGGATTGGCGGGCAGCTTCAGCAGGGCTACCCGGATCTCCAGGGCCACGGCCGGACCCTGGTCGGGCTCCGCCAGGGCACCCTGCCGGGCTGGGGCCGTTTCGGCCCGGTGGGCCTGGATCTGGGGCGGCGTGGCCGACGCTGGGGTCGCCAGGGATGGGGAGGCTGGTGGGGTGGCGGTGCTGACCGTTGCTGGGGGCTGGGGCGTGGCGATCAGGGCGTCGAGGAGGTCGCGATCCGCCGGCCGGTTGCCGGGGCGGAGCAGGGCCTGGGCGCCGACGCCGGCCCCGACCGCCAGGGCCGCCAGGGGGGCGCTGATCAGCACCGGGTGCCGTCGGATCAGCTGGATCACCCGCAGTGGGTCGCTGTGCGCCAGGCGCTCCAGAGCTCCGCGGAGCCGCTGGCCTCCCCGTCGCAGGCGTCGCAGGCGTCGCAGGCCGGAGCGGCTGGTCCGTCCGATCCGCTGCGCAGGATTCCATCCCATAGGAGATGCCCGGATCCGAATAGGCGGATCATGCCGGAGGATGCGGCCTCACAGACCATCCCCCCCGGACGGTCGGAACATTGCCAGCCCACCACCCGGGCTCGCCCCAGCCGCTTCTGCCACCAGGGCGCCACCAGGGCGTGGGCCGAGCCGGTGACCGGATCCTCGGCGATGCCGAGCCCAGGGGCAAAGAAGCGCAGCTGGTAATCCGCTGCTTCGCCCGCCAGTGCCGGTGGGACGGGGCCGCTGGCCCCGATGGCCTGGCTGGCCCTGGCCTGCGCTGCCGTGGCCGGGAGAGCCTCGCTGCGGGGCTTTGGGTTTCGGGGCCCGGAGGCCTGGAGCCCTTGGCTGCCGGCCTGCAGGGACTGCATCAGCACCAGGCCGTTGCGCAGGGGGCCCTCCAGCTCGGCAGCCGGAGCGGCCATGGCTTCCAGCTGGGCCGTGGGCGACAGCAGGGCGACGCTGTAACCCAGGGCGGATGACGTCCAGAAGCCCTCGGCTTCCCCCAACCCATGGCGCTGCAGCAGGGCCCGCAGCGGCGGCGGTGGGGGCTGGGGGACCAGCCCGGGCGAGGGCAGCAGCAGCGACCCCCAGCCGGGGCGGAGCGGTTCGAGGGCCACCTCCAGCACGCCGCTGCGGGTGTGGAAACCCGTGCCCTCCCCTGGCTGCAGCCGACCCCAGTGGCCCAGGGCGAGCAGGGCGGCCAGGGTGGCGTGACCGCAGAGCTTGACCTCGCAGCTGGGGGTGAACCAGCGCAGCAGCCATCCCTGCTCCGCCTCGAGGAGGAAGGCGGTTTCCGACTGGGCCAGGCTGCGGGCGATCCGCTGCATCCAGGCGGCCTGCATCGGTTCGCGCAGCAGCACCACCGCGGCGCCGTTGCCCGCACCGGCGGCGCTGCTGAAGGCCTCCACCAGCACCGCCGGCAGGCCCCCCGGATCAGAGGCCATCGCCGATCTCCGGTCGTGGATCCCGATCCATCAGGGCCCGCACCGCTCCCATGGCATCCACGCGACGATCGAGCAACAGCACCACCTGCTCGCAGATCGGCAGCCGCAACCCCCGCTGCCGGGCCAGGGTCAGGGTGGCCCGGGCCGTGCGTGGACCCTCCACGGTGGCCCCGATCCTGGCCAGCGCCTCGGCCTCGTCCAGGCCGGCGGCCAGCAGGGAGCCGCAGCGCTGGTTGCGGCTGAGGCTGCTGGTGGCGGTCGCCAACAGGTCCCCCAGACCCGCCAGGCCGTAAAGGGTGGCGCTCTGGCCCCCGAGGGCCTCCAGGACCACGCCGATCTCGGCCAGGCCCCGGCAGAGCAGGGAGGCCCGGGCATTGGCTCCCAGCCCCAGCCCGTCGCTGACACCGGCGGCCAGGGCGATCACGTTCTTCAGGGCCCCCGCCGCTTCGGTGCCGATCGGGTCGCTGTTGGTGTAGAGCCTCAGGTTGGCCGTGCGCAGCTCCGCCTGCAGCCATGAGGCCAGCTCGGCGCTGCGGGACGCGATCACGCTGGCTGCCGGCAGACCGCGATCGAGTTCGTCGGCGAGATTGGGGCCGCTCAGCACCGCCACGGGACGCTCACCCAGCTCCCGCAGCCAGAGCTGGCTGGCGGTGCAGAGGCCGTCGGGATCGACCCCCTTGCTGCAGCTGAGCAGGGGCAGATCCTCCGGCCAGTGGGGGGCCAGGGCGCGGGACAGGTCGGCAACCGCCGCCATCGATACGGCCACGACCACCAGATCGCAACCATCGAGAAGCGCCCGGGGGTCCCCGCCATCCCGTCGCGACCAGGTGCGCAGCGCGTGACCCCGCTCTCTCCAGAGCCGCTCCAGCGTGCTTCCCCAGGCGCCCCGGCCGATCAGGCTGATGCGCAGCGCCATGCTCCCTCCGATGCCATTGGCGGAAGGCCGCCGGGCCGTTGCTCATGGTGGAACTGCCATCATGCGCCATCTGCCGCAGCCCGGTGACCCCTTCCCCAACCAGCTCCCTGAGCCAATGGACCGGCCATGGTCTGGTGGTCGGGCTGGGCGGCATCGGCCAGGCCCTGGTCGATGCCCTCGGGCCGTTCGCCCCGGGATTGGTGGTGCACAGCGCCGGCCCCAGCCGCGGCGACCACCGCCTCGACCTCTGCAGCGACGCCAGCCTGGCGGCGTTCGTGGCGGAACAGGGCCCCGGGCTTCGGCCCTTGCGTCTGGTGTTCTGCACGGCCGGCCTGCTCCACGGTCCAGATCTGCAGCCTGAGAAGCGCCTGGCCCAGGTGGGGCGGCAGGCCCTGGAGCGCAGCTTTGCGGTGAACGCCTTCGGGCCGCTGCTGCTGGCCCAGGCCCTGGAGCCGCTGCTGCCCCGCGATCAACCGGTTCACTTCGCCTGTCTGTCGGCGCGGGTGGGCAGCATCGGCGACAACCGCCTTGGGGGCTGGTACGCCTACCGGGCCGCCAAGGCGGCCCAGAACCAGCTGCTCCGAACCCTGGCCCTGGAGTGGCGGCGGCGGTTGCCCCTGGCCACCGTGACCCTGCTCCACCCCGGCACCACCGCCACCGGCCTGTCGGAGCCGTTCCGCGCTGGTGTGCCGCCGGAGCGCCTGTTCAGCCCCGAGCGGGCGGCCCTGCAGCTGCTGCGGGTGCTTGATGGCCAGACGCCCGATCGCAGCGGAGCCTTTCTCGCCTGGGATGGTCAGCCGATTCCCTGGTGAGCGGGGGAGGCGCCTCAGGGAGCGGCGTGGCGCTCCAGGATCTCCAGGGGAATCACCTCCAAGGTGCTCTGGTCACAGGCCTCAAGCCGCACCGGCGGCGCCATGCCGTCCTCGTAGGCCTCCAGCCAGCGGTTGGCGCAGATGCACCAGGCATCGCCCGGGCGGAGTCCCGGAAAGCCCCAGGCGGGTGCCGGGGTGCTGAGGTCATTGCCCTGGGCGCGGGTGTAGCTGAGGAAGGCTTCGTTGACCACGCAGCAGACCGTGTGGCGCCCCAGGTCGGCTGGATCGGTCTGGCAGTAGCCGTTCCGGAACCAGCCGGTGAGCGGAGCGCAGCTGCAGACCTGAAGAGGGCCACCCAGGACATTGCGGGCTGTGACGCCCGTGGCCTCCAGGGGGGCGGGCTGATCCGGGGCAGAGGTCATGGTGGCGGAGGAGATGGGGGCTGGGGAGTCTGCAAGAGAAGGGCACAAAAAGCTGACGGGGAGTTGACGGATTCCGGGGGGTAGGCGTTAAAGGTCTTTCATCCAACCTGACCTCCGTCCGCGCACGCGCCCTTCATGAGCTGGGATTTCACCGAGGATGCGGCCTTTCTGGCCCTCTGCGACGCCTACAAGGAAAGTGGTGAACCCTCCGCCATGGAGTTCCTTGCCCATGGCGAAGGAGCGTTTCACTTCCAGGAGCTCTGCCAGAACGCCGCCGGCGAAGGCATGGACCTGAGCGACTCCGACGATCTGGAAGACTTCCAGCAGGAGGTGATCGATTCCCTCGAACAGCTCTGCTCCTGATCCGCCGCTGATCCGCTGTGGTGCCTTGTGGCGGGAACCGCAGCGGACCGGAGGTCAGCCGTAACCGGGGTCAGCCGTAGAAGAACGCCACTTCCTTGTCCTTGAGTCCATCCCAGCCAGCCTGTTGCAGCCGGGCGTCGAGGGTGGCCTGGTCGAAGTGCTTGGCGCCGGTGCGCACGATGCGGTTGCGCATCGATTTCTTCACACCGCTGCGGGCGCGGGCATTCTCCAGGGCCATCACCTCGTTGTAGAGGGCGAGCATCGGCTCGGGAAGCGGCGTGCCGTCGAGATCGAGGCCTGCGGCGATGGCGTCATCGACGCCTGAGGGTCCGGCAATCGCCATGGGGGTCTGGGGGAAAGCCAAGAGCCTGCCATGGCGGGAGGGAGGGGCCGCCGCCGCTGGAGCCCCGCCGCTCAGGCGCTGAAGTAACGGGCCCGGCTGTGCAGGGCCACCAGGGCCGTGGTGCTCTGCTCCGGCTCGAGCTGATCGCTCTCATCCATCCGCAGGCCGATGCGGTCGGCGCCGAGCCAGGCCAACTGCTGGCGGGAGTCGCCCACATTGGGACAGGCGGGATACCCGAAGGAGTAGCGGCTGCCCCGGTAGCGCTGGGCCAGCACGTCGCGCAGCGCCATGGTGTCTGGGTCGGGCCAGCCCAGCTCGCGGCGGATGCGGGCATGGACCCACTCGGCGAGGGCCTCGGCCATCTGCACCGCCAGCCCGTGGAAGTAGAGGTAGTGGCTGTAGCGGTCGGCGCTGAACAGCTCTCGGGCGAACTGGGTGGCCTTCTCACCCATGGTCACCGCCTGCATCGGCAGCACATCGCTGGGGCGGCCGGGGCCGGTGGTGGCGGGCTCGAGATCGTTGTAGAAGTCGGCGATGCAATAGCGATTGCCGCCCCGTTGGCGGGGAAGCTCGAAGCGGCCGAGCAGACCCTGGGCCTGCGCCGCCGGCGCCTGGGGCTCCATCCCGGCCGGATCGAACACCAGCACCGCATTGCCTTGCCGGCCGCAGGGGAAATAGCCGTAGGCCACCCGCGGTGTCAGCAGACCCTCGGCGAGGCAGCGCTGCTTCCACTCCGCGAGCACCGGCTCGGCCTTGGCGGCGAGCATGGCGTCGTAATCCTCGCGGCTCTGCTGCTGGGCCTTGCGCAGCTGCCATTGGCCGGCGAAGAGGGCCTGACGATCGAGGTAAGCAAACACCTCCTCCAGGTCGATTGCGTGTTCATCGAGCACCAGGGAGCCCCAGAAGGGGGGTGTGGGAGCAGGCTCGGGCACAACCGCGTCGGAGCGGTGGTCGCTGGCCGGTGGGGCGGGGCTGGCCCCTGCCGCGGCCTGGGTCCCGCTCGCGGACTCCGGGGCGGCGGTACTCTCGCCCGTGGCACCATCGCCGTTCTCGGCGGCGGCCAGCCCCAGGCCTTCCGGGGCGCCATCGAGGAAGCCGAGGCCGTCGTCCCAGCGACCGGCTGCCTTGGCCTCCATCAGGCCATCCATGAAGCGCAGGTCCGCGAAGGCATCGCGGCCGTAGATCACCTGGCCCTCGTAGGCCTGGCGGCAATCGCCATGCACGAAGCGGGGGGTGAGGGCGGCACCCCCGAGAATCACGGGCACGCGGATGCCGGCCTGGTTGAAACTGATCAGGTTTTCCTTCATGAACGCCGTGGACTTGACCAGAAGTCCACTCATCGCGATGCAGTCGGCTTGATGCAGCTGTTGGGCTTCGATGATCGCCTCGACGCTCTGCTTGATGCCGAGGTTGATGACCTGATAGCCATTGTTGGTGAGAATGATATCGACCAGATTCTTGCCGATGTCGTGAACGTCACCTTTGACGGTGGCAATCAGAAACTTGCCTTTGCCGGCGCTGGCCTCGCCATTCTCTTGCTTCTCCATATGCGGCTCAAGGAAGGCTACGGCGGCCTTCATTGTTTCGGCACTCTGCAGCACGAATGGCAATTGCATTTGTCCCGAGCCGAATAGTTCCCCCACCACCTTCATGCCATCGAGAAGGAAGGTGTTGATGATCTGCAGCGGTGGATAGCTGGTCAGGGCCTCGGCCAGGGCGGTTTCCAGGCCGATCCGCTCGCCATCGATGATGTGCTGCTTCAACCGCTCCTCCACCGGCAGATCGGCCAGGGAGGGGCCCGATGCCCTGGCTTCCTTGGCCGACACCCCTTCGAACAGGGTGGTCAGGGCTGTCAAGGGGTCGTAGCTGCAGATGCCGTTCTCGAAACGGCGACGGTCGTAGATCAGATCACGGCAGACCTGCTGATGCTCCTCGCTGATCTTGACGAGCGGCAGGATCTTGGCCGGGCTGACGATGGCCGCGTCCATGCCCGCCTGGCAGCAGTCGTGGAGGAAGACGGAATTGAGCACAATCCGTGCTGCCGGCGAAAGGCCGAAGCTGACGTTGCTGACCCCGAGCACCACATGCACCCCCGGCAGATCGCTGCGGATCCGGCGGATCGCTTCCACCGTGGCGGCTCCGTTGAGGCGATCTTCTTCGATGCCGGTGGAGATTGGCAGGGCGAGGGGGTCGTAAAAGATTTCGTGGGCAGGAATGCCGAATTCCAGGGCATCGCGATAGGCGCGCTGGGCGATCGCAAACTTGCGTTCGGCGCTACGGGCCATCCCCTCCTCATCAATCGTGCCGATCACCACACCGGCGCCGTAGGCACGGGCCAGTTCAAGGACGCGGAAGAACCGCTCGTCCCCATCTTCGTAGTTGGTGGAGTTGAGGATGCATTTGCCACCGGCCACCTTCAGACCGGCCTCCATCTTCTGCCATTCAGTGGAATCGAGCATCAGCGGCAGGTTGACATTCGTCACCAGTCGACTGACCAATTCCTTCATGTCGCGCTCACCATCGCGGCCGACATAATCAACGTTCACATCGAGAACGTGGGCGTTCTCCTTGACCTGGTTGCGGCCCACGGCCACCAGGCCATCCCAGTCCTCGTCGGCCAGAAGTTCGCGCACCTTCTTGGAGCCACTGGCGTTGAGCCGCTCGCCGATGATCAGGAAGGAATTGTCCTGGTGGTAGGGCGTGATCCCGTAGATCGAAGCGGCCGCTGGCTCGTAGCGCAGCGATGGTCGCGGTCCCTCGGCTGCCAGCGGGCTGGCGCTGCCAGCACCGCGCACCGGCCGGGCGGCGGGATGGAGTTCGGCGGCCAGTGCGGCCAGGGCGCCGATGTGGGCCGGGGTCGTGCCGCAGCAGCCGCCGATCACCTGAACACCGAGGTCCTCAACGAAGTGCAGGAGTTGCATCTTCATTTCCAGCGGCGTCAGCCGGTAGTGCGCGACTCCGCCGATGTTCTCCGGCAGGCCAGCGTTGGGGATGCAGCTCACCACAAAGGGGCTGTGGGCACTGAGATAGCGCATGTGCTCCTTCATCTGCTCCGGGCCAGTGGCGCAGTTGAGGCCGAGCACATCAATGCGGAAGGGCTCCAGGATCGCCACCACCGCCGCGATGTCGGAGCCCACCAGCATCGTGCCGGTGGTTTCCATGGTGACGCTGACCATCAGGGGCCGGCGCTGACCGGCGGCGGTGAAGGCCTCCTCGATGCCCTGCAATGCCGCTTTGATCTGCAGCACGTCCTGGCAGGTCTCGACGATGAACAGATCGACATCGCCGGCCAGCAGGCCGGCGGCCTGCTCGCGGAAGGAGGCCTTCATCGTGTCGAAATCGATGTGGCCGAGCGTGGGCAGCTTGGTGGTGGGACCTATGGATCCAGCCACGAATCGCGGTTTCTCGGGGGTGGAGAACGCATCGGCCATCTCGCGGGCCAGCTCAGCAGCGCGCTTGTTGAGTGCGTAGGCCTGATCCTGCAGGTCGTATTCGGCGAGCACGATCGAGGCGGCGCCGAAGGTATCGGTCTCGATCACATCGGCCCCCACCTCCAGGAACTGGCGATGGACCGCCTGGACCGCGTCGGGCCTGGTGACCACCAGGTTCTCGTTGCAGCCCTCCAGGGCCGCACCGCCGAAGTCCTCGGCGGTGAGGTTCATCTGCTGCAGGGAGGTGCCGGTGGCGCCATCGAACACGAGCACCGGCCTGGAGGGGTCGTGCAGTCGTTCCAGGAAGCCGACCCGGCCGGTGCTGGTGGCGGTGGCGGTCATCAGGATGCGAGGCGGATACGGGTCACCCAATGCTCATAGTCGGGATCGCGGCCCAGTGTGATCGTTGTCAGACGGTCTCTCAGCCCCTCCATGACCGGGCGGCGGGTGGGCAGATCGGTGGTTTCCAGGCGCCGGACCGGGGTCACCCTGGCGGCGGTGCCGCTGAGGAAGACTTCATCGGCCACGAACAGCTCGGTCTTGTCGACCGGCCGCTCCAGCACGGGGATGTCCATGGCTCGGGCCAGTTCGAGGATGCTGGCCCGGGTGATGCCCTCAAGGATGTCCTGGTCGACCGATGGCGTGATCAGCACTCCATCGCGCACGATGAACAGATTCATGCCGCTCGCCTCGCTCACCTTGCCGCGGCTGTTGAGCAGCAGGGCTTCGTCGAAGCCGCTCTTCACCGCTTCCGTCTTGGCCAGGGAACTGGTGATGTAAGCGCCGCTGATCTTGCCCCGCAGCGGCAGGGAGCGGTCCTCCTGGCGGGTCCAGCTGCTGAAGCGACAGGTCACACCCTCGGGCGAGAGGTAATCACCCATCTCGATGCCGTAGATCAGGAAGTCGGTCTCCACATCGTGCAACCGTGGCGAGATGCCAAGGCCGCAGGTGTAGACGAAGGGTCGTAGGTAGAAGGGCTTGCGGGGGCGGTTGGCCTGAAGGAAGGCATGGATGGCGCCGTGCACCGTCTCCTCGCTGAGCTCAGTGAGCAGCAGTCGGGCGCTCTGGGTGAGCCGGCGGGCGTGCCGATCGGCGCGGAACAGCAGCACCTCGTCCGGGTCGTCCGGGTTGGGCAGGCCGCGCATGCCCCCGAAGGCGCCGGTGCCGTAGTGGAGCGCATGGGTGGCCACCGAGAGGGTGGCTTCGGCAAAGGGGACGCAGGCTCCGCCGAACCAGGCATAGGGGAGGAATTGATGCATGGCGGCGGTTGCAGGCGCTGCGATCTTCTCACCGCACCCAGCAGGATGGGGCCATGCACAGACTGGCGGCGATACCGGGCCTGGCCGATGGCCCCGGCGGCGATGGCCGCAGCGCGGCCTATGTGGAGCAGCCGCCGGCCCCGGTGCTGCTGCTCAGCAGCGCCGACACGGACCTGGTGGCGGTGGCGGCGCTGCTGCGCCAGCGGCCTGGGTTGCTGCCGGTGGAGCTGCGGGCCCTGAACCTGGCGGCCCTGGCCCACCCGGCGGTGATCGACCACTATCGCGCCACCACCCTGCCCCAGGCCCGGGTGGTGCTGGTGCGGTTGCTGGGGGGCCGGGGCCATTGGTCGTACGGGATCGAGCAGCTGCGGGCCTGGGCCGAGGAACCGAATCCCCGGGGGGGCCGCCGCCAGCTGCTGCTGGTGGCCGGCACCGCCGAGCACGACGAGGAGCTGGCCCGCCTCGGAACGGTGCCGCCCGAGCTGGCGATCGCCCTGGGGGGATGCCTGCGCCAGGGCGGGCCGGCCAACCTGGAGGCGGTGCTGGCGGTGCTGGCATCCCTGCTGCGGGGCGAGAGCCCAGTGCCCCCCAAGCCCGCGCCCGCCCCCGATCCCCTGCCCCATGACTGGCGCCAGGATCCGGGCCCCAGGGTGGGGGTGATCCTGTATCTCGCCCTGCTGCAGGCCGGCGATACGGCCCTGATGGAGGCCTGCCTGGCGGAGCTGCGGGAGCAGGGGCTCTGTCCCCGCGGGCTGTGGGTGAGCAGCCTGCGGGATCCGGCGGTGCAGCAGGGGGTGGGCGACCTGCTGGGGCGGGAGCGGGTCGATGCGGTGCTCTGCGGCACCGGCTTCGCTTCGGTGCAGTTCGAGGAGGCTGGCCTGGGCGCGCCCCTGTGGGATCAGCTCGGGGTGCCGGTGCTGCAGATGCTCTGCAGCGGCCGCTCCCGCAGCGACTGGCAGAGCAGCGCGATCGGCCTGGGGCCCCTCGACCTCAGCCTGCAGGTGGCCCTGCCGGAGCTCGATGGTCGGATCGGCACCCGGGTGGGCGCCTTCAAGGAGCTGGTGGAGGCCAGCTCGAGCCTGGCCACGGCCCTGCAGCAGCTGCGGCCGGAGCCGGAGCGGCTCGCCTGGATCGTGGCGTTGTGCCAGGCCTGGATCGGCCTGCGCCGCACCCCGGCCCGGCAGCGGCGGCTGGCCCTGGTGCTCGCCAACTACCCCACCCGTGACAGCCGCTTGGCCAATGGCGTCGGTCTCGACACCCCGGCCAGCACCGTGGCGATGCTGCGCTGGCTGGCGGAGGCGGGCTACGACCTCGGCACCGCGCCGCTTCCGGAGGACGGCGACGCCCTGATCCACCGGCTGCTCGAGGGCCGTAGCAACGATCCCGGCAGCAGCCACCGCCCGCCCCTCTGCCACCTGCCGCTGGCCACCTATCAGCGCTGGTACGACGCCCTGCCCGGGGAGGGCCGGCAGCGACTGGAGCGGCTCTGGAACGGTCCGCAGGCCGATGCCGGATTGGAGGCGGGCCCCGACGGGCCGGCCTTCCCGGTGCGGGGGCTGCGCTTCGGGAACGTGGTGGTGTTGATCCAGCCGGAGCGGGGCTATGACCGGGACCCCTCGCTCAACTACCACAACCCCGACCTGCCCCCCACCCACGCCTACCTGGCCCAGTACCTGTGGCTGCGGCAGAGCTTCGCCGCCCATGCGGTGGTGCATGTGGGCAAGCACGGCAATCTCGAATGGCTGCCGGGCAAGGGGGTGGGCCTTTCCGCCGACTGCTTCCCGGAGTGGGCCCTGGGGCCCGTGCCCCATCTCTACCCGTTCATCGTCAACGACCCCGGCGAGGGCAGCCAGGCCAAGCGCCGGGCCCAGGCGGTGATCATTGACCACCTCACCCCGCCCCTGGGCCGGGCCGGGCTGCACGGTCCGCTGCGGGCCCTGGAGGCGCTGCTGGATGAGTACTGGGAGGCGGTGCAGCTTGGCGGCGAGCGGGCCGGGGCGTTGCGTCAGCGGTTGGCGGAGCAGCTGGCGCAGCTGGATCTCCCGGTGGCCAGCGGCGTTGCCGATCTGGAGGCGCGGCTGGATGCGGCCGATGGCTACCTCTGCGAGCTCAAGGAGGCCCAGATCCGCCTGGGCCTCCACACCTTCGGCCAACTGCCGGAGCAGCAGCTGCTCACCGAACTGCTGCTCTGCCTGGCCCGGGCGCCCCAGGGGGGCCGTCCGGGCCTGACCCAGGCAATCGCCCGCGACCTGGGCCTGGATTGCGATCCCTGGGCCGATCCGGAGGAGGGGCCGCTGCTGGAGGCGGATCGGCTGCGGCTCGGCGTGCCCGGTGATCCGTCGACCCTGAGGCGGGTGGGGGATGGGGTGGCCCTGCTGGAGGAACGGGCCCTGGCGCTGCTGCGGCCCCTGGTTCTGGCGGCGGAGGGCGGCACGGCCGGCTGCGGGGCGGATGGTTCCGCCGGCGGGCCGGAGCCCGACGCTGGCCCGCCGAGCCCTGGGGCGCTCACCCAGCCGCCGCCGGGCCCGGCCACCGCAGCGGCCCTGGAGCACCTGCGCCTGGACGTGCTGCCCCGCCTGCGGCTTTGCGGCGAGGCGGAACGGCTGGCCTTCCTGACGGGCCTGGAGGGCGGTCGGATCGCCGCCGGACCCTCCGGGGCCCCCAGCCGCGGCCGGCCGGATCTGCTCCCCACCGGGCGCAACTTCTACAGCGTTGACCTGCGGGGTCTCCCGACGGAGGCGGCCTGGGATCTGGGCCGGCGCAGCGCCGAGCTGCTGCTGGATCTGCACCGGCTCGAGCAGGGTGAGGATCTGCGTTGCCTGGCGCTCTCGGTGTGGGGCACGGCGACGATGCGCAACGGCGGCGAGGACATCGCCCAGGCCCTGGCCCTGATGGGGGTGCGGCCGGTGTGGGATGGGCCGACGCGGCGGCTGGTGGAGGTGGAGGTGATCCCCCTGGCGGCCCTGGGGCGGCCGCGGGTGGATGTGACCCTGCGCATCTCGGGCCTGTTTCGCGATGCCTTCCCCCAGCTGGTGGGCTGGTTCAACCGGGCCACGCGATTGGTGGCCGGCCTGGCCGAGGAGGGTGCCGCCAACCCCCTGGCCGCCGCCGCCGCCCGGGAGGGGCGCTGGGGGCGGGTCTGGGGGTCGGCGCCAGGGGCCTACGGGGCCGGCCTCCAGGGGTTGATCGACAGCGGCCAGTGGGAGGAGCGGGCCGATCTGGCGGAGGCCTACATGGGCTGGAGCCAGTGGCGCTACGACGGCGAAGCCATGGCGGCCGGGGCTGGGGCCGGCGATCTGGAGGGGCACCTGGATCGGGAGGGTCTGGAGCAACGGCTGGCGGCGGTGGAGGTGGTGCTCCACAACCAGGACAACCGTGAGCACGATCTGCTCGATTCCGATGATTACTACCAGTTCCAGGGTGGGCTCAGCGCCGCGGTGGAGCGCCACCGCGGCCAGGCTCCGGCCCTGTGGTTCGGGGACCATTCGCGCCAGGCCCGGCCGCGGCTGCATCGCGTGGAACGGGAGTTCGACAAGGTGATCCGTTCGCGGCTGCTCAATCCCCGCTGGATCGAGGCGATGGCCGGCCACGGCTACAAGGGAGGCTTCGAAATGGCGGCCAGCCTCGACTACTTGTTTGCCTACGATGCCAGCACCGGCCGGGTGCCCGACTGGAGCTACGGCGCCCTCAGCCGGACCTGGCTGGCCTCGGAGACGGTGCTGGCCTTTCTGCGCCGCAGCAACCCCTGGGCCCTGCGGGACATGGCCGAGCGCCTGCTGGAGGCGCACCATCGGGGGCTATGGCGGGACCCGGCCGACGATGAGATTGACCGGCTCAAGGGCCTGGTGCTGGAAAGCGAGGCCCTGATCGAGTCGGTCTGAGTGGAGCGTTGGAGTGGGGCAATGGCCCGGGCGGGCCAGGGTCAGGCCTGCAGGTCCCTGGCCATGGCCTTGAAGGGGTTGATGTCGCCCGGCTTGCCGCCCGGTTGGCTGCTGCCGGGCTGGCCGGAGCCGGCATCGGCGCTGGCCTTGCGGGCCGCCGCCGGCGCCGCGGCGGGAGCGTTGACCGCCACGGCAGCTCCCTTCTTGCGCTGGTCGAGCTCCGCCTGGGTCATCGGCTGGGCGAAGGTTTTCTTGACGGGCTTGGGCACGCCGCCGGTGAGGTTCACCGTGGTGTCGTCGTTGATGGATTCGCCGGCCAGGCCGGGGGTGCTGGCCTCAAGGCGGGCCTCCATCGACGCCACCTCCTGGACCAGCTCCTTTTGGCCCGGGCTGTCGGCATTGCCGGGGAAGGTGCGGCGGATGCGGTTGGAGCGGCGCATGAACTCCACGTTGCCGAGGCTGCTGGAAGCGTCGGAATCGAGGAAGAAGGTGGTTTCTTCCTGCTTCGGTTTGGAGACCGGTGCAGGCTGGTTGGCCTTCTCGGAAGCGCGGGAACCCAGGAGGCGATCGAACAGACCCATCGGCTGCAGGAAATCTGTCAGCAAACCCTAGCGGCCATGGAGGGCCAGACCGTGGGTGTCGGTGCCGCAACTCAGCAAAAGGCCACGTTTGCCCAAGTCGGCCGCGATCGCCTCACACACCAGCGGCGTCGCCTGCCAGGCGGATCCCATGGTGTAGTCGTAAAAAGCTTCGGCGCCATCGAGGCCGATCTCTGCCGCCGCGGCGATCAGTTGGGTATGGGGCAGGCGGTAGCGGGCCGGGTGGGCCAGCAGGGCGAGGCCCCCGGCCGCCCGGATCGCTCTCAGCACCGCCTCCACCCGTAGGGCCGGCCCCACCGCTGCAGCACCCTGCAGATAGGGCTCCAGGGGGCCGTGGTCGTCGCTGAAGCCGAGGCCGAGCACATGGACCAGACATCCCTCCAGCAGGCAGCTGATCTCGACCCCCCGCCAGAGGGTCGGAACCGTCGCGCCGGTCTGTCGGTGGCTTTCAAGGGCGGCGGCGATCCGGTCGTGGGCGGCGAGGGTGTGGTGGTCGGTGATCGCCAGATGCTCCAGGCCGATCAGCAGGGCCTGCTGGGCCAGCAGCTCCGGCGCCAGGCTGCCATCGCTGCAGGTGGTGTGGCAGTGGAAATTGAGCCGTCCCGGGCAGCTGTCCGGCCCCACCTGGCGCAACACCGCCGCCAGGGGGTGCTCCCTGGCCTCAGCCCGCAGCATGGTCGCGCTCTCCGCGCTCGGCGGCGGCCGTTGCCGCCAGGCCCTCGGCCCGGAGGCGGCGCCAGCGGGCATAGAACTGGATCGAGGCCGCCATCGCCACCACCAAGGCCACCAGGAACCAGGTGGCGGCACCGGTGGGGAACTGGTCCTTGAACACCACCAGCATCACCACCACCACCAGGAGCAGGGTGGGGAGCTCGTTGAGGGCCCTGAGCTGGCGGCCGCTCCAGAGGCAACGGCCGGCCTGGAGCTGGCCCATCAGCCTGTAGCAGAAGGCGTGGTAGGCCAGCAGCGCCAGCACGAAGGCCAGCTTGGCGTGCATCCAGCCCTGGTGCAGCCAGGCGGGATTGACCGAGAGCAGGCCCGCGGCCATGGCCACCGCCACCACCATGCCGGGGGTGGTGATGATGTTGGCCAGACGCCGTTCCATCACGGCGTATTGCTGCTCGAAGGCGGCCCGCAGGGGCGGCTCCAGCTCGGCGGCCTCGCGGTGGTAGATGAACAGCCTCACCAGGTAGAAGAGCCCGGCAAACCAGACCACCACCCCGACGATGTGGAGAGTCTTGAACCAGAGATAGGCCTCCGGGGGCCAGGTCAGGGCCAGGGTCATCAGGCGGATGCTTGCCCGCTCAGGCTAGGGGGTTGGGATCGTTGTCTATGGAAGCTGTCGTGATCGGCTCCCCCAGGTGGGCGGCGGCGGCGGCGCGGATGGCGGCGAGCTCCACCGGCTCCAGCCGATCGAGCTGCTTGATCACCAAGGCCATGCGCGGATTGGTGCGGAGCAGGTCCCGATGGCGGGCCAGGAAATCCCAGTAGAGGCTGTTGTAGGGGCAGGCGCGGGGGCCCTGGCGATGTTTGACGTCATGGCGGCAGCCCTTGCAGTAGGTGCTCATGCGGTTGATGTAGTTGCCGCTGGCGGCATAGGGCTTGCTGGCGAGCACGCCGCCATCGGCGAACAGCCCCATGCCGATCACGTTGGTCTGCATCACCCAGTCGTGGCCATCGATGAACTGGCGCTGGAACCAGTCCGTCAGGGCCTGGGGATCGAGCCCGGCGATCAGGCCGTAATTGGCCAGCACCATCAGACGCTGGATGTGGTGGGCATAGCCGCTGGCGCGCAGCTCCTTCAGCACGGTGTCCATGCAGGCCATGCCGCTGCAGCCCAGCTCCTCCAGCCAGGGGGGAAGGGGGCGGTGGGCGTCGAAGTGGTTGCTGGCCGGATAGGTGGGCCCGAGCCAGTGGTAGAGGCCGAAGGTGTATTCACGCCAGCCGAGGATCTGGCGGATCACGCCCTCCAGGCTGGCCAGGGGGATGGCGGCGGCGGAGCTTGGCTGGGGGCCTGGCGCTGACTGGCCGGGGGGCAGGCAGCCGGTTGGAGGGTCGCGGTGCGGCGGTTGGGCCGGTGGCGGGGTGCCACGCGGCGGTTTCGTGCCCTGCGCTTGGGCGGGGGGCGCGTCTGGGGCGCTCCATGACTGGCGGCCGGCCTGCTCCAGACGGCGGATCACGGCAAGGGGCTCGAGCAGACCGAGGTTGATGTAGGGGGAGAGCAGCGAATGCCAGAGGGTGGGCTGGCCGCTGACCATGGCGTCCTGGTAGGGCCCGAAGCCGTGCAGGCGGGTGGCGATGAACTGCTCCAGCACCTGGCCGGCCTGTTGGCGGGTGACGGCCCAGCCGAAGGGTTCCAGCTCGCCGGGCAGGGGCTGCAGGCCGGCGGCGGCGCGACGGGCCTCGATCGCCCGCACCCGCTCGATCACGGTGCGGGTGATCGCATCGGGCTCAAACCACAGCGGTGGCGGTCCCTCCAGCCCCCGGACCGGCGGGCGGCGGTTGTCGTGGTCGTAGTTCCACTGGCCGCCCAGGGGCGTGGCAGAGGCGCCGCTGCCCTCGATCAGCACCCCGAAGCGGCGCCGCCCCTCGCGGTAGAAGTGCTCCATCCGCAGCTGGCGCCGACCGCGGGCCCAGGTGGCGAAGGCTGCGGGGCTCCAGAGGAAGGCGTTGGACGGATGCCAGACCAGGGCCGGAGCGGGGGGCGAGGCGGATCTGTCCCAGCTGGCGAGGCAGCGCTCGATCGCCTGGCGCACCGGCCGGTCGGCGGGCTCCATGGCGTGCAGTGCTTCGATCCGGTGCTCGCTGCACCACATCTGCAGGGCCGCGGCGAAGCTGTCGGCGGGGCGATGGTCCACGCTCCAGCCGGCCTCGGCCAGCTCCAGGGCGACATGGCGCTGGGCGCTCCAGCGCAGCACCAGCCGCTGGCGGTGCGGGGCCAGGCGCTCCAGAGCGCCGCTGCTCTCCACCAGCAGCACCCGGCAGCGGCGCCGGGCTTCTGCCGCCCCGAAGCGCTCCTCCATCGCCGCCAGGGCCGCCTGGCGGAGCGAGAGCTGATCGGAGAGAACCAGGATGCCGAGGGTCATGGCAGGGTCCGGGCTGGTCCGGGCCAGGGCCGGCGGCGAGGGGGCATCATCGGCACAGGGTCGGCTCTGTCAGGGGGGCGGCCAGCGCCGCCCTGGCATCCTCGATGGTCTCCGCCACTCCCGCTCCCGATCGCCAGCCCCCCAGGTTCCGGCTCTGCCAGAGCGTGGCCGCGCTGGCGCTGGCGCTGGTCCAGGGCGCTGGGCTCGCGGCGCCTCAGCCTGCGGCTCCAGGCGCTCCCGCACCCTCGCCCGAAGCTTCCGGTTGGGTGGCCCCAGCTGCTGGGGGGGGGCCAGGGGTGGGGGCTGGCCCGGTCACGGCGGTGGCGTCGGTCGATCTGGAGCGCTACGTCGGTCTCTGGCATGAGCTGGCCCGCATCCCCAACCGGTTCCAGCGGCAGTGCCGACGGGAGAGCCTGGCGGTGTATCGGCTCCAGCCCGACGGCCGGCTGCGGGTGCTCAACCAATGCCGCCGGGCCAAGGGCGGGGTTGATCAGGCCCGGGGGGTGGCGCGGGTGGTGGATCCGCGGTCGAACGCCCGGCTGCGGGTGAGCCTGGTCGATCTGCTGGGCTGGCGCCCCTTCTGGGGTGATTACTGGGTGATCGGACTCGATCCCGCCTATCGCTGGGCGATTGTGGGCAGCCCGGACCGTCGCTATGGCTGGATCCTGGCGCGGCGCAGGGCGCTTGAGCCGGAAGCCTGGCGGACGATCACCGCGATCCTCGAGCGCCAGGGCTATCGGCCAGGGGCCTTTCAACCGAGTCCGCCCTGAACGGCCGTGGCATTCAGCGGGCGCTGAGGGATGGGCTGTCCTCAGGCGCGAGCATCAGGTCCTCGGCTTCGAGCGATTCCACCTGTTCGGCCCCGGCAAGACCGTGGGTCCAGATGTCAACACGGCTGTCGAGGGGGCACTCGAACAGCCAGTTTTCGAAGGGGAAAATCACCTTCTCATGGAAGAAAGCCTGGGGGCCGATACAGCGGAGGATCACCATCTGGCTGCTGCTGTTGCGGTAAAGACAAGTACCCACGTCGGCCCCGGCTGAGCGTTGAAGCCACCATGGCGAAGCGCGCCGCTGGGTTCCGTGACGGATCTAACCGGAACGGCAATTGTCCACGGATTGGAGGCGTGCTGCTGCAGCTCCTAGCCTCGCCTCAACCCTCGCCAGCCAGCCGGCAGGCCCGGCGGGCCACGGCGCCGGCATAGCCCCGCTCCACCAGCCCCTGGCTGGGGCTGAGGGCGCCGTTGCGGCAGTCGACCACCAGCCGCTCCCGGTGGCCCTGCTGGTCGCTCAGCCGCAGGCGCAGCTGCCAGTGGTACTGGGCGCTGCGGGTGAATTCGTCGCCGCAGACAGGACCGACGCAGAGGCCCGGGGCCGCCGCCAGCGCCGTGGGCCAGGCGGTGAGCAGAGCCACCAGGGCCAGCAGGGTCGCCAGCCCCAGGCCGGCGCCGCCCAGGGCTCGCCACCAGCTCCACCACCCGGCTGGTCCCGGCAGCGGCCCTGGCATCGCGGGGGCCGCCGGGGGGCGTGGGCATGGCGGCGGGGAAGGCAACGGATCGGGCCGGCGGGATGGGGGGGCATCCTGGCGCCTCAGGCGGCCGTTCCGGGCAGGGCCTCCGGCGCCGGGGCGATCGGGTCTTCCCCCTCCTCCTCCTGGGGGTGGAAGTACTCCCACACCTGGCGGGCCAGGGCTGGACCCATGCCCGGGGCGGCGGCGATCTGCTCGGGGGCGGCCAGCTGGATCGCATCGATCGAGCGGAAATGGGCCAGCAGTTCCTTCACCCGCTTCGGCCCCAGGCCGGGGATGTCGCTCAGCCTGGAGCGCTTCATCCGCTCACCGCGCTGCTGGCGGTGGTAGCTG
This sequence comes from Cyanobium sp., assembly GCA_044360135.1. Classification (GTDB taxonomy): domain Bacteria; phylum Cyanobacteriota; class Cyanobacteriia; order PCC-6307; family Cyanobiaceae; genus Cyanobium. The sequence continues at coordinate 158,016 of JBIKKX010000002.1, forward strand.
ACCGCAAAGCGATGGGCCTCATCGCGCAGCCGCCGCAGCAGCTGAACGCCCAGCTGGTCGGCCTCGCTCTCCAGGGGCGCCTTGCCCCCCGGCACGAACACCTCCTCCCGCTGCTTGGCCAGGGAGCAGACCACCAGATCCTCGTGAAGGTCGAGTTCGCGCAGGGCCTCCATCACGGCAGAGAGCTGGCCCTTGCCGCCGTCGATCATCACCACATCCGGCCAGTCGTTGAGACCGCCGGTGTGGAGGGCGGTATCGGCGGCGCGGCGCAGGGCGACCAGATCGGCGCCCTCGGCCTTGGCCTGGGCCCAGCGGCGGAAGCGGCGGCGCATGATCTCGGCCATCGCCATGAAGTCGTCGGAGTGGCCGGCGCGGATCGAGCTGCTCTGAATGCGGTAGCGGCGGTAGTGCTGCTTGGCCGGCAGCCCATCGATGAACACCACCTGGGAGGCGACGGCATCGCTGCCCTGGATGTGGCTGATGTCGAACCCCTCGATCCGCCGGGGCGGGGTGGTGAGCTCCAGCAGCTGGGCCAGATCCTCCGTGGCCAGCAGCTGCTGCTCGGCGCCGCGCTGGGCCCGCTCCAGCTCGTAGCTGGCGTTGCGCACCACCAGCTCGATCAGCTCCGCCTTCTGCTGCCGCTGCGGCACCACCAGCTGGACGCGGCGACCGCGGCGCTCCTGCAGCCATTCGCCGATCAGCTCCTGCTGGGGCAAGGGGTGCTGGAGCACCAGCTCCGGCGGGATCTCCACCGGTTCGACCTGGCCGTAGTGCTCCTCGACGACCCGCTGCAGGATGCGGCCCGGATCGGTGGTGCTGCCATCGGCGGCGAGGGCATCGGCGGTGTAGCCCAGCCGGCCGACCAGCTTGCCGGCGCGCATCTGGAACAGCTGCACGGCGGCGACGCGGTCGTCGCTGGCCAGGGCGATCACATCGCGGCTGATCGAGCTGTCACCCAGGCTCATCTTCTGGTCGGCGGTGAGGGCATCGAGGCCCTGCAACTGGTCGCGCACCCGGGCCGCGGCTTCGAAGTCGAGCCGCTCGGCGTAGCGCTCCATCTGCTCCCGCAGCAACTGCAGCAGCTCGTCGTTGCGGCCTTGAAACACCATCGCCACCTTGCGCAGGCTGCGGTGGTAATCCTCGGAGCTGATCTTCTCCTGACAGACGCCCGGGCAGCGGCCGATGGCGTAGTTAAGGCAGGTGCGATCGCGGTAGAGGGGCTGGGGTCGCTGGCGCAGCGGAAACACCCGTTTGACCAGGGCCAGGGTGCGCCGCAGCAGGCCGACATCGACGTAGGGCCCGTAGAAGCGGTCGAGGGGGGAGCGGAGCCGCCGGCGGCGGGTGATGAAGATCCGCGGGTAGGCCTCACTCCAGGTGATGCAGAGATAGGGGTATTTCTTGTCGTCCTTCAGCAGCACATTGAAGTGGGGCTGGTGATGCTTGATCAGGTTCGACTCCAGCGCCAGCGCCTCCGCTTCGCTGTCGGTCACGATGAACTCGATCTCGCACACCTGCCGCACCATCAGGGCGATGCGGGGGCTGTGGGCGTGGCCGCCGCCGCTCTGGAAGTAGCTGCGCACGCGGTTGCGCAGCAGCTTGGCTTTGCCGATGTAGAGGATGCGGTCGTCGCCGTCGCGGAAGAGGTAGCAGCCCGGTTCGGCCGGCACCTCCTTCAGCCGGGCCCGCAGCCGCACCGGTTGCTGCTGCAGCGCCACCGCGGCGGAGGCCATCAGCCGCCGTACTGCCAGCCGGTGCCGGCCAGTTCCAGGGCGTCGCCGTCGCGGAGAAGGGTGGCGGTTTTCACCTCACCCACAAAAATCGTGTGATCGCCGTGGTCGACCGTGCCCACCAGCTCGCATTCGACCCCGCCCAGGCCGTCCTCCAGAATGGGCAGGCCGAGGGGACCGAGCCGGAACGGCGCCGCGTCGAAGCGGCCCCCCACCGCCGCCTGGGGCTTGAAGAACACCGCCGCCAGGTCCTTCTGATCGGCCCGCAGCACGTTGAGCGAGAAGCGGGCGGTGCGGCGGATGATGCCGTTGCTGGTGGAGTCGGCCCGAACGGCCACCACCACCAGGGGCGGCTCGAACGATCCCTGGGTCACCCAGCTGGCGGTGAAGCCGTTGACCACGTCGCCTTCGGCGACGCCGCAGATGAACAGGCCGTGGGGGATCTTGCGCAGCAGGGTTTTCTTGGCGGCGGCGTCGAGGCTCACGTCAGTCATGGCGGTTCGGTCCGATCCCGGGAGGGTCTGGAGCGACTCTAGGAAGAAGCCATCCGATCGCCTCAGCCATGCGCGCGCTCTACCCCGGCAGCTTCGATCCCCTCACCCTGGGCCATCTCGACCTGATCGAGCGGGGCGTGCGGCTGTTCGACGGGCTGGTGGTGGCGGTGCTGGAGAACCCGGCCAAGCGGCCCTGCTTCAGCCTGGAGCAGCGGCTCGGCCAGATCCGTGATGCCACCGGCCATCTGGGCGGCATCGAGGTGGCCAGCTTCGACGGGCTGACGGTGGAGATGGCGCGGCGCTGCGGGGCGGGGGTGATCCTGCGGGGGCTGCGGGCGATGAGCGATTTCGAATATGAGCTGCAGATCGCCCACACCAACCACAGCCTTGCTCCGGATCTCGAGACCCTGTTCATGGCCACGGCGACCCACCACAGCTTCCTGAGCAGCTCGGTGGTGCGGGAGGTGGCCCGCTTCGGTGGGGATGTCCGCCACCTGGTGCCAGCCGGAGTGGCGCAGGACCTCGGGAGGCTCTTTAATCGGCCAACCCTTCCCGGATGACATGAGCGAGGCGCGGATCACGGTTCTCGATCAGTTGGACCAGCTCGAGGACATCGTTCTCGAGGGCAGCCGCATCCCCTTCAGCGGCGGTCGCCTCGTCAACGAGCAGGAGGCCATCGAGATGATGGATGCGCTGCGGGCCGCCCTTCCCTCCCAGATCACCCAGGCCGACGAGCTGATGCGCAGCCGGGAGGAGTTCATCGCCAAGGCCCGCCAGCAGGCTGAGGAGATCCTCTCCCAGGCCCGCCGGGAGCGGGAGACCCTGATCGCGGCGGCGGCGGTGCGGCAGGAGGCCGAACGCCAGGGGGCCGAGCTGCGCGAGCAGGGTCGCCAGCAGGGGGAGCAGTTGATCCAGGCGTCGCGCCAGCAGGCGGCCCAGATGGAGCAGGAGATCCAGACGCGCCTGGCCCAGCTGGAGCAGCAGTTCGCCAGCCGCCGCCAGCAGCTGGAGCAGGAGGCCCAGGCCCGCTTCCAGCACCTGGAGCAGCAGGAGGCGGAACGCAAGCGGCTGCTGGAGGAGCAGCACCAGCGGGCCCTGCAGCAGGCCAATACCGAACTGAACGCGATCCGTCAGGAGGGATTGCGGATCCAGCGCGACAGCCAGGCCGAGGCCGAGCGGCTGCACAACGACGCCCTGCAGTTCCGGCAGCAGACCCAGCAGCAGTGCGAAGCCCTGATCGGCCGCAGCCGCCAGGAGGCGGCCCAGGTGCAGGACGGCGCCAACCACTACGCCGAGCAGGTGCTGGGCGAACTGGAGGGCCGGCTCAAGGAGCTCAGCCAGGTGGTGCTCGGCGGTCGCCGCGAGCTGGGGCGGCTGCAGGTGGGTGATGCCGCCGCCGCCGCGGCGCGCGGTCCGGAGCCTTCGCCCCTGGCCGAGATGCCCCAGCCGATCGACCGCGCCCGCCGCGCCGCCGGCCGCCTGCGCCGCGCCGCCTCCCGCGGCCTGGCGAGCTGAGCTGGCCAGCACCTGGTCATCCTGCTGGCTGGCCAGGTGCTGGAGGCGCCCTGGGGGGGGCGTGTCATTGATGGTTTGCCGCTAAGGTTAGTTAATTCAGGCGATCGAGAAGCACCGCAGCGCAGTTCATTCCGGCTGCCTCGAACAGGGTGAGGCTGCTGATCGTCTTTACGGCGTCGAGGTCTGATCCCATCAGGAGAGCGAGGGTCTGGCCAGGCTGCTGCAGCTGATCTCCGACTGTCTTCATCGCGCGCTCCAGACGCTGCGCCAGGAAGGGATCAGCCAGATAGGCCTGGGCTTCGGCGAGATCGTTGATGCCGTAGTGCTGGCTCGTCGGTGAACGACCAAGGCCGCGTAGCTGGGGCAAGACAAACCAGATCCAATGGCCATGTTTTCGGCCGTTGCGCAGTTCAGCCAGGGCACCTTCGTAGGTGCAACCCGGACCGTGGCCCTGGGCGTCATGGTGGCCCTGGAGCTCCGAACCATGCCAGAACCCGATGGCTACCATTGGTATGCACCAAGTGAGGTCTGGGCGATGGATACGGCACGTCTGTTTCAGTCCGGCCGCAGCCAGGCGGTGCGCTTGCCCAAGGCGTACCGCTTCAGTGGCACGGAGGTGATCGTGAAGCACTTCGGCAATGGGGTGCTGCTGCTGCCGATCGAGGATCCCTGGCAGACCCTGGAGGCCGGGCTCGCCGCCTTCGAGCCGGGCTTTCAGCTCCATCGTGAGCAGCCGGAGCAGCAGCACAGGCAGGAGCTGGCGCCTTGATCCTGCTCGACACCAACATCTGCATCCACATCATCAACGCCAAGCCCCCTGCGGTGTTGCAGCGTTTCAAGGGCTACCGCATGGGGGAGATCGGACTCTGCAGTGTGGTGGCAGCGGAGCTGGCCTATGGCGTTGCCAAGAGCGGCTCAGCGAGGAACCGGCAGGCCCTGGATCTGTTCTTGGCACCTCTGGCGATCCTGCCGTTTGATGAAGCGGCCCTCTGGGCCTATGGCGATCTGCGGGCGGATCTGGAGCGCAAGGGCACACCGATGGGCTCCCTCGACACCCTGATCGCCGCCCATGCCCTGAGCCTGCAGGCCACGCTGGTGACCAACAACCTCAGGGAATTCGAGCGGGTGCCGGGGCTTCAGCTCGACAACTGGGTTCCCAGCTCCTAGCCATGCACCCTTCTGGACATCCCGCCGCGATCGCCTAAGAAGACTTTGCGATCCGCGCGGAACGCTACCCAAACCATCCGTGAACGGATCCGCGACTCGTAACTGACTCACGACACTTGAAATGCAGAAAGCCTTCATCGAAACCCAGTTCCCGATTGCACGGCTCGGAAGAAGCCTACAAGAAACGCAAGGCAAACAATGGCCAGACCTTGACACGCCTTGGGAAATGGTGGGGACGAAAGACTCTTATCTTGGTTCGGGCCTGTATCCTCGGGATGTTGATGCCGGCATCTGAAAGCCCTCAGAAAGACAGAGAGGTCTTTCTCAAGATCCTTACCATGGATGACGAGGGAACCTGAGCTGATCGATCAGACCACGGCCACTCGCAACCCCTTCGACAAGAAGTACAGCAAGGTGGAAGACGCTGCCTGGGAGACGTGCGCGTCAGTGCTAAATCCGATCAGTGTGCGGGAGCTGATGGAGAGGGGATGGGGGTAACCATCACTGCGGTGAGCCTCCTTGAACAATCTGGATCCGGTCCCTTCTTGATGAACCATGCTTTCGCTTTTTCTTTTTCAGTCTTTTTGAAGGCTCTTCTACACCTACTAATCGCTGCAGATTAGTAGTAAGCTGCCGGAGCCGTGCGAAGCTGTCACTCCCATGATTAATTGCCTGAACTTCTGCATCAACCCGTAGGATCAGTGGGTGGCCCGGGACCAATCGCCGAGCCCGTGAAAGCACTGCTTTCGCTGGGTTGACCTGGGTTCTTTTGCTCATGGCATATCCAATGAAAGACAGGCGCGCATGTTTGATATCGATCAAGTTTAGCCATTATTGGAAGAAGATGTTCAGGGTGGGTTTTGATTTGCCACCATCCACACCCGCTTCAACGGCAGGGCCAGCCGCATCTTCTCAGGCAGCTGGGCGTAGTGGGAAAAGACCTTCTCCAGCACCTCCTTGCGACTCCATAGTCGCATCCGGAAGAAATCCCTTGCCAGTTCCTTCTGGACATTGGGCGTGAAGCCACCCCAGCTCACGAACAGGCAGGTCCCCGCTACGAACTTCTGCCCAGCGCCGATCAGCTTGTCGACCGTGGGGCGATCCACCGGATCGGAGCCTGACTTCACCTCCACGCAGATCTGAGGCTTCCCAAAGCCAAGCTCCCCAGATCCCGCCAAAATATCGACGCCACCGTCACGTCCTTCCTGGCTCCGATAGGTGGTGTAGCCCTCCGCCTGCAGGATCGCCTCCACGAGGGAAGCAAGCCCGTGCCCCTTAAACCGTGCCTCGATCAGCCGCTCAATCTGATCGTCAGCCAGTTTCCCCAGGTCGGCCTCAGCAGTCTCTGTCGTGTCCTCTCCCCCAGCAACCGACTGGAGACCACCTGGTATTCGATGCGAAGACGCCGCAACACCCTCTGCCTGCCAGTTGTTGGCAGACATTGCTCGCACCCTGGCCTCAGCGTCGTTGCGCTGCACCCGGCAGATCGTCATGAACGTCCCGAAGGAATACAGCAGGTCCTGAGGGAAAACGCTGCGGGGTGGTGACCGCCGCTCGGAAGGGGTGGCTGCCACGCTTGCGGGCTGCCTCAGGCGGCAGGGCCAGATCGAACTCTGCCTCCGGCACCGAGAAGCGAATCGGCAGTGGGTCGCTCATCGGCCGGGCTCAGGCACTCCGCTCGCTCCACTCATACCAGCCGGAAATGCCCAGTTCCTGGGCCCAACCGTCGATGATCATGCGATCCGTAGGCACACGGCCCGCCTCTCCAGCTCCATCTCGATCCGGACCGAGGGCCAAGGCGATCAGCCGGCGGGCCAGAGGGCCATGGCCGAGGGAGAGGTAGGGAACCGCCAGGTAGGGCTTGCCCAGCAGATCCCCTCCGAAGACGGTGTAGGCCGCATTCATGGCGATGCTGGCCTCATAGACCGCGGTCGGGAAGTTCGCCCGAGTGCTGGGCTGGAGCGCCCCCAGGTTGGAGGTGATCTGCGATTCGACCACCTGCGCCTGCGGCTCCTTGAGATCAGGGCAGTGCTCGCGGATCCAGCGGTCCACCACCAGCCCCGGGCCGATCGAGCGCAGCTGCAGGAGCAGGCCGTCGTACAGGAACGATCCGAGCTTCCTGGCTTCTGCAAGGGTCATCTGGCGGGGCAGCTTCTCGCAGGTGCTGATCACCCGCTGCGCCGATCCCGCTTGTCCTTCAGCACAACCCGCGGGCCTGGGCCATCGCGCAGCGCCATCCGGCACTCGACCACGATCAGGTCGTCGGCCTGGCGGTCGCGGCTGCCCTGGATGCGGAGCAGATGGCTGGCGTCCTCGGGTCCCGCCTTCCGAATCGTGGCGAGCACGATCAACTCAGGCGCTTCCACCACCATCACCGGCTTGCCGGTGGCCTCCTCCAGATCCGCCAGGGCCTGGTTGGCGGAGGGCAGGAATTCGCGACTGCCACCTCCGGAGGGCTCTGGCATTGCTGGCCTCAGGCCACCCCGCGGCACCGCAGCATCCCTCCTTCTTCAGCCGCAGGCGGATCGCCGCTGCTGAATCGGATCTAGCCTGGAACTTGCTTCCATCTGGGGGGCACACCCCGCTGCCGAGCACCCCTCCGCCGCCATGATGCCTGCCGAACAAGCCGCCCAGAAGCTCGAGACGCCCTTCTCCGTGCGCCGCCGCCAGCGTGGCGGCAGAAACGTGGTGCAGGTCAGCAGCAGCGTGAGCGAGATGGACGCGCTGCGTGAGCGGATCCGTTTGCAGAGCAGGAGGGTGGATGAGCACATCACCGCCGATGCAGAGGCCCAGGCCTTCCTTGATGACTGGGCCACGCCAGAGCCCCTCAGCCATTGAGCAACGCCGCATAGCCGAAGGAGGAAGCTCTCCGCGCACTCCTGGATTCCCGGATCAGCGCGGCTGAACTGCAACAGCTATGGCAGTTGATCGTCCTCGCAATTAGTTGCCTCAGCGGATGGACCCGAACGTTTCGTCAGCGCGAACGTCGGTGCTGATCTCCGGGGGGCTTCACCAACTGGAGCGCCCGCTTTGCGAAGGCAGTGGCGGTTGAGCTGGCCCTGGAGCAGTCCGCGCAGATCCATGGCCACGACGGCATCTGGGGAGGGGGCGACACGCCATCGCCGACGGGCTAGATTCGCTATTCGCAAATAGCGAATAGGGATCAGGTCTTGGCTCGTTCCCCCTCCAACCCGCAGCTTGTCCTGCGCCCGCAGGATCTGGTGGTGCTGCTGCGCCTGGCCTTGGACCCAGGCCCTGCTCCCACCTACGCGGCCCTCGGCGTCGAGCTGGGCCTGACGGCCTCGGAGGCCCATGCGGCGGTGGAGAGGGCGGTGGCCGCCAGGCTGGCGATCAAGGATGAGGCCGGCAAGCCAGTGGTGGTGCGTGCTGCCCTGAAAGCCTTCGTGCAGCACGGCGCTCGCTACTGCTTCCCAGCCATGCAGGGTGGACTGAGCCGCGGCGTTCCCACCGGCTACGCCGCCTCCCCCCTCAACGAACAGATCCGGCCAGGCAGCGACCCGCCACCGGTGTGGCCGTGGAAGAAGGGAACAGCCCGCGGCATCGCCTTCCACCCGCTCTACCCGAGTGTTCCCGAGGCGGCGGAGCGCAACCCGGCCCTGGGGGAGCTGCTGGCCCTGTTCGATGCGGTGCGTGGCGGCAGCGCCCGTGAACAGGCCCTGGCCCTGACGCTGCTGGAAGAGCGGCTGCTGCCATGAATTCCAACGACCCCAATGTCTTCCTGCTGGAGCGGGCCGCTGAGCAGCTGGGCGGGGCGCTGCTCGAGCAACTGGTGTTTGTCGGCGGGGCCGTGGCTGGTGTGTTGATCACGGATCCGGCAATGCCGGAGATCCGGCCCACCCAGGATGTGGATGTGATCTGCCGCGTGATCGCCAGGAGCGAATACCACCAGCTGGGAGGCCAACTGCGGCAGCGGGGCTTCCAGGAGGACAGCCGGCCAGGGGCACCCCTCTGCCGCTGGTGCGCAGACGACCTGGTGCTCGATCTGATGCCAACCCAGGGCGAGATCCTGGGCTTCTCCAATCGCTGGTATCCCCTCGCCCTGGACACCGCCGTGCTTCAGGGGCTGCCAAGCGGCCGCTCGATCCGGATCGTCACCGCACCGTTGTTCCTGGCCACCAAGCTGGAGGCCTTCCGCGGTCGCGGCCGGGGCGATTTCCTTTTCAGTCACGACCTGGAGGACCTGATGGCCGTCGTCGATGGCCGTGCCTCGCTGCTCGAGGAATGCAGGCTGAGCCCGCCTGAGCTGCGGAAGGATCTGGCGGCACAGGTTCTGGAGCTGTTGAACACTTCCGCCTTCCTGGAGGCCCTGCCTGCCTTCCTCCCACCGGATCAGGCCAGCCAGCAGCGACTGCCGGACGTGCTGGACACGCTGCGCGGCATCGCCGCCCTGAGCAGCCCATGAATGCCATGATCCGCCAGTTGCCGCAGCTGCTCCGGCAGCACCGGCCCGATCTGATGGTGGGCGAGGGCCTCTACCGCTCCCCGGCGTGCTTCACCAGCTGGAGCGCCCATTGGGCCAAGGCGGTGGCGGTCGAGCTGGCCCTGGAGCAGTCCGAATCGATCGCGGATCACGTGGGCATCTGGGGAGCGATGGTCTGCCAGTGGGCCCGCGAGATCGGCGCCGAGCCCCGCTTCCTTTCACCGGCCCTGGCCCAGGTGTTCCGCAGACCGAGCAGCCCACGCTCACCCCTGATCTTCCGCGGGACATCAGCTGCTTCCGGCTGCTGCTGCCCAAAGGCACTCTGTTCAGCGAGGAGGGTCCGGAGGTCCGCTCGGTGGTGGTGGCCGAGGTGCGGGCGATGGAGGGCTGGCTGCCCGACAACTTCGAGCTGGCCGGTGGCAGCCTGGCCTGCATCGGCCTGGGGGAAGACGGCTCCACCTACCTGGCCAGCAACGTGCTCGACCCAGCGGCGAAGGCGCAGCAGCCGGCGCACACCGACTTCAGCCCCACCATTTGGGAGTGGGACGCGGATGGCGTCAGGGGCACGGCAGCCCGGATGGAGCAACTCTGCGTGCACGCTCTCCTGGCTCAGCTTTATGCCCCCCAGCTCGTGAGCGAGGGTGAGATTTCGCCGGCACCTGGCCCCAAAGGCTTCGGGGGCGGAGGGCGGAAAGCCAGCTCCTCCACAGACGACGTGAAGCCGCCGGTGTGGTTGGGCAAGGGCTTCCAGCTGCAGCGCCAGCCGGGCGACGCAGGCACAGCGACTGGCTGGCAGCGGGGCCACTGGCGAGCTCTCTCACCGCTGGCGGGGCCTGTGGCTGCTCCGATGGAATGGGTGGAGCCGGTGCTGGTGGGTTGATTCGCCAGCGCCCGTTGCCGCAGCCACGGGTTGTGGCTCAGACGACTCCGCGCCCACGCTCAACCAGGACTGCTCCACCAGCAGGCCCTGGGCGGCGATTCGAGCAGCCTGCTGACGACTCACGATGCCCTTTGATAAAGCTCCTCCAGCCGCTCCCGGCTGAGGTCGACGTAAAGGACTTCATCTCCGGGTTCGGGAGCCTCGGGATGGCGCTTGGGTTTGGAGGCTTGCGGGGCAGACGTCAGCGAAGCTGAGCCGCGGAGGTTCTGGCTCATCAAGGCGAAAGCTCCACCGGCGATCAACGCAAAGAAGATCAGGTAAACAGCAGCCAGAAGGTCGTTCAAGGAGGGGAGATGCTTTTGGCCATCCTAGTGTGAAGAAATGTTGAGCGTGGCTTCGTCGTTGGAGGCGGCCACCCAGTCCCAGCCCAGCTTCCAGTCCCAGTCCCCAAGAGCCTTGCCCGGGCACACCCGCTCACCGCCTCCGCAGGGCAGCACGGTCACCGCGTGTCACCAGCCAGATGCCGCTGCGGTCAGAACACCGCCCGATCCTCCTGGTCGGCCCCATGGCGCTGGCTGGTGGCATGGCTGACCCACCCGCGCCGACGCCCTGTGAGGGCAGCCGATCTCCTTGCCGCGATGGCGGCGGCCACCGGGTGTGGTGCCATCCGGGATGACCGCAGCGGTGACAGCTGGGCCGGTTCTCAGCATCCAGTGATTCCATGGCGCTGCAGCCGCTCTGGAAGCTCGATCGGCGTCGATCCGGTGGCGCACCCCCTGACGCCCCTCAGTGGGGCAGCTCCCCAGCTTGGGCGGTGATCGGGTTGGTGCAGCGGTAGAGCGTTGCGGCGCGGATCATCTCCGAGCCGCTCAGCGACAACTTGGCGCTGATGTGTTTGCGGTAGGTCTCCACGGTCTGCAGGCTGAGGCCGAGGGAGTGGGCGATTTCCTTGTTGAGAAGACCAAGGCCCAGGGCGTGAAACACCCGCAGTTCCCGTGGCGAGAGGGTGTCCATCTGCAGGCGCCATTTCGGATTGCTCATCAGCGAGCGCCGCGGGCTCAGCTCCTGCAATCGGGTCACCATCCGCACCAGGTCATCCCAGTCGTGGCGTTTGTCGACGATGCCAAGCAGCATCGGCTTCACCTCCTCAGGCGGCGTCAGGGTTTCACTGCTGTCGGTGATCAGGATCAGCCGGCCGGCTGGATTGGCACGCCTCAGGGCCGAGGCTGCATCGATCCAGGTTTCGCCATGCTCACCGGTGCAATGCAGATCGAGCAGCAATAAATCAGGGGGGGACGTTGCAATGAACACCAGGGCCTGGTCCACGGAGGAAAACACCCCCACCAGCTCCAGTCCGCAGTGTTCGGCCAGCAGGCCGCCGACGGCCTTTCCCACCAGGATGTGACGGTCAAGGACCAGGCAGGTCAGAACCGGTAATCCCTCGTCCACCGGATCACCATGGCGCAGCATGCGTAACTGTGGCTGGATGTTGCAGGTCCTACCCAGTTGTGGGACTCGCCCAAGTGGGATCCTGGAATCAGGTGCTTGACCGCATCAGATCGGCGGCATGACACTGAAGGCTGTTCCAGATCTGCAGACCCATGACGGCCTATCCCAGCTCAACCGCACCGGCCTTTCGCTATCCCCGCCGCCTCACCATCACCCTGCCGCAAAACATCTACCACCAGTTGGTTGAACGCAGCGATTGGGAGGGCCGCTCGATGAGCAATCTGGCGGCCTACCTGCTCGAGACCTCGCTCGATGATGGCTGAACTTCAGCGGCTCGCTGCTCAGCGGCTGACTGCTCAGCGGCTGGCTGCGTCGCCGAGGCCGCCGCCGCAGAGGCCCACATTCTGGACCTGGCGCATCACCTGGCCGATCGTGCGGTTCGGTGTGGCCGCCCCATTGGAGATGGTGCTCACATAGCGGGGTCCGTCTCCGGTCTGGAGGATGCCGCTGATCGCCCGCACGCCGGTGAGGGTGCCGGTCTTGGCATACAGGCGGCCGTCGAGGCTGGTGCCGCTGAACAGATGGCGCAGGGTGCCCCGCTGGCCGGCGATCGCCATCGAACCGCTGTAATAGCGGGCGTAGGGATGCTGGTCCATGCGCAGCAGCAGGGCCGTCAGGAAGCGGCTGGTGACCCGATCGCCTCGGTCCAGGCCGCTGCCATCCCGCACCCGCACCCCCTGCAACGGCAGCCCCTGCTGCTGCAGCCAGGCGGTGAGGCGGCGGCTGGCCTCTTCCTCATCCCAGGTGCCCGCTGCCGTGCGCAACAGCACTTCGGCGGTGAAGTTGTGGCTTTCGGTGTTGGCCAGGCTCAACAGCCCCTGCATCGACGTGGAGGGTTCCTGGTGGAGCAGCACCGCATCGGGGGGAAGTTGCTCCCGGGCTGAGACCACGCTGAGGGTGATCGCCCCGGGCGACGCCTCGCGGCTGATGCTGCGATCCAGCAGGGTGCGCAGCCGAGCAGGCGGGTTCATCACCGCGTCGTCGATCGCATTGCTGGTCACCGCCAGCCGGGTCACCGGTGCCCCGTAGGCGGTGCTGCGATCCCCCCAGTGCCAGCCGCGGGGCCACCAGGCCTCCTGGTTTTCCTCCGCCAGCTCCAGGCGCACCGGCGCCTGGGGTGAAGCGCCGCTGCTGCTGACAGCGATCCGCGCCAGCCTCTGCAGCTGGGGCACCGCCAGATCGGGGTCGCCCTGGCCGATCAGCCGCAACCGGCCATCGGGAAGGCGCCAGAGCTGGGTGCTGAGCCGATGGTCGGGGCCGAGCCTGTCGAGGGCGAAGGCGGTGCTCACCAGCTTCTGGTTGGAGGCCGGCAGCCGTGACACCGTGCCGTTGACATCAGCCAGCAGGCGGCCCTGGCCGTCGGCCACCGTCACGCTCCAGACGTTGGCCTCAGGGGCGACCAGGGTCGCGATCCGCTGCTGCAGGGCCGGACAGCTCACCTGGGCCTGGAGCTGGGGCACGCCCAGCGGGGGCGGCAGCGGTGGCAGGGCCGCCAGCCGCGGTGGGCGCGGCCGGAGTCGGCCCGGCAGGGCGGGGCTGATTTCCTGAGCGGAGGCCGCCGGGGCCGTCAGGGCCGGGCTGAGGGCCGGCAGGGCGAGCAGGACCAGGGCAAGGCCGCGACCAACCCGCCGGCGCGGGCGAGGGGGGAGGGCGGAGAGGGCCATGGTCATCAGGAGTTCTGCAGGCGGAGGTCGGTGACGGTGCCGCTGAAGCGGTAGTTGTTGCCCTCCAGTTCCACCGGCGCGCCCACCTTGAGGGTCTGGTTGCCGAACACCACCCCGCCGGCGCTGCGGCGGCCCTGGCCCTCGAGCACGAAGCGGCCGTCGAAGGTGCCGAAGGTCTTCTGGTTGGGATCCGGGGTGCTCACCAGCCGGCCATCGGGGGTGAGGATCGTCAGCCGGCGCTCCAGCGGCTGGATCCGGCTGAGCTTGACGCTGCCGTGGGGCTGGTTGCGGATCACGATCGCCACCTTGCCCTCCGCCTGCGCCGAGCGGATCAAACCGGCCGGATCGGCGGCCGGAACGCCGCGCACGTCGACCATCACCGTGACGGGCTGGAGCGCACCGGTGGCGGTGGCCACGGCTCCGCTCAGCCTCGGACCCCAGATCACACCACCGACCGCCAGGACCACGGCGGCGGCGGCACCGAGGTCGACGGGGCTCCAGCCACGGCCGGAAGGGGAGGGGGAGGTCATGGCGGAGCGAGAGTGCGCGAAGTGTAAGCAGCGCTCCGCGAGAGCACCAGTGGCGGATGCCTCAGTTCTGCAGCCCCTCCAGCAGGCGATCCACCGACCGCAGGGTGGCCCCCAGCCCGCCGCCCTCGCCGCCGGCCAGGGCCGCCTCCTGCTGCTCGCTGTCCGGTTTCTGGGGGAAGCTGGCCACGGCCCGGTAGCCGTCGGGGTCGAGCCGGTAGAGCTCCCAGTCGCCGGGATGACAGCGGCGCAGGGCGCTGTCGCCGCGCGGGATCAGGGCATAGGCGGCGTTCCAGCCGGCCAGGAAGCCCCGCCGGCGCTGGCGGGCGACGCTGCCGATCCCCACCGCCGCATCCTCCAGGGAGGGATTGATCAGCACCACGGCGCCCGCGTGGCCCTGGCACAGGGGCTCCACCACCCCGTATTCGGCCTGGCTGGGGGCGACCAGCAGCAGCACCTCCCGATCCTCCGCGGCGTCGGCCCCTTGCTGCGTCTCTTGGGTGCTGGGCTCGCCCCCAGCCGCCGGCGCGTCCGTGTTGGTCGTGCCACCCCCATCCGTCTGGCGGCGGCGCAGGGCGTCGCTGAAGCTGGCGATCCGTGGCGCCAGGCCTGCCCCATCGCGGCGGGCCAGGGCGGCGGCGCCGGCATCGGCGAATAGCAGCCGAAACGGTGTGCCGGCCGCCTCCAGGGCGTCGGCCAGCCGCAGCACCGGCGCCAGCAGCCGCAGGCCCTCGAAGCGGAGCTCCACCGTCCAGCGGCCGCGGGGGTCGGCGGCCAGGGCCGAGCGCAGCGCGTCGAGCAGCTCGGCCTCGGCGGTGCGCAGATCGGGGGGGAGCATCGCGGCGGCCTGGGTTTGGTTCAGGACCTTACCGATCCCGATCGAGGCCGGTGGGGGGCTCCTTCTGGACCGGGGCTCTCCGATGGTGGCGATCGGCCGCCGTTCGGCGCTGTTGGCTCGCTCTTTTGCCCCAGGCCGTGCCGGGGCTTGGGGTTGGCCTTGGCGGCTCCCCCGCCCCGCCTCAGGCGATCCCCTCCAGACCCTGCCGGGCCCGCTCCAGGGCCCCGGCCACCGGCGCCAGGTCGGTGGCGGTGTGCCAGGGGCCGAGGCTCAGGCGCAGGCCGCCGGCCGCTTCCGCCTCCCCGTAGCCCATCGCCAGCAGCACCGCACTGGCGCCGCTGGCGCCGCCGCTGCGGCAGGCCGATCCGCTGCCCGCCGCCACTCCCTCGCGCCAGAGGCGGCGCACCAGCTCCCGACCCGCCAGGGGCCGGCCCCGCTGGTCCCGCACCAGCAGGCTGATGTGGTGGGGCAGGCGCGGTTCGAGCAACGCCGGCGATGGTCCGCTCAGCTCCACCCCGGGCAGGGCCAGCAACTCCGCCAGCAGCCGGTCCCGCAGCGGTTCGATCGGATCCTGCCCTCCATGGCGCTCCAGCCGCCCGGCGGCCTCCGCCAGGGCCTGGGCGAAGCCGGCGGCCAGCACCACCGCTTCGGTGCCGCCCCGCTTGCCCCCCTCCTGGGACCCGCCGATCAGGGGGACCAGGGGATGGTGGTGGCGGCGCAGCAGCAGTCCGATGCCCCGCGGCCCCTGCAGCTTGTGGGCCGTGCAGGTGAGCAGATCCCAGCCGAGGGCCCCGATCTCCCGGCAGCGGTGGCCCACCACCTGCACCGCGTCCACATGCAGCGGCACCCCGGCCTGGCGGCAGAGCGCGGCGGCGGCCTGTAGGTCCTGCAGGGCCCCCACCTCGCTCTGGCCCCAGATCAGCGACACCAGCCGGGTGGGCGGTGCCAGCAGCTCTGCCAGGGCCTCCAGCCGAAGCAGGCCGCGCCGGTCCACCGGCAGCTGGCACACCGTCCAACCCTGGGCTTCCAGCTGGGCCGCCGCCGCCAGGGTGGCCGGGTGTTCCACCGCGGAGATCAGCAGCCGGCCGGTGGGCAGGGCCCTGGCGCTGCCCAGCAGGGCCAGGTGGATCGCCTCGCTGGCTCCGGAGGTGAACAGCAGCTCGGCCTCGGGATCCCCCAGGCTGCTGGCCAGGCGCTGGCGGCTGCGCTCCAGGCTCTCGGCTGCTGCCAGGCCGAAGCCATGGAGGCTGGATGGGTTGGCCCAGGCGAGCGCCTGGGCTTCGGCCATCGCCGCCACCACGCCAGCGCTGGGGGGGGTGGTGGCGCAGGCATCGAAGTAGGCGCCGAGGGCCGGATTGATCTCCTGGTGCAACACCGACTCCGCCGCCGCCATCGCCGCCGCCCTGGCCCCCGCCTCAGCCATCGCCGCCGGCGGCCCGGCCGGCCCGTTCGGCCGCCGCCGCCGTGGCCAGGGCCACCAGCTCATCGAGGGAGCGCCCCTCCAGCAGGGCTGCCACCCGCGCCCGGGCCTCGGCGCTGGCGCAGGCCTCCGGCCGCACACAGCCTTGCACGCAGGCCGTGGCGCACTCGATCTCGGCGGCGGGGGGCGAGGCGGCGTCCAGGGACGGCTCCGGGGTGGCGCCGAGCCCCGCCTTGGCGCTGCCGGTGTCCGCCTCGGCGCTGCCGGGGTCAGGCGGAATCGCCTCCAGCCCCAGCAACTCCGGCGCCAGCACCCCCTCGAACACCACCTCCGCCGGTCCGGTCATCAGCACCGGCGCTCCCTCACCGGCCCATTCGATCCAGAGGGGGCCACCGGGCAGATCGAGCCGGGCCCGGCCGTCGCAGAGGCCGAGCCGATGGCAGACCACCAGGGTGGCGCAGGCGCCGGTGCCGCAGGCCAGGGTGGGGCCGGCCCCCCGCTCCCAGACGCGCATCCGCAGGTGGTCCGGCGCGATCACTTGCACGACATGCACGTTGGTGCGGGCCGGGAAGGCAGGGTGGACCTCCAATGCCGCGCCGAAGCGCTCCAGATCGAAGGCGTCGAGATCGGCCACCGGAATCACCACATGGGGATTGCCCATGCCGGCGGCCGCCACCGTGAACCGCTCCCCCGCCGCCTCCAGCTCTCCCTGGGGCAGGCCCGCCGGACCCAGGGGCAGGGTGGTGGGAACGGTGGCCGGTTCGAGGAAGGGCGGTCCCATGTCGACCCGGATGCCGCCATCGGGCATGAGTTCAGGCACGATCCGGCCGGCCAGGGTCTCCACCTGCCAGCGGCGGCCGGGGCCATCGCCGTCGTTGTCGGCCAGGAAGCGCGCCAGGCAGCGGATGCCGTTGCCGCACATCTCCGGTTCGCTGCCATCGGCGTTGAAGATCCGCATCCTCAGCTCACCGCCCTGGCGGGGCGGCAGGGCCAGGATCACCCCATCGCCCCCCACGCCGAAGCGGCGGTCGCAGAGGCGGGCCACCAGCTGCGGGGTGAGCCCGAAGGCCGTCTCCGGCTCGTCGAGGTCGCGGCCGTCGAAGAGGAGGAAATCGTTGCCGAGTCCCTGGTATTTGCTGAACTGGAGCACAACCGCCGGGGCCGCTACGGGTCGATCCTATGCAGAGCTTCTTCGAGCAGCGCTCACCGCGCCTCGATACCTCCTCACCCAGCGTGCGCCATCTGCAGGACCTGATCCGCAGCCGCAGCCTCGTCCACATCGAGATGAGCGCTGGCCAGATCGTCACCGGCCGGATCAAGTGGCAGGACCACCAGTTCATTGCGCTGCAGCCCGAACCGACGCTCCCCCTGGTGCTGCTCAACCGCGAGCAGGTGGTGCTGTTGCGCAGCCTGGGCTGAAGCGGGCTGTGGCACGATCGGCCTCCTGCTGACCAGCACCCCGTGAGCGACCCAGGCCGCTACCAGCCGGACCAGATCGAACGCCGCTGGCAGAGGCTCTGGGCCGAGCAGGGGCTGGACCGCACCCCCGATCCGGTCGGGGAGAGCTTTTACGCCCTCTCGATGTTCCCCTATCCCTCGGGGAACCTGCACATGGGTCATGTGCGCAACTACGTGATCACCGATGTGATCGCCCGCCACGCCCGCATGCGCGGTTGCCGGGTGCTGCATCCGATGGGCTGGGACGCCTTCGGCCTGCCGGCGGAGAATGCTGCGATCGAGCGGGGGGTGGACCCCGGCGACTGGACCGACCGCAACATCGCCGCGATGCGCGAGCAGTTGCGTCAGCTGGGCCTCTCGATCGACTGGGACCGGGAGGTGACCACCTGCCACAGCGATTACTACCGCTGGACCCAGTGGCTGTTCCTGCAGTTCCTCGATGCCGGCCTCGCCTATCAGAAGGAGGCCACGGTCAACTGGGACCCGATCGATCAGACCGTGCTCGCCAATGAGCAGGTCGACGGGGATGGTCGCTCCTGGCGTTCCGGCGCCCTGGTGGAGAAGCGCCAGCTGCGGCAGTGGTTCCTGCGGATCACGGACTACGCCCAGCAGCTCCTTGATGATCTCGACCAGCTCCAGGGCTGGCCCGAGCGGGTGCGCACCATGCAGGCCAACTGGATCGGCCGCAGCCAAGGCGCCGAACTGGCCTTTCCCCTGGCCGGCGACCACGCCGAGCTGGGGGCGATCACCCTGTTCACCACCCGGCCCGACACGGTCTTCGGGGCCACCTACGTGGTGCTGGCCCCGGAGCATCCGTTGGTGGCCAGCCTGACCAGCCCCGGGCAGCGGGACGCGGTGAACGCCTTCTGCGATCTGGTGAGCCGGCAGAGCGACCTGGAGCGGACCGCCGAGGACCGCCCGAAGCGCGGTGTGCCGCTCGGGGCCGTGGTGCGCCATCCCGCCACCGAGGCGCTGATTCCGGTCTGGATCGCCGATTACGTGCTCGCCGAGTACGGCACCGGTGCCGTGATGGGGGTGCCGGCCCACGACCAGCGCGACTTTCTGTTCGCCCGCCAGTACGAGCTGCCGATCCAGACGGTGATCGTGCCCGCCGGTGGTGATGGCCTGCCGGTGGAGGGCTGCGCCTGGACCGAACCCGGGGTGTTGGTCGCTTCCGGTCGCTTCGATGGGCTGACCAGCGCCGCCGCCAAGGAGGCGATCACCGCCGCCGCCGAGGCCGAGGGCTGGGGGCGGGCGCGGATCCAGTACCGCCTGCGCGATTGGCTGATCTCACGCCAGCGCTACTGGGGCTGCCCGATCCCGGTGATCCACTGCCCCGACTGCGGCGTGGTGCCGGTGCCGGCCGAGCAGCTGCCGGTGGAGCTGCCCCGCGGCGTGGCCTTCAGCGGTCGGGGGGCTTCGCCACTGGCGCAGCTGGAGAGCTGGGTCAACGTTCCCTGCCCGTGCTGCGGTGGTCCGGCGCGGCGGGAGAGCGACACGATGGACACGTTTATCTGTTCAAGTTGGTATTACCTGCGCTACAGCGATCCCCACAACACGGCGCTGCCCTTCGGCCGCGATGCGGTGGATCGCTGGCTGCCGGTGAATCAGTATGTGGGTGGGATCGAACACGCGATCCTGCATCTCCTCTACTCCCGCTTCTTCACCAAAGTTCTCCGCGATCGCGGCCTGCTCGGCTTCAACGAACCCTTCCAGCGCCTGCTCACCCAGGGAATGGTGCAGGGGATCACCTACAAGAACCCCCACACCGGCAAATACATCGCACCCGCCGATGTCAAGGATGTGGATGATCCCCGCGATCCGATCAGCGGCGAGACGTTGGAGGTGTTTTACGAAAAGATGTCGAAGTCGAAATACAACGGCGTTGATCCTGCCGCGGTGATCGATCGCTACGGCGCTGACACGGCCCGGATGTTCATTCTGTTCAAGGCGCCGCCGGAGAAGGATCTCGAGTGGGATGACGCCGATGTGGAGGGCCAGTTCCGCTTCCTGCAGCGCCTCTGGCGCCTGGTGGAAGGGGCGGCCGGCCGTGGCCTGAGTCTGCAGGGCTGGCCGGAGGTCGCTGCCCCTGATGGCGGGGCCGCAGGTCCCGCAGACGGCCCGGCGGCGGCGGAGCGGGAGCTGCGCCGTGCCGTGCACACCGCCATCGCCGCCATCAGCGAAGACCTCAGTGGCGATTACCAGTTCAACACCGCCATTTCCGAGCTGATGAAACTCAGCAACGCCATGGCCGAGCAGCTGGAGGCCAGCGGAGCCAAGGTGGCCCGGGAGGCCCTGGCCTCCCTGTTGATCCTGTTGGCCCCATTCGCCCCCCATCTGGCCGAGGAGCTCTGGCACCGGCTCGCCGGCCCCGGCAGCGTTCACGGCCAATCCTGGCCCCAGGCCGATGCCGCCGCCCTGGTCCGCGACACGATCCCGCTGGTGATCCAGATCAAGGGCAAGGTGCGCGGCAGCCTCGAGGTCCCCGCCGACGCCGACCGCGCCACCCTGGAACAGCTGGCCCTGGCCAGCGAGGTGGCTGCCCGCTGGCTGGAGGGCAAGCCACCCAGCCGGGTGATCGTGGTGCCCGGCAAGCTGGTCAACCTGGTGCCCTGATCGCCGCAGCCGGCTCCTGCGGACTCTCCGCGCTGCCTGCCTGGCTGGGACCCTGGGTGGGCCTGCGCCCCCCTCAGCGGCCTCCCAGCTGCCCCTCAGCGGCCGCTGCGGAAGCGCAGGGAATCGGGATCCCCCCAGGATCCCTCCGCCACCAGGCCCCGCGGGTTATGGCAGAGGTGGCGCAGGGTCCAGAACAGCGGCTCGGGGCTGGCCAGCTCCAGGGCCGCGGCCAGCTCGTCGAGGCTGCGGGGCTGGCCATCGGCCAGCAGGGCCTCCAGGCGCCCCTGCAGGCTGAGCACCACGGCAGCGGCCTTCTTTCCGGCTTCGACGCCGGGCTGGTGGTAGGCATTGACGTCGATCAGCTCGGCATAGAGGCCGACCGCCCGCTCGAACAGGGCGATCAGAGCGCCGAGGGAGCGCTCGTCAAAGCGGCGCACCGTGATCGAGAGGTTCTGTCGCCCCCCTTCGGTGAGGGCGGCACGGGTGCCCTGCAGAAAGCCCTCCAGGAAGTCCTGGGGGTGCTCCTGGCCGAGGGGGCCGATGTCGGCCGGGTCATCGAGGGCCTCGATGAAGGTCACGAAAAAGTTGTCGAGACCATCGCGCAGCTGCTGCACATAGGCGTGCTGATCGGTGGAGCCCTTGTTGCCGTAGACAGCCAGGCCCTGATGCACGGTGTTGCCCTGGCGATCCAGGTCCTTGCCCAGGGATTCCATCACCAGCTGCTGCAGGTAGCGGCTGAACACCTCCAGCCGGTCGCGGTAGGGGAGCACCACCAGATCGCGGCGGCCTTTGCCGTCGCCGGCGGCATACCAGGCGGCGGCCATCAGGGCTGCCGGGTTGGCGAGCAGCTCCGGTCGACGGGTGGCGGCGTCCATGGCCGAGGCGCCGGCGAGGAAGGCGTGGATGTCAGCGCCGATCAGGCTCCCCGGCAGCAGCCCCACGGCTCCGGTGATGCTGGTGCGGCCGCCGACCCAGTCCGGTAGGTCGAAGCGGGCCAGCCAGTTCTCCCCGGCGGCGAGTTGGTCGAGCTGGCTGCCGGCCATCGTCACCGCCACGGCCTGGCCACTCCAGCTGCCGCCGAGGGCTTCCAGCCGCGCCCGGGCCTGCTCCATGCCGATCCTCGGTTCCGGGGTGCCGCCGGACTTGCTCACCACCACCACCAGAGTGGTGCGCAGGCTGTCGCCAAGGGCGGCCAGGGTGCGGCTCATGCCCTGGGGATCGACGTTGTCGAAAAAATGGAAGGGCAGGCCGCGGCCCTCCTGCTGCAGGGCGCGGATCATCAGCAGCGGGCCGAGGCCAGAGCCGCCGATGCCGATCCACAGCACGCCGCTGAACGGCTCGCCGTTCGGTGCCCGGCGCTCCCCGGCCAGCACGGCCTTGCCGAAGGCGTCGATGGCGGCGATCTCGGCGCTGACGTGGGCGCCGGCGTCGGGGTCCGGAGCCAGGCTGGGGGTGCGCAGCCAGTAGTGCCCCACCTGGCGCCCCTCATCCGGGTTGGCGATCGCGCCGCCCTCCAGGGCGGCCATCGCCGCGAAGGCGCGCTCGAAGCAGGGGGTGAGGGTGGTGATCGTGTCGGTGCTGATCCCCATGCGGCTCACATCGAGCCAGAACCCCTGGGCCGGGTCATGCCAGAGCAGGGAGCAGAACCGCTGCCAGAGTCCGCCGGGATCGTGGCCATCCAGGGGGGAGAGGGTTGAGGGCGTCAGCGGTGGCATAGGGGACATGGGGGCGTGCTGGCGCCTCAGCGCTCGGCTGGCGGCATCCAAGCCCATCCAGCGCCGCGCTGGGAATCCCCTGAGCCGCTGCGCCCGGCGGTTGTGTGGTCCACCCGACAGACCGAACCGGGGCAGGCACTGGCCCCGGCCTGGTTCTGAGACAATCAATCGGGAAGAATTTCCGAGGTTTTGCCTGACCCGACCCCAGCCCCTTGTCACCATGGGCGGCGCTACCAAGTCACGCCTCAACCCCCGTCGGCTGGCCCTGGGCGTCTCGATGGGGCTGGGCTTTGTGTTGGCTGGTCTTCCCCTTGGCCAATCGCTCCTGCAGGCTATTTACCGCCCTGTGCTTCCGGTCGGTGTGCCGGCCGTCGGCAGCACTCCCACCGCCGGAGTGGCCAGCCGTCCGCCCAGTGAGGGTCTGAGGCCCGATCCGATCGACTTCAGCACCGAGGAGCTGCGTGAGCTCAACCGCCGCTTTGGTGTGCACGGACCCCAGCCCCAGCTGGCCCAGCTGTTCACCGCCGGCATCGACAGTCTTCAGCCCCTGCGCAGCCACACCCTCGGCCGGCTCGAGGAGCTGCGGCCGCTGATCCTGGTGGAGGCCCGCCGTCACCAGCTCAATCCGATGCTGCTGGCCGCCGTGCTCTTCGACGAACTGCAGCACGCCAAGCCCGGCGAAAACACCCCGATCGCCGCCGCCTCCGGCCTGTTCAACACCCATGGCCCAGCCCAGCTTGGGGTGGGCGAGATGGTCAAGCAGGGGCTGCTGCCCGCCGATGCCAGCCCCGAAGCGATCGAGCAGGCTCGCCTTGAGCTGCTCGATCCCGAGCGCAGTGTGTCGCTGCTGGCCAGCAAGTTCGTGCGCCTGCGCGCTGCCCTCGGTCTGCCCCAGCAGCGGCAGCTGATGGCCAGCCGTTCACCAAGGGATGCCAAGGCGTTGGCCACCCTGGCCTATCTGCACAACGGCAAGCTCGATTATCCGGGTCGGGTGTTGCGCTACATGCAGGATCCGGAGCTCCATGCCCTGATCTATGGCACCCGCAACCGCCCCACCAGCCCGATGATCTGAGCGATCTGATCATCGGAACCACCACAGCGGCCTTGCTTGGCGCTCGAAGGCTCAGCAGATCACTCCCAGCGCCGCCAGACGTGTGCGCAGGGCCGTCCAGTTGAAGCTGCGGGGATCGGAGCGCTCCAGGCCCAGATCCACATGGCGGTGGGTGGTGATCGCCTCCGGGCGGATCGAGAAGCGCTGCATCCAGTCCGCCAGCACCACCGCCAGGGCGTCGTACTGGGCAGGGCTGTAGCCGCTGTGGGAGGGGCTGTCGTTCTCGCCATCGAGGGGCGTTTCGAGGCTGATGTGCAACGCGAAATTGTTGACCGAGCCGCTCACCTTGGGGCTGGTCATCGCCCATTGGCCCTGGAAGGCGGAGAAGCCTGCACCGAAGGCCCGCTTCTCCGCTGGCACCGTGTCGACCACCTGGCCATCGCCGCCAATGAGGGTGTGGTAGCTCACCTGGTTGGCGTCATTCGGATGGTGGGTGCGGAAGGTGTTGATCGCTGATTCCATCCCATACACCGTCTCGTGCAGCACCACCAAGCGCGGCCGTGGATCGATCCGATTGCCACCGATGTCCTGCCGCAGGCGCTCGCCGAAGTTGCTCGGATCGATGACCACCCGTTGGCGGCGCTCAGGCAGGCTGGCCAATAATCCGGTGAGGCGAATTTCGTCCTCGGGATCACGGATCGGACAGGCCTGCTTGAGGGGGGACACCCAGGTGGCCTGGCTGGGGGGGGCGCTGACCCGTCGCCGGGGCTGGGCCGGATTGGGCCGCTGCCCTTCGGCCAGCAGATCAATCAGGGAGGGGCGATCACGAGGCTGGTCCGCCAATCGCTGCAGCAGGCCGCGGGAGAGCCAGAGCAGGCCTCCCAGGCTGAGGGCGGCCGCTCCGGCGAGGGCGACCAGCAGGGGGCGGCGGCTCTGAGCGTTCACGGCACCAGCTCCAACCAGCGCCGCCGCCGATCGGCAGCGTCCGGCGCAGCCTCCGGATCCAGCTCCAGCTGCCAGCGTTCCGTCAGCGGCGGGCCGGGTCGCAGGGGGGTCTCGCGGATGCGGCCATCGCGACAGAAGAGCAGGGGATAGCCCGATCCCGGGAGTTCCTCACCCACCATCAGGCGTTGCAACAGCGGGCCCAGCTGTTCCGGCGAGCGCAGACGCTGGCCGGCAAGGGCCAGCAGTTCGTCCCCCACTTGCAGGCCAGCTTCTTCGGCCGGGCCCCCGCGACTGACCCGCTCCAAGATCATGGCCGAGCCACATTGCCAGCCGGAATGGGGATGGCTGCTGGGCACGGCATTCAACCTCAGGCCCACATCAGCCAGATAGGAAGTCAGATCCAGATCTTCTCCGGAATTCAGCCAAATCGGCAGCAGGGTGGACAGATCGGCGGCGTGGCGGCCGAAGGCCGTGAGCAGATCGGCCTCCCGATAGCCACGCCCCTGGCGGCCGTGGCAAAGCCACAGCTCCTGGAGCACGGCTGCCAGGCTGGAGCCGTGGCGGCGCAGGTGCAGATCCAGCGCCAGGGCGACAACGGCACCCTTCAGGTAGTAGCTCACCTGGCAGTCGCTGTTATGGGGATCGGGGCGGTATAGCTTCACCCAGGCTTCTTCGGCACTGGCGCGCAGGCTCTGCACCCGCCGGCCGGGGGTGAGCCGATAGCGGCTCAGCTCCTCCCCCAGATCGTGGAGCAGATCGGCTTCACTGGCCAGGCCAGCGGCCACGGGGATCAGCTGGTCGTAGTAGCTGGTCACCCCCTCGGCAAACCACAGGGTTGGCACCACCACGGCCCTGTCGTAGTCGATCGGGGTGAGCTCGGCCGGCCGCAGCCGCCGCACATTCCACTGGTGCAGGTATTCGTGGGCCACCAGCTGCAGCAACCGCCGCCGGCCCTGGGGTTCCCCCAAGGCGGTGCGACCGAACTGGAGCACACAACCGTCGTCGTGCTCGAGGCCGCCATAGCCCTTCACGAGCAGATGCAGCACGAACAGATAGGCATCGCTGGCGGGGCGTTCGACTCCGATCAGGCGGCAGCAGGTCAGGGCGATCCGCTCCACATCGGCCAGCCAGGACGGATCCCGGCTCGGCAGGTCATCGCCCCAGCTCACCCAGCGGTGGGGCACTCCGGCCACCTGGAAGGGGTGGCAGGGATGGGGACCGGCTTCGACCGGGCTGTCGATCAGCTGGTCGAAATCGCGGGCCAGCCAGCCCTCGCCCTGCTCCGGCAGGGGCAGAAAAGCTCTCCAGCCCTCCGGCAGCGTCAGGGTGAGGCGATGGGGCGACCAGCGTTCCCCCTCCAGCTGCAGGGCTACCCCGGCCAGGCAGAGGAAGCCATGGTCGCCATTGAGTTGGCAGGTGCGCACCGACAGGTCGGTGGCGAGGATCCGCCAGGTCAGCAGCAGCGGTTCCTGACCCTCGCTGTGGAGGCGCCAACAGGAGGGTTCTAGCCGCTCGATCAGCAGCTCCCTCTCGCCCTGGCGGGCGCTGAGGCCCTCCAGGGTGCGGACGTAGTCGCGGATCAGGTAGGAGCCCGGGGTCCAGGCGGGCAGGCGCACCAGGGTGGTGGCGGACCGCGGTTGCCAGCGCAGGCTGGCGTGCACCAGGTGCTGATGGGGGGCCGTCAGGTCCAGGTGCAGGTGGGGGGGCGACCAGGACTCAGGCACCGAGGCTGACAACGGCGTCGGGCAGGTGGTGGGCGGCGGCGGCGATCGCTTCCCGGGCGGCATAGGCGCGGGTCAGGCGGGAGAGCAGGGCCTCGAGGTCGCGGCTGCGGCTCAGCCTCTGCAGATCGGCCACCAGGGCGAGGCAGCCATCGGGGCCGCGCTGCCAGCCCAGGGTGAGGCCATCGGGGAGGGTGACCCGCAGCTCGACCCGTTGGTGGTCAGGGCCGAATCCCCGCAGCTGACCGCCGGATTCGGGGTGGAGGCCGAGGCTCTCCAGGCTGGCGGCGAGGCAGCGGGTATCCCGCAGCACGGTCGGCAGGATCGAGAGGTGGGACATCGTTGCCAGGCTCCAGGCATTGGCCATGCTGGGGGGAACCTAGCCAGACCGCCAGGGGGCTCCGGTCGCCGATGCCACAGGCGCCCGGACTCGCCGGGGTCGAACGGCCCCGATCACCCCGATCCGGCGCCGTCTCGGCCACACCTTTTCCTTTCCCGGCCACACCCTTCTCCCGCCAACCCTTTTTCCGGCCGCTTCCCTGTCGCTGTCCACCGTCCAAGCGCTTTTGCCCGTGCCGCGCCGATGAATCCGCCGCCCGCTGCCCCGTCGCCTGCCGCCCCCCCCTCGAACCCAGCCGCCGCGGACGCCCCGCCGCCTGGGCCGGCCGAGCCTCTGGACGACGCCCTGCTCTGGCCCCTGGCCTGGCCCGAGCGGGTACCACCCCTGCGGCTGGGGGTGATGGCCTCCGGCGCCGGCAGCAACTTCGAGGCGCTGGTGCGTGCCGGCCGCCAGGGGCCCCTTAACGCCGAGGTGGTGCAGCTGGTGGTGAACAATCCCGGCTGCGGTGCCAGCCAGCGGGCCGCCGCGCTGGCGGTGCCCTGCGCCCTGCTCGACCACCGCGAGCTGCGGGACCGGCGCCAACTCGATCAGCGGATCGTGGCCCTGTTCCGCGAGCGGGGGGTGGATCTGGTGGTGATGGCGGGCTGGATGCGGATCGTCACCCCGGAGCTGATCAGCGCCTTCCCCGAGCGGTTGCTGAACATCCATCCATCGCTGCTGCCCAGCTTTCGGGGGGTGGATGCGGTGGGTCAGGCCCTGGCTGCCGGTGTGCGGCTCAGCGGCTGCACGGCCCACCTGGTGGTTGAGGAGGTGGACGCGGGCCCGATCCTGGCCCAGGCGGCAGTGCCGGTGCGGGCCGGAGACGATCACGCCAGCCTCAGCGCCCGCATCCAGCGGCAGGAGCACCGGCTGTTGCCCCGGGCCGTGGCCTTGGCGGCGGCCCGGCTGTTCTAACCGCTGCCCTTGCTCGGGGCTGTTGGCTGGCTCCGGGCGCGATGGCCTGGGGCAGGGCCTGCGATCCTGCGCCGGGTTCGCCCTGGCTCCGAACCACCAGACGGCTCCGGCTGAGGGCTCCAGACAGGGGCTCAGGGATAAAACGGCAGCAGCGGCAGGCCCGCCTCCGCCTCCAGGCCGGCCAGCAGATTCAGGCACTGCACCCCCTGACCCGCCTGGCCCTTGATCAGGTTGTCGATGGCGCTCATCACGATCAGCTGGCCGGTGCGAGCATCCACCTGCACCGACAGAAGGCAGCGGTTGGTCTGGCGCACCCACTTGGTGGAGGGATAGGTGCCCACCGGCAACACCTCCACACAGGGCCGCTGGCGGTAGGCGGCAGCCAGCAGGGTGGTGCAGTCCTCGGCGGTGAGGCCCGGATCCCGCAGGCGGGCGTAGACGGTGGCCAGCAGGCCTCGCACCATCGGCATCAGGTGGGGGGTGAACTGCAGTTGGATCGGTTGGCCGGCGGCCTGGGTGGCGAGCTGCTCGATCTCGCTGGTGTGCCGGTGGCCGACCACGCCGTAGGGGGCCACCGCTTCGGAGGCTTCGGCCAGCAACAGGTGCTCCTTGGCCGCCCGGCCGCCGCCGGAGGTGCCGGTCTTGGCATCGATGACGATGCCGGCCGTCTCGATCAGCCCCTGGTTGAGAAAGGGCAGCAGGGCCAGCAGGCTGGCGGTGGGGAAACAGCCGGGGGCGGCCACCAGACGCGCTTGGCGGATCCGTGCCTCCTCCCATTCCACCAGTCCGTACACGGCCTCGGCGCAGAGGTCGGCGTCGCTGCGGGGCACGCTGCGGGCCTCGGCGCTGTAAACCTCCTGCCAGCGGGCCAGGGAGCGGTAGCGGTAGTCGGCGGAGAGGTCCACCACCCGCACGCCCCGTTGCAGCAGCTCCGGTGCCAGCGTGGCGGCCACGCCATTGGGCAGGCTCAGCACCGCCAGGTCGGCCGCCGCCGCGATGGCGGCCGGATCGGGGGTCTGCACCACCGGATCGCCGGGCAGGGGCAGGAAGGGCACCAGTTCACTCCAGCGCTTGCCGCTGCTGCGTTCGCCGCCGAGGAACGACACCTCCAAGCTGGGGTGATCGTTCAGCAGCCGCAGGGTCTGCAGGCCGCCGTAGCCGCTGGCGCCGATCACGGCCACCCGAGTGCCTGTCATGCCGGAGTGGAGAGAACGGTGGATCGTACCGGGGCCTATAACTACAGATCCGCCTGCCCGCCACGGTCCTGACCAGCGCCCCCTCCAGCCTCGGCTCCGCCAGCGGACCCTGGGTTCCGTCCGGCGCCAGCGCCGCCCCGGCCAGCGCCCCGGATCTCCTCGTGTCTGGCCAGGCAACTGGCCAGCCGTTGGCCGATGGGGCGCTCCCCCAGGGGGCGGCTCCGGCCCCGGCCCTCGCCTCCCCTGCCCAGCCTCAGGCCGCCGCGCCGGGGCCTGAGGCCACAGCTCCGGCCGCGGTGCAGTTCGATCCGATCGCCGATGCCCTGGCTGCGATCCGCAACGGCGAGGCGATCGTGGTGGTGGACGACGAGAATCGCGAGAATGAAGGCGATCTGATTTGTGCCGCCCAGTTCGCCACGCCCCAGCAGATCAACTTCATGGCCACCGCCGCCCGGGGCCTGATCTGCCTGGCGATGGAGGGGGAGAGGCTCGATGCCCTCGATCTGCCGTTGATGGTGGATCGCAACACCGACAGCAACCAGACCGCCTTCACGGTGAGCGTTGACGCTGGCCCGGAAAGTGGCGTGAGCACCGGCATCTCCGCCGAGGACCGGGCCCGCACGATCCAGGTGGCGATCCACCCGGAGACCCGCCCCAGGGATCTGCGCCGACCGGGTCACATCTTTCCGCTGCGGGCCCGGGATGGGGGCGTGCTCAAGCGCGCCGGCCACACCGAGGCGGCGGTCGACCTGGCCCGCCTGGCAGGGCTCTACCCGGCTGGGGTGATCTGCGAAATCCAGAATGCCGATGGCTCGATGGCCAGGCTGCCCCAGCTGGTCGACTACGCCCGGGGCCACGGCCTGAAGCTGATTTCGATCGCCGATCTGATCCGCTACCGGCTCGACACCGAGCGGTTCGTGCGGCGCCAGGCGGAGGCGGCCCTGCCCAGCAGCTTCGGCAGCTTCCGGGCGATCGGCTTCCGCAACGAGCTCGATGGCAGCGAGCATGTGGCGATCGTCAAGGGCCATCCCGAACGGGCGGTCGGCCCGGTGCTGGTGCGGGTCCATTCCGAATGCCTCACCGGCGATGCCTTCGGCTCCCTGCGCTGCGATTGCCGGCCCCAGCTGGAGGCGGCGCTGCGGATGATCGAGGCCGCCGGTGAAGGCCTGGTGGTCTACCTGCGCCAGGAGGGCAGGGGCATCGGCCTGATCAACAAACTGCGGGCCTATTCACTCCAGGATGGCGGTCTCGATACGGTCGAGGCCAATGAGCGCCTCGGCTTCGCCGCCGACCTGCGCAACTATGGCGTCGGCGCCCAGATCCTCAGCGATCTTGGGGTGCGGCGGTTGCGGTTGATCACCAACAACCCCCGCAAGATTGCCGGCCTGGGTGGCTACGGGCTGGTGGTGGAAGACCGGGTGCCGCTGGTGATGGATCCCGGCGACCACAACGCCGCCTATCTCAACGCCAAGCGCCTCAAACTCGGCCACCTGATGGAGGCCTCCCCCCAGTCCGCCGACGCCTCCACCCCCCACGGCCTCAGCGCCGTGCTCGCCTGGCGTGGCGAGGCCGATGAGCGCATCGCCACCGAGCGGATCACGGCCCTGTCAACCTGGGCCCAGAAGCGGGAATTGCGGCTCGAGCGCGAGGAGCACCCCCGGCTGCGGGCCCTGCTCGACCAGCCCCGGATCGCCCTGCTGCTCAGTGCCGCCCCTGATCGCCAGCTGAGTGCCGCCGATCTGGCGGGTCCGTTGATGGTGATGGCCCGCTGGCCCCAGACCCTCGGGGTCGGCCTGCTGCTGACCCCCGATCAGCGCCGCCACAGCCATCCCAGCGTTGACCTGGAGCCTGAGCGGCGGCCCCTGAGCGATCTGCAGGACGGCGCCGATCCGGCCACCTGCCCGCTGCTCAACCTCACCCCCGGTGCCTTCATCCGCTGGGACGGTTAGGGGCGTTGGCGGCCATCGATCACTGGGAGTAGGCCCTAGTTCAGGGCTACGGCGTTGCCCATCGTCCAGATGTCCAGCCAGCGGTCGAGTCCCGCCTGGCGGAGTTGGCGGGCCAGCGCCGTAGGCCCGTCAGCCATCGGCCATCAAAAAAGCCCCGGAGATCCCGGGGCTGGTCGAGGTCATCAAACCGGGAAGGCCCAGAGAATGGACCCGGTTTGTTGAACGCTTTTGCTGAAGCGGTCGGGACGGGAAGCGCTACACCGACCTGGGCCAGCGGCGCTTCGCGTCCTGCACGGTGATCACCAGCCCTTGGCGGACTGCTCGATCACGTAGGCGGCCACATCGGCGATGTCGGTGGCGCTGAGCTTGCCGCCGAAGGCGGGCATGGCGTTCTTGCCATTGGTGACCTGGGTGGCGACGGCGGCCTCAGGACCATCGGCATAGCCGGTGAGGTAGGCCTTGAGCGCATCGGCCTTGAGGGTGCGCTCGGCATTCACCACGTTGCCGCCGCCCATGTGGCAGGCGGCGCAGTTGGCGGAGAAGACTTGGGCGCCATGGGCGCTGTCGGCGGCGAAGCTGGGGGCAGCTCCGAACACCAGCGTCAGGCAGAGAGCGAAGAAAGAAATGAGACGACGCATGGTCGTTGCTGAGAATCACGGGCAACAACCCCAAACTACGGGGCCGGTGCCGGGCGATGCGAGTGACCGTTGCATTCGCAACAATTGGGCAACATCCTTGTCACTGCAGCGGTTCTGCGGCGTCTCCAGGTCTGCGCCGGCCGGCGATGGGTGCGGATAACCGAACCTCCGGTGCCGGGGGGCTTCGCCGGGCCTTCAGCCCGGCAGTCGGCCCCGGTGGGGGACTCCGGCCGTCTCCAGCACCGCCTCGAGGCTGGGGGCGTAACTGGTCAGGCCGAACCGCTCCGGCGGGCTGACCGGCTGATGCACGAAGTGGCGCTGGCGGATCGAGAAGCGGTCCCAGGCGTTCACCTCGATCCGCAGCAGCTTGATCAGTCCTTCGATCAGCCAGCCCCGCAGGTCCAGACCCACGGGGGGCACCCAGCCCCGGCGCCAGCGCACCAGGGTGGCGACCGCCTGGTTGACCGTGATCGGCGCCTGGCCCAGCACCAGCCGCCGCACCGCCCCCTGGCCCGGCTCAGGATTGGCCTGGTGGGGGGTGGTGGCCAGATGGGCGCAGACGGTGGCGATGTCGGCGGCGTGGATGAAATGGAAGCTGGCCTCGGCTCGCAGCCACTTGGCCAGGGGCAGCCAGGGGATCGCCTCCTTGACGCCGGCGGTCAGGTAGCTGGTGGGGTGGGGATCGCCCGGCACCACCCGGCCACCGAAGACCAGGGTGGGAAAGACCGCCACGATCCGCTCCGCCAGCGGATGGACCTCCAGGTCCTGCAGGCATTGGGCCTTGGTCTGGATGTATTCGGTGCCGAAGGCCATCGCTTCGGGCAACAGGCGCAGCTCGCGATCGAGAATGCTGGCGGTGGAGAAGTAGATCACCTGCTCCAGCCGTTGCGGATCGAGCAGGGCCAGCAGCCGCTTCACCGCCACCACGTTCACCTGCTGGGCCCGCTCCGGATCCCCCCAGGCGGTGGCGGTGTGGATCACCCGGGTGGCGCTGGCGATGGCGGCGGCATGGGGATCGAGATCGCGCAGATCACCCACCAGCAGGGTGATGCGCGGATCGTGGCGGGGCACCGCCCGCAGCTTGGCCGGGTCCCGCAGCAGCAGCAGCAGCTCGGCGTCGGAGTGGCGGTAGAGGTGTTCGGCCGTGTACTGACCGACGCAACCGGCGGCGCCGGTGATCAGGATCCGGGCCGGGGCGCTCAAACGGCCGCCCCCAGCAGCTCCTGCACGGCCTTGCCGGTCTCGAAGAACACGCGGGCGTTGTCTTCGGGGGTGCCGGGCAGGATGCCGTGGCCGAGGTTGAGGATGTGGCGGCGGCCCTGGGCCTTGCGCACCGTGTCGAGGATGCGGGCGCGGATCCCCTCCGGACTGCCGAACAGCAGGCCTGGATCCACATTGCCCTGCACACCCACGTGCTCGGGCAGGCGGGCCAGGCCATCGGCCATGTCCACGGTCCAGTCGAGGGAGACGATGTCGACACCGGTGCGGCCCATCCGCTCCAGCACGCCGGCGCTGCCGGAGATGTAAAGGATCAGCGGGGTGTCCGGGTGGGTGGCCTTGACCTGATCGATCACTCGCTTCTGATACGGCGCCGCGAAGGTGTCGTAGTCGATCGGGCTGAGCTGGCCCGCCCAGCTGTCGAACAGCTGCACCACCTGGGCGCCGCTGTCGATCTGGTAGCGCACATAGGTGGCGATCGAATCGGCCAGATGGGCCAGCAGCTGGTGCAGCAGCGCCGGCTCCTGGAAGGCCATCGCCTTGATCACCGCGTAGTTCTTGGAGCTCTTGCCCTCCACCGCATAGGCGGCCAGCGTCCAGGGCGCTCCTACAAAACCGAGCACCGCCGCCTCGTTGCCCACCGAAGCCCGCAGTCGTCCGAGCACTTCGCCCACGAACGGCAGGGCCGCGGCCGGGTCGAGCGGACGCAGGGCATCGACCTGGGCCTGGCTGCGGATCGCCGGTTCGATGATCGGGCCGCGGCTTTCGATGATGTCGAAATCAATCCCCATTCCCGGCAGGGGGGTGAGGATGTCAGAGAAGAGGATCACGCCATCGGGTCGGAAGGCGTGGAAAGGCTGCATCGAGATCTCGTAGGAGAGATCGGGGTTTTCCGAACGCTCGCGGAAGCCAGGATGGCGGTCGCGCAGGTCGCGGTACACCTTCATGTAACGGCCCGCCTGCCGCATCATCCACACCGGCGGCCGCTCCACCTGCTCACCTCGGGCGGCGCGCAGCAGCAGGGGAAGGGAATCGGCCATGGATGCCAGTGAGGGGGCAGGGTGAGGGCGAACCTAGCCGAGAGCCCTCGCCCCCACAGGCTCCGAGCGCCGCTGGACGGCGGCGGTGTTGCGGAGCGTCACGTTCAGGGCTCAGGTCCCCTGGCCCGGGGTGCCCTGGCTGCCCTCGCCGTCCTCCGGGAGCCGCGTCGGGTCGTGGCGGAACACCAGCACCGAGAGGGGCGGCAGGCAGAGGTCCAGGGAGTTCTCATAGCCGTGGATCGCCCAGGGATCGGTGAACTTGCCGCCAAGGTTGCCGAGGTTGCTGCCGCCGTAGCGGCTGCTGTCGGTGTTGAAGGCCTCCGTGTAGAAGCCCTGCAGCGGCACGCCAACGCGGTAGTGGCCGTGGCTCTGGGGGGTGAAGTTGGCCACCACGACCAGCCAGCGACCGCTGCTGCTCTCGCGGCGCATGAAGCTGATCACCGAGTTGCTGGTGTCATTGCAATCGATCCATTGGAAGCCATACTCACTGAAGTCGTCGCCCCAGAGAGCCCGCTCCGATTTGTAGAAGGCATTGAGGTCATCGACCAAGCGGGTCAGCCCCTGGTGGGGCTCATGGTTCAGCAGTTCCCACTGCAGATCACCCCAGACATTCCATTCAGCCCGCTGGCCGAATTCCATGCCCATGAAGATGGTCTTCTTGCCTGGGTGGGTCCACATGTAGGCCAGCAAGGCCCGGACGTTGGCAAACTTCTGCCAGTCATCGCCGGGCATCTTGTGGAGCAGATTGCTCTTGCCATGCACCACTTCATCGTGGCTGAGGGCGAGCATAAAGTTTTCGGTGAACGCGTACCAGATCGAGAAGGTGACGTTGTTCTGATGGAATTGACGGAACCAGGGGTCGAGCTCGAAGTAATCGAGCATGTCGTGCATCCAGCCCATGTTCCACTTCAGGTTGAAGCCCAGGCCGCCGATGTCGGTCGGTTGGGTTACCAGGGGCCAGGTGGTTGATTCCTCAGCGATCGAGAGGGCGCCGGGGAAATGTTGGAACAGCACGTGGTTGGCCTGCTGCAGGAAGCGCACGGCCTCCGTGTTCTCGCGGCCGCCGTGCTCATTGGGCAGCCACTCACCATCGGGTCGCAGGTAATCGCGATAGAGCATCGAAGCGACGGCATCGACACGGATGCCATCAATGTGGTATTCCTCAAACCAAAAGATCAGGTTGGCAACCAGGAAGTTGCGAACTTCATTGCGGCTGTAGTTGAAGATCAGCGTGCCCCATTCTTTGTGCTCACCGATGCGGGGATCGGCGTGCTCATAGAGATGGGCGCCATCGAAGAACGCCAGGCCGTGGGCGTCCTTGGGGAAGTGGCCCGGCACCCAGTCGAGGATCACGCCGATGCCTTCGGCATGGCAGCGATCGACGAAGGCGCGGAATTCGTGGGGGGTGCCGAAGCGACTGGTGGGTGCATACCAGCCGGTCACCTGGTAGCCCCAGGAGCCATCGAAGGGATGCTCGGAGATGGGCATCAGTTCGATGTGGGTGAAGCCCCGCTCCTTCACGTAGGGGATCACCCGATCGGCCAGCTCCGGGTAGGTGAGCAGGCGGGCGCCGGGTTTGAGGTCCGCCGCTGGCACCGGCGTACGCCGGCTGCCATCCGGCTCGATGTAGGGGTCATCGGCGGAGGCGTGCATCCAGCTGCCGAGGTGCATCTCGTACACCGCGATCGGCTGCTCCAGGGCATTGCGGCTGTCCCGCTGCTGCATCCAGCCCCCGTCCTGCCAGGTGTACCCCCCCAGCTGGGCGACCACCGAAGCGTTCTCAGGTCGGACCTGGTGACGGAAGCCATAGGGGTCGGCCTTCCCGTAACAGTGGCCGTCCTGGGTGCGGATCTCGTATTTGTAGAGGCATCCCTGGCCCAGCCCAGGGATGAACAGCTCCCAGCAGCCACCGAGACGCTGCTGCATGGGATGGTGGCGGCCATCCCAGCTATTGAAATCGCCGAGCACCGCCACGCTGCGGGCATTGGGAGCCCAGAGGCAGAACTGCACCCCGGCCACGCCCTCGCGCTCCACGGGGTGGGCGCCCATGCGCTGCCAGATGTGGTGATGGTTGCCTTCAGCGAAGAGGTGGCGATCCAGCTCGCCCATCCATTCCTCACGGAAGGCCCAGGGATCGTGGGCTTCGTGTTCCACGCCGCCGCGCAGCACTCGCACCCGGTAGTGGCTGCCGGGGAACGACTCCACCTCGGTTTCAAACACCCACGGATGGTGGGGGGTGGCCATCAGGCGGGGCTCGCAGCCCTCCTGGAGGAGCTGAACACGCTCGGCTTCGGGCATCCAGACCCGAACCACCCAGCCCCCTTCGATGGGCTGGGGGCCGAGAATGGCGAAGGGGTGGTCATGGCGGCATTCCGCCAGCCTGGTCGCATCGTCGACCATCCAATCAAGGCTGGACAGAACCATGGCAAGCGTGTCGCTGAGCGGAGTCGCGAGCCTACGTCGCCTGCGCCGAGGTCAGACGCCGCCTGGGCCGGTGGCTGGTTCGCTCGGAAAGTCGACCCCGACAATGCGATTGCTGCTGTCAAGGATCACGAACAGGCTGTCGGTGAGGCGCTGGAAGCTGGTGGTGACCAGAACGAGCTTGCTGTCGATGGTGGATTCCGCACGCACCACCCGCCGGATCGCCACGAAATCGCCGGTGAGCCGCTGCAACCGCTGCCACTTGATCTGCAGCCGCGACGCTGGGATCTCCGCCTGCAGATCCGGGCTCAGCAGCGCCTGGGCAGAGACGTAGCGGCCCCGGCTGAGGTCATCGACGAAGCGCCGCGCCACCGCTTCGGCCGCCTGGTCGGAGGCATCCATGTGGAAGCCGTCCAACAGACCGTCGGCATCGATCACCAGCAGCAGGTTGCGCTCCCCGGAACTGCCGCGCAGGCGGGTCGCCACGGTGTTGGAATCCAGACCGGGCTCGACTTGCCCGATCGTCCAGCTGCGCACCGGGGCCATCGCCGCCAGACGCTGTTGCACCAGGGCCGGGCTGGTCATCCGCTGCAGACTCGGGCTGAACAGGCGGTAGAGGCCTGTGGCGTTGCGGCTGCGCAGGGCCTGGAGGATGCGCTCGGCAGCGGCGCGGGCGGCCTCCTGGCTCTGGGCACTGCTGGGTTGGCCAACCCGGACGGCCGGTTGGGGGCTGGTTGGTGCTGCGCTGCTGGCCGGCGGGCTGGTGGCCCCCGCAATCGGGACCGGGGCCGTGCCCGCAAGCCCTGGGGTGCCCGCGCTGATCGCGACGCTGAGCAGGGTCAGGCCGATCAGCCTGGGGCGGGGCAGAGGGAGGGGCATCGGCAACGACGGAGGGCCGCACGGGGCGGGATCAGTCTGCCCCAGTCTCCCGGCTCAGCAACGGCTCCAGCGCCAGCCTCGCCCCAGCACACCACAGCTCCAGGCTGATCACCCGATGCCCGGGGCCAGGACCACCGATCGGCTGGGAGCCATCGCCGGGATTGACGGCGATGGCTGGCCAGGCGGCCGCCGCCAACGACAGCCGCAGCCGCTCCCCCGCTCGCAGCCGCAGGGCGATCGGTTGGAGCGCCAGCCGCCGCGGCACCCGATCGAGGGCCTGGCCGCCGAGCACCCGCAGCAGGCCGGTGCTGAGCTGCCAGACCCGCTCCCCCTCGGCCGGCAGCAGCGACAGGGCGGCGACCAGGTCGAAGCCGGGTTGATCGGCCCGGGCCTCCAGGCGGAGGACTGGCCGGCCCACCAGCCAGCGCTCCTCCGCCAGGGGCGGGGTGGTGAAGCAGGCCACGTCGCCCCGTTGATCGAGGTCGGATCGGTCCACCCTCCCTGGGGGGAGGCCCAGGTGTCCACCCCGGGCCGGCACCGGTCGCCAGGGGTCGTGCACCAGCATGACCACGGCGGCCGGAGCGGGCACTGGTGGCTCCGGGCTGGGAGCCAGCCGGTTGTCTTCCAGCTCTTCAAGCAGCCGCCCTTCAGCGCCGCTCACCGCGGCCCGCCCATCGCTGCACAGCTGCCAGCCGAGCGCGCCGGCCCTGGCTGGCCAGGCCCCAGGATCGACAGCGCTGGAAGGCCCCTGTTCCACGGCGATCGGACCCTCGCTGGCCCCGGCGGCGGCCGCCCTGGGCATGAACCAGCCCGTGGCTCCCTCCCCGGCCAGGGCGATGCCACCCTCCAGGGTCGCCGCCAGTGCGGGCGCCAGCCCCGGATTGGCCAGTGCCGGGGCCGCCCCGGTCGCGCCCGGCTGGCTGGGCTGGTCTGCCGCCGGGACCTGCAGATGGCGGCGGAAGAAGGCCAGCTGGAGGGCATCGAGGCCATCGCCCCAGTCCAGGTGGGTCCAGGGGCCAACCACCAGGGCCGGTCGGCCGCCAGCGCGGCGGGAGCGCTGCCAGAGATCGAGCACCCCCACCAGGTGGGGGTCGTGCCAGCCACCGATCAGCAGCATCGGCCGCCGCAACAGCGCCGTCGGCGGGCTGTGGCGCTTCCAGGCCGCCGGATCCCGCGGGTCGTTGCGCAGCCAGCCCAGCCCCATTCCATCGGGATCGTGGCGCTCCAGCAGGGCCAGGCCCTGCTCCGCCTGGGATCCGGCCACAAGGCAGCGTCGGATTTCCCCCCAGCCTTCGCCGTCCCCCCGGCGGCGGCAGCCCTCCGCCGCCAGCTGCAGAGCCCAGGCAAGGCCCAGATTCCACCAGTGGGCTTGGCCCTCCCAGGCCCAATGGCGGCCCTCGTCCAGCCCGGCCATCGCCGGCGCCAGGCAGTCCGGCAGGGCCGGATCGAGCTCACCGCCCCCGCCATCGCCGCCGCTGCCGCTGTTGAGCAGCTGGCTGAGGCCCTGGTAGGAAAAGCCGTAGGTGCCGACCCGCCCGTTGCAGCCCGGCAGGGCGCGGGCCCAGCGCACGGCGGTGGCACCGTCGGCCGCCTCGCCAGCGAAGCCGCGGAAGACACCCTCCGAATCCCCCCGACCCCGCACGTCCTGGACCGCCACCAGAAAGCCACGCTCGGCGTACCAGCGGGGATGGGCGTAGGTGACGGTGGAGGCGATGGCGCGGCCGTAGGGCTGGCGCATCAGCAACACCGGCCAGGGGCCAGCGCCGGCGGGGCTCCACAGCCTGGTGGCCAGCCGCACCCCATCCGGACAGACCATCCAGTGGTCGCTGACGGATACCGGCTCAACCCAGGCCTGCGGTTGCGGCGCCACTCAGCGCACGTCGATGCAGTGGAGGCCGATCACGTAGGAGATCAACACCTCGGCATCCATCGTGCTGAGGTTCTGGCTCTTGGCCACCTGTTCGACATAGGACTTGGCCCACACCGACTGGCCGGATGCGTTGACCTGCTTGAACTGGTCGCACAGGCTCCTGGCCAGGGCCTCGTTCGTCTTCACCCTGTCCAGCAGGGCTGAGGCGTCGGCAGGGGGAGGCAGCATCGCCCCCAGGGTGAACACCAGCGCCGCCAGGCAGGTTGAAAGCCGCCTGGCCGGGGACAGGGTTGCCGCGGTTGTGGTGATGGGGAACGCCAGCACAGCGGACATGGACGTGGGGAGCGGCAGGGGGCGGCAGAGGAAGGGCCGATGTGATCCATTCCAGTCAGCGCCTTCGGCATAGACGGTTCGGTCGGGGTCAGTTCCAGGAGCGACCGGGTGCGGCGGCCGCCTGGAGGATCCAGGAGCGCACCGTCACCAGGGCGATCGGTGCCATCGCCACGCCGGTCAGGCCCCGCTGCAGGCGACCCACCTGGCGATGGAGGCTGTGGGCATCGGCCTCCGCCAGGCCCCGGCGGTCGACCACACCGGCGTGCAGCAGCAGGGCCGCTTCCGGCGGCGCCAGGCCGATCTCCACCACCAGCCTAGCCTGGCCCCGCAGCCGGATCAGCCGGGCTTCGCTGCCAGGGCTGCGGCCACTGAGCTGGCGGATCGTCGCCAGCGACAGGTCTGCCACCGCCTCCCAGTGGTCCAGCCCCTGGCGCCGCAGGATCTCCAGCTCCTGGCGGTAGGCCGGAGCCGGCGTGAACGGGTGGACGCCCATGCCCCTTCAGCGGAGCTCCCCACTGGCCAGATCGAGGCGGGTCTCACCGAGCAGCACGGGCCGGGAGGCGCCATCGGCGGCGGGCTCCAGCCGCCGCAGCCGCACCCGCACCTGGCCATCCGGGCTGGTGCGCCCGCGGCCGCGGACGTTGCGGGCCAGCTGCTCAAGGCTCGGGGCGACCGCCTCCGCCGCCAGATCGGTGGGGGCGGCGGCCACCACCAGGTCGCCGCCGTTGTCGTAGACGATCGGCACCGGCACGGCCCCCTCGACGGCGATGCGGGGGGTGTAGCTCACCGAAAACGCCAGGCAGGAGACCGCCAGCAGCACGGTGAAGCTGGTGATGCCCACCAGCCGGAAGCGCACCCCCCAGCGGGCCAGGAAGGCGGCCACGGTGAGCAGGGCCAGGGCGCCTCCCGCAGCCCCGAGCCACTGGCCCGCCTGGAACAGGATGGGGTCGGCCGCCATGGTTGCCCGCAAAACTCCCTTATATTGCGGCCCGACCGGACGGCGACACTCCCAGGCGGATGGCCGAACGGTCCAACTCGCGCAATCGATCCGATCCCGCGGCGGACTCAGGCCCTGCCACCAATGGTGGCGGGGAACCAGGCCGCCGCTGGCCGCTTGGCCCGGGCGGACCCCTGGATCCCAGCAGGATCGCCGCACAGCGGCGCACGGCCAGAAGCTCCTGGCGCAGGGCGGCCACGATCGGCAGCGTCGGGCTTGGGGGGCTCGTGCTGGCGGGTCTGGCCCTGAGCTGGGGCCTCGACCCGCTGATCGCCGCCGCCTACGGCCGCTGGAAACCACGCCTTGAGGCGCTGGTGGGGGGGGCCCTGGGGCACCCGCTGGAGCTGGGGCCCTACCGGGGCTTTGGCCTGGACGGGCTGCGGGTCGGGGCGAGTCGGTTCCGGCCCGGCCCCCTGGATGCCTCCACAGTGACGGTGGAGGGCCTGGTGGCGCGGCCGCTGCCCCTGGCCAGCTGGCGTCAGCGGGCCCTGGTGCTGGATCTGCGGGGGGAGGGGGTGCGGGTCGATCTGCGCCGCAACGCCCGCGGCCGGGTCTGGGAGCTGGGCCGGCTGCCGCCGGGCGGTGAGCCCCCCCGCCTGAAGCTTTCCTTCCATCTGCCCCGCCCGGGACGGCTCCAGCTTTGGGGGTTCTCCGCCTCCGGCCAGCCCCTGCAGGCCGACCTGTCCGGCTCGGGCGAGGTGGTGCTGCATGAGCAGCGGCTGGCGTTCCGCAGCCAGGTGACAGCCCCGGGTCAGGCGGGGCAGCTGCAGCTGCGGGGCGAGGGCGACTGGAGCCGCAATCTCTGGCAGCTCCAGACGGTCTCGCGTCGCTTTGCGATCGCCGCGCTCCGGCCCCTGCTGCCCCGGCCGGGGGGCCTTGCCGGCGAAGCCGAGGGTCAGGTGCGCCTGCGGCTCGACCGGGGCCGGCCCAGCTGCGACGGCTCCCTGATGGTGCGCCGCTTCCGCTGGCAGCCGCTCGGCAGCGGCCAGGCCTTAAGCAGTGAGGGTCTGCCGTTGCGCTGCCAGGAGCGTTCCCTGCTTCTGGCGGAAGCCCCCTGGCGCTACGGCCCCTGGAGCGGCCGGGCCGCCGCCCGCCGCGCCGCCGACGGACTCCTCAACCTTCGCGTTTCCGCCAGGCCGCCGGCCGGCCATCCCCTGGCGGCATCGCCTGGCTCCGCCGTGCCCCTGCAGGGCAGCCTCCGGGGCCGCTGGGCGGCGGGCGCTCTGGCGGTGGAGCGCTTTGAAGGGCGCTACCGCAGCTCCCTGCTGCGGGCCTCCGGCAGGGTCGGTTCCCGGCTGGATCTGCGCGGCGGCTGGTGGCTCGACCCCACCGATCTGCCCGGTTCCGCCCGACTCCCCGCCTGGCTGCGCCGCGCCCCGCTGCAGGGTTCGCTGCGGGCGGGGGGGAGCCTGGCCGACCCAAGCCTGGCGGTGCGCTCCAGCGGCATCGAGCTGCCCCTCGTGGGGCCGGCCGAACTCGCGCTGGCCTGGAGCAACGGACTGCTGCGCCTCCAGCAGTTGAGCTCGGACCATCTGGAGGCCAGCGCCACCATGCCCCTCGCCCAGGTTCCAGGCCGTGGGCTGGTGAGCGGTCCGCTGCAGTCCCGCTTCCGGCTGCATGACTTTCCCCTGCAGCGTCTCAACCGCCTGGTGGGCACCCAGTTGGAGGGCAGCCTCGATGCGGAGGGGGAGCTGGCTGGCACCGCGGCCGAGCTGCGCCAGGAGCTGCGGCTGCGGCTGCGGAGGCCGGCGGTGGGCCCGCTACGGCTTCAGGAGATCTGGAGCGGCACCCTCCAGGCCGGCACTGGGACGGGGCTGTTGCGTCTGGAGGCGGAGCGGCCGGCGGTACCGGGCCGGCTGGTGGCCCACCTCGATCAGCGCTGGCAGCCGACGCTGGCCACCCTGGAGCGCAACGGTGGTCGCCTGGTCCTGCAGGGAAGCCCCGAGCGCTACGGCTGGCGGGCCTCCAGCTTCCCGTTGCACGGTCTGGCCCTGGCCCTGCGCTCCGAGCCGGCCCTGCGCAGCCTGCAGGGCCGGCTGAGCGGTCAGGGCAGTCTGGAGCTTCGGCCGTTGGCCTTCAGCGGCGCCGTTTCCCTCGATCGGCCTGCGCTGCTGGGGGTGTCAGGTCGCCGCCTGGCGGCCCGAATGGCCTACCGCGAACGGCGCTACAGCCTGG
The DNA here is from genome assembly GCA_044360135.1 of Cyanobium sp. GTDB lineage: Bacteria > Cyanobacteriota > Cyanobacteriia > PCC-6307 > Cyanobiaceae > Cyanobium. Next base: position 199,714 of record JBIKKX010000002.1, read on the forward strand.
GCGGCAGCTTCGAGCCGTTGCTGGCCGGTCGGATTGAGGGCAGCGTCGAGGGGCGCTGGAGCGGACCCTTCCGGGCCCGCCTGCAGGGCCGCAACCTTGGCGCCGCGTTTTTCCGTGAACTGCTCGCGGCCCGGGATCGCTGGCGGGGTCGGCCGGCTGCAGCGTTCGGCAGCGCCAACGACCTGGGCAGCCTGGCGATCGAAACCCTCGGCCGCAGCATCAACGAGCAGTTGCAGGTGCTGGCCGAGATGCGGCGGTTGGCGGCCCAACGGGACCGTCAGCTGGCCACCCTCTCCAGGGCCGAGCGGCTGGAACGGCTGCAGACGGCCGTGGACGTTGATCTGATCCTCTCCGGCACCGACCCCAGGCGGGCCTGGGCTGATCTGGAAGCCCGCGGCCATCTCTGGCTGGAGCAGCAGGACCGGGACACCAGCCTGGCGGCCGATCCCTTCGTGTTCCGCCTGAAGGGGCCCCTCAGCGGTGGGGAGGGACGCTTCGACCTGACGGGCCTGTCCCTGGCCCTCCTGCCGCTGCTCACCCCAGTGCCGCCTGGCCTGCGCGGTGCCCTCTCCGCCCGGGGTCGCTACGCCCTGGGTGGGGGGCCTCCGCGGTTCAACATCGATCTCGGCCTGGCCGATGCGGCGATCGGCGGCCAGGAGCTGGTCCTGCAGCAGGGGCGACTGGAGCTGCGCCGGCAGGACCTGGCTGTGGATGTCGCCCTGCGCTCACGGGGTTCCCATCAGGGGCTGACCCTGATCGGCACCCTTCCTCTCGATCCGGACCGCAAGGCGATCGATCTGCGTCTGACCAGTGGTGACGACGGACTGCTCTTCCTCAGCCGTCTGGCCGTCGCAGGGCTGGACTGGCGGCGCGGCAACGCCAATTTGGTGCTGCTGGTGCGGGGCAGCCTGCGGGAGCCGAGGGTCAACGGCTTCCTCGGCCTGCGCAATGGCGAGTTCCAGCTGGCTGGCCAGACCCTGCGGTCCGTGCAGGCCACCCTGTTGTTTGATGCCACCCAGGTGTTGGTGCAGGGGCTCTCGGCCCGGGTGGGCAGCAGCGGTCGCATCCGCGCCGAGGGGCGCCTGGGCCTGGTCCGTCCCCTGGAGGGGCCACCGAGCCTGGCGGTGGACCTGAAGGCGGTGCCCTTCGCCCTGCCGCGCGTCAACGCCCGCGCCGAGGGGCGACTGACGGTGGCCGGCTCCCTGCTGGCCCCGCAGCTGGGGGGCACCGTGGCGATCGGTCACGGCAAGATCAACGTCCAGCCCGCCGGTCTGGCCCAGGCCACACCAGGCTCCGACCAGCCGGCCCAACCCACCACCCTGCCCTCGCTGCTGGAATCGAACTGGGATTTCCGCCAGCCGCTGGTGCTGCTCGGGCCCGATGTGGAGTCGGCGGCGGCGATCTCCCTGGAGCAGGCGATTCCGCGGCTCCCGTGGCTCGGCTTCGACGGCCTGCTGGTCAAGCTGGGCCCCGACCTGCGGGTGGTGCTGCCCAATGTCGCCAGCTTCAGCACCGGCGGAGCGGTGCGGATCAGCGGTCGCCTCGATCCCAGCCTGCGGGCCGCGGGGGTGGTGAGGTTGCTGCAGGGACGCCTCAACCTGTTCACCACCGCCTTCAACCTCGATCCCGATGCCCCCAACGTGGCGGTCTTCACCCCCTCCCTGGGGCTGATCCCCTACCTCGACATCGCCCTGCGCACCCGCATCGCCGACAGTCTCAGCGCCCTGTCCCCCAGCGGCCTGGCCGATGCCCAGGCCACCGCCCTGGCCAACACCCAGCTGGCGGCCCAGGGCGGCTTCTCCTCCCTGAGCCAGCTCAGCCTGATCCTGGTCACGGTGAGTGTCAGCGGACCGGCCGATCGGCTCGCCGACAACCTGCGGTTGCGTAGTAGTCCGCCCCTCCCCCAGGAGCGGCTGGTGGCCCTGATCGGCGGCAACTCCCTCGCCGGGCTGGGGGGCGGCGAGGCGGGCACGGCCCTGGCCACAGCCCTCGGCCAGTCGCTGCTCTCACCGCTGCTGGGCACCCTCTCCGATGCCTTCGGCCAGCGGGTGAGCATGGCTCTTTACCCCACTTACGTGACACCGCAGGTGAGTTCCACCCAGCAGCTGCGCAGCCGCAGCGTTCCCCCCCAGCTGGTGTTCGGCGCCGAGATCGGCCTTGACCTGAGCGATCGCCTCAATGCCTCCCTGCTGGCGGCCCCGAACCGCTCCGACATCCCGCCGCAGATCACCCTGAACTACAGGGCCTCGGAACGGATCAACCTGGAGGCGTCGGTGGACACCCAGGGCTCCTGGCAGAGCCAGCTGCGGGTGTTCTTCCGGTTTTAGGGAACCGCTGAACGGTTCGTCCGCCGCCGATCGGGTGCTGACGGCTGGCCCACCCCGGGCCAGGCTGGGGGGCGCCCTGGCCTTGCAGCGTGTCCAGCGATCCCACCGGCGCGGAGATCATCGGGGTTGATATCGGCGGTACGGCAATCAAGCTCGGCCGCTTTGACCGCCAGGGCACCCTGCTCGCCGAGGCCAGCGTCGCCACACCCCAGCCCCAGCTGCCCGGCGCTGTCACCCAGGCGCTGGTCGACGCGATCACGGCCCTCGACCCCGATCGCTGCGCCGATCGGGTGGGGATCGGCCTTCCCGGCCCCACCGACCGGGAGGGCCGCCTGGCCCGCCGGGCGATCAACCTGCCGGGGTGGGAGCGGATCCCCCTGGCCGACTGGCTCGAACCGCAGCTGCAGCGGCCCGTGGTTTTGGCCAATGATGCCAACTGCGCCCTGCTCGGTGAAGCCTGGCGCGGGGCGGCGGCGGGGTGCAGCGATGCGATCCTGCTGACGCTCGGCACCGGCGTCGGCGGTGGGGTGCTGATCGGTGGGCAGCTGTTCATCGGGCCCGATGGGGCGGGGGCGGAGCTGGGGCTGATCGGTGTCGATCCCGATGGTCCCCCCTGCCATAGCGGCAACAACGGTTCCCTGGAGCAGTACTGCAGCATCGGCGGCCTGGCCAGGTTGAGCCCTCTCGATCCGGTCGAGCTCTGCCGCCGGGCCGCCGCAGCCGATCCCGAGGCTCTGGCGATCTGGGAGCGCTTCGGCGAGCGGTTGGGCCAGGGCCTGAGCTCGCTTCTTTATGTGCTCTCGCCCCGTCTGGTGTTGCTGGGTGGTGGGTTGAGCGCTGCCATCGACCATCTCCTGCCAGCGGTATGGCGGCAGGTGGAGCGGCGGGTGTTGCCCGAGAGCCGCGAGGGTCTGGTGATCCGCCGCTGCGCTCTCGGCAACGGCGCTGGTCGGCTCGGGGCGGCGCGGCTGGCGCTGGAGCGTTGGGGCTGAAGCCCAGTGGCGCGGGCCGGATCAGCTCTGCCCTACCCGACTGGATTCTGCAGGTCTCGCCTCAATCGAGCCCAGGTGAGCATGGCGAAACCGCGCCGGATCTGCGATTTGGGAACCCTGGCCTGGTGGGGTGGAAGGCAGTGGCGGCTTAACCCCAGGCTGATCAATGGGCAGCCCTTGGGAAGAGCCCTTCAATCAGGAACTGAGTGCGTGGAAAACGATGCAGCTGGCCATCGTCATGACAGAGAAAGGAGGCGTGATCAGCTGTGAGCTCTGCGGTGATCTCCACTTGGTCGAAGGGGGTGGAGTGAAACACCGCTGGGGTCAGGACAGCCACTTGCACCAGCGCCTCGTTTGAGCGAGCACTGAGATACTCGAAGGCTTCGATCCCCTGATCTCGCATCCACACACCCAATTGTTGGGTGGCCTCGTAGGCGATGGGATCCCGAAGGGTGGCTTGAGCCACTTGATCGGCGATGGATTGCAGCTGTAGGCCACGTCTGGCATTCAGCAGCACGGAAAACAGCGTCTGGCGGCGGCGGATTGGGGCGGGTGGTGGATCGATCAGCCCTTCCCAGAACAGCAAGGCATAGAACGCGCCCTCGACCAATGAACCCTGGCGACTGCGCGACCCGTAGAACATCCCCCTGGTCTGCCGACTTCCAAATCGGGAGCCATGCCGCAAGGGCGGGTAGCGGAATGGGGTTGTGAGCAGTGGATGGCTTGGAGTCTCGGCGCCAGAAGGAAGGGGCAGGGGCTTGCTGGTTTCCACCAAGGCCTCCAGCCGTGCCAGCTGCTCGAGGTTGTCCACCAGAGGATCCAGGCTGTTGATGCCCTGCTGCTGCACAAGCCGCAGCACCGTTCCTTGGAGGGCTACCTCGGGTGCAGCTGCAACGATGGGGCGTAGATCCATCGCTCAGATCGGAGCACGCATGGCGTCGAGATACTGCACGACCTCCACAAGCCCTTCGGTGCGCTGCACCTGCTCCGCCGGTACGCCACCGGTGTGGCGGTTGGCGGTGTGAAACCAGTGACGCAACTGCAGGCGATCGTCGCCGACGAGAACCGAGAGGCTGCGATAAAGGCGGATCAGCAGCAGTGCCAGCTCGCCGGTTTTGGAGGCTGGATCAATACCCTTGGCGCGGTTCAGCGTGGAGCGGTCTTTGCCCAGCACCCTGGCGAGAGCCGAGCGGCTCAGCTCCAGCTCATCAGCGGCGCGCAGCACGGCCTGCAGGACCAGCTCCCCATCACTGAGGGGTACGGCGACCTGAGGGGCAGGCGCAGATCCGGCAATAAACGCCATGGCGATGCTGCATTTGCACCAATGCTAGCCTTGATGTTGCGTATGCGCCAGTGTCTTGGGCGTGGGCGCCACGGGTCGACCCTGTTGCGGAGCCCGGGGGAACCCCACCCGCCGCACGACCCAAGGAGGAAGGCAGGCTCCACACCCGCGTGCTCAAGTGCACGCTGGAGCTCGCCAATTCGTGCACCAGCGCTTTGGTGCGGTTGAGACTGAGCTCGTCGGCCCGGGCTGCGGGGCGGCCCCGCCAGAGCGGACTAAAATGACATGTAACCGCAGCTGAAGCCGCCATGGAAGCGGAAGCCGTCCCAGGAGTTGATCCCCAGGCCGCCCGCCGTGCCGCCAATCGCCGCAAGGTGCGGGAGCATCGCCAGCGCCTGCGGGACCAGGGGATGCGGCCGATTCAGATCTGGGTTCCGGATGTGCATTCGCCGGAGTTTGCCGCTGAGGCACGGCGGCAGTCGCTGTTGGCCAATGCCAGTCCTGAGGAAGCCGAAATCCAGGCCTTCATTGATTCAGTGACCGAATGGCCTGATGACGACGACACCCAGTGAAGCGTGGTGAGATCTGGACCATGGCCGGCGGATCCGGCTACGCCGGCAAGCCCAGCCCTGTTCTGATCGTTCAGGACGACGCCTTCGCCCAACGCAACTCGGTGACGGTGTGTCTGATCACGACCGACCCCACCTCACTCCAGCGCTTCGATCCCCTGCAGGATCGCCCAACCCCTGGGGCTGGAGCTGAAGGAAGCGAGACCCTCAGGCTGCTTTGACAGGAGCCGCTCTCAACTTGATGAGGTCGAGCAGGTTGCAGATTTTGTCGACTTCAGCCTCCGAGAAAAGCGTCTCTGGACCCTGCGCGATGTCGCTGAATGGCTGCTCATAGAGACGGGAGGGATTCATGACGCCTCGGCTGGTGAGCTCATCAATGATGGTGTTGATGTAGCGGATCTGGTTGGCGGTGTGGGTTCCCTCTGCGAGATAGTCGCCAAAAATCTCCTTGGCGGCGTTGCGATCCAGACCCACCAGTGAACGAATGAAAAGACCAAGACCTTGGTTTTCGGTTGCGGCTTGATGGATCAACTGTTCATCGCCGATGCCATGACGGATTAGGAAGCGCTCCAGCTCCTGGAGGTCGGATGGGGTCAGGGGTTGGTTCCGCCGGAGGCGCTGCATGGCGAGGTGATTCTCATGAGCCTTGAGGAACTCCTGCGCTTTGAGGCGGAACTGCTTGAAGGTGTCTCGCGTGAGCAGCTTGGATGAATCCACTTCGGTGATGGCGAGGACTTCGTCGTCAAAGTTGCTGTAAAGAGGCTGCCGGGACCCTGTTTCAATCAGCCCTACCAACCCCCGCAAGCGACGGCGCACCTCTTCAAGCATCGCCACGGTGACGTCCTGCCACCATTCATCGCGGAGGAGGTCCTGAATCAGGTCCAGTTCAGCAGCGACCATCGGAATAGTGTGGCGTTCTTGCAGGAGTCCGGCTAATTCACGCAGCTGTCCCTGCAGACGGAGCAGCCGTGATTCTTTGCGCAGCAGGGCCAGCTGCAGGTTATAGAGAAGCAAATCAAACCGCCGTGCCGTGGCGTCCGTGTCGCCTGTCTGCTCCGCATGGGCGGAGGGCAAGGGTGCAAGGGTGTTGGCCAGCAGGTCAAGGTGATCAGGGCTCAGCTGCGTCCAGGCCTCCTCCCTGGCAAAGATTTCAACCTGCTGTAGGTGTGGCCTCACCAGGACGTTATTGGCGGGGCAGCCGGCCACATGGCAGCGGAGCAGCTCAGCCAGGAGGCGCCGGTGTTGCACAAGCTCCTGGTCAACACCGCCATCAGCCTCCGCCTGGAGACGATCAATCGTCTCGACCAGAGCCAGGCGAGAACGAAACAGGCGTGTGCTGAGCGTGGCTGGTGGGGCACCGCCATCAACACCGCCATCGCCAATAAAAAACTCCAGGTTTTGGCAGAAATCGAAAATCCAGAAGCACTCCTTGGGGTTGCCAGGGCCGAACAGGTCAGGGCATAGCCGGGTGCCTCGGCCCACCATCTGCCAGAACTTGGTGCGTGATCGTACTGGCTTGAAGAACACCAGATTGATGATCTCGGGGATGTCGATGCCGGTGTCGAGCATGTCGACGGAGATGGCAATGCGCAGCTCACTGTCGGGCAGCGAGAACTCGTCGATCAGGCTCTGGGCATAGGGAATCTGATTGTCGATCACCCGGGCAGCCTTGCCGGCCAGATGGGGGTAGTTGTGGTCGAAGCGCTCGCAGATGAACACAGCATGCTTGTGGTTGCGAGCGAAAATCACCGTTTTACCAAGCCGGTCCCCGCTGGCATCCTGACGACCCTGCTCCATCAAGACCTTCAGGCCCTTGTCAACGGTGTCGGCATTGAACAGCCAGGCATTGATGGCACCGGAGTCGACCTGGCGGGACCGCAGCACATCGTCATCCCAATCAATCAGCTCCCACTCGGCCTTCTCTTGCTCGCTGAGGTCGTCATAGCGGATGCCCCGTTGGGGAAACTTGAGCGATACCGAAACGGGCCGGAATGGAACGAGATAGCGTTCTTCGATAGCCTGGTCAAGACCATATTCATCGGTGGGCATCCCAACCTCCAGCTCGAAGAGCTGATAGGTGTTGCGATCGATCTCGTCGCGCGGTGTTGCGGTGAGGCCAGCAAGCAGCGAATCAAAGTAACTGAAGATCGCCCCATACTTCTGATAGACACTGCGGTGTGCCTCATCGATCAGGATCAGATCGAAGTGACCCACTCCGAAACGCCTGACGCCCTTGCCATCCTCCCTCTCGATCAGATTCATCATTGTCGGATAGGTGGAGAGATAAACGCGACCCTCCCCACCCTTGTTGGTGATCAGATTGACCGGTGCGCAATCCGGCAGAAGTTGTCGGAAGGCCCGCTCAGCCTGAAGCACCAGGGAGGTGCGGTCGGCGAGGAACAGCACCCGCTTGATCCAGTTGCAGCGGCTGAGCAGATCAGACAGCGAGATCGCTGTGCGGGTCTTGCCCGTGCCAGTGGCCTGCACCAGCAAAACCTTGCGCCGACCGAGTTCGAGGGATTCGCAGATGGCCCGGATCGAACGATGTTGATAATGACGGTCGGCGATCCGGCTGAACGTGGCCTGGGCCAGGGGCTGTCGAATCTCGCGACGGCGGATCAACGCCTTGAGCTCCTCCTTCTTGTAGAAGCCCTGCACATCGCGAGGGGGATAGCGGAGGTCATCCCAGAGCCGATGGCGGTAGCCATTGGAAAGGAAGATGATCGGCCGCTGCCCGTAGCGTTGCTCCAGGCTGTTGGCGTAGAGCTCCGCCTGGCGTTGGCCATCTATGGGGTCGCGACTGGTCCGCTTGGCCTCCACCAGAGCCAGGGGCTTGCCGTCATCTCCCCAGAGCACATAATCCACGAAGCCCTGACCCGTGGCATTGGGCATGCCCTGCACTTCGTGCTCGTGCGTGCAGCCCTCACCCAAACGCCAGCCGGCTTCCCCGAGATAGAGATCGATGTAGCCCTGGCGTGTGGCGACCTCGGGCAGATCTGCTTCTGGTTGGGCTGCCGCCAGGTTCGCTTTGCGCAGGGCGGTGATCTCCGCGCGCAGGCGCTCCAGCTCCTCTTGTGAGGCCAGCGAGGCCAGGCGTTGATCACGCAGCTGCTGATCCCGTTCAGCCAGCTGCTCTGCCAGGAGTTCAAGCTGCTCGCGGGTCTGGGACTGTTGGGCGGCGTTTGCCTCCCTGCTGGGCAAGTGGTCGGGGTCAAAGCGTTGGCCGCGGACCGATTCAGGGTTGAGCCCGTAGGTCTGCACCAGCCAGCGCAGCACCTGGAACAGTTCCCCGGCAGCCAGCACGGACTCGCCGCGCCGAATCGGGTCGCCGCAGTGCACGGCCTTGTTGCCCAGATCCTTGAGCAGCCGGAAGCGCCGCATCTGCTCCCCCGCAATCAGCCGGAAATCGGCGCAGTTGATCAGATCGGCAAGCGTGCCGTAGCCGAAGGGACGCTCCAGCTGCCCATCGTTGTCGTAGACCCACTCCACCAGCAGCTCGATGGTGCGACGGGCATAGAAGCAAGCCGTGCGCGGGTCAGAAAGTGCGCACTCCTCCACACGGACAGCCTCGCCATGGAGCTCAGGCCACTGGTGGGCGATCAGTGCGTACTGGGAACTCACGAGCTGATCTCCGGCCCTGCGTTGCCGCTGGCATCTATCAAGCCCTGCACCTCAGCCAAGAGGCTATGAAGCAATGGCGGCCAGCTGTGGCGGTCAGGGGCGTCATCGAAGGGAAGGTCGTCGTAACGGAATACGGTGCCGAAAGGCGTCAGAGCCTCCAGGGCTTCGACCTCTCCGGGCAACGCGATGCCCTGGCTGCTTAGCAGATCGAGAAGCAGTCCGATGTTGTGGCTGCGGGGGTAGTCACAACCGGCCAGGGCAAGCAGGGCTTTGATCAACTTCTCAGCGGCCTGCTGGGCGTGATAGCCGAGGGTTTCGTCCTCAATGGCAGGGTCATCGATGAGCTTGTCGAGCACAGCCAGATCCTGGGCAGCCTTGCGCAGCAACAACCTTGCATGATCAGAGGGAGTCATGGAGCACGCGCCCTTGCCGGTGTGCGATGAACTCCACCGTTCCTGGAATCTGGCAGCGCTCGTTGTAGCGGGCCTGGCTGGTGACCACCAGATCGACGGACATCAGGATGCCGCGCAGGGTCTTCTGCAGCCGCACTGTCTCGTTGTAACGGCTGCCCAGCTCAGGCTCCACCACGAGCAGGTCGAGATCGTTCGCGGCGGACAGGTCGCCCCGAACTGCCGACCCAAAAGCGATCAACCGCAGCGGTGACGCCGCGGCTACCAGCCGTTCCACCACGGCGTCCACCTTGTCGGCCGTGACAGCCCAGAGGGGGCCAGCAGCCCCGGCATTGATCGGTGGGCTGGCTTGGGTCATGGGACAGAAGCCTGCGGATTGGAGCAACAGCCAGCCCTAAGGATAGGGGAACCGAGTTGTTTCATGCCCTTTCCTCCAGCTGGCGCAGCGCCTCCCGCAGCTCGTCGCGGCTGAGCAGAGCGGCGTCGTGGTCGCCGTCAAGCTCCAGCAGCAGGGGAGTGACGACAATGATGTTCCCCAGCAGCCTGGCTTGCCAGACCTGCCGAGCCAAGGCACCTACCCAAGGTTAGAGCGATGTATTCAGTTGACCGCATGGCCACCACGGTGCGGCTGAAGCCAGCAACCGAGCAGCGGCTCGATCAGCTCGCCCAGCTGACCGGGCGCACCAAGGCCTTCACCCTGCGGCAGCTGATCGAAGCCGGATTGGACGACCTTGAGGATGCGTACCTCGGTGCAGCGGTCGCGGAACGGATCCGCCTGGGCCAGGAGCGCACTTACAGCCTTGATGACGTGGTGAGCGAGCTTGGCCTGGACCCTCTGCATCGCTGACCCATCGGATCGCAGCCTTTAACTCTTTTTGATCAGGAGAATGACGGTGAACGGAACCTGCCTCATGGTCCATGTTGAGCGGCTGCCAGAGGGTGGATAGCTGGCCACTTCAGAGGCCCTTCAGGGCTTGGTGGCTCAGGGCCGTACCGTGGCGGAGACCCTGGAAATTGCCCGGGATGTGGCCCGGCAGTTGTTGGAAGCGCAGCAACAAAGAAGGCCAATCTACGCAGATCAACCAGCTCAATAGCTTGCGTGGATGACTGGTCATCCAGCCTGAGAAGTCATTTCAATCAAGAACCTCCAGAACCGCCTCCAGGCTCTAGTGTGTCTGTTCCGCCACGTCCTTGAGGATTTGCCTGAGCGTTCCAACACGCAGTGGCTTGTGGGCCGGAATGGTCAGGTGTTGTTCCTGGTCTCCATCAACCCGAGTGAGCGGCATGGGGCTGCCGCTCTGTCTGGTGATGCTGTAGCCAAACCGTCCGAGCTGTTTGGCCAGGTCAGCTCCGTTGAGATCCCTGGGGATTCTCACAGGGTCAACAACTCCTGCCGAACATGATGCAGACGAATCAGCGGCGGAGCCTGCCCCTCGTCGAAGTGGCAGTGCACCGCGTCACGAATCTCCTGGTGCAGCTGATTCAAGGTATCGGCCTCGGTATGAATCGCCTGGCCCACGGCGCTGGCGCGATAGGAGCCATCCTCCGCTTCCTCCACAACGAACAGAATCTCGTTCATGGCTCCCTCCTGATCTGCCCATTCTGGCAGTGATCGCAAGGCTTGGCGCCTCTCCCGTCGATCATGAGCTTGGGAGCCTGCACGGCGATGTTGCCCAGGCCGTCATCGATGTGTACCACTGACCCAATGAAGTGAGCACCCATCTCATCAGTGGATCCGGCGCGAATGATGTCAGCCCAGAGCTGCTCGAACTCCTTCTGCGTCCAGGAGTAGGTGCGCTGATAAATCGGGATGATGAACTGAGAAACGTTTCTCAGGATCTCGAGGAGGTTGGCTTCTGTGGCTTTCACGATTTAGGATCCTCCGAAGAACTCTGAGCTCAAAGCACTGGATAGCCTTCCCAGAGCAGCCAGAGAAGAGTCGCATCTCTTCGCCTGCAGTCTTTTTTGATTGAGAACTGCGCAGAACTCTTGCTGCAAAGTGACAGGCGGAACTGGAATTGACGCCTTAGCAAGGGAGCCAGCATTAAAGTGCTGCTGGATCTGTCCTCTGCTCTCAGAAAGAATAGAAGCCTTGCCGCCGTGTGAATTGAAATAGCTTGAGACAAATTCGGGAAGAATTCCTGATTGGTCGACTGTGGCCAGCAACAGGTCTATGGCATTGCAGCCATCAAGTCCAGGGGGAATCACGGCGCAAGTGCCTGGGCGGCCTGATCTAACAAAAACCAAATCACCTGTAGCAAGCCTTGACTTCGCAAGAGTGCCATTGTTGTCCCGATCGGAGATTAAGACTAAGTTTTCCTCTGATATCGCGCCAGCCTTGACGTTGAGAGACCTAAGCGCAGGGACTCCGTTTTCACAGTAGTACGACGCGGGCTTGACCACTACTCCAACCGTCAGGCGCGAGCAGAGATCGCCAAACTTCTGCCAATGCCATCGATTCGCTTGCTCAGCGATTCCTCCAAAGAAATGACGGAATAGTGAATCTTCAAATGAAGATAGAGTCTTCTCTCGAAGGCGGTCATGAGCCTGCAATGAGCCCGCCTTATCCAGAATCGCCGCGATGCGCCGCTGCTCCTCCAGTGGGGGGAGTGGGATTTCGATTTGGGCCAACGAAGCCTTGTTCAGGGTGATACCCATTGCAGCTCTATCCCCGACAAGCCGGCCAGAGACCTCTTGCAGTGCATGGAAGAGATATGCCTCGCACAAGCAATCCCTATCTAGTATTGGGAGGCTTGCAATCGCTTCGTTCGTGAAGAGTGGCACTGCTGCGATTCCAAGCTTCCCGATCGATAGCTTGAAGCTGAAGAGGACTGTTCCGGGCTGAACAAGCCTCATCTTGCAGTCGTTTATGGCTGTTTCAGTGATCCCCTCCTTAGTCTTGCTGATTTCATTGGCTCTACCCATGTCTGAGATCGAGAGCCATGGATGGCTTCCTCCCTCCCAGTAAGCCGGTACAGATCGGGATGGCGTTCTTCCAATGTTGATTTGGCAGAGCTCTCCCAAGGAGGCAACGGGCCACCTCATCGCAGCATCCCCTCCAGCTCCTCGATCCCCTGCAGGATCTCCTGCTCGATCACTCGCCGTTCCGTCAGGATCTCCAGCGGCGAGCGGTGCTCCACCTTCTCGTGCACCAGTTCCTTGGTGCGGTTGAGGCTGAGGTCGTCGCCTTGCGCTGCGGAGCGACCCTGCCAGTGCGGCTTAGGATGACATGTAACCGCAGCTGAAGCCGCCATGGACGCGGAAGCCGCCCCAGACGTGGATCCCCAGGCCGCCCGCCGGGCCGCCAATCGCCGCAAGGTGCGGGAGCACCGGCAGCGCCTGCGGGCCCAGGGGATGCGCCCGATCCAGATCTGGGTGCCGGATGTGCATTCACCGGAGTTCGCCGCTGAGGCACGGCGGCAGTCGCTGCTGGCCAACGCCAGCCCGGAGGAGGCCGACATCCAGGCCTTCATCGATTCCGTGACCGAGTGGCCTGATGACGAAACCACCCAATGAAGCGGGGTGAGATCTGGACCATGGCCGGAGGATCCGGCTACGCCGGCAAGCCCCGCCCTGTGCTGATCGTTCAGGACGACGCCTTCGCCGAACGCGACTCGGTGACGGTGTGTCTGATCACGACCGACCCCGCTGATCTGCCCGTGTTTCGCATCCCCGTGGAGCCCACGGCAGACAACGGCCTGCGTGCCGCCAGCCGCCTGATGGCCGACAAAGTCACCACCGTGCAGCGCAGCCGTCTCGGTCAACGCATCGGATGCCTGGCCGATGCCGATCTGCTGCGGCTCAACCGCTCGCTGCTGGTGTTTCTGGGCCTGGCACGCTGAGCCGTGTTGGCAACCCTTCATCGCAGCATCCCCTCCAGCTCCTCGATCCCCTGCCATGGACTCAGCTCCATCAGCCAGCCTCAAACGGATTGAGCATCTCCACCCCGAAGCCCTGGAAGTCCCTGGTGTTGCGGGTCACCACCGTCAGCTGATGCACCGTGGCGATCGCCGCGATCATGGCGTCCTCATAGAGGGTGTCGGATCGGCGGTGCATCAGGCGCGCCCAGCAACGGAAGGCAGGGCCATCCATCGGCAGGATGTTGAAGCTCTGGCTCACCTGGTCCAGCCAGGTTTCGAGATCCCTGGCCTTGCCTGGATCCTGTTCACGGGTGAGCTCAATGCCCGCCTGAATCTCGCCGAGAGTCACGGTCGCCAGGTGCAGATGGGCGTCCTCGACGCCTTGCAGCCAGGCCAGCACACCGCCATGGGGGCGCGGCCGGCGCAGTTCTGACACGACATTCGTATCCAGCAAGTACATCAGCCCTTACAGCTCCACCACGGGCCGGCGCTGCGCCTGACCCCGTGCTGGCACAAGGATGACGGTGCGGGCTTGTGGCGCCAGCAACAGCTGCTTGAGACTGGGCCGCGCGGCTGCCTGCAGACGCCGCCATTCCTCCACCGGCACCAGCACGGCCGTCTCCCTGCCCCGGCGCGACACCACCTGGGGGCCCTCGCGCTGACAGGTGTCCAGCAACTCGCTGAACCTGGCCTTGGCGTCCTGGGCGGGCCAGACCTTCATCGCTGGCCTCCTACTGGCTGGTTACCTGACCAGTTTAACGGACCTGGATTGTTGGCGCATCCTGCGGCCGGTTCGACGCCAGGCGATGCACTGCAGTCACCCATGATTGCGTCAGCGCAGCGTTCATCCAGCAGCGGCAGGGACCACACGTGCTCTTCCAGCCAGCGCCGGCTGTCCTCAGCGGTCGGGCGGTTCGAAGCCGGCTCACCAGGTTGGTTGACCTTCATGGGCTGGATGGCGAACGGTTTCATCGCAGCATCCCCTCCAGCTCCTCGATTCCCTGCAGGATCTCCTGCTCGATCGCGCGCAGTTCCGCCAGGATTTCCAGCGGTGGCCGATGCTCCACCTCCTCATGCACCAGTTCCTTGTAGCGGTTGAGGCTGAGGTCGTAGCCCTGGGCGGCGATCTCCTCCTTGGGCACACAGAAGCTCTGGGCGGTGCGCTCGCGCTCGCGCTCTGAATCCTTGCGGTGTTTCCAGCGGTTAAGACAGTCCGGCAGGTTGTTCTTCTCGTGATCACCTGCTTCGACTGCTTCCTTGGGATTGGGGCCAAGCTTCGCCAGCGGCAGCAGCGGGTTGCGCTTGTCGTCGAGACTCCAGCCATCGGCCGTCATGTCGTAGAACCACACCTGATCGGTGCCGCCCCGGCCAGTTTTGGTGAAAAACAAGATTGCGGTGCTCACACCGGCATAGGGGCGGAAGACACCGCTCGGCAGCGACACCACGCCCTCCAGAAAATGGTCTTCCACCAGGGTGCGGCGCAGTTCCTTGTGGGCCTTGCTGGAGCCGAACAGCACGCCATCGGGCACGATCACCGCCGCCCGGCCGCCGGGCCTGAGCAGCTGCAGGAACAACGCCATGAACAGCAGCTCGGTCTTCTTCGTCTTCACCACGCGCTGCAGTCGGGCGCTGGTGCTCTCGTAGTCGAGTGAGCCCGCGAACGGCGGATTGGCGAGGATTAGAGTGTATTTGTTCTCCTCGCTGGCGCTGTCTTCGGAGAGCGAATCGCGGTAGCTCACATCGGGGTTCTCCACCCCATGCAGCAGCATGTTCATCGCGCCGATGCGCAGCATTGTGGTGTCGAAATCAAAGCCATGGAACAGGCCATGGTTGAAGTGCTCGCGCATTTCCGGATCGCTGAGCACCTCGGGGTGGTGGTCGCGCAGGTATTCACCCACCGCCACCGGGAATCCGCAGGTGCCGCAGGCCGGATCCACCATCACATCGCGTGGGGTGGGTTCCGTCATCGCCACCATCAGTTCGATGATGTGGCGCGGCGTGCGGAACTGGCCGTTGGTGCCGGCGGTGGCCAGCTTGCCGAGCATGTACTCGTAGATGTCGCCCTTGGTGTCGCGGTCCTCCATCGGCACCACATCGAGCAGCTCCACCACCTTGGTGAGCAGGGCCGGCGTGGGGATCGTGAAGCGGGCATCGCGCATGTGGGTGGCGTAGGCCGAGTCCTCGCCGCCCAGCTCCCGCAGGAAGGGAAACACTCGCTCGCCCACCAGCTGAAACATCGAGGCGGGATCACCCAGCTCCTTGAAGCGGCTCCAGCGCAGCTCGCTCCAGGGCCGCCCCTGCCCGTCGGCCCCCTCCGGGAAGATGCGGCGCCGCATCGGCTGGCCCGAACGCTGGCTGCGGCGCTCCTCCAGGGTCTCCAGCTCATCGAGCCGGCGGATGAACAGCAGGTAGGTGAGCTGCTCCAGCACTTCCAGCGGGTTGGCGATGCCGCCGCTCCAGAAGGCGTCCCAGATCCTGTCGATCTGGTTGCGCAGCTCGCCGGTGAGCACCGAGGCCGCCGTGGTGCCGGGGGCGATGGCGGCCTGGGGAGCAGGGGCGCCGGCGCCGTTGCCGCTGCGGCGGGTGCGGCCCGGAGCGGCTGTGGGCTTGGGTGGGGGTGCCACGCCTGGCGCCTTCAAGCCGCCACCGGGGCCGCGAGCTTTTTCGGCATCGCCCATCGCCACCACCCGGTTCTTCACCTCCTCCATCACGTCATCGCTCAGCGGCTCCCCGGCTTCCTGCTCCAGGGCCGTGCGGATCTGGTCGTTGCTGATCCGGCTGCCGTCCTCCGGGATCAGGGCGATCAGGTCGTTGACGAGGTCGGCGAGGACGGGCATCAGGTCGGGGATGTGGCTGCTGGGCTCAGGCAAGCAGAGCCAGGGACGGAGGCAGGGGTCTGGCCAGGGTGGCTCCCGATGCCTTTGCTGGGCATCCAACAGCTCAGCCGCCCGATTCATTTCGGCCCCAGTTTGCCGCCCATGACTGCGTTCTGGCGTCATCCGCACGGTTGTTCTGCCAGCTCTTAGGGTGCGTGCAATCCACCAAAACCCCATGGAAGCCAGCTGGAACGGCACCGTGATCGCCCGCAGCGACGACATCGTCACCGTTGAACGCAATGCCTACTTCCCCTCCGAAGCCCTGGAGAAGGAGTGTTTCCGTCCCTCCAGCCATCGCACCATCTGCGGCTGGAAGGGTGAGGCCCACTACTACGACGTGGTCGTCGATGGAGAGGTGAACGCCAACGCCGCCTGGTTCTACCCCGATCCGAAGCCTGCGGCTGACGAAATCAGGGGCCGGGTGGCCTTCTGGAAAGGCGTGAAGGTGTCGGCTTGACTTCAACCCTCCGCGGGTGTGGCTCTGCAGCAGCGCCCTGCAGGCCTGAGATTCGTTGGTGGCGATCACAGCGAACGATCCCGAGCTGGCCAGCGGCTATCCGCTGGCGGAGGTTCTGCAGCCCGATCGCTCCTCGCTGACTTACACGGCTTGGGAGGACTGGCTGGAGCTCTGGCACGGCAAGACGCTCTCCATCGCACCCCCTGACGGAAGCGTCGGCCCCAGCACGAAGCCCTTCAACCCCTCAGGCGTGCTGACTCCCCAGCAGCGGCCCGCCCTCCAGACGACGAATCGCCACCACGGCCGGCCGCGGAGGGGTGCCTGCTGCGGATGACGGCCAGTTTGACCCGAGGGGGACCTGCCTGAGCTGCTCAAAGCTGCCGCCGTTCCGATCCCGCAGGGTGTAGGCCTGCACCTCCTCGTCACCGCTTCGGTGGGTGGCGTTGTCCTCGCCAGGGTGTTGCACAGACAGGAACAAGGTGGATTCGCTGGTGTCGAAACAGGGCCCGGTCAGCTCGCATTCGATCGGACCAGTGGCGAACAGCAACGGATCTCCGCCTGCCGCCCCTGTTGCGGGAAAGATCCAGCAGGCGTTGTTGCCAAACACATCGGCACTGCCGTTCACTGCTGCACGGTCGGTGACCATCCAGACGTTACCGCTGCGGTCGATCGCCAGGTTGTCCGGATTGGCGAAGCCCATGCCCCCCTGCCAGGGCGTGCCGCCGGTGGCCACCATCCGCCAGCGAAACGCGCCGCCCGCTTGCTCTGGCGTCGCCAGCCCATCCTCCAGACGCATCAGCCATCCATAGGGCCAGCGGCTCTCGCCGGACGGCCCCCGGAAGATGGCGGGATCGGCCTGCCCCTCCCCGTCCGAACCGCCGGCGGTGAACGTGATCAGCAGGTCGCCTGTGCGTGGATCCAGTTCGGTGTCTTCTGGTCTTGCCGTGGGGGTGGCCCCGGCCGCGTTGGCGGCCAGGTGAGCGTCGATCAGGATCGCTCCGAGCTGTTCCTCCCCATGGCCCGGATAGAGATCGGCCAGGGTCTTGAAGCGCTGGCGATATGCGTTCAGCTGGGCATCGCTCTCCAGCAGCTCAGCGCCGGCCTTGCTCCTGTCGCTGGTCGGCACCGGCAACACAGCGGGGAGATCAAAGCGGGAGAAGTGGGAGGGTGGCAGTGGGTTGAGTGGCGTCTGCGGCTGCAGGGGAATCCAACGGCCACCGCCGTCGGCCTCGAACCGTGCCACCTCCAATCGGCCCCGTTCCAGAAGCCGGGAGTTAGCCGGATCGGCAGGATCGCGCACCGCTTCGGCGCTCACGTAGCGGTAGAGATGACCTCCATGGCGGTCGCAACCGGAATAGACCACCAGCGGTTCACCGGTGCGGGCGCGTAGGGCCACAGCCTCATGGCGAAAGCGGCCCAGGGCCGTGTGTTTCACCAGCGGGCGCTCTGGCCGGCGGGGATCGATCTCGACCATCCAGCCATACTTATTGCCCACCAGAGCAAAGGGATTGCCCAGACCCTCCAACCGGTCGCCATCAAAGCGGAAGGGCCGCTCCGCTGGTGGAGGTGAGCTGCCATCGGCGAACACCGCCTCGACCACCTGGCTCTGAACGTTCTCCTCAGCGGAAAGCACTGTTCCCCAGGGGGTCTGGCCTCCGGCACAGTTCGCGAAACTGCCAATGATCCGGTCGCCGAGGCCGTCATCGTGGCCTAGCCGCTCACCCCTGCGAAACACAGCTGCTGCGGGGCCACTGCAGTGCAATCGAGCTTCGGCACGATCGAGGCCGGTCAGGCCGGTGATGCGCCGGTCATAGCGGCCGCTGCGGCGTCGCCAGCGCTGATCAGCGCTGTGCTCGATCTCGATCACACCGATACCCACATCGTCCATGGCGGCAGTGGCCACTTCCAGCAGAGGGAGGAGAAGAGGATCGTCAGCTGCCAAGGTCAAGGCGTTGACGCTGCCACCACGCTCCGCAAGCAACTCCCGCAGCTTCTGGAAGGGCAGGTCGCGGCCTAGCACCTTCCCGTAACCGGCGACCCAGGGGCGGGGGCTGATGGACTCGAAGTTCACCGTTAACAGCGCCCTCTGACCAGCGAGGGGCGTGAAGGCGAGGTAGTCGTTGTTGAACCCGAACCGCCCACTGCCCAGCGAATCTCCCCACTGCACCAGCACCTCACTGCCATAGCCCTCAGGCAGAAGCAGTTGATCCTGCAGGGCGACGCGGGAGTAAGCGTGGTGCTGCTCCGCGGCGCTGAGGCCATCGCTGGGCAGCGGTATGGGGCCACGCAGGGGCTTAAACGGCAATGCCGCAAGACGCCTCCGAGGCGCTGGCGACGCCAGCACCGGAGCGGAGGGCATCACTCCTGCCAGGGCTACCCCTGCAGTGGCGGTGCCTAGTCCAAGCAGCTGAAGGAGCAGCGAGCGCCGAGACAGGACTCGATCCCTACCTGCAACAAACTCACGTAACCGCCGGTTATCTGTCTGCATCGTTGGGGAGAATGAACTCAGCAGAACTAGCGGAACTGAGGCAATTTGTTGGCATCAAAACTCCTTCTCAGCGCTTCCCCTATGCTAAGACCAACTGGCATATCGCCTGAGAATGAACTTCCGGTGATGCGCTTGTACAGCTTCGACTCAACGAGCCGATAGGTGCTGGCAGGCAAGGGAATGTCTCCAGCAGCCCCAACCAGACGGAGGCCGTTTCGAATGGTAAACGTCGTGAACTTCTGGAGATCAGGCTTGCCCGTCAGAGCCTTGTCATTAACGTAGATAAATAACGGCCGCGACAGGGGTTGGTAGCGTCCCGACTGGACAGCCTCAACCGATGGATGCACTGGCCCTGAAGATGCTACGATCGCAAGAGCTCTAAGTTTATTCTTATTTGCTTTGTAGTAGCTAAAGCCGAAGTAGCCAAGAGCATTTGGATTCTGAGCCACGCACCTGGCAATCACGTTGTCATCCTCGCTGGAGGCGTAATCCTGTCTTGAATTATCGGCGCTGCCACTGATTGCCTTGTTGAAGTAGTCGTAGGTGCCGGAGTCTTTACCAGGCCCGCATAGCTTGATCGGTCGTTGAGGCCAGTCACGGTTCACATCATTCCAGCTTTCAATCTTCCCCTCGGCCTGTCGCCCCCAGAGCCGAGCCAGCTCTTTGGTGGTCATCTGTCTCGCCCAGGTGTTTGCGGGATGAACCACGATCGAGAGGGCGTCAAAAGCGATCGGTAGCTCAATGAAACTGATTTGATTGCTGGCACAAGCCTTAAGCTCTTTGCTGTTGATCGGCCGCGAAGCATTGGCGATCTCAATCTGACCCGCGCAGAAGCGCCTGAAGCCATCGCTGGTCCCTGTCTCTTTGAGATCAATCTTGGCATTGTTCCCTGACGTGCGGAAGGCCCTGATCGCCTCCCGGATGATTGGGAACACCGTGCTGGAGCCGCCGATCCGGATGGTGGAGACAGTGTTGCCAGCGCTTTGGGCCAGGGATTGCGAGTGAGCGACGGGCGCACTGGCCAGGATAGCGGCAAACAGTGACACGACCCCGAACTTGGCCAATGGGAACGGGGAGTGAGTGGGGAATCTCATGACAAAAGGATCAATCACAAATGAAGGATGAGGTCCGCAACGAGGAAAGACGGGTAATGGATGGTGCTCTGGAAGCCTGTTTCGAGTGATTGCATTTGCGTGGAAGGGTCACCGTTGAGATGGGTCCCTACCTGAGCAGTCGAGCACCAACAATCTTCAGCGATCAGCCCTACGCTCCTTGAGATGTTGAAGACGCTTTTCAAGGTCATTCAGCATCTCGAGGCCGAACATGGGTAATTCCTGCATGGCAAACAGGAATTCTTCTCGGTTCATCTGCAGCAACTCGCTGTCGCAAAGAGCGACAGCAGTTCCGAAACGTCGGTGCTCCGGATCAACAAGAGCTCCGATGCCAAAGCAGCTCCCAGGTCGGATCGTCTCGACTTGATCATCACCCCAACTGAGCTGAATTCGCCCTGACACAACGCCAAAGAGCTTATCCCCAAGGTTGCCTTCTCGGAAGATCACATCCCCTTGTTTCACCCGACTGGGAGGGCGATCACCAGCCAACGCGGCGATCGTGTTCAGCTCGAGGTTTTCGTTGGTGGTCATGTCAGAGTGCATCCGGAGACAGGAATCGAACGATGCCGATAAGCATGGTGGAGCTGAGTCAACGGGTTGTGAGTCAGAGGGGGTTACGGCCGCGGATGAGCCCGCTCGATGTTGCCTCCCTGCAATGGCACCGGTAACCAATACAGGACCAGCAGAAGCCAAGACCTCAGCTCGTCATTTCGAAGCAAGCCACTCGACTCCAACAGTTAATTTAACCCATAGCGCAGCTTTAGGGTTAAGAGCACACTAAGGGCGATGCACCGTCGTCACCGCAGCGTGATTTCCAGAGCACAGATTTCAGGGCCTGCCTGCTGTTAGGGAGCCTGGCTGCATTGGAGGCTGACAAGCAGAGGCGCTCTCGTCCGGCCAGAGCGTTGGCAACAGCGCTTCCCCCTATGGCGCCAGCGGCGGCGGCCTCCTGCGGGAGGACATCAACTCCCTGAGCAGCCAGACAACAACCAGCTGATCGTCAACGGCCAGGCCCGGCTGGCCGGCACGATCGCGCCTGGACCAATAGCGACGCTCCCTGGCCCCACCCTTCGCCTCTCTGTCACAGCTCAGCAATGGCAATCAATCCACGCAGGTCTTGCAGACATTGGCACCACAATCGCACACCGTGCAGCTGCAGAACCTGTTGAACACCGCGCTGTTTCCGCGAGGCGTGTCGGTGGGTTGCCCAGCGGATCTTTCCACCCAGGTGGTCCAGATGCAAGCCAGTTGTGCCTGGGTGAGGGGCTCGGGCACCTGGGCCAACCAATCGGTCAAAGGCGGCGATCCGGGTTCGACCTTGACAGGGGCCGCCACCTGGCTGGGCGGGCAGGTGGAACTGGCGCCGGGCTGGTTCCTGGGGGGCGCCTTTGGCTACGGCGAGTCCTGGGCCAATGCCACCAACTTCTCCAGCCATGGCGAGATCTACAACGGCAGCCTCAGCCTGCGGCGGGTTGATAAGGCCTGGACCTTCTCAGGATCCCTGGCTGGTCGGTGGCCGGCTGCGGGCGGCGTACTTCCTTCCCCTGAACACCTTCTCGCTTCGCCCCTATCGCGATCTCGATCTGATTCATGCCCAGCACCCCGGCTTTGCGGAATCCGGCTTGGAGGGCCTGCCGCTGACGTTCAGCGCCAGCCATAAGACAGCCTTCCTGCTCGCGCCGATGCTGGAGTTTGGCGGTCAGCACCAGCTCGACTTGTGGTTGCTCGTGGTGAGGCTCCTGCGGCCTCACCCCGCCGCCAGCTGCTGCAGCTGCGCCTCCAGCCGCTGGCGCAGGCGGTTCTGCACCAGGGCGCAGAGATCATCGACGAGATCGTTGTCGGCGCTCCAGATGGTGCGCACGCCATCGCGCTCGCAGCTCACCAAGCCGGCGCGCTGCAGCTGCCCCAGCTGACGGCTGATGTGGGACTGGGAGAAGCCGGTGGACTCGATCAGGCCGGCGACATCGCTCGGGCCCTGCTTGAGCTGACAGAGGAGCTGCAGGCGCGTCGGTTCGCTGAGCAGCCGGAAGAACTGGCTGAATTCCTCCAGCAGTTGCGGGCTGGGCATCGAACCGGCGGCTGCCATGGTGAGCGGTGTATGACGATGAAGGCATTATGCGTTCTCTGCGTCGATGACGGACCAAGCCGCCCAGACCGCTTGCCGTCCCGCCGATATGCGCATACACTCATAAAAGCTGTTCGGGCACATCCATGGCCGCCGCCTCCCCGTCCCCTCTGCTGCAGGCGGCCGCCGGTGGAGGCGCCCTGCTGTTCCGCCAGCTGTTCGACGCCCCCACCGGCACCTTCACCTACCTGCTGGCCGATGTGGCCTCCGGCGAGGGGGTGCTGATCGATCCGGTATTCGAGCAGCACGAGCGCGATCTGTCGCTGATCCGCGAGCTGGGCATCCGCCTGGTGGCCTGCCTCGACACCCACGCCCACGCCGATCATGTGACCGGCAGCTGGCTGATGCAGCAGGCCACCGGATCGGCGATCGGCCTGGCCGTAGCCGCCCGCGCCGAGAGCGTCACCCTGCCGCTGCAGCACGGCGATCGGGTGAGCTTCGGCGGCCGCGTTCTGGAGGTGCGCAGCACCCCGGGCCACACCGATGGCTGTGTGACCTACGTGCTCGACGACCAGTCGATGGCCTTCACCGGCGACGCCCTGCTGGTGCGCGGCTGCGGCCGCTGCGATTTTCAGCAGGGCGACGCCCACACCCTCTGGGCCTCGATCACCGGCCAGCTTTTCTCGCTTCCGGAGTCGTGCCTGCTCTACCCCGGCCACGACTACACCGGCCGCCTGGTCACCTCGGTGGCCGAGGAGAAGGCCTTCAACGCCCGCCTCGGCGGCGCCGCCACCGAACGGGATTTCGTCGGCCACATGGAGAACATGAGGCTGCCCCATCCCCACAAGATCACCGAGGCCCTTCCCGGGAACCTGCGCTCCGGCAAGCCACGGGAGGGCGCCGCTGCCGTGAGCTGGGCGCCATTGCAGCGCAGCTATGCCGGCATGCCGGAGCTGCCGCCCGCCTGGGTGGCCGAGCACCGGTCGCAACTCTCCATTCTCGATGTGCGCTCCGCCGAGGAGTTCGAGGGGCCCGATGGCCGCATCGCCGGCAGCCTGCTCATTCCTCTGCCCGAGCTGGCAGCTCGCAGTGGCGAGATCCCCATGGGCCAACCCGTGGTGGTGGTCTGCCATTCCGGCAGCCGCTCGGCGCTGGCCACCCAGCAACTGCTCAAGGCCGGCCGCGACCAGGTGGCCAACCTGCGCGGCGGCCTCAGCCGCTGGAGCGATGAGGGCTACCCGCTGGAGGGGGCCATCGCTCCCGGCTCTGCGTCCTGAAGCCCGCGCAGCACAACTCTGCTTTTCCCACCACCACAGCCATGGCCCACAGTCCCAGCAAGCCACGCATCAGCGCCCACGACCTGGCCGACCAACTGGCCGAGCAGCGCGTGCAGGTGATCGATGTGCGCGAACCGATGGAATACGCCGGTGGCCACATCGCCGGCAGCCTCAATGTGCCGCTCTCGCGCATCAGCCAGGCCGATCTGCCACGGGGCCCGCTCGTGCTGGTCTGCCACAGCGGCAACCGCAGCGCCCAGGCCCTGGCCCAGCTGCTGCAGCAGGGCCACCCCCATCCCCTCTCTGATCTCGAGGGGGGCATCCCCGCCTGGCAGCAGGCCGGCCTGCCGGTGCACAAGCTCAGGAACGCCCCCCTGCCGCTGATGCGTCAGGTGCAGATCGCCGCCGGGTCGCTGGTGCTGCTCGGCCTGATCCTCAGCAACCTGGTGGCGCCGGCCTGGATCCTGCTCAGCTGGTTCGTTGGCGCTGGGCTGGTGTTTGCGGGAATCAGCGGTTTCTGCGGCATGGCCCGCCTGCTGGCGCTGATGCCCTGGAACAAGGTGAGCGTTGATGGCGCTCGGCACCCTCGCCCTGCTGGCTGTCGGCGGCGCCCTGATCGGCTTTCTGCTCTCGGTGCTGGGGGCCGGCGGCTCGATCCTGCTGCTGCCCCTGCTGGTCAGCGGCGCATCCCTGCCCACCAAGGAGGCCGTGCCGCTGTCGCTGCTGGTGGTGATGCTGCTCGCCCTCGGCAATCTGGGCCCCTATCTGCGCCGGGGGCAGATCGCGCCCCGGCCCGCCCTGATCCTGGGCCTGCCGGCCCTGGCCGGCAGCTGGATCGGCGGCAGCTGGGTGAAGGCGGGCCATGTGAGCGAGCCGCTGCAGCTGCTGGTGTTCGCCAGCGCCGCCCTCGCCGCGTCCTGGCTGCTGACACGGGCGCAGTGGCAAACTCCCGCAACAGCGCCGGTTGGACGTCCAACGGCCTCCGCGCCCGCCGCAGTCCCCCAGGTTGTCTCCCTGCTGCGTGGGGCCCGCCGCTTCCTGCTCTCCTTGCCGGTGCAAGGACTGCTGGTGGGGTTGCTCACCGGCGTCGCCGGGGTGGGCGGCGGCTTCGCCATCGTGCCCGCCCTGGTGTTGCTGGCGGGCCTGCCGATGGCGCTCGCCAGCGGCACCAGCCTGCTGCTGATTGCCGTCAATGCCCTGGTGGCCCTGGCGGCCCATGGCCACTGGCCCGCCGCGGGGCTGCCCTTGCTGCTGCCCCTGCTGCTGGGGGGCGCGATCGGGGCGGCGCTGGGCCAGCGGTTGGCGCCCCGGATCAGCGACCGGCGGCTGCGTCAGGGGTTTGCCGCCCTGCTGCTCGGCTCGGCCCTGCTCACCGGAGCGGAAGCATGGCACCGTCAGGACCTGGCCCAGCGATCGTTGCAGCCATCCCCCGCGGCTCGCACCGATCGAGCCGCTGCCAGCCCCCCGGTCCAGATCCTGAAGGCCTCGCCGCAAGGGATCCCAGGTCGCCAGCGCCAGTGACATGGCGACTGTGGCGCGTCGATGGGGAGCGCCGGCTTCGCTGGACTGTGGCTTGGCCGTGTTGAGGGGCGACTCGGCGTTGCGTGGCGGCGCGGCGGCTGTCATCCAGATGACACAGAACATTCATCTGGCGAATCGGCATCTATCAGCAAGTGAATCTGAGGGTGTCGGCCGGCAGGCAGCATCGCTTGGCGGGAACGGCGATCGTATGGGCATACCGGTGGTCCGGTGATTCCCAAACTGTTCCGCAATCTGGACACGATCATGACGCTCGCATCCCAGCGCAACGGTGAGTGCGCCGATTCGACTGACATCCGCTTTGCGCCAATCGATGGCTTGGATCTGATGGTACAGACCAAGTCATTGCCGTTCAATTCTTTGCTCTCCTTCTTTCCAGCTGCCACCCAGCTGCTCGATTCCCGGAAGCACTCAGGCGCCGTTGCCTCACCTCTGCCCAGCCCCAAGCACGCGCTGACAGCCGCCCAGTATGTGGATGCGCTGGCCAGCCGGGCCCTGCTCCATCAGGCGGTGCGACATCCCTACCTGAACGCGCTGGCCTGGGATGAGCTGCCAGATACACGCTGGGCGCTGCGGGATTTTGCCCGTCAGTACTACGCCTATTCCGCCCACTTCCCACGCTATCTCACCGCCGTAATCTCCAAGCTGGAAAATCCAGATCACCGCCTGGCGTTGATGGAGAACCTGACCGAGGAATCCGGCCAGTACGAACAGGAAGAGCTGGATGAATTGGCGGCGATCGACATCGATCCGGTCTGGATCGTCGGCCTTCCCCATCCCGAACTGTTCCGTCGCTTCCGCCGCGCTCTCGGAGTGCTGGATCACGATTCCACTCCGGAATCGATCGAGATGGTCTGCTGGCGCGAGCAGTTTCTGGCCATCCTCACCAACGGCAGCGCCGCCGAGGCTCTTGGTGCCCTTGGGCTGGGAACTGAAACGATCGTGCAGACGATCTACCAACCCTTTGTGGCTGCGATCGGCCGCATCGGCATGCATCCGCGCGACAGCGTCTTCTTCCCGTTGCACACAGCGGTCGATGACCACCACCAGGCGACGCTGCGCGACATCGCCATCGATCTGGCCGCCACGGAACAGGGCCGGCTGGACCTGGCCAAGGGGATGCAGAAGGCCCTGGCCCTGCGCTGCTCCTTCTGGTCGTGGCTGCACCAGCGCGCCCTGCAAGCGGAGGGACTGGCGGCCTGAAGCGCCTCGCCTGCGCCCGTCCAGCCCCCCGCCCCCACGCCCTGCCTCTCCGCTCCGCCTCCGATGACCCCCACCGCAGCCTCCACCGCTCTTGAGGCCGGCATCCGCAGCCGCCGGCCCCCCAGCCAGCCCCCGGCCAGCAGCCTCTGCTGGTCCGCCACCTCCCCGGACTCCGCCAGCACGGCAGCCGCCGCCCTGCCGGTTCACTACCAGCACCACGACAACCAGCTTGGCGTGGATTTCCTGGTGCAGCGCCTGCCCTTCGAGGGTCTGCAGGCCCTGGATCCGCGTCTGATCCGGATCCCTCCCGGCGCCTGCAACGAGAAGCACCGCCACGCCCACGAGTCGATCTTCGTGGTGCTGGAGGGGGAGGCGGAGATCCTGGTGGGCAGCGAATGGCTGCGCCTTCACCGCGGCGGCATTGCCTTTGCGCCGCGGTGGATGGTGCACCAGAGCCGCAACGTCAGCGCCGAGGAGTCGCTGCTGCTGCTGGCGATCACCGATTTCGGCCTGACCAGCTCCGTGCTCGGCGACTACGACCGCCAGACCCGTCTGCGGTTTCAGGGAAAGGATGCCTGCCCGGATCCCGGCAGTCCCCAACCCTGCAGCTGCCGGGTCCGTTGAGCGGCAGCAGCTGACGGATCACCATCTGGACCCCATCGGTGCCCACCCGCGCCTCCGGCCCTGGCTGCCCCATGGCGCTTGACAAGGCAGGCGGTGGCTCAGCCCTGCTCCCAGCGAAAGGTCTGGTCATCCCAGGAGGTTGGATCCTCGATCGGCTCGAGATGGGTGAGCACGTGGGTGCGGGTGAGCGTTGTGGCGATCTCCTGCTCCAGCTGCTCACAGAGGTCGTGGCCCTGCTTCACGCTCCAGTGGCCGGGAACCAGCACGTGAAACGCCACGAAGCGGCGGGAGCCGGCCACACGGGTGCGCAGGGCATGGAAGCGGATCTGATCGGATTCGTGGGAGGCGAGCAGCTGCTCCAGCTGGTGGTGTTCCTCTTGCGGCAGTGAGCGATCGAGCAAGCCGGAGGCCGTTTCATGAAACAGCTTCCAGCCTGTGACGATGATGTTGAGCGCCACCGCAATCGCAATCAGCGGATCGAGGATCGTCAACCCCGTGACCTTGACCAGGCCGATCCCCACGACAACACCGGTGGAGGTCCAGACGTCGGTCAGCAGGTGATGGGCATCGGCGCGAAGGCTGATCGAATCGAAGCGTTTGGAGGCTTTCAGCAACACCCAGGCCACCAGGGCGTTGAGGGCGGTCGCCAGCAGGGAGATGGCCAGGCCGATGCCCAGTTGCTCCAGCGGCTGGGGCTGCTGCAGACGGCCGATCGCGGCATGAATGATCGCAACGGCCGCCGCCACGATCAACACGCTCTCCAGACCGCTGGAGAAGTATTCGGCCTTGAAGTGTCCATAGTGGTGGCTGCGATCGGCTGGCTTGGCTGCCAGGGTGAGCGCCCAGAAGGCACCCAGCGCTGCCACCAGATTCACCCCGGATTCCATCGCGTCAGAAAGCAGGCCAACCGAACCGGTCAGCTTCCAGGCCCAGGTCTTGAGAACGATCGTGGCCACCGCGGCGGCGGCCGACAGCAGCATGAAGTGGCGGGGAGAGGCAAACGGCATCCGGGCGCTCAACACAGGTCGGTCCACTGAGTCCATTCAGTCAACCCAGTCAACTCAGTCAACCCAGAGCCTGCCTGAGCGCGAACAGGCCGAACACCAGGAACAGCGCCGCCGCCAGCCAGGGCACCACCGACGGCGGCAGGAGCTTGCGCAGCCCGTAGCCCAGCCCCAGCGAGATCAGGGTGACGGCGGTGAGGGCCCCGAAGGCCGCGATGCCGGGATCGGAAGCGAGAGGTGCGGTGATGGGGGCAGGGTGCGGCACAGCCCATGAGGAAGTCATGAGGGTTGCGGCCCAAACGACGCTCGCTGGATCGTCCACGCCTCATCGACCGTCCATGGGCCGGGAGGCCAGGGATCCGTCGAGCGCTGCAGCGCACTCACCTGGCGCTGCAGGGGGAGAAGGCAGCGCGCACCATGGGACGGCCCAGCGGATCAGCCGCAATGGGGCCTTTGGCTTTATTGCGAGGTTGCGTTGAGTTGGGGGATCGGGCTGCCAGGGGGCGCGAATGATTGGCTGTTGGTTGTGCTCACCTTCAGCCGAGATCGTTGGTGTTTGGGCGGCGACTGGCTGGGGGGTAACGTTATGGGTGGCCGCCTATGGGTTTAGATGATGTGGGCCAGGATCTATGCCAGCAAGCCATCTGCTGCCCCCGTGTTTTGGAGCTGGTTGTTCGAAGTCCCGCTGGGGTCAATCCAAGGATCGCGTGATCACTCATGCAACATCGCCAGGGTTCGGTACTGCCCATTCCAGCCAGAGTCCTTCTGCGACCTGTGACGTCGTCACCCGTCTGAGCCCTGCTCCAGCGCCTCGATCAGCAGCAGCACTTCGGCGGCTTCGCCGTAACGGAGGCCGGGATCCTCGGCGAGGGAGCGGTCGCGGCTACCGGCGGTGATGGCCTGGAGGGCGGTGAGGAAGGGGAGCAGGCTGGCGGCCCGGGGATCGGCGGCGAGCTGCTGCAGGTGGGAGGTAGCTGCGGCTGGGGCGCCGCTGGCCAGGGCCTGGCGAACGGCCAGCGCCATGCGGCCTGATCTGGTTTGATTTTCGCCGCCATCGCGGCGGTAGGAGAGATAGGCGGCGAGGGCTTGGTGCCGCGCATCGGCGGCGGCGGCGCTGTTGCCAGCAGCGGTTTCGATGGCGGTGAGGATGGCCCAGGTCGTCCATTGCGAGGCCGCATGGCCAAACGGCGCTTTGCATTCGATTGCGCGGCGAATGGCCTGCCTGGCTTCCTCAGGGCGCTGATGATTGCGGAAGGTAGCCGCCAGATTGTTCCATTGGTGTCCTTCTCCGAAGGTATTGCCGATAGCGCCATAGATCTCCGCCGCCAGCCGGTAGAAGGCAATCGCCTCATCCGGCCGCTGCAGAATACCGTCATAGAGATTGCCCAGTTGCCCCAGGGTGCTTGCCTGTCCGGCCTGATTGCCAAGCCGAACCTCGATCGCCAGGGATTGGTTGTAGGCCTCCTCCGCCGCCGCCGGTTGGCCCGCTTCCTCATGTACCCTGCCGATCTGATGCCAGACGATGGCGACGCTGCCTGGTTCGTTGAGGCGTGAGAAGGTATCGCGGGCATGCTGGTAGGCCTCCAGGGCCTCGGCATAGCGCTGCTGCTCGATACGGACGGCGCCGAGTTGGGCTTTGCACACGGCAACACCGCGTTGATCCCCTCGCTGTTCATCTCTGCGGATCGCTTTCTCGCAGCTGGCGGCCGCAGCGTCGAAACGGCCCAGATCTCTCAGACAATCGGCTTGGTCCGTGAGGCAGGCAGACGCCATCCTTTCCGCTCCCACACCAGGGCGCTTGTGGACAATGGCATCAAAGCGCCGGCCGGCCTCCTGCAGCAGAGGCAGGGCCTGCTGCGCTCCGCCCGATGTCCTCAACACCCGACCCAATAAGGCGTGTGCCATGGCCAGGTCGTATTCCGCTTCGGTATAGGCCTCTTCCCCGGCCGCCTGGGCCTGCTGCAGCAACTCCTGCGCACCTGCCAAGGCCTCCCGCAGCTGCTCTGCCCCCAGCTGCTGCTCGATGAGGGTGCGGCTGGCCTGAAAGTGCGCGTGGCTCCAGCCCTCGCCCAGGGCTGCGGCGGCGCCATCGCGCACCCGAGCCACCCGCTCCAGCAGCCGAGGTTTGCCCAGCGTTTGCAGCAGGCTGTAGAGGGAGGTGGCCCGTTCGATTGTGGTGTCGGGATCGGCGACGGCCTGGGAGCGATCGAGCAGGGCAAAGAGATTGGGCAGCTCCAGCAGCGTCAGCGTGGCCGCCAGTTCTGCGTTCTGGCTTTGCTGCTGATCGAGAGAGCGGAGATAGGCGGCCATCGCCTCCAGCCAACCCGCCGTGAGCGCCTGCCGCTCCGCCTCGCTGAGGCTGGCCTGGAGATAGGGGCAGAGGGCGGGATTGAGGGAGAGATGGTTGTAAGGATTTGCTGTGGCCAGGCCGGTGCCCACCAGCTCGATCGCCAATCCCTCCACCTCCGCCGGCTCCCAGCCCGTCATCGCCTGCAGCACATCCAGATCCACGCTGCCGTGGAACACCCCCAGCACCCGCGCCCGCTCCCGGTTGGCCGCCGAAAGGCGCCGCAGCGAGAGCTCCACGCTGGCGAACAGCGATTGCTCGCGGCGGCGCGGATCGTTTGCCGGCACCTGGGCCACCTGCTGCTGCATCTGCTCCATCAGCGCCACCAACGCCGCCTGGGTGGCTGCCACGCCGCGGCGCCGCAGCTCCGGGGCCATCAGCGCCAGGGTGCGGGCGTGGCCCTGCACCGCATCCACCAAGGCCTCGATCGCCTCCCGCTGGGCCTCCATGGCACCGGCCCCTGGCCCAGTCCCCCCGGCGTTGCTGTCGCCTGCCCGCAGGGACGCCTCGATAAGCTCCACCGCATCGCTGCGCTCCAGCCGGTGCAAGTCCCGCAGCTGGCCGGAGTCCGCAAACGGCGCCGGCAGGGCCTCGCGGCTGGTGAACACGATCCGCGTTTCGCCCGCCCGCAACAGCCGCTCCGCCAAGGCCAGGATCGCCTGCAGCTCCAGGGCCGCCTCCTCGCTCAGCAGCTCCGGTGTTTCGAGATAGGGGGGCAGGAGCACGCTCTCCATGTTGTCGATCACCAGCAACGTGGGCTGCTCGCGCAGCGCCCGCTCGATCGGCTGCAGCGCCCGCTCGGGGTTTTCGAATTTGGCGGCGGAGTAGTCGGCGCCCACCAGCTGGCGGCCGAGGGCATCGAGCACCGCATCCTTCTGGCTGCAGAGCTCCACACTCACGAACGCCGCCCGTTTCACCTGCTGGGAGCGCACCAGCCAGCGGGCCAGCTCCGCCGCCAACGCCGTTTTGCCCTCGCCGCCCTGGCCGCGCACTACCGCCCAGCGCTCCTGGCGCAGCAGCCGCTCCAGGGCGAGCAACTCGCGGCTGCGGCCCACAAAGCCCGTCTCCGCTGGCTCCGGCGGCACCTCCCCCAGCTTTGCCCGCAGGCGGGCGCCCAGGTCTTCGCGGGTCTGGGGGGCCGGGGTGGCCGCAACGAGCGGCGGGTCGTCCTCCTCCTGGTAGAGCACCGGCACAAACCAGTCGGCCAGCGTCAGCTCACCGATGCCATAGCGCGGGCCCCGGCTGGGGTTGCTGTGCAACGCCCGCTGGCCGGCGAGCATCGCCTGGCCCACCCGCTGGCCCTGGGCCAGTTCGCCATAAAACGCCGCCACAAATCGCCGCGCCGTTTCCACCAGCACGCTGTGGCTCATCGCCACCACCGAGGCCACACCCCGCTGCAGCAACTCGGTGGCCACCGATTCGGCGCCGTCTTCGGCCTTGGCGCTCTGGCAGGCCTCCAGCACCACCAGGGGGATGCGGTAGTCGTTCAGCAGCGGGCCCAACGTGTTGGTGAACACCGTCTGGTGGCGGCGCTCGGTGAGCTTGTGGCTGTCGCTGGGATCCTCAAAGCAGAGGCCCCCCAACCCCACCCGCCGGTCGTAGACGCCGTGGCCATCGAAATGGACCACGTGATAGGGATCTCCGGCCTGCTGGGCCCGCGCCAGCTCTGCCTCCAGGGCCGGGTAGGTGGCGGGGTGGAGCAGGGTGAGCCCCAGCACATCCCCCAGCGCTTCGGTGGCGGCCACCAGGGGTCCGGCGCTGGCGCGGTGGTCGAGGTAGCTGCAGGCGTCGTCCTCCGGGCGGGCGGTGATCAGCAGCACCCGGATCGGTGGGGCCACCACCGGCACCGGGAGATTGCGCTTGTTCGGCAGCCGCCGGCGCACGCGGGTGGGGCGGGCGCCCTGAAAAAGAAAGCCGTCGCCGTTGTGCAACAGCTCCCAGGGGAGGGCGAGCAAGGCGGTGGCAGCTTCCTTGGCCGCCGTGTGCTCGGATTCGCTGGCGCCGAGCAGCAGGGAATCATCAACGCAAACGGAGAAGCGACGGCTCGCCCCCGCCTCCACACCCGCCCAGGCCTGGAGCACGGTCGCGGTGGCCTCCAGCGGCAGGGCGACGGCATGGAGGGCCTTCCCCCAGGCGATCAGGTTGGATTCCACCTGTCGGGCGCGATCGGCCACCACCGGGTTGGGCCACACCGGCCAACGCTCCAGGTACCAGCGCAGCTCCTCCGCCTCAATCGGCCCGAGCGGAGCGATCAGCCGCCACCGGTCGCTCACCACCTCCCGCTGGCCAGGGCTCGCGGACTCGTAGACCAGGCGGGCGCGGGCGGCGGGGCGACGCATGCCGTCCTGCTCATGGACGCTGAGGTCGCTGAGTTCGAGCACCAGCTCCGCCACCGGCTCCGGCCGGGGCTGGGGCAGCGACGGCCGGTCGGTGGGAAGGCGAAGGCCGAGGGCCACCAGGATGTCGTGGATGGCGGCTGTGGCGCCGCCAGGGGCGCTGCTGACAGGGATGTAGGTGGGCTCCTCGCCGAACAACGCCTCCAGCACCCCGAGCCGGGTGTTGTTGAGGGAGAGGGGGATCACGGGGAAGGCGTCCCGACCCCGATCGGCCTGCAACTTCAGCCCATGGCGCAGCTCCTTGCCCACCCACCGCGATTGCAGCGACGCAGGACTGACCAGCACCGCCAAAGCAGCCGCAGCTTCGATCGCCGCCAGGATCTCAGTCTCCAGCGGATCGCCACCCCGCAACTGCCGCGAATCGATCCACACGTCCTGCCCCAGGTCCTTCAGTGCCTGCCGCAGCTCCCGCACGAAGCCGTCGTCAGCGCTGCTATGGGAGAGGAAGAGGTGGGACAACACCATGGTTGCCGGAGCTTGCTCAGGGTAGCTGGGGTTGGCTATGGATTCGACATCATTGCTGGATGGATCGCCTTGATGGATGGCAGCGGGTGGCTACCTTTGCTGCGTCTGACTGATCATCGCCGGACAGGCTGAGCCTTGGCGATGGCCCCATCGGAAGGGGCGTTGTGCCGACCCAAGCTATTCTAGGCTCACTTGAGTGCAGGACTCTGGAGATGCTTTCGCCGGATCTGGCGCTGGCCAGGGAGCGAATTGCTACCGAGCTAGCCGCTCAAACCGGCAAGCTTGATCTAATCGGCCTCGAGCTCACTGAATTTCCCTCCGAGCTGCGGGGGCTCACCAATCTTCAGGAGCTCAACTGCAGCTTCACCCAGGTGAGCAACTTGGAGCCGCTGCGGGGGCTTACCAGTCTTCAGATCCTGAACTTCAGATCCACCAATGTGAACGACCTGGAGCCGCTGCGGGGGCTCACCAGCCTTCAAGAGCTTGACTGCAGCTTCACCCAGGTGAGTGACCAGGAGCCGCTGCGGAGCCTCGTAAGCCTTCAAAGGCTCTACTGCAGGGCCATCATGGTGAAGTCGCTAGAGCCATTGAGTGGCCTCATCAACCTTCAGACACTCGACTGCAACTTCTGCATCATTATAAACGACCTGTCCCCGCTGCGTGGGCTTACAAGCCTTCGGACACTTGACTGCAGCTTCGCCACCAAGGTAAGCGACCTGGAGCCGTTGCGAGGCCTCGTTAGGCTTCAAAGCCTTGTCTGCAGCGCTACCGAGGTGAGCGACCTGGAGTCATTGAGGGACCTCTTCAGACTTCAGAGCCTCGAATGCAGCGCTACCGAGGTGAGCGACCTGGAGCCATTGAGGGACCTCTTCAGACTTCAGAGCCTCGACTGCAGCGCTACCGATGTGAGAGACCTGGAGCCGCTGCGGGGTCTCGCCAGCCTCCAGGCCCTCAAATGCATCTCCACTCAGGTGAGCGACCTGGAGCCGCTGCGGGGCCTCGCCAGCCTTCAAACCCTCGACTGCAGCCGCACCCAGGTGAGCGACCTGGAGCCCCTTGTCAATCTCCAGGCTCTTCAAAGAATTAGTTGCGATGAACTAGAAATCAGAGATTTTCCTCGCAGACTTCTGTTCAGCAGGGATCTTCAAGAGCTCTATCTTAATGATGCTGCTATCCCAGGCATCCCAAAGGAAGCATTCACATCTGTTTCCAATGATTATCGCTACAACTGCCTCCCCTCCCTCCGGGCCCACATCCTCGATCTAGAAGCAGAAGCCGTCCCGATCAATAGTGTCAAGATCCTTGTGCTTGGCAATGGTGGTGTGGGCAAAACCCAGCTCTGCCGTCACCTCGCCGGCGAACCCTTCGATCCGGCGGTGCCCTCCACCCACGGCATCGCCGTGCGTGCCATTGCCCCGGAAGCAGCTGCCGAAAGCACCTATGTGCTCTGGGATTTTGGTGGCCAGGACATCTACCACAGCGCCCACACCCTGTTCATGCGCACCGCGGCGGTGTTTGTGGTGCTCTGGACGCCGGAGCAGGAGGCCCAGGTGGCCAGCGACGACAACGATCCCCTGCAACGCCGCCACCCGCTCAGCTACTGGCTCGACTACGTGCGCACCCTCGGCCGCCCCGATTCCCCCGTGTTGGTGGTGCAGAGCCAATGCGACACCCCCGCCCAGGCGGTGTCCATGCCCCCCGTGGAGAAGGAGCTGCTGGAGAGCTTCGGGTGCTTGCGATCCTTGAGCTTCAGCGCCCGCACCCGGCGCGGCGCCGCCAGCCTCAACGAGGCCCTCGCCGATGCCAGCGCCTACCTGCGCGATCGCGATGGCATCAGCAGCATCGGCCGCGCTCGCCATCGGGTGTGGCAGCAGTTGGAGGCCTGGCGCCAGGCCGATCAACAGTTGCCGGCTCCGCAGCGCCAGCACCGCAGCCTCAGCCAACAGCAGTTCGTCAGCCTCTGTGACCAGATCGGTGGTGTCAGTTCCCCGGAAGCCTTGCTGCAATTCCTGCACAACAAGGGCGTGGTCTTTCACAGCCCGGATCTCTTCCATGACCGCATCATCCTCGATCAATCCTGGGCGCTGGATGCGGTGTATGCGGTCTTCGATCGAGGCTCCACCTATCCATTGATCACCGCCTACGACGGCCGTCTCTGGCCGTCCCTGCTCGCCACCACGGTCTGGCGGGACTACGAGCCCGATGCCCGGGAGTTGTTCCTGAGCCTGATGCGCACCTGCGGCATCCTCTTCCCCTACAGCAAGGCCGATGACGCCTTGCAGTCGGAGGCCATCGACCTGGCGCCCGATCTGCTGCCGCCCCGTTCATCAGCCCCGGTGCAGCGGCAGCTGCAGGGCCGCTGGCAAGGCAGCGATCCCTCCCTCTCCCTCACCTACAGCTACGCCTTCCTGCATGACGGCCTGGCGCGGGCCCTGCTCTGCGATCTCGGCAATAAGGCCGGCGATGGCGGTGTCTACTGGCGCTATGGCGCCTGGGTGTATGACGCCCGCCATGGTTGCATCGCGCTGCTCGACCAGCACAGGACAGGCGAGCGCGGCGGTCGGATCACGATCCACTTCCAGGGGGACAAGTGCGGCGACCTGGCTGATTGGTTCCAGCAACGCCTGGCCGTGCGCAACCGTCAGTTTGGCTACGCCGATCTCCAACCCACCAGCTCCGGCCCCCTGGCCAGCGACGAGCAGCGCAGGCCCATACGCCAGCGCCTGGAGGCCAGCGCTGGCGATGACGCGGCAGCCCCTCCCCCCCAACTGGTGCCCGCACCGCTGGACGCCTTCCACAAATCCGGCCGGGCGGTCTTCATCTCCTATGCCTGGGGAGACAGCAGCCCCGCCGGCCAGGAACGCCAACGGATTGTCGATGGGCTTGTGGCCGCTCTGCGCAACAGATCAGAGCCGATCACGGTGCGCCTCGATCGCGATGAGATGCGGCCCGGTGACTTGATCAGCGCCTTCATGGATCGTCTGGCTGCCGCTGATCGGGTGATTGTGGTGATCAGCGTCAAATACCTGCGATCGGAATACTGCATGAATGAACTGTTCAAGATCTATCAGAATTGCCGCATGAAGGAGCACGACTTCCAGCGGCGCATCATCCCGATCATCCTTCCCGATGCAGGTCTTGATGGAGGTCTGGCAGCACGACTAAAGCCCGCTATTTACTGGAAACAACAGGAGCAAGAGCTCACACAGCTCATCAAAGAGAATCTTGATGTTGTAAGCACAAGCATTCACCGGAAACATCGTCTGATTCGCGACTTCGCTCTCAACACCTCCGCCATGATCGACTACCTTCTCGATCAACTTCAACGCCGCGACTACGACCGCCAGATCGAGGAAGGATTTGTTGAATTGTGCCACCAGATCCTGGAGGGCTGATTGGATCTCTCGCTCAGCCAGCGCCAAGCCATGTCTCTCTTGTCGCTCCCAGCCCCCCTTTGCTTGTCCAACACTGCCGCAACCCGACACTGGGTTTCTCGGCTCCCTAGATGCTTTGGGCGGTCGGCTCAAGTCAACGAGCTGCGCACTCTGTTTGGCTAAGACGATGCAGTAGCGCTTCGCTGACCCTGGCGTTGGCTCAGCTGACAGCAGCGATGTTGAATGGGAAGTGGTTTCGGATTGCTAGGCCCTGACAGAGCCAGAAAGGACGGTTGTAATCCATCCATATTGAACCTATGATCACAGCATCCTTCCCCACCGGATCCGATCCATCAATCAACCTATCTATCAATGATTGATCCAGCTTCGTTCCAGGGCCCCTAGTCCGCGGTGCCCATGAACTCCCAGTCCAAGACCTCCGCTATAGAGCTAACAGCAAACGATGACAACCTATTTCGTCATTACGGCAATTCTCGCGTGGATTGGATACCTGCTGGGTCAACCCCATCAGATTTCAGATGCTTTTGCAATTGCTGCCGGGGCGATCATACCGCTTTTTCAGCCAAACGATGATGGGTCCACGTCATCATCATTGTCTAGGTTACTAGATGCCCTTAGAGAGATCAACAAAAACATTATCAGACAGCCTTTCTTCCATGTCTGTCTAGCGACTCTTGCCGTAGGAGTGATCATCACCGGCAATCAGCAATTCCAGTCTCGACCGATTCCCAAAGCACTCGATTATACGACTTACATTATTGACAACAGCGGCAGCATGGGGTTAAACCGTGAACTTATCAACCATAAGACAAAAGTAGAACACGCAGTTGAGCACATCAGATCTCACGTTAACCAGCTGACTGATTACGGCCAGCTTGGCTTGATTGTGATTGGAGGTGTAAGCGGAGAATCATTGGCAGGTGAGTGCAAGATAACACCTTTGATTAATGATCGAGCGAGCCAAGCACAGCTACTCGAAATGCTTGGACAAATTGAACCGAATGCAAGTGGCGCCACCGATATCAGCGGAGCTATTGCCATGGCAGTTCATAACATCTCTAAACATGAATCCGATAACCAGAGAAAAGGAAGCAGCAAGCAAATCATCGTAATCTCGGACCTGGGTCACAACTGTGCGAGCTCAGCAGGTCTTGAGACCATCAATGCCCAAGTCTCACAAGCCCTGAATTCAGGATATGAGAGTGCAAAAAACCAACCAATACGTACAGCTGACACAAGGGAGTACATCCAGAGCATTGTTGTTTTCTCTCTTAGAGCCAAATCAGCCATTCCGTCAGCATTGACCTCTATGTCAGATTTGTTCCTACAACAGGCACAGGCACACCCAACGGATGGGCTATCGTTAAACACGTCAGATGCCACTGGTGGCCACTCTGCATACAACCGTGATTTGAGACTACTCCGACAGCAAGGAATTATAGTCAAAGAACTGAGCCTTGAAGAGCTCGGCGAATCGGGTGATCTCACCATTCCAAGTCGGGAGATCATGCGTGTCCACAGTGCATTTTTGCTCTCCTTTTTATTCTGGAGTTCATATTTGGTCTCCAGGCTGATTTTAATAGCCGCTACTCCAGCTGTGCAGACCAGTCCCGCGGGCTTTGGGCGAAGGACAAATCACAACTCGACCAAAGACCTTCAAGGAAAAGTCCGTCACCTGGTCTCCAAGCTTAGAACTGCGGGCTCCGGTCCAGAAGGCCCTGGCAAGTCTGCCTCTACCCGCCTGCCAAGGAGTGATGCCGATCACCGCACACCAACTGATCTGCAAGATAGCAGCATAGATTCAACGCTTGGAAGAGCTGGGCGATCAGACCAATCGGAAAGCATTGATATTCTGTTGACATGGAATAGTAGCTATCAAGAGTTTCTGCGTTTCCATGTTCTTTGGCGAGAATATAGTACTGCCGATTGGATTCGGCTTCATAACTCTCTGCAGCAGCAGGATGTTGATATCGAGACCTTCACGATCAGCCGCTTGGAATACAACGAGCAAGGGGGACCAATATGCTTGAGGATTCAGGGTCTTCTAAATGGTTGTTTCTGGATCATTGTCGAGAATTTCTATCAGACCCATCCCGTCGATTTATTGAATGCGGCCACGCCTTTAGAACAGCTTGATGCCCATGTGGAGGTACAACGTGACTCAGCTGGCTCTGGAAAGCAAAAGCCGGTGCATTATTATTTTACTAGTGCTAATAATCAAGAAAATATCGATCCGACTCTAGGCTGCTGGGATGTCTGCTCCATCGATTGTACGCAGACTAAAGCCCGGCTGGTGCAGGGCACTGGCGTAGTGGCTATGCCTAAGGTATCAGATCATCATTTTATCAACCCAATGGAGCAGACACAGTGAACCCATCACCTCCTCGCCTAGTTCGTAAAAGCGCCGCTGCAAGGCTTGTTTCGTGGATCAAGACTTTTCTCTTTTGGTGCTCTGCTCTTGAAACGCCAATTGTCAAGCGTGATGAGTTTCGGATTGAACATGGAAAGTATGTGACCATTGGACTTGCTGTGTTGATTACAGCAGTTATGGCCGGATTCTCAGGTGCTTATGCTATCAACTCCCTTTCCTTGGGCAGGATAGTAACTATTTCTTTTGGCTTGCTATGGGGATTTATTATCCTTAATATTGATCGGCAAGTCATCTATGGCATTAATAGCAATAACTCTAAACGGACTGGTGGCTTCGGCCATACGCTTCGAAGCAAGCTAGGGCTCCTGTTGCGCATCCTACTCGCTGTAACAATTGGCTTCATCATTTCAGAACCGCTCAAACTTCGTTTATTCAAATCACAGATCGAACGGGCTGTTGCAGTTGAACGCTATGACGAGGAGATTAGGAGATTGGATGGAGAGCGAATAAGCCTTCAAAAGGAAACCAAGATACTAGATGATAAGCTTGGAGTCGCGAACAAAAGGATTGATGCTGAGGTGAGCGGAACAAATTCATTTGGAGTCCCAGGTGAGGGTCGTCGATACATGAATGCTCAGAATCAGGCTGATCGAATCATTCAGCGACAAGAACAGATCAATTCAAGGATTGATTCGATCAGAGAAGATCTTGCGAATGTAAGGAAGGAAAGGATAGACATAACTTCAGGTTTGAAATCCACAAGTCAAATGAATTCCGCATCAAATCAAATTAAAAAGTCCACATCACTAGATCAAGCCCAGCCATCGACAAACCAAGCGCTTGTTCCAACTGACCTTAGCTTGTTTGAGCAAATCCAAATTCTTTGGCGGCTTCAAAGTGTAGCCAATAAAACCTCACCATTTGAGATCGAACAGGCTAAAAAGATTCATGAGATCAGCTTGGTGATCACGTTTTTATTTCTTGTCATTGAATTGTTGCCTGTCTTTTCCAAACTTAGGGAAGCTCTGAGCAACAAGCCCGCGCAGAGCGGCTTGAGCATCAATTTGCTTGCTGTGAACAGTTTCAGGGCAGATCGAGCGCTATCTGGCCAGATATCGCCATTATTTTGGCGAAATCTCGT
>JBIKKX010000038.1:0-29713 GCA_044360135.1 Cyanobium sp.
CTCCCCTCTCAGGGAGTCGCGGCCTGTCGCCTCTCGGCGACCTCCTTAACCTACAACATCGGCGGCTCTCGCCCCTCCCTTGTAGATCGGCCCTTCAGCTCCGGCTCTCGCCGGTCCTTCAGGGCAGTGCTTAACCTAGCAGATCGCTCGGTCTCGCCCTTTCCACCGTCTCTCGCGATCTGGTGGCCGCTCGGTTCCCCGAGCAGTCCAAAACAGTAGCACATGCAGATGCCATTCCCGACCGATACCGCGGTCAGCCGCCAGCACGCTCACTGGAATCCTTGATGGCGCAGCTGCTTTGGGGCTTTTCCGCTCCGATCGCGTCCAGCACACGAAGGCCGACAGGACCGCGATACTGATGAGGAGACGCTGACAGAACGATGGTCTTGCTTCTGCCTCGGCCTGCTGCAGGCGGCAGGGACACCTGTCATCTTTCTTCAGAAAGTCCTCGACTCGACCCGGGCCCATGGACTGAATGACTGGGATGCCAAAACCAATCCCCGTGACTTCCCCTCGCTGTTCAGGATTGGTCTGTGTCGTTAGGCCACTTCAACGTCCCTTGGCTTCTGGGACGCAGAACCAGCCTTCGGAGCAAGCGGGTTTGACATCCGCGGGCTGACGTGCAGAGCCCCAGGCCCTTCCCCCGTCGTTGCTGGGGCGGAGGTTCAGAGGTTCAAAAGGAGATTCGAGCAAAAAAAAACGGCCCGTGAGGACCGTCATGATTATTTGAGATGGTCAAGCCAGATCCACGTGGATCAGAACAGGCCGAGCGTCAGAGATTTGTCGATCGGCAGGGCCGCTCCAATGCCCAGGTAAAGGGTGATGGCGGTACCAGCCAAAAAGACGGCCATGGCCACAGGACGACGGAAGGGATTTTGGAACTTGTTGAAGCTCTCGATGAAAGGAACAAGCATGAGACCCAGGGGGATCATCGTCTGGAGGGCGATGCCGAGGAGCTTGTTGGGAACCACCCGGAGGATCTGAAACACCGGATAGAGGTACCACTCCGGCAAAATTTCAAGGGGTGTGGCAAAAGGATCGGCCTTGTCGCCGAGCATTGCTGGATCCATGACCGCCAGACCCACCAAGCAGGCGAAGGTCCCGAGGATCACCACCGGGAACATGTAGAGGAGGTCGTTGGGCCAGGCACGCTCGCCGTAATAGTTGTGGCCCATGCCCTTGGCGAGCTTGGCCCTGAGGGCGGGATCGGCGAGATCGGGTTTTTTGAGGTTGGACATGGGAAGTCCTGAAGAGGGGAGTACTGGTCTCTGAAGTCTGACCCAAAAAAGAGACAGAGACAGAAGGGGTGAAGTTTTATTGCGGCTCGGCCAGGACTCTGGTCAGAGCCAAAGAACGGTGGCTCAGAGGGGCCCGGAAATGCCCTGCTTACGGATCATCAGAAAGTGCATCAGCATGAACACTGCGATCAGCCAAGGCAGAACAAATGTGTGCAAGCTGTAAAAACGCGTAAGGGTTGCCTGGCCAACGCTTTCGCCGCCGCGCAGCAGTTCAACCATTAGGTCACCAACCACAGGCACAGCCGCGGGCACGCCACTGACGATCTTCACAGCCCAATAGCCGACCTGATCCCAAGGGAGGGAATAACCGGTGACACCGAAAGAAACAGTGATCACGGCCATGGTCACGCCCGTAACCCAAGTCAGTTCACGAGGGCGCTTGAAACCGCCAGTGAGATAGACCCTGAACACATGCAGGATCAGCATCAGGACCATCATCGAGGCGCTCCAGCGATGGATGGAGCGAATCAACCAACCGAAACTGACATCGGTCATCAGGTACTGAACCGAGGCATAGGCCTCAGCGACCGTCGGCTTGTAATAGAAAGTCATCGCGAAGCCTGTCGCGAACTGAATCAGGAAGCAGACCAGGGTGATGCCGCCCAGGCAATAAAAAATATTGACGTGGGGGGGGACATACTTCGCTGAGATGTCATCGGCGATCGCCTGAATCTCAAGACGTTCGTTAAACCAGTCGTAGACGGGGTTCTTGCCGTCAGGAGCGGTCGGAGACGCGTTCGCCATGCACCAAGTGGCTCGGGTTGCGAGAGTCTACCGACCGTGCTGCCCAGCTTGTGACCCTGCCGCCCCTGCGGACCCATCCCCCCAGCCCCCCGTCAGCGGCCCCGAAGCGGAGCCCCCGGAGGCGGCGCAACGGGACAGCGGCCCTGGTGGCCGGCCTGCTCCTGGCCCTACTGCTGCTGAACCCGACGGCCGCCCAGGCCCTCAACGACGCCCAGA
Source organism: Cyanobium sp. (assembly GCA_044360135.1). GTDB lineage: Bacteria > Cyanobacteriota > Cyanobacteriia > PCC-6307 > Cyanobiaceae > Cyanobium. Next base: position 2,259 of record JBIKKX010000038.1, read on the forward strand.
CCGAGGTGGTGGAGGCCTGGCGACTGGTGAACCAGAGCTACCTCGATCCCGCCAGGCTGGACACCCTGCACTGGCGTCAGCTCCGCCAGAAGACCCTGGAGCGACCGATCACCAACTCCGAACAGGCCTACGGCGCGATCGAGGCAATGCTCGCCCCGATCGGCGACCCTTACACCCGCCTGCTGCGGCCAGCCGACTTCCGGGCCCTGCGCTCCAACACCCGCGGCACCGTCAGCGGCGTGGGACTGCAGCTGACCCTGCGCGGCCAGGAGGAAGGGGGCCGGCCCAGGATCGTGGTGATCGCTCCCCTCGATGGCTCGCCGGCAGCGGAGGCCGGCATCGCCTCGGGCAGTGAACTGCTCAGCGTCAACGGACAGGACGCCCTCGCCCTAGGGCTGGAGGAATGCGCCGCGCGGCTTCGGGGCGAACCAGGCAGCGAGGTGCTGGTGGCGGTGCGCCTGCCGGGTAGCCGCCGGCCGCGGGAGGTGCTGCTGCGCCGACGCCAGGTGAACCTGCTGCCCGTACGCCACCGCCGCCTTCAGCAGGGGAGCCACACCCTCGGCTACCTGCGCATCACTCAGTTCAGCGAACCGGTGCCCCAGCAGGTGCGCGAGGCCCTGGCAGACCTCAACGGCGGCGACGGCAAACCGGCGGTGGAAGGGTTGATCCTCGACCTGCGCAACAACTCCGGGGGGCTGGTGAGCGCTGGCGTGGCCGTGGCTGACGGCCTGCTCGATGGCGGCACGATCGTGGAGACCGAGGACCGGGGCGGTATCGCAAGCGAACAACAGGCCTCGCGAGGACGCCTCTTCGACGGGCCACTGCTGACCCTGGTGAACGGCGGCACCGCCAGCGCCAGCGAAATCCTGGCCGGAGCCCTTCAGGACAGCGGCCGTTCGCCCCTGGCCGGCAGCCGCACCTTCGGCAAGGGGCTGATCCAGACCATCCTTCCCCTCGGAGATGGCAGCGGCCTGGCGGTGACGGTGGCCCGCTACCTCACCCCGGCAGGCCACGACATTCAGCATCAGGGCATCGCACCGGACCTTGTGCTGGCCGAACCGGAACCCCTCGATCCCGGCGGGAAAGGCGACGGTTGGCTGGCCGAGGCCTCAGGCCTGTTGGTCGATCGGATCGGGGGGCTCGGCAGCGCCGGGTCGGGTGCTGGGCAGGTCCGATGAAACCTCGCGCATACCACGATCCACTCCACGGGGCGATCCGACTCGACCGCAGTGATCCGGTGGAATCCCTGCTGATCGATCTGATCGACACCGCACCGTTCCAGCGATTGCGGCGCATCCGTCAGCTGGGGCCAGCCTTCCTGACCTTCCATGGCGCCGAATCGAGCCGGTTCACCCACTCCCTGGGCGTGCTGCATCTGGCCCGCCAGGCCCTGCGGTTGCTGGGAACAGATCACCCCCACCTGGACCAGCACCGCGCTGCCCTGCTCAGCGCCGCCCTGCTCCACGACATTGGCCACGCCCCCCTGAGCCACAGCGGCGAAGAGATGTACGGCCTGCGCCATGAAACCTGGTCCGGCAGGCTGGTTCGCAACCATCCCCAACTCCGGGACCGGCTGGAACGCCAAACCCCCGGCCTGGCCGACGAGGTGGCGGTCTTACTGGAGCAGGGCCGCCATCCCAGCGCCGCGATCGCCGCCCTGGTGAGCAGTCAGCTCGATTGCGACCGTCTCGACTACCTGTTGCGCGACAGCTACAGCACCGGCGCCACCTACGGCCAGCTCGATCTGGAGCGGATCCTGGCGGCCCTCACCCTGGCACCGGACGGCTCCCTGGCCCTGCATCCCAAGGGCCAGCCGGCGGTGGAGCACTACCTGGTGGTGCGGCAGCTGATGTATCGCACCGTCTACAACCACCGGCTCAACGTGGTCTGCAACTGGTTGCTGCGCCGGGCGATCCAGGTGGCCCGCACCCTGGGCCCGGCCAGGGTCTGGGCGGACGCCACCATGGCCCACTGGCTCTGGGATCCGGAGGGGCTCAGCCTCGACCAGTTCCTGGCCAACGATGACCTGCGGACCGGCTATCACCTGCTGCGCTGGCGCGAGGAGGGCGATCCGGAACTGGCCGATCCCTGCCGGCGGCTCCTGGACCGCCAGCTGCTACGCGCCGTGGATGTGGGGGAGCTGAGTTCCACCGAACGGCTGGAACTGCTGGCCCGGACCCGGGGGCTGGCCGAGCAGGCCGGACTGGCCCCAGAGGGGTGCTGCGGCCTGCACCAGCGCCAGAGCCGCGGCTATTTGGCCTACAAAGGTGGCCTGCGACTCTGGGACGGGGTGCGCCTGCAGGCCCTTGAGCAGTGCTCCACCCTGGTGCGCAGCCTGAGTGAACAGGTGGAGATGGCCTGGTTGATCCATCCCGCCGAGGTGACCGACGCGGTGAAGCGACTGCTGGCCGCCAGGGAAGCGGAGGCGCGTCGCCCAGACCAGACCTAGGTTGCGCCCTCTGGTGCTCCAGCCATGGCCGCAGCCCTGATCCCGGCGCGGGACGGCGACTCCTCCCCTCACCTATTACGACTCCCTCCCCGGGCCGCTGCCTCCAGCGCCCTGGAGGAGGTGCACTTCGGGCTGGGCAGCACCGCCTTGCGAGGACCACTGCAGCTTGACTGCGGCAACTGGGCGCTGGATTGCAGGGAGCTGCGCCAGTTGATCGAGCTGCTCGGGGGGCGGGGGCTGGCGCTGGTGACCGTGATCGCCAGCTGCCCGACAACGCTTGTGGCGGCCTCAGCCCTGGGCCTGCAGAGCCTCTGGCCCGACCCTCCGGTGCTCGGATTGGAAAGCGCCTCACCGGTCCCCGGGCACCAGACGGAGGAGCCGGGGCGGGGGGGGGAGTCCCTGCTGATCCATCAGGGGACCCTGCGCTCCGGTGATCACCTGCAGGCCGAGGGGACGGTGCTGGTGCTGGGGGATGTGAACCCCGGCGCCCGGATCAGCGCTGGCGGCCACGTGCTGGTGTGGGGGAGGCTGCGGGGTGTGGCCCACGCCGGCCGACGGGGCGATCGCGAGGCCCGGATCGTGGCCCTGCAGCTGCGACCACTGCAGCTGCGGATTGCCGACCTGGTGGCCCGCGGGCCGGAGGAGCCCCCACCCGCCGGCCTGGCCGAGGAGGCACGCCTGGAGGATGGCGAGATTCGGATCGAGCCCGCCAACCCCGTATGGCCCCTGGGCTGAGGGCCTGCGTGCTTGGTGGTCACCGGGTTGAGCGGGCCGGGATCGGCGCCAGGATCGGGAGCGGGCAAGGGCAGCGCTTGGGCAAATCCGCACAGCCCAGCCCGGAACACGCCCGCGACGAGACGCCCTGGGCGACTGGCCCTAACCTGCTGCGACCCGCTTGCCGCTGTGACGAACGCCACTGCCCGCATCATCCTGATCTGCTCCGGCAAGGGTGGCGTCGGCAAGACGACGCTCACCGCCAACCTCGGCATCGCCCTCGCCCAGCTGGGTGAGCGCACCGTGGTGCTCGACGCCGACTTCGGACTGCGCAACCTCGACCTGCTGCTGGGGCTGGAGAACCGGATCATCTACACCGCCCAGGAGCTGCTTGCAGGCAGCTGCCGCCTCGAACAGGCCCTGGTGAAGCACAAACAGCAACCGAATCTGGCCCTGATGCCCGCAGGCAATCCGCGCATGCTGGAGTGGCTGACGCCGGAGGACATGCGCACGGTGGCGAATCTGGTGGCCGAGCGGGCTGATTACGTGCTGATCGACTGCCCGGCCGGGGTGGAGCAGGGCTTCAAGAACGCCGCCGCCGCCTGCCATGAGGCGATCGTGATCACCACCCCGGAGATGTCGGCCGTGCGGGATGCCGACCGGGTGATCGGATTGCTGAACAGCCAGGGCATCAAGCCGGTGCAACTGGTGCTCAACCGGGTGCGGCCGAAGATGGTCGCCAACCAGGAGATGATGTCGGTCGAGGACGTGACCGACCTGCTGGCCCTGCCGCTGCTCGGGCTGGTGGTGGAGGACGAGCAGGTGATCGTGTCGACCAATCGCGGCGAACCGCTCACCCTCAATGGCAACGGTTCACCGGCTGCCCGGGCCTACCGCAACGTGGCGCGCAGGTTGCGGGGGGAGCAGGTGCCCCTGCACGATCCCAGCCGGGAGCGCCGTGGCCTGCGCGCCAGGCTGCTCAACAAACTGGGCCTAGCGGGGAACTGAGCCATGGCTCTCTTTGAATTCCTGCAGCGCCTCCTGGGGCGCCAGAAGCCAAGTGGCACCCTGGCCAAGGAGCGGCTCCAACTGGTGCTCGCCCACGACCGCAGCGACCTCAACCCGGAATTGCTGGAGCAGATGCGCCGCGAAATCCTGGAGGTGGTGCAGAAGTATGTGGAGATCGACCTCGAGGAAGGGGATGTGAGTCTCGAAACCGAGGATCGGGTCACCGCCCTGGTCGCCAATTTGCCCATCAAACGGGCCCGGCCCTCCTCCCTCAGCCCCACCGTCGACTGAACTCGGCGCCGGGCTCTTCCCGGTGGGTTGGCTTCTGTCGGCCGGTGGGAATGCTGGCGTTGAGTCCGCCGCCTTGCCGCCATGGCCCTCGCTTCTGACGCGATCGTGAGCCCCGCCGAGCGACGGGTGCTGCAGGCCTTGGTCAGTGGGGGCAGCAACCGGGAGCTGGCCAGCGCCCTCTACCTCAGTGTGCGGACCGTGGAGAGCCACATCTCCAGCCTGCTGGCGAAGACCGGATGCCGCAGTCGCACCCAGTTGGTTCTCTGGGCCCTATCGCGGCCGTAAGCTCTGCGAGGTCAAGGGGTTTCCCCACGCCGGCTTAGCTCAGTGGTAGAGCAGCGCTTTTGTAAAGCGAAGGCCATCGGTTCAAATCCGTTAGCCGGCTTCCCCGCCCACCCACGCCTCGCCGCCGCCGGCCCGATTCAGGCCCTGGCCCGCCATGGCGAAGGGTTGCCTGTCGAGTTGGGAGAACAACGATCGGCGTCTCCCGAGAGCTGGGGCAGGGCCGGATTCTGCGGGGGCTTAATCGGCAGGATCAACTCCGGCATCCCGATCCAGGGGAGCTGACAGCAGGGGCAGGCGTGCTCCCTCAAGGCGAGCCTGCTCGAGCCGGGTTCCGCGGAGCAAGGCATGGCGCAGGTCGCAGTCACGCAGGTCGGCGCCGCTGAGATCGGCGCCGGAGAAATCGCTGCCGTAAAGGCGGCAGGCGCGGAGATCGGCCTGGCGCATCACGGCGCCATCGAAGCGGGCGAAGCAAAGATCGGCACCTTGCAGATCCGCCCGGCCCAGATCGGTCAGCTGATCGAGTCCGGAGCGGAAATCGGCCTCCACCAGACTGGCGCCTCGCCAGACGCTTTCGGCCGCCAGCACGCCTTGCAGACAGGCGCGGTGGAGCTGCGCTTCGCTGAAGTCAGCGGCCTGGAGGCGACAGCCTGAAAGATCCGCCTCGTGCCAGCCGGAGGCGCGGGCCCGCAGCCCGGAGAGGTCGGCCCCCCAGATCAACGCCCGCTGAAAGCCGCTGCCGCCGACATCGGCGCCGCGCAGCCGGGCATGGCCGAAGCGAGCCTCCGTAAAGCTGCCGTCACGCAGGTCGCAGTCGCTCAGATCGAGGTCGACCCCATCGACACCCTGCAGCGACAGGCCGGGGAAATGGCGACGACCGACGGCGAGGGCGTTCCGCAGGGCCTCCAGGGAGGGCGGAGCCGGGCTGGCGCCAACCTCTCGCTCGGGGGGGATGCGGCCACTGCCGCCATCGGGTTCAGCCATGGGGCGATGCTGGGGCCCGCAGGGATCTTCGCGCGCCGGCGGGAATCAGAGCGTGGCGGCCAGGGCATCGAATTGCTGGCGCCGGGCCGCCAGCAACAGGCTCTCAGCCTGGGAGAGCAGGGTGAAGACGGCGGGATCGATCACCTCGTAAAACACCAAGGACCCCTCCGGGCGGCGGCGCACCACGGCGGCGATGGTCAGCAACTTCAGGTGCTTGGAGACCAGAGCCTGGCTCAGGCCGGTGCCCTCGACCACGGCGGTGACATTGCGCGGTCCGTCCCGCAGGGCCATCAGCACGGCCAGGCGGTTGGGCTCGGAGAAGACCTTGAAGTATTCAGCGAGGCGTTCCATGGGATGGGGCAGCGGGACCTGGGCTGGCTGGACAGCGGGACCGCCCGGAGCGGCGGAGGCAACCGAGTGGAGACTCAAACACGCTAGGCCAGCTTCAGCAAAGCACGGCAACAGGAGACTGGCATCACGTAGTATCACGATTCCGTCATCCAGAAGCCAGGTCCCTGACCCCTGGCGCCTGGTTGGTTAAGGCCCGTGCCAGCCGCCCAGGCGACCAGGGAGTGGAGGGAAGGCGGGCCCGGGGCAGCGTCGCGGGGGCCACGGACATCGAGCCCAGGCCCCCCTGGAACGACGCGAATCGCACTCCCCACCTTTGCCAGCCACGCCACTCCCACCGCCATGAACAACGCCGCACCCCACCTGCGCGAGGACCTGCTGACGCCGCGCTTCTACACAACCGATCTGGCCAAGGCCGCCCAAACCAACCTGGAGGCACAGCGGCCCGCCTTCGAAGCGCTCCTGGAGGAGATGGGCAACGACTACAACCGCGACCACTTCGATCGGCGCGCCAGCCTGGCGCGGCTGGCGGAGCTGAACCCTGAGCAGAAGCAGGCCTAAGAAAGCTACCTGGTGCGCTCCTGTGTTTCGGAATTCTCGGGTTTCCTGCTGTTCAAGCAGCTCTCACGCCAGCTGGTTCAGGCCGGTCGCGGCGAGCTGGGTCAGCTCTTCAATCTGATGGCCCGGGATGAAGCCCGCCATGCCGGCTTCCTCAACCGCGCCCTGGTGGCCGAGGGAATCAGCCTCGATCTGGCCTCGCTGGGAGGGAGGCGACCAGCAACCTGGTTTCCGCTGAGCTGGGTGCTGTATTCGGTGTATCTCTCTGAAAAGATCGGCTATTGGCGATACATTCTCATCGATCGCCATCTGAAGGCTCATCCCGACAATTCCTTCGCGCCCCTGTTTGATTTCTTTGAACCCTGGTGCCAGGATGAAAACAGGCACGGCGATATCTTCAACCTGCTGATCCGTTGCTGGCCGGGCCTTAACAGCGGTCTGCGGGGCCGACTGCTGAGCCGCTTCTTCCTCTGGAGCGTCTTCCTCACCCACAGCCTCACCGTCTGTGAACGGGGTGACTTCTACCGACTCCTCGGCATGGATCCCGACGGCTTTGATGCCGAGGTGATCCGCCAGACCAACCGCACCGCCAGGCGCGCCTTTCCTGTGGTGTTTGCCTTGGAGGATTCGGCCTTCCTTGGCCTGCGCGACCAGCTGGTGGCGACCTTCCAGCAGCTCCGCGCCAGCGCCGCGGAACCGGCCGGGCCAGGCCGCTGCCTGAGGCGACTGCTTCTGCGGGTCCGCTTTGCCGGCCTGCTGTTGCGCCAGCTGACCCAGCCGATGGTGCCCTCCGCGCTCGGACCAGCCTGAACGCCACGACACGCCAAGAATCCAGATACGCGAAACAACGATGATGTTGTATCGTGATTTCGCCGTGTCCCCATTACACCCGTGGCCCCTCTCCCTGCGCCCTCGATCTCCGTCCACGCCAGCCCCACCGAAGCGGAGCGGCGCCGTGGCTTCGGTCCACGCCTACGGGCGCTCCATGCCCGCATCGGCAAGGCCCATCACCAGGCTGAAGGCATGGCCTTCTCCCGCTCTCTGCTGGAGGGCCAGGCCGAACCGCTGCAGCTGGCAGCCCTGATCCGGGCGCTGGCTCCCGCCTATGCCCTGCTGGAGCGGCAGGCCCCCGCCCTTGCCGACCGCCTGGGCGGGGGGGCCATTCCCTGGGCGGACCTGGCCCGGGGTCGCGCCCTGGACCACGACCTGGCGGTGCTCTCGGCTCTGGCAGCCACCCCGGATTCCCCTGCCGCCGCCGCCTGGCTGGAGCGACTGGAGAGGTTGGCCGATCAGGCGCCCCATCGCCTGATCGCCCATGGGTACGTGCGCTACGGCGGTGACCTCTCCGGTGGTCAGCAGCTGGGGCAGCAGGCCAATCGGATTCTGGCGCGCCACGGCATCCCCGCCCTCAGCGTCTGGACCTTCGAGCGGCCAGTCGAGGCGCTCAAGCGGGACCTCCATGACGGCCTGGAGGCGATGCGGCTATCCCCTGAGCAGGAGCAGGAGCTGTTGGAGGAAGCCGAGCAGGCCTTCCTGCTGACCCAGCGGCTTCTGGCGGAACTGGGCGCCATCGGCCCACTCGACCGGGCCGCCGCAGTGGCCCTGGGGTCCTGAACCGGTCCTGCAGCTTCCTCACCTCCAGCCCCCTCCGCACCCCCGTCACGATGCCCACCTCCCTACCGACCCTCAGCCCTGGCGAGCTTCTGCTGAAGTACGACCGGCCGGTGCCTCGTTACACCAGCTATCCCACTGCAGCGGCCTTCAGCAGCGACGTGGGGGAACGGGAGCTGCGGTCCCAGCTGGCGATGCACAACGCAGCGCCGCTGTCGCTCTATGTGCATATCCCGTTCTGTCGCCACGCCTGCTGGTACTGCGGCTGCAACCGCATCACCACCCAGCTCGGCCGTCAGCAGCTCCAGCTCTGGGCCCTGATCGAACGGCACTTCGATCTCGATCCGCAGCTGGAGGCCTCGATCGAGGTCAACCCGGAATTCCTCAACCGCGAGGCGGTGCTGCACCTGCGGCAGCTGGGGTTCCAGCGCCTCAGCTTCGGGGTGCAGGACGCCGATCCGGTGGTCCAGAAGGCGGTGAATCGGGTGGTACCGAGCGAGCAGCTGCGGCGGGTGATGGGCTGGCTGAGGGAAGCCGACTTTGCCAGCGTGAACGTGGACCTGATCTGTGGCCTGCCCCTGCAGACCCCGGAACGATTCCGCCGCACCCTGGCGCTGGTGCAGGAGCTGCGGCCCGAGCGGGTCGCCCTGTTCAGCTTTGCCTACCTGCCCGATCAGCTGCCGCTGCAGCGCCGCATCGCCGCCGTGGATCTCCCCGACCAGCGCCAGCGAATCACGATGCTGGAAGAGGCCAACCGGATGCTGCGGGCCGCCGGCTACGTGGCCATCGGCATGGATCACTACGCCCTGGCCGATGACAGCCTGGCGGTGGCCGCCCGACGCGGCGGGCTGCATCGCAACTTCCAGGGCTACACCACCGGCGGCGAGCTGGAGCTCCTGGGGATCGGCCCCACGGCGATCAGCCAGTTCGAGCGGCTGTTCAGCCAGAATCAACGCCATCTCAAGGCTTACGCCAGCGCCCTGGAACGGGGGGAGCTGCCGGTCGAGCGGGGCCTGGTGGTACGGGACCCGGAGGTGCTGGAGCGGCGGGCCCTGATCCGCGCCTTGATGTGCGACTTCCAGGCGGAGCTCGATCCAGGACGGTTCGCAACCGAATGGGAGAGGCTGGGGGAGCTTGCCCGCGATGGGCTGGTGGAACTGGTGGCAGGACCGCGGGCCGCCCTGGTGCGGGTGACGCCCCAAGGGCGCTGGCTGGTGCGCACCATCGCCGCGGTGTTCGATCCGGAGCAGCGCCGCCAGGCCACGGGCTCCCGGCTGGTCTGAGGCCGGGCTTGGGGACGTCGTCATCCCAGATGCCGAGACAGACAGAAGGACGCATCGCCCGGGTCTGCTTCTCGTTGAGGGTGGGCACGATGCTGCTCAGCACTGGGAGGCGGCCCAGGGCCTGCTGAGCGAGACCATCCGCAGGGTGGAACCGGCGGCCGGAAGCCCCATGGCCCCCTGCCAGCCCCGGTAAGCTCCCGCCAGGGCCGATCAGGGAACGCTCCGATGCCACCGGAACCGGGTGAGACCGGCCGCTCCGAGCGGGAGCTGCTGGTCCCGGAGCGAGAACCGCCCAGACCCCTGTCGCCTGCGCAGCGGCCTAGGGATCACGGCCGCCGCTGGCTGGGCCTGGGCCCCTGGATGGGGATTCCACGGGCCTGGCGGCCGCTGCTGCTGCTGGCACCGATCGCGATGGGCCTTGTGCTGCGGGGCCTGCACAACAATGCCCCGCCCCCCAACCGCCGGCCGGCCCCCCTGGTCGAGACCGCCGCGGTGGAGCTGGGGGCGATGGAGGTGCGTCATCCGGTCAGCGCCGAGATCCGGCCGCTGGTGTCGGTGGAGGTCCGACCCGAGGTGAGTGGCACGATTCAGCGCCTCTTTTTCGAGGAGGGCACCGTGGTGCGGCAAGGGGATCCGCTGGCCCTGATCAACCCCACCCCCTATCAGGTGGCTCTGGACCAGGCCAGGGCCCAAACCAACCGGGCCCGGGCCCGGTTGGAGGAAGCCCGGGCCCAGCGGCGCCTGGCGGAGGCCCAGCAGCGGCTGGCCAGCGATCGGGCCCGCCGCTACGGCAGCCTGAGCCGCCAGGGGGCCCTCAGCCTCGACGAGGAGGCCAACTACCGCACCCAGGAGCAGGTGGCCAGGGCCCAGCTGGTGGCGGTTCAGGGCAGTGTGGCCAGTGCCGAGGCCGAACTGGCCGCCGCCCGCGCCGCCGAAGCCGCTGCCCGGATCGATCTCGATCACACCCTGCTGCGGGCGCCGATCACCGGCCGGATCGGCCAGCGGCGGATCAGCCTCGGCAATCTGGTGCGCGAGCAGGAGGACCGCCCCCTGGTGGTGATCAACCAGATCAGCCCCCTTGATGCCGTGTTCGCGGTGCCCCAGCGCTGGCAGGACGAGGTGCAGGTCGGCCAGAGCCTCCGCTTCGACGGCAGACCCGGCCTCAGCGGCCGAATCGTGTCGCTCGACAACACCACCAACCCCAGCACCGGCACCGTGACCGCCAAAGCGCGGCTGAGCGGCGACAGCGGTGGTCTGACGCCGGGCGAGAGCCTCAACGCCAGCCTGCTGGTGCGGCGGCTGGAGGGGGTGCTGCTGCTGCCCGGCCGGGCCGTGCAGCCGGGCCAGCAGGGCCCCTTTGTCTACGCGGCGCGGGCGGGACGGGCGGTGGTGGTGCCCGTGACCGTGCTCGCCGGTGATGGGGCCCGCAGCGCCGTGAGCGGCGGCCTCCGCCCTGGTGAGCCGGTGGTGGTGGCGGGGCAGTTCGCCCTGGTGCCGGGCGGCCCCCTGCGCCGGGCCGGCGCCGAGGGGCCGCCTGGCGGCGGCCGGCCCCAGCGGCCGCGGCCATGAACCTCTCCGCCGCGGCGATCCGCCGCCCGGTCACCACCGTGCTGCTCAGCCTCGCCCTGGTGCTCGCCGGGCTCGTGGGCTATGGGCAGCTGGCGATCAGCGATCTGCCCAGCATCGATTTCCCCACCCTGCAGGTGAACGCCAGCCTGCCCGGCGCCGATCCGGAAACGATGGCCAGCGCCGTGGCCCTGCCGCTGGAGCAGCAGTTCTCGAGCGTGCCGGGCCTGGCGACGGTCAGCTCCAGCAGCACCCAGTCGAGCACCCAGATCACCCTGCAATTCGACCTCAGCCGCGACATCGACGCCGCCGCCCAGGACGTGCAGACAGCGATCTCCCAGGCCCAGCGGCAGCTGCCCGCCGGCCTGTCGTCGCCCCCCTCGGTCCGCAAGGTCAATCCAGCCGAGCAACCGATCCTGACCCTGGTGCTCAGCTCCGCAGTGCTGCCCCTGGCGGAGGTGAACAGGGCCGCCGAACGGCAGATCGCCCAGCGGCTCTCGATGGTGCCGGGGGTGGCCCAGGTGAGTGTGTTCGGTGCCCAGAAATATGCCGTGCGGGTGAAGCTGCGCCCGCAGCAGCTGGCGGCACGCCAGCTGGGGGTCAACGATGTGGTGGCGGCCGTGACCAGCGCCAACACCACGATTCCGGCGGGCACCCTCTACACCCCGGAGCGCACCTACGCCATTCGCGACAACGGCCGCCTGCTCGATGGGGCCGCCTTCGCCGATCTGGTGGTGGCCTACCGCAATGGAGCCCCGATCCGCCTGGCCGATGTGGCAGAGGTGAGCGACAGCGTCGCCAACGAGCGACTGGCCAGCCGCCTCAACGGCGTGCGTTCGATCGTGCTGGCGGTGCAGCGCCAGCCCGGCAGCAATGCCGTGGCGATCAACGAGCAGATCCTGGGCCTGTTGCCTGAGCTGCGGCAGAGAATCCCGGCGGCGATCGAGCTGCAGGTGCTGTTCGACCGCTCCGAGAGCATCCGCGCCGCCCTCGACGACGTGCAGCAGTCGCTGCTGCAGAGCGTGGCGCTGGTGATCGGCGTGGTGGTGCTCTTCCTGGGGTTCACCACCACGGCCCTGATCCCCGCCCTGGCGATCGCCGTGGCCCTGATCGGCAGCTTCGCGGCGATGGCCCTGCTGGGCTACTCCCTCGACAACCTCTCCCTGATGGCCCTCACCCTGAGTGTGGGCTTCGTCGTTGACGACGCCGTGGTGATGGTCGAGGCGATCGCCCGGCTGCAGGAAGACGAGGGGCTCGATCGCCGCCGGGCAGCGCTGCAGGCCGGCGAGGAGATCGGTCCAACGATCGTGACCATGAACCTGGCCCTGATCGCGGTGTTCCTGCCGATCCTGCTGATGGGGGGGCTGCTGGGACGGCTGTTCCGCCCCTTCGCGGTGACTCTGAGCGTGGCGATCCTGCTTTCGGCGCTGGTGGGCCTGACGCTCAGCCCGATGCTCAGCGCCCGCTTCCAGGGGCCGGCGCCGGGCCGCTGCGGCACCCCGGAGGGAGGCCCCGGCAGGCGCCTGATCGCCGCCTTCAACCGCTGGTTCGAGCGGCTGGCCCAGCTCTACGCCCGGAGCCTGGCAACGGCCCTGCACCAGCCGCGACCCACCCAAACCCTCTCGCTCGCCCTGGTGGCCCTGAGCGTCATCTGCTTTCTGCTGATCCCCAAGGGCTTCATCCCCGATCTGGACAGCGGCCAGATCACCGTTTCGACCCAGGCGAACGAAGGGGTGAGCTTCGCCGAGATGGCCCGGCTTCATGAACGCCTCAGCGAGCGGGTGCGCCGTCACCCGGCGGTGGAGGCGGTGAACAGCACCATCGGCCAGGGGGGGCCGAACGCCTCAGCCAGCCAGGGCCGCCTGTTCGTCAAGCTCAAACCACGCCGCCAGCGACGCCAGTCGGCCCAGCAGGTGGTGGGGGAACTGCGGCGCACGGTGAACGGGGTGCCCGGCCTGCGGGGCTTCGCGCGGCTGCCGGCGGCGGTCAACATCGGCGGCACGAGCAGCCGGGCCCGCTATCAGTTTTCGGTGCAATCCCCGGATCTGGCGGAGCTGGTTCGGCTCGGCCCGATGCTCCAGAGCCGCCTGCGCGACATCCCCGGCCTGAGCGAGCTCAACAACGATCTGCTGGCCTCCAGCCCCCAGCTCGATCTGCGCATCGATCGGGAGCGGGCGGCGGCCCTGGGGGTGTCGGTGGCGGATGTGCAATCGGCCCTGGCGGCCAGCTTCGGCGAAGCCCAGATCAGCCAGATCCTGCGCGACGACGGCCAATACCCGGTGCTGGGGGGCGTGGTGGCGGCCGATCAACGCAGCCGCGCCGACCTCGACAAGCTGGCGATCCGCAGCCGCAGCGGCACCCTGGTGCCCCTCTCGAGCCTCACCCAGGTGCGTGAGAGCGCCGGCCTGGTGACGGTCAACCACACCGACCAGCTGCCCTCGGTGACGTTCTCCTTCAACCTGGGGCCGGGGCAATCGCTGGACCGGATCACCACCGAGATCCGCCGGCGGGCTGAGCCCCTGCTGCCGGCCGGCAGCGCCCTCGACTTCCAGGGGGACGCCCGCACCTTCGACCAGTCCCTGGCCGGCCTGGGCTGGTTGCTGCTGCTGTCGGTGCTGGTGATTTATGTGGTGCTCGGGGTGCTCTACGAGGACCCGATCCATCCGCTGACCGTGCTCACCAGCCTGCCGCCCGCCGCCGTGGGCGGTCTGGCGCTGCTGATCCTCTGCAATGCCGAGCTCAACATCTACGGCTTCATCGGCCTGATCCTGCTGATCGGGCTGGTGAAGAAGAACGGCATCATCATGGTCGATGCCGCCAACCAGGCCCGCCGCAACGGGGCGGACCCCCGCAGCGCGATCCAGCTGGCCTGCGCCCAGCGCTTCCGGCCGATCATGATGACCAGTGCTGGCGCGATCCTCGGCACCTTGCCCCTGGCGCTGGGCTTCGGAGCCGGCGGTGATGTGCGCCAGTCCCTCGGGCTGGTGGTGCTGGGGGGCCTGCTGGTCTCCCAGCTGGTCACCCTCTACGCCACACCGGTGTTCTTCGTGGCGGCGGAGCGGCTGGCGGAGCGGCTGGGGCTGCGGCGGAATTTGGCCAGCGCGGCGCCGGACTGACCACAGCCCAGCACCGCGGCCGGCAGGATGGCTCCAACCGCCTCGACGATGCTCCCCGTGCCCTGGACCACCGCTTCGATCCCGGACCAGAGCGGCCGGCTGGTCGTGGTGACCGGGGCCAACAGCGGCCTGGGTCTGGAGACCTGCCGGGCCTTGGTGAGCCGGGGCGCCACCGTGCTGATGGGCTGCCGCTCCCTTCAGCGGGGAGAAGCCGCCCGCCAGGAACTGCTGCCGGATCTGCGCGGCGGAGCCCTCGATCTGCTGGAGCTCGACCTCTCGGATCTGCGACAGGTGCGCAGCGCCGCCCGGACCGTGGCCGAGCGCTACGGACGCCTGGATCTGCTGATCAACAACGCCGGGGTGATGGCACCGCCCCGCACCCTGAGCCGCGACGGCTTCGAGCTGCAGTTCGCCACCAATCACCTTGGCCACTTCGCCCTCACCCTGGCCCTGCTCCCCCTGCTGGAGGGGAGTGCAGGCGCCCGGGTGGTGCATGTCACCTCCGGCGCCCAGTACTTCGGCCGCATCAGCTTCGACGACCTCCAGGGCGAACGCCGCTACGACCGCTGGAGCGCCTACGGCCAGAGCAAGTTGGCCAATGTGATGACGGCGGTGGAGCTGCAGCGGCGCCTGCAGGAACGGGGCAGCGAGGTGCTGTCGCTGGCGGCCCACCCCGGCCTGGCGCGCACCAACCTGCAACCCAGCTCCGTGGCCCGCAACGGCTCGAAACTCGAGGCCCTGGCCTACCGCCTGATGGACCCGCTGTTCCAGAGCGCCGCCATGGGGGCCCTGCCCCAGCTGTTCGCCGCCACCGCCCCTGAGGCGTTGCCCTCCGGCCACTACGGCCCCGACCGGTTGGGCGGCCTCAAGGGCCATCCGAAACCGGTGCCGATGGCGCCGGCAGCCCGGGACGCTGACCAGCGGCAGCGGCTCTGGGACGTGAGCGAGGAGCTGGCGGGGGTGGCCCTCTGATGAAGCGCCAGCGGTGCAGCGAAGGGCGGAGGGCCGGCAGGAGCCGCGGCTTTGCAACAGGTTGCAACCCCTCGCCGGGGCGGGGCGGCAGTGCTAGATCAGCGCTGTCATCCGATCAGACTGGCCATGACCTGGCTGTCCTTCGCCTCCACCACCGCCCCCCAAGGTGTCCCGGTGGTCCTGCCGGCCCTCGCCGGTGCTGGGCTGCTGTTCTTCCTCTCCCAGCTGTTTGTGCCCAAGAGCGGTTCCTGAGCGCAGCGCCGCCGCGGCCGAGGCGCCCTCCAGGCGCCTCCAAACCTGGAGCAATCCTTGCCCTCCCGGCAGCCGGCCCCACGGCGACCCGAACGCCATGCGGCTAGCTTGCTTCTGCATGCGGCTAGCTTGCTTCTGATCGATGCAATCCGTGCGCGGGCGTTCCTACGGCATTCTGCTCGCCGGTGCCCTGCTCTCGGCTCTGCCCTGGCTGGTCACCGGCCAGGTCATCCAGCGGCATCAGAGCCTTGTCGAGGGCCAGCGTGCTGCACGGGTCCGCAACAAGTTGTGCCTGGCCCTGCGGGTTGCCGCCCATGCGTTGGAGCCGCCCGGGCCTGAGGCCGGCCCCAACACCAGCCGCTCCCTTCAGCCGCTCCTGCCAGCGCTGCAACTGAGCCGACGTCCAGCCGCTGCGATCGCCAGCGCCCCCGGCCCACCCGCCGATATCCTCCCAAGCCTCGGCAGCGTTGATGCTCAAGCGCCGGGCTCCTCGTGTCCGGATCTCCCCGGGGAACGGGACCTCCACCTGGCCCTCGACCCCGAGCAGCCGGATGGGCTGGTGATCTCCCGCCGCGGCGGGACCAGCGGGGAATCCAGCCCGCCATTGCACCTGAACACCCTCGAGCTGCTGCGGGAGGAGGGGCGGGTGATGCTGCTGGGCGCGTCCTCCCCCCAGCCGACCCGGGACCCCAGGCTGATCTGGCCATTCCACGTTGCCGGGGCCAAGCTGCGCTTCGCCATCCCCCCCCACGAGGGCCAGGGGGACGTGATCCAGATCCGCAGGCTGGCGGCAAGCCTGGCGGCCCTTGGTCTGCTGATCACCGGCGCTCTGGCCCTGCGCTCGGAGGCCGAGGGCCGGCGCCAGCGCCGCCGGCTGGAGAGCCTGCGCCTCGACAGCCAGAGCGGGCTGCTGTCCAGGCTTGCCCTCGAGGAGGACATGGGCAGCGGCGAGCTGCTGGTGATGGTGCACCTGCGCATGCTGCAGCGACAGGGACCCTTCCGGCGCGATGAGGAGATCCGTGCTGTGTTCGAGGCGGTGCGGGATGGCCTGGGCAACGCGGCCGTCGGCATCGTCCCTGCCGCCCGCTTCTACAGGGCGGGGGAACACCGGCTGGCGCTGCTGCTGCAGGCCCCACCGGAGGACGATGGGTCCCTGCTCCAGCTGCTGGAGAGCGTCCTGCGACCGGCCCTGCAGGAGCACAGCGGTGTCAGTCTGCGGGCCGACGACCTGCTGATCACCGGCCAGAGGCTGGCGGAGGGCATCACCCCGGCGGCGGCGATCGATCTGCACGGGTATGGCGAGACCCTGGCCCTGGAGGCCGGAACCAGCGTGCGCCTGCTCGAAGCCGAGGACGGGCAACGGGTGCTGGCGGAGGCCGCGGTGCGGGAACAGCTGCAGAACCTCGGTCCCGCCGACATCCGGTTGGACTTCCAGCCGATCTTGCTGCTGGCCAGCCCCGGACACTTCGGGCTGGAGGCGTTGGTGCGCTTCCAACCACCGCTGCTGCGGGGTTGGCCCACCAGCAGGCTGATGCAGACAGCCCATGATCTCGGCATCGCCCACCGCATCGACGGGCTGGTGCTTCGGCGGCTGCCGGACCTGCTCAAGGCCCTGAAGGAGCAGCCAAGACTTGATGAACGGATCACCTACATCGCCCTCAACATCAGCGGCGATTCCTTCGCGTCTTCCCAGCGGCTCGAGCAGTTGATCAGCACCCTGCAGGAGCTGGAGATCGATCCGGAGCGCTTCTGCCTGGAGTTCACCGAAACCCCCAGCGGTGACGATTCGATCGATAGCAGCGCCGTGACGATCGCCTCGGAACGACTGACGCGGGAGCTGAAGCTGCGGATCGCCATCGATGACTTCGGCTCGGGGCTCTCCAACTACAAGCGCATCTGCGATGCCTGGTACGACAGCATCAAGCTGGACATCGCTCTGGTGGCGGGAATCGGCAACTCCTTCCGGATGCAGCGCTATGTGGGGTCCCTGATCGAAACCGTGCATTCGCTTGGCAAAACCGTGGTGTGTGAGGGGGTGGATGATCACGCCGACTTCACCGCCGCGGTGCGCCTCGGAGCTGATGCGATCCAGGGCTATCTGATTGCCAAGCCGATGGCCTGGGAGGCGATTGAGGGCTTTCTTGACAAGGCCGAATGGGCCTCGGCGGAGCGGATCACAACGATGGTGACGAAGATCCACCAATCCGATCGGCTCGTGCTCCCCGAGCTTCGCCAGGACAGCCAGACAGCGGTCCCATTGGAGCGTCAGATTCTGGACAAATGGTTTGAGCTCCGCAGCTTTGAGGAATTTTTGCTGCTGTTCGTCAACGAGCTCAAACGCTGGGGCCTCGACATTCTGCGTCTCTCACTCGCCTTCCTGCCCGATCAGGACGACATCGACTGCAGCCAGTACATCTGGCTGCCGGCTCGACCCAGCGAGGTCCGTAGCCTGCGGATGGACCGCGCCTTCCTGCAACAGGAGGAACACCTGAGCAGCGCGCTGCACCACATCGCCAGCCACGCCCGCTTCTACCGCCAGCGCTTGGCATCGCGACGGGATCGGGATGTGGAATTCAGTTTTCTCGAACAACTCAAGGATCAGGGCTGCAGCGACTATCTCGGACTACGGCTTGATTCGCGCGGCATCTCGATTCCAGTTCTCACCATTGCCCTGCGGGGAGAGAGCAGCTTCAGTGATGAGCAGATCCAAAGGATCGTGTCGATGAGCAGCCTGCTGAGCCTACTCTTCTACACCTTTGAGAGTGAGCGAGCCAAACGGATGGCCCTGCTCGATCCACTCACCAATCTGCCGAACCGGCGCAGCTTTGATTCCTTCCTTAACGCCAATATCTCCGCCTCTCAGCTCAACAACAGCAGCCTCGCCCTGGCCCTGATCGACATCGACCGCTTCAAGCATGTCAACGACAGCCTCGGCCACGCCTATGGCGATGCCTGCCTGCGGGAGGTGGCGGCGATCCTCCGGGCGGATCTGCGCCCCAACCGTGATTTCGTGGCCAGGCTCGGTGGCGAGGAGTTCGTGCTGATCCTGCCCGGCACCAACGCCGAGGAGGCGCGCCAGCTCTGCGAGCTGCTGCGCGAGGCGGTCACCCACGCCCGCGTGCCGGCCAGCGACAGCCGGGCGGCGATGTCGATCTCGATCAGCCTGGGGATTGCGATCTGGGAGCCCGACAGCGGTGTGAAGGGCGACGCCGACCGGCTCATGCAGCTCGCCGACGATTGCCTCTACGAAGCCAAGCGCCAGGGCCGCAACCGGGTGATCAGCCGCGTGGTCGGATCCTGAGGCTGCTGCTGGGCTGGATGTGGGTTTGGCCTGGGTCTGGATCTGGCCTGGATTTGGACCACCGGCAGCCCCTTGGGATCACGAGCCCCCGAGCAGCCGCCGCCGGGTCCGGTCGCTGATCTCCTCTCCGAGCAGGGTGAGCAGGGCGTAGACCAGCACCAGGGCCATCACCTGATCCCAGGCGAAGCTGCTGAGGCTCTCCAGCAGCTGGCTGCCCAGGCCGGTGGCCCCCACCAGCCCCACCACTACGGTTTCTCGCAGCATCACATCGGCGCGGTAGGCGCCGTAGGCGAGGTAAGCGCGGGCTATGGCCGGATAGCGGCCATAGAGGAGCGCCAGCCGCGGGCCGACCCCCGCGCAGGCCAGGGCCTGCTGCCGGGCCGGACCCGCATCGGCCAGTCCCTCCGCCAACAGCCGGCCGAGGATGCCGGCGTTGTGCAGGCCGATAGCCAGGGCAGCGGTGATCACCCCGGGCTGGAGCACCAGAAGCAGCAGCAGGGCGGTCAACGGCGGCGGCCAGAGTCGGCCCAGGGCCCAGCTCAGACGCACCAGAAGGCCGGCCGGCCGCCAGGGGGCGGCCAGCAGCAACTGCAGCGGCGGCACTCCCACCGCCAGCGTTGCCGCCACCAGGGTGAGGCTGAGGGTTCCGGCGATCAGGGCCGACCAGGGAAGGGCCAGCAGGGCCGGGGCATCGAACGGCGTGGACCCGCCGCCAGCGGCCAACCCCGGTCCGGCCAGCAGGGCCTGGGGATCGACACCCAGGGCCCGGCCCACCAGGGCGCAGAGGGGTGGCAGGGCCAGCACCGCCAGCACCATCTCACGCCCCCGCCTGCCGACGCGCCCAGCTCCCAGGCTGAGGCGAGGGGGCATCAACCAGCGGCGGCGCAGGCGACCCAGGCCGGTTTCGAGGAGCAGCATCACCGCCAGCAGCAGCCAAAGGCCAGTCCAGAGCTCCCGGAACTCCAGCGATTGCAAGGTGAGACGCAGATCGGTGCCCAGGCCACCGAGCCCGAACACCCCCAGCAGGGTGGCGCTGCGCAGGGCGCATTCGAGTCGATAGCCGCCGTAGCTGAGCAAGCCAGGCAGCAGCGGCGGCCCCAGGGCGGTGAGCAGGGCGGCCGGGGCAGGGGCGCCGGCCAGGCGCAGGGCATCGAGGCGGTCGGTCGCCAGGCCGTCGAGCAGGTCGGCCAGCACCCGGGCCACCAGGGCGCCGAAGGGGATGGCGATCGCCACCACCGCCACCACCGGCTCCAGCCCCACCAACTGCAGCAGCACCAACCCCCAGAGCAGCTCGTGGATGGCGCGGGGCACGGCCAGCAGGCGGCGGATCAGCCCCGATGGCCACACCACCCCGGCCAGGGTGCGCCAGACAACGCGGGAGCTGGCCAGACCCAGCACCAGGCCGAGCACCAGGCTGGCGGCCCAGCCCAGCAGCGCCATCCCCAGGGTGGTGGCCAGGCCGCTGAGGGCCGAGCGCAGCACCAGCGGATCCAGGGAGGGGGTGAGGGCGGCCAGCAGGAAGCGGCCGATCAACTCGAGGCCTCCCCCATGGAGCAACCCGGGCAGCAGCAGGGCCAGGGGCAGCAGCACCAGGGCGGGCAACAGCACCAGCAGGGGCGGCGCCGGGGCCCAGCGACGGGGGGGCCAGGCCGCTGGCGCAGCGCTGGTTTCAGGGGCGATCATCAGGAGCCACCCGGGCGGCCCTCCCGAGCTGGCGCGGCAGCGACGGCGCTGGGCCCTGGGCCCGAAGTGCCGGGGCTGGCGGGGCTGCCGAGGGCCATGGCGCCCCCTGGAGGCTCGCCTCGGTAGAGATCCTCCAGAATCGCGGCACCGGCCGGGGCGCTGAGGGCGGAGGCGGGCCCGTCGAAATGCAGCCGGCCCTGGCGTAGTCCGATCACCCGGTCGAAGCCGGCCAGCAGGTCGGGGCGGTGCAGGCTGAGCAGCAGGGCCCGGGGTGGGGCGGCCTCGGCCAGCAGCAGCTGCAGCAAGGCCTGGGCCAGACGGGGATCGAGGCTGGCCAGCGGTTCATCGGCGAGCAGCAGCAGCGGGGCCTGGCGGAGCAGACGGGCAATCGCCAGCCGCTGCCGCTGCCCGCCGGAGAGGGCCCCCACCGGTTGGCCGAGCAGATCGGGGGAGAGATCCACCCGCTGAAGCGCCGCCGCATTGGCAGGGGTCTCGAGCGGCAGGAGCAGGTTGAGCAGGGCCCGGGGCCAGCCCCAGGCGGCCAAGCGGCCGGTGTTGAGGTTCTGCTGCACGGTCAGCTCTTCGATCAGCCGCAGGTCCTGCCAGAGGGTGCCGATCCGGGCCTGCTGGCGATTGCGGAGGCGGCGCGAGCGGGCGGGGGGCTCGCCATGCCAGCGCACCGACCCATCACTGGGGGCCAACAGACCGTTGGCCACCGCCAGCAGGGTGCTCTTGCCAGCCCCGCTCGCCCCGAGCAGGGCCACCCGCTCGCCGGGGCCGATCACCAGGTCCACCGCATCCAGCCGCGGTGCCCCGCGGCCGGCCACCGTCACCTGGCGCAGCTCCAGCAAGGGGGAGCCGGCCATCAGCGGATCTTGCCGATCTGGCGTCCCACCTGCTCGATGCGGGCGTAATCGGCGGGGTTGGCGGTGGTGAACTGCTGGGCGCCGAACAGGGCCAGGATCTGCTTCTGCTGGGGATCGCTCGGCCGCCAGCTGAGGATGGCCTTCTGCAGACGCGAGCTGAATCCTTTGCCGAAGCGCTGGTCGAGATTGCCCTGGGCAATCCAGTGGTAGTCGGGGTAGCCGGGGCTCCTCCAGATCGGGATCACCTTGGCGCGATTGGTCTTGCCCTCGTGGAGGCTGGCGCGCCACACCTGCTCGTTCACCACCCCCGCGTCGTAGGTGCCGCTGGAGACCAGGGCGATGGTGGTGTCGTGGCTGCCGCTGAAGCCTGGGGCACCGCCAGCGAAATCGCTCAGCTTGACGCCGGCCTGCGACAGGAACCACTGGGGCATCAGGCGACCGGAGGTGGAACTCTCCGAACCGAAGGTGAAGCGCCGGCCCTTGAGGGTCACCAGCTGCTTCTGGTTGGTGATCGGCTTGAGACCGCTGCGGGCGCTGGCGATGAAGATGCTGTGGAAGCTCACATCGAGATCGCGCTGGGCGATCACCTGGGCCCCGGGCCGCTGCAGCCGGGCCTGCACGCCGGTGAGGCCGCCGAACCAGACCAGATCGAGGCTGCCGCTGCGGAAGGCGCCGACGGCGGCGGCGTAATCGACCACCGGCACATAGGTGACCTTGACCCCCAATTGGCGGCTGAGTTCCGTGGCCACCAGGGGATAGAGGCGGTTGAGCTTCTCGGGTTTCTGATCGGGGATGGCGCCGATGCGGAGCACGGGCTCGGGGGTGGCCTGCTGGGCACTGGCGGGGGCGAGCAGGCGCGCCAGGGTGCCGAGGGGCTGGGGGAGGATTGGCAGGGCGCCGAGCGAGAGCGCAGCCGTGGCGGCCAGGGCGGCGGAGCGGCCCCGAAGGGCGAACGGGGCGGGAATCCTCATCGCGATGCCTGGGACTTTGTTCAGGATGTCACGATGCCGTTTCGGTCGTCCGCGACCAGGCCAAGAGCGGTGTGGATCGCCCCTCCGGCGTCTGAGCCGCGCAGGCCTGGGCCCATCCCCAGAGCTTTTGTCATGGTCAGCAGCCTGATCACGCCCGTGCCGGTGGCGCCGTTCCTGGCGGGCGGGGGGACGCTGCTGGATGTGCGCAGCCCGGCGGAATACAGCCAGGGCCACATCCCCGGCGCCCTGAACCTGCCGCTGTTCAACGACGAGGAGCGGGCCGAAATCGGCACGCTCTATAAACAGTGCGGCCGGCAGAGCGCCGTGCTGCGGGGCCTGGCGATGGTGGGCCCGCGGCTCGAAAGCATGGCGACCCGGATGGCGGAGGCGTCGGCCGGCGGCGAGGGCCAGCCGCTGCGGCTGCACTGCTGGCGGGGGGGGATGCGTTCTGGCGCGGTGGCGTGGCTGGCCAGCCAGGTGGAGGTGCCGGTGCTGCTGCTGGAGGGCGGCTACAAGAGCTACCGGCGCTGGGTGCTGGAGCTGTTTGAGCGGCCCTGGCCGCTGCGGTTGCTGGGCGGTCGCACGGGGACCGGCAAGACCGAGCTGCTGCTGGCGCTGCGGCAGCGGGGGGTGGCGGTGGTGGATCTGGAGGGCCGCGCCAACCATCGCGGCAGCAGCTTCGGGGCGTTGGGCCTGCCGCCGCAGCCGAGCGTGGAGATGTTTGAAAATCTGCTCGCCGCCGACCTCGCGGCCCTGGCGGCTGCGCCGGAGATCTGGCTGGAAGCGGAGAGCTCCCAGGTGGGGCGCTGCAGGATTCCAGCCGGCCTGTGGCGACAGATGAAGGACGCCGCGGCGCTGCTGGTGGAGCGCCCGCTGGAGTGGCGAGTGGAGCAATTGGTGGCGGTGTACGGCCGCCAGGACCCGACGGAACTGGCCGAGGCGACCCGCCGGATCGAACGCCGACTCGGCCCCCAGCGCACCGCCGCCGCCCTTGAGGCGATCGCAGCGGCCGACTGGGCCAGCGCCTGCCGCCAGATGCTCGATTACTACGACCGCTGCTACGACCACGACCTCAGCAGCCACGCCGTGGAAACCGTGGAGCTGGGCGACAGGGGCCCGGAGGAGGGAGCGGAGCGGTTGCTGGAGCTGCGGCTGGTGAAAACGCTGCAGCGCTGAGGAGACGCTGAACAACCTGCCCCTGACGGAGTCCGCATCGGGAGCTGACAGGACCAGGAGCCGCGTCAGATGGTCATGGCGATGGCGGGGAATCCTGTGGCGGTGTTCAGGAGACGGCGAATGACGACGCCCACACGTCCAGCCGGGCTGATCCAGCGCTATCGCGAGGAACTCCAGGCTCGCCACGACGCACCTCGCACGGTGGTGACCTACGAGCAGTGGCTGCGGCGATTCCTGCGATTCCACCAGCTGCGCCATCCGCGCCAGATGGGCAGCGCGGAGGTGAATGTCTTTCTCACCCATCTGGCGGTGGAGCTCCAGGTGAGCGCCTCCACCCAGAACCAAGCGCTGCCGGTGGTGATGACCGTTGAGGAGGTACGCGCCGTGCTGGAGCGGCTGGATGGAATCGCTTCTGGCATCAACACGCCCGCCACGTGCCACACCTTCCGCCATTCATTCGCTACGCACCTACTGGAACGCGGTCAAGATATCCGCACAATTCAGGAACTAATCGGCCACAGCGACATCAAAACCACCATGGTCTACACCGATGTCCTGAACCGAGGCCCGCTGGGTGTGCGCAGCCTGCCGACCTTCTGTAACATGAAGAGCCCTTATAGGCGGAGCCATCCATCAAAGCCGGAATGATTCCGCCTAGTACGGGCTGCTTGTGAGGGCAAGCGATCTCAGGGACGATTGCCGCTTGCCTCCGGCTTTTAGGCGGACAAAACGGTGAGCATGGGGGTATTATGGCGGGTCAGCCGAAATACTGTTAGCTTTGCAAAGGAATGAACTATCCACCTCAGCGGAATTCAACACAGTTCTATCGGGAGTGGAAACTGCGCCAGCCGTATGTTTATCGCTATCTAAAGAAACAGTATGTTGACCAGTTTTTCGAAGATGGCACCCTAAGGCTTAGCTCCTTCTCTGAGTTTTCAAAGCATAGAGATGAAGCACGACTGGACACCCAGGAAGGGAAAGGTCTTGTGGTACATCAGCACCGAATCGGGGACGGCCAGCACATTGCAGGATGGCTGAGCTATGGCGAACAGTCATACGTCCTTTGCGGCGCGACGAGACATGATCTAGAAATTATGAATGCTTTCGATGCTGATAGTGGAATTCGAATTAATGACACTGTTCGCTTTGCTGACTACATAGCGCACCACATTCCCGGTTTTATGGGAGGCGCCGAAGGTCCTTGCATCTACTTGCCTAATCGGATAGTGCACAGAAATCTTGGCCCTGTAGACGAAAGAGCGCTACACTACGAGACGCAGCCAGGGAGTATATCTATTGACAAGATGCAGTCACTTCTTTCTCATCTGGACGGCGGCGACTTGTGCTTTATTAAGCACAGAGACTACGCTTATCAGAGCGAGTATCGATTCTTATGGGATTCTCGTGGTCTCACCTACGGATCTTTAACAATAAAGGTTCCTGAGGCACGGGAGTTCTGCACACGCCTTGAGGATCTGGAGGTTGAACTTGCCGATGGCTAACCTTGCACGCCATCTGTTGAGGGGAAAGCTAACATCAAGATTCAGAAGACGGGTGCGTATCCTTGGTTCAATGCCGAGGTCTCGGCCCGCTTCTGATCTTGAGCGCTAGCCAGAACGAGGAGCATGCACCACGACACCAGCGTAGCGACAATGTGAGCACGTCTGTTCAGCGTGGCCGTGGTTCGAGCGAAGCTGGTCAAAATCGGCAACTCGAGAGGGATCCGTCTGGCCAAGCCGCTGCTTGAAGTTGCAGGGCTGCCTGACGACGTCGAGATCGAGGCGGCTCCAGGGGTTCTGACAATCAGGCCATCGGCTCATCCGAGGGCTGGCTGGGCAGAGGCGGCATCGGCTTTCGAGCCTGAGGGTCTTCTCGATGAAATGAGCGCCACTCGCTTTGATGACGAAGAGTGGTCATGGTGAGTGAAAAACTCGTCTCGAGAGGAGACATCTTTCTTGTTGCGTTGAATCCCACGCGTGGATCTGAAATCAGGAAGACGAGGCCTTGTGTCGTCGTGTCGCCAGATGAGCTGAATGGTAACCTTCATACTTTTATTGTTGCGCCGCTAACCACTGGCGGACATCCATACCCCTTTCGTGTTCGCTGCAGCTTTCATGGCAAAGATGGTCATGTTGTAGCTGATCAGCCGAGGGTTGTAGAGAAGGACCGCCTCGTCAAGCGATTGGGGAGTCTTTCGGAGACGACGCTGAATGAGGTACTGGTTGTTCTGCAGGCTATGTTCGCTGTGTAGAGGCCTGACTAACACGGCCATGACCTGACCCGCCACCGCAAATTCGCTGCGCCCTTCGAGCTTCTTTCGCCTCG
The DNA here is from genome assembly GCA_044360135.1 of Cyanobium sp. GTDB lineage: Bacteria > Cyanobacteriota > Cyanobacteriia > PCC-6307 > Cyanobiaceae > Cyanobium. The sequence goes on from JBIKKX010000038.1 coordinate 28,015, forward strand.
GCTTTCTGTGAGCAGGTGATGGCCAGCACTAGAGAGATGGGGGCGAAGCGGCCGCTTCCCAAAGCTGGTATACTCAACGTATAGCCGCTGAGTCATGATGCAGACGCGTGTCCAGAAATGGGGAAATAGCCTCGGGGTGCGCATCCCTCGTGGCCTTGCTGAGGAGGTTGGTCTTGGGGCAGGCACTGAAGTGAGCTTGAGTGCCAAGGATGGCGAACTTGTTGTGAAGCCGGCTGTTCCTGCTCGTCTTAATCTTGACGATCTCTTGGCACAGGTCTCAGAGGAGAATCTCCATGCTTCTATTGAAACGGGATCGGCTGTCGGTGCGGAGATGTTCTAGTGACAGCTTCGTATGTCCCTGATCGGGGTGACTTTGTTTGGCTTGAATTCACGCCGCAGAAAGATAGTGAGCAAGCTGGCAGGAGGCCTGCCTTGGTTATCTCACCAAAGGCCTACAACGCAAAGGTTGGATTGGCTCTGTTTTGTCCCGTAACATCTCACGCCAAGAGTTATCCCTTCGAGGTGCCCTTGCCTGAGGGTACTGATGTGGTCGGTGTCGTTCTTGCAGATCAGCTGAAGAGCCTTGACTGGCGTGCCAGGAAGGCGAAGCTGATTGAGCATGCTTCGCCTGATGTGCTGTCTATGGTTACCGCAAGGATCTTGCCCTTGCTTATTCCTGACAATGCGGCCACTCTTTAACACGGCCATGCACATGACCCGCTACCGCAGATTTACTGTGTTCTTTGAGTATCTTCTCCTATGGCACTCTGCGGGCAGATGATGGCCAGCGTCAGACAGTCCAAGCAGCCGGTTGCCTGGCGTATCTTCTGGGATACCCTGAAGCTTGCTCGAGATCCGGGAGTCGTCTCCCCATGCCGCGTGGTTTGCTGCCCTGCTTGACCGGACGGCCAAGGCTCGCATCAACATAACGATCAGGCGTCTCTCCTTGGGCAACTCAGGAGATATTCGCCCCGTAGGCGAGAGTGTATCAGAGCTACGCATCCACTACGGGCCCGGTTACTGAATCTATCTCAAAAAGGAAGGTGATGCTCTTGTAATCCTGCTCGCCGGCGGCGCCAGCGAGATCACAAGACCAGGACATTCGACTCGCCAAGGATCTTGCTCGCAACCTCTAGGAGGGCTCAATGTTGTCTAGCCATTGAGATGTCGGTCAGGCTACTCTAGTTAGAAGCTCACTTCGCGACTTGCATGGAGACTGCCTTGTCCGCCCTGACCCACGATCAGAGCGATCACGCAGAACTCAACACCTCCCAGCCCCAAGTGGCGTTTGATCCGGCGATCCACCTCGCCTTCGACGCGAGTGGCATCGAGCGCGTCACGATGTCCTCGCTTGGGCTCGATCCGGCCATCGCCCTGACCGACTTCGCCTACTCGCAGCCCTTTCGCCTGCTCTCGCCCGAAGGCGTGCGCCAGGCCCGCGCCGAGCTGACCCGCCGCGAGGTGCAAGAGAAGTGCCGCTGGGCGACCAAGCGCAACCCGTACGCCTTACGCGGCATGTGGAAGTATTCGAACTTCCTCAATGACCTGTGGAAAAGCCCGCAGATCAAAGCCGGCTGGCGTCCCAGCGAGTGGTGTAAATCCACAGGGCCTCAGCCCGGCGTAGCCGGGCTGAGCGTCCGCACCTCAGGCGATCGGCTCCACGGCTGACGTTGCAAGGGGTGGGCAGGCCCGTTTCCCT
>JBIKKX010000013.1:0-77451 GCA_044360135.1 Cyanobium sp.
AGCGCTGTTGGAGAGTGGCGGTCATGAGAACGGGATGGGGTGGTGTCAGAGGCCCCGCAGGGACCCAGGACGGAAAGAAGGACGGATACCGGCTGAGGAGTCGGGTGGTGAGACCCGGCACCAGAGGGCCGGAAATCCGGCGACTGGCTCCGTCGCTTCGGACTGTAACGGAAGTTTGCGGGTTTGTGAAGGGGCTTCATGAAGTTGGTGCTTCATGAGGGTTTGTTGCGGGGGTGGTGGGGTCGGTGCTGCCGGCGGGAGGCGGCGGGGAAGGGGGGCCAGCAAAAGCGACCGGCTTGGGCGCAACGATCCACAGGGCGTGCGGCGGCTGGATTGGGCGGGGGAGGCAAGGGGATGGGCAGACGCAACAGGCGCTGGCCACAGGGAAGAAAACGGCGACCGGGCGGCGTGAGCGCAGACGGCAGAAGGCAAAGGGGTGACCGCTGAAGGCTTAGGGCGGAGGGAGGAGCGAAAAACCCGAAAGCAGAGCAGAAAGGCGGAGGGCAGAAGGCGAAGGGCTAAGGGCGGTGCGACGAGCGACGAGCGACGAGGGACGAGGGAGGAGGGAGGAGGGAGGAGGGAGGAGCGGCAGGCCTGAGGGCTGACCGCAGCAAGCAGAACCCAACAGCTGGATGAGCAGCACTCACAAGGCTGGGCAGCTGGCCACACGGGGCTGGGCACCGCTTCTGCGCCATCCCCCCCCGCCACTGCTAAGCAGGGGGAATCGCCCCGCTCCTGCCGATGGCCGTGTCCCTGCTCCCCCCCGGGTCCCTGGCCGCAGCCAACCCGATCGCCCCGGCCCCCCAGCGGCAGGCCGATCAGCAGGCGCCGACGCCACCCCAAAAACGCGTCGACCCGGGGCTGGCAAAGCTCCTCTGCCAGCTCAGCCTCGCCGCCGGCCTGCTGCTCCTCAGCGCCTGCGAGCGCCAGCCCAGCCCCGAGGCGCGCCGGATCGAGGAGCTCAACCTCAAGATCCAGCAACTGGAGCAGCGCCTCAACACCCTGGCCCGGGAGCGCAATGACGCCGCCGACCGCAAGGGCAAGCCGCCGGCCGGTGTGATCAAGTCGCTGACGATCCGCACCGGCAGCGAGGACGACCGCCTGCGCATCTACTGGGCCGATGGCACCACCACCGACCTGCCCTGCACCAAGGAACAGAGCACCTTCGCCTGCGGCTGAGCCCCCCCCCTCACTCCACCGCCAGCTCCAGACCCGCCGCCAGCTGCTGCAGCGCCGCCGCCCAGGTCGGCTGCACCGGCCAGCACTCCCGACTAGTGAGGCTCATGGCGATGCCCTTCTCGCCGTAGGCCGCCTCGTTGATGAACACCGGCCACACCGTCTCGCCTGCCAGCTGCGGGGCCGGCGCGTAGGCCAGGGTGCGCCCATCAACCCCCAGGAACAGGGGATCGCCGGCCACCAGGGGCTGCCAGTCGCGGCCCTGGCGCCTGGGGTGAATCACGGCGGCGGGGGAGCCATCGTCCCGGCGGGGGAGATCAAGGCTCAGGCGATGACGGTGCACCACCAGCTGGCGGGGCTGGGCCAGGGCTCCCCGGCGGGCGGCGGCCAGGGCCGCCAGGGCGGCCTCAAGAGCCAGGCGACTCTGCTGCACCACCGCGGCGCTGACCACGCCCTGGGGCACCGGCCCCACCTCGATCACCAGACCGCAGGGCCAGCGCTCCACCAGAAAGCCCGTCTGGCGGGCATCGGCCTCGTGCAGATAAATCGGAAGGCCCAGGGCCTGTTGCAGGGCGGCGGCCAGGGCCAGATCGGCGGGGCGGCGGCCGTAGACCACCAGGGAATTTCCCATGGCGGCGGTGGTGCTGTGCAGGTCGAGGGCCACCAGACAGGGCTCGGCTCCATCCGCCCCATGGGCGGCCAGTAGGGCCCGGGCCCGCTCCACCTCCGCCTCGCGCTGGCTCGGATCGTCGAGCAGCTCGGCCGCGAAGCTGCGGTTGAGGTCGCGGTCGCCGTAACGCCGACCCGCCGCGAAGGCCTCGGGATTGCCGATCAGAGCCACATGGGCCAAGCCTGACGCGGCGATGCCCCCCCCAAGATCGGCCTGGCCCTGCAGCAGCCAGGGAGCATTGCGCTCATTGCCGTGGGTGCCTGCCACCACGAGCACCCGCCCGGCGGCGCCAGCACTCGGCCCTACCCCACCTCGTTCCATCGCTCGGCAACCACGCTGAACCCCAGCCTGACGCAGAGTCCAGTCACTCCCTTCCCAAGCGATGGCCCCCCCCGCCGCCCTGGTGCGCACCGCCCGCAGCCTCTGGCATGCCCAGTGGCTCGCCCTGATGGGCGGCCTCGGCCCCGCCGATGCCCAGGGCCGCTACCGCCGCCCCGCCGCGGCCTTCGCGACCCTGCCGGCCCTGCCGGACGACGCGGCCGAAGCCGACAGCCACGTGCTGATCGTGGGTCGCAGCTGCCCCTGGGCCCACCGCGCCTGGATCAGCCACAGCCTGCGCCAGCTGGGGGCCAGCATCGCGGTGGAGGTGGTGGATCCGGATCCGGCGGCCGGTCGCTGGCGGTTCAGCAGCCCCTTCGAGGGCTGCGACACCCTGGCGGCGCTCTATCGGGCCAGCGGCGCCGATGCCACCCTGCCGGCCACGGTGCCGGCGCTCTACTCACGCCGGCAGCGGCGGATTGTGGTCAATGAGAGCGCCCGCCTGATCGAGCTGCTCGATGGCTGGCCCGGCCCGGGGCCCAAGCTCTGGCCGGAGGCCCAGCGGCCGGCGATCGAGCTCTGGCGCGAACGCTTCCAGCATCAGGTCAACGACGGGGTTTATCGCTGCGGCTTCGCCCGCAACCAGGCGGCCTACGACGAGGCGGAGGGCGAACTGTTCACCGCGCTGGAGGCGGCCGAAGCCCAGCTGCGGCGCGGCGAAGAGGCGCAGGGGGCCAGCCCGGTCTGGCTCTGCGGAGCGGCACCCACCTTGGCGGATGTGGTGCTCTTCCCCACCCTGATCCGGTTGGAGCTGGTCTACGCGCCCCTGTTCGGCTGCAGCCGCCTGACGATGGCCCAGCTGCCGGCCCTGAGCCGCTGGCGAGCCCGCTTCTACGGCCTTGGCGGCGTGGCGGACACCTGCTTCGCGGAGGCCTGGCGCCGCGACTACTTCGGTGCCCTCTTTCCTCTGCATCCCTCCGGCATCATCCCCGCCGGACCCGATCTGGCCGCATTGGTGGCAGCCTGAGGGAACCGCCAGGCAAGCCCGTGGCCAGCAGCACCGCCCCCGTCTCCCCGTCCAGCCCAGCGGACCCCGTGTTCGACGGTGTCTTTGGACCGTTCACGATCACGTCGGACGACCGCCGCGAGGTGCTCGCCTACCGACTCGCCCTCACCGCCGTGGCCGTGGGCCAGCTGGGCCTGCTGCTGCAATGGCACCTGGCGGGCCCGACCTGGCTCTGGCCCTGGCTGCTGCCGATGGCGATGGGCCTGGGGCTGGCCCTGCGCTGGATCCACATCTACCTGCGGCCGTTGCATCGGGCCCTTCAGCTCTTCTGGCTGCTGGGCTGCCTGGGCGCCCTGTTGCTGCTGCAGCGGGTGGGGGCGGCGGGCCTGGGGCCGGCCCTGGTGGCCCAACCCCTCTGGATCCTCGCGGTGGGCCCCTTCTTCGCCGCCCTCACCGGGGTGGGTTTCAAGGAGTTCTTCTGTTTCCGCCGGCCCGAGGCGATCGGCGTGACCCTGCTGCTGCCCCTGGCCCTGCTGGGGCGGCTGACGGGCCTGCTCAGTGCCGAGGCCTGTGGGGCCCTGCTCGCCCTGGAGGCTCTGCTGCTGCTGGTGCTGTGCCTGCGCAAGTTTCCGATGGCCGCCGCCGCCGATGTCGGCGACAAGAGCGTGTTCATCCATCTGGAGGCCCAGCGCCGCGGCACCGCCACCACCACGGGGGTCCGGTGAGCCTGATCTCCCTGGTAGGGGCCGGCAAGGATTTCGGCATCCGCACCCTGTTCTCCGATCTTGAGCTCCACGTCGGGCCGCGGGAGCGGCTGGGGCTGATCGGGCCCAATGGCGCCGGCAAGAGCACCCTGCTGCGGGTGCTGGCCGGCCGGGAGTCCCTGGATCGGGGCGAGCGGCGCTGCTCTCCGCGGCTGAACGTGGTGGTGCTCGACCAGGCCCCGGAGCTCGATCCGTCTCGCACCGTGCTGGAGGAAGTGTTCGCCGCCGGCGGTGAACGGCTGGAGCTGCTGCGCGAACACGAACAGATCAGCCTCGCCCTGGCGGCCGATCCCGGCAGCGACACCCTGCTGGCCCGGCTTGGGGCCTGCAACCAGCGCATGGACAGCTGCAACGCCTGGGCCCTGGAGCGCGACTGCCGTGAGGTGCTCGAACGGCTGGGGATCGGCGGCGGCGCCGGCCTGCTGGGGCGGCGGGTCGGGGAGCTGTCGGGGGGCAACCGACGACGCGTGGCCCTGGCGGCGGCCCTGGTGGCCCAGCCGGAGGTGCTGCTCCTCGATGAACCCACCAACCACCTCGATGCCGAGGGGGTGGAGTGGCTGCAGGGCTGGCTGGATCGGTTCAGCGGCGCCCTGGTGCTGGTCACCCACGACCGCTACCTGCTCGACCGGGTCACCCGCCGGATCGTGGCGGTGGAGCGGGGCGAGGCCAGGCCCTACGAGGGCAACTACGGCACCTATCTGGAGCGACGAGCCGAGGAGGAGGCCTCCGAGCAGGCCAGCGCCGCCAAGTTCCGCGGCACCCTGCGGCGGGAGCTGGCCTGGCTGCGCCAGGGTCCGAAGGCCCGCAGCACCAAGCAGAAGGCCCGCCTGCAGCGGATCGAGGCGATGCGGGAGCTGCCGACGCGCCAGGCGAAGGGTCAGCTGAGCCTCGCCTCCACGGCCCGTCGCCTGGGCAAGCAGGCAATCAGCGCCGAGGGTCTGGCGGTGGCGGTTCCGGAAACGGAGGCCCCGGATGCCGGCGCGGCCCCGCGGGAGGGCGCGGGCTCCCCGGAGGCGGCCCGGCTGCTGCTGCGGGACTTCAGCTACGACTTCAGCCCGGAGGACCGGATCGGGATCATCGGGCCCAATGGTGTCGGCAAATCGAGCCTGCTGGATGTGATCGCCGGCCGGCGAGCCCCCAGCGCCGGCCGGCTTGAGCTGGGTGCCACCGTCAAGCTCGCCTACTTCGATCAGCACAGCGAGGTGCTGCTGGCCGAGCGGGCCCAGCGCAAGGTGATCGATGTGGTGCTGGAGGCCGCCAGCAGGGTGGCGGTCGATGGGGTGGAGCTGAGCGCCTCCCAGCTGCTGGAGCGGTTCCTGTTTCCACCGGCCCAGCAACACCAGCCGGTGGCCCGGCTCTCCGGCGGCGAGCGGCGGCGGCTGCACCTCTGCCGGCTGCTGATCGAGGCGCCGAATGTGCTGCTGCTCGACGAGCCCACCAACGATCTTGATGTCCACACCCTGGGGGTGCTGGAGGAGTTTCTGGACGACTTCCGAGGCTGCGTGTTGGTGGTGTCCCACGACCGTTGGTTCCTGGACCGCACTGTGGATCGCCTGTTCTGCTTCCGGGATGGCCGGCTGGAGCGCTTCGAGGGCAACTACACCGCCCACCTGGAGCGCCTACAGGCCGAAGCCGCCCGCCGCGCCGCAACCACGACGGCAGCCCCGCCGGCCGCAACGACCGCCACGACAGCGACCAAGGGAGGCCCAGCCCCAGCAGCAGCCACCGGCGCGCGGCGACGCAGCTTTCGGGAGAACCGGGAACTGGCGGCGATCGAGCGGGACCTGCCCCAGTGGGAGGAGCAGCGCCGGGTGCTGGAGGAGGAGCTGGCCAGCGGCTCGACCCAGGCCTTCGAACGTTTGGAAACCCTCACACGGGAGCTGGCCAGCCTGGCGGAGCAAATCGCGGCGGCGGAAGAACGCTGGCTGGAGCTGAGCGAGCGCCCCGGCTGATCTCCGCCTTCGAGCGCCCAGCGATCAGCGCAAGCGCACACGGAGATCTCAGTGCGGTGGCAACACCCGTATGGTGGCCCCGGTGAGCTCCGGCCGCTGCGGTCGGTCAATCATGAAAACCATCGACGAGCACATCGAAAAGGACCGGGAAGACATCCAGGCGGCCAAAGCCGAAGGCAATCTCGGCAAGGTGCGGCACCTCGAAGAGGAGCTCAAGGGCCTGGAGGAATACAAGACCCACCACCCCGAGGACAGCCACGACCCCTCCCCGCTTGAGGTGTTCTGCGACCTCAATCCCGAAGCCCCCGAGTGCAAGGTCTACGACGATTGATCAGGCCTCGCTAAGAACCGTTCCCGGTCTTGCCCGAAGAGGTTGATCCTTCCTTCTCCGGGCTGAGCAGCAGCGCTGAATCAGCCCGGACACAACCCCCTTTCTCACAACAGGTTTCGGACCACTTGGTCGCTCTACAACCAGTTCACCCTGCCATCAGACAGCGCCGCCACGCCGTTCTCTGAGGGGGGGATCACGGTTGTATTCAGGCTGACGGTCCTTCCAGCTCAGAGCGGTGCCTTCAGGTTCGATGGCACGCTCTCAACGCTCGACGTCCTGGGATGGTCCCCAGGGTTCCGGAATGGTCAATCCGTCCTGACCCGGATCTGGAGCACTGGGCTCAGCCTCCAGCAGTCGCCACACTTCTGCCTTGAGGGCCTCCAGGCCCTGGCTCGTGGCGGCCGAGATCGCCAGAGGGGCTCCCCGGGCCGGTAAGGCCCCGGGCCCGGATAAATGCTCCGCCAATGCAGCCAGTCGCTCCGCCAGTGTGGAGGCTTCGAGCAGTTCCGCCTTGCTGAGCACCACCAGCCGCGGCCGTTCGGCCAGGCCGTGGCCGTAGGCCCGCAGTTCCTCCTCCACCACCGCCAGATCCGCCACCACGTCGTCGCTGCTGCCATCCACCAGATGGAGCAACAGCCGGGTGCGCTCGATGTGGCGCAGGAACTCATGGCCCAGGCCGGCCCCCTGGGCAGCTCCAGCGATCAGGCCGGGGATGTCGGCGAAGACGGTGCCGTCGCCGCTGGGCCGGCGCACCACCCCCAGGTTGGGCACCAGGGTGGTGAAGGGGTAGTCGGCGATGCGGGGCCGGGCGGCGGAGAGCACGGCGATCAAGGTGCTCTTGCCAGCGTTGGGCTGGCCGATGATGCCCACCTCGGCGAGCAGCTTGAGCTCCAGCCACAGGTCCCAGGTTTCACCGTCGCGGCCTTCGGTGCACTTCTCGGGAGCCCGGTTGCGGTTGCTGAGATAGCGGGCGTTGCCGAGGCCGCCGCGGCCGCCGCTGGCCACCAGCAGCTCCTGGCCGGGACTGGTCAGGTCACCGAGCAGGATGCCGGTGCGGCAGTCCCGCACCTCGGTGCCGCAGGGCACCCGGATCACCAGGGGCTTGCCGCTGGCGCCACTGCTGCGGTTAGGGCCGCCGCGCACGCCGTCGGCGGCGGCGAACAGGCGCCGGAACTTGAAGTCCAGCAGGGTCTGGAGGTTGCTGTCGGCTCGCAGCACCACATCGCCGCCGCGACCGCCGTCGCCGCCGGAGGGACCGCCCGCCGGCACATACTTCTCGCGCCGGAAGGCCACGATTCCATCGCCGCCGCGGCCACCCCGCACCGCAATGCGGGCCTGATCGATGAACTGCATTGGAGCAACCCTAGGATCCGGCGGTCGCGGGGCTGGTGTGGCCGAGGTTCGCTTCCAGCGGGTGAGCAAGACCTATCCGCCGCGCCGGCCCGGGGCCGAGGGGCCGGTGACGGTGCTGCGCGAGCTGGATCTGACCATCGCCGATGGAGAGTTCCTGGTGCTGGTGGGTCCCTCGGGCTGCGGCAAGAGCACCCTGCTGCGGCTCCTGGCCGGCCTCGACAGCCTCAGTGGCGGCGAGATCCTGGTGGGCAATCGCCCCGTCAGCCGGTTGCGGCCGGCCGAACGCAACGTGGCGATGGTGTTCCAGAGCTACGCCCTCTACCCGCACCTCAGCGTGGCCGACAACATCGGCTTCGGGTTGCGCCGAAGCCGACCGCGCAGCTTCGGCCAACAGTTGCAGGACAGCCTCCACCGCGCCACCAGGCCCTGGCCGGCGGGCCTGCGGATTCCGTCGCCGCGGGAAGAGGAGATTGCGGAGCGGGTGGCCGCCGTGGCCGCCACCCTCGAACTCGAAGGGCTGTTGCAGCGACGCCCGAAGGAACTCTCCGGCGGCCAGAAGCAGCGGGTCGCCCTGGGGCGCGCCATCGCCCGACAGCCGGCGGTGTTTCTGATGGATGAACCGCTCAGCAATCTCGACGCCAAGCTGCGCACCGGCACCCGCGCCCAGATCGTGGCGTTGCAACGGCGCCTCGGCACCACCACCCTCTACGTCACCCACGACCAGGTGGAGGCGATGACAATGGGCCATCGCATCGCCGTGCTCAATGGCGGTGTCCTGCAGCAGCTGGGCACACCGCTGGAGCTCTACCAGTGGCCGGCGAACCTGTTCGTGGCCCAGTTCATCGGAAGCCCGCCGATGAACCTGCTGCCGGTGCAGGTGCTGGCGACGACCCAGCTGCTGCTGGGGGAGCGGCGGTTGCTGCTGGAGGGCCCCCAGGCCGAGGCCCTGGCGGGTCGCATCGGCCACCGGCTCACCGGCGGCCTGCGGCCCGAGCACCTGAAGCTGGCCCCGCCCGCCAACCGCAACCTCGGCGCCGAGGTGACCCACATCGAAGCCCTCGGCAACGAACAGCTGCTCACCTGCCGGCTGCTCGACGGCAGCCACCTGGTGCTGGTGAGGGCCCGGCCCGACCAGGCGGTCTCGGTGGGCCAGGGGGTGCACCTGGAGGTGGATCCGGCCGGTTGGCGCCTGTTCGACAGCCAGGGCGACGCCCTGCCGCTGCCGCGGGCCCCGCAGGAGAAGCCGCTGGAGCTGCCGCGGCTGCAGGGCTGAGACGGAGACCCAGGGCTGGCCTTCAGCCCATGCCGTTGGAACTGCTGTCGAACCAGATCCCGCCGGTGGCGCCAGGGATCGTGCGCAGCTTGGCGTTGCCGTTGGAATCGCGGCTGAGATCGAAGCTGGTCCAAGCGGTGTTGTTGCTGTAATCGCTCTCCAGAAACCAGCCGGCCGGATTGACGGTGCTGGTGATCCGGTAGGTGCCGGCGGGCAGGTCGGTGATGTCAACCTCCTGGCCGGGCAGGGAATGGTTGTAACGGTCGATCCAGCCGGCCTGAATGCCCTGCACTTCGGCAAAGCAGTCGTTGTAGAGATTGAGGTTGGCGGGTGATTTGATGATCTCGTAGTGATCGGGATCACTCTCTGAGAGCAGCTGGATCTGGTTGACATCGATCAGGCAGAAGGTGGTCTTGACCACCTCCAGTCCCGTGATCGGATCCCAGCACTGGCTGCTGGGATCGAAGCGCTCCACCCCAAATTCCGCCGTTTCGCCGATATGGAAATGCTTGTGGTCCGGATGGAACTCCGAAAGCCCCGCATCCTCCACCACCGCCGCGATCGCACCGTCGGATCCGAGCAACTCCTGGGAGGTCACCGCCAGCTGGCTGGGATCGAGACCGAGGCTTTTGGCGTAGGCGATCTGCTCCGGGTCGCTGATCAAGGTGCCGCGCCGCACCTGCCAGCTGCCGTCTCCGGTGTTGGCGATGGCGTTGCTGAACCGCAGCATCTCGCGCTGCTGGGCGTTCTGAATCTGCAGATGGGTCAGGGCGGTGGCGCGGATGTCCGGCAGCCAGCCAGCTTGAAGGCGGCCGTCGCGGATCAGGGCCTCGATCCGGGCATCGCTCCAAGGGGCGCTGCCGCGCCGCAGCAGTTCCGGTTGGGGGGTGGCGGGCGCCGGGCTGGTGTTGGTGGAGCCGGCGTGGTGGCCAGCCTGGCCTGGGGAAACCCTGGCTGGCTCAGCAGGGGATGCGGTGATGGCACCAAGGCTGACCGGGTTCGTGATCGCGCTGGCCGCCAGCGCTCTGGTCGCTGACGGCGGCGGCGCCGAGGCCGGAACGGCGGGGGCGGTCGAGACGCTGGCCGGTCCGGCAACGGTGGGGAGATCGTCGCTGCTCCGCCTTGACGGAACCTCAGGGAAGGCGACGACGGTGCTGGTCAGAGGGCGAGGCGACATGGGAGGAATGGCAACACAAGGAGGTGGCGACACCAGGGAGCAGCCGCGGGGACAGAGCCAGCGCAAGAGAACCGGACCCTCTGTTGATGCCTCCTACAAACAATCTACATAGACTGACCCTGGTGGCAGTCCCGGGCGACGCTGCAGGCCGGAACCCCGTCAGGGCGTGAGGCCGTGTTGGCGGGATCAGGCGATCCTGTGGCGCAACCAGCACCCTCTGCCGCCAACCAGGGCACGAAAAGGTCGCTGATCCTGCCTGCCATCGCTACCTTCAGCCCAGCCACCGGCGCGACCACCGCCAGGTGCCGCCCACAAGCCACTCCCTGCGGTCGCAGGGGCCGGGCGCTCGCCCAGCACCGCTCCAGACATCCCCCGGAGGCCTCCAGCCCATGTCAATCCGCAGCCTCGGTCAGCTGGCCCTAGCGCTCGCCATTCTTTTTGCGACCGTGCTGGCCGGGGCGATGTTTCCTCTCGAACCGTTCGATCCGGCCTGGCAGGCGCGCTTCATTCCCGCCCTGATCAATATCGCCACCCTGCCACTGATCTCGCTGGCTCTGCTGCAGATCGGGACCGTGCTCGCGCCGCAGGATCCTTTTATGAAGCGCAGGAGGATCCTGTTTGAGCAGGTGGCCATTGCCGCAGCCCTGGGGTTCATCCTGCTCATCCCGCTTCAGATCACCGCCAACCTTCGTCTGCAGCAGCGAGACGTGGCGGAGCAGACCCAGCGGATCAAGACGATCGAGACCCGACTGTCGGCCGTGCGCCAGGCCGTGGATGAAGCGAAAAACAGCGCCGATCTCAATGCCAGGCTGCGTGGCCTGAGTTTTGTGGAGCTGGCTGGCACCGAAGTCACCAAACCCCTCCCCGAGCTGCGGGACGAGGTGAACATCGCCTTCGCCCGCATGCAAAAGCAGATCGCCCAGGAGAAAACCAATCTCCCTTCCGCCAACCCCCTGCTGCTGCTCCCCGAACTGCTCCGTTCCTCGATTGCCCTGCTCGCCCTGGCCGGTGGCTATGCCGCCTTCGCCCGTCGGCCCCATGACCATACGAGCCTGCTTGAGCGATCGATCCATCGCAGGGAACGGCTGGGCGAGGGCAGAGGTCGGTCCTCGGATCCGTCCCATCGGGATTATTTGACCGATCTGCACGACCACGAGGATCGCTGAAGCCCGGCCTCAACGCACCCAGATCACACTGCAGCCGGACCCACCATCGCCGGGTTCGGCATCGTTCACCCGTTCCACATAGGGCACCCCAGCCAACCATTCCCGCAGGCCTCGCTTGAGCTTGCCGGTGCCGATGCCGTGGATCACCCAGACGGGTCCATTGGCGCCACGCAGCCGTTCCTCAACCGCCGCCTCGGCCTCGTGCACCCGCAGGCCGCGCACATCCACGGTGTTGGACTCGGTGCGCACCTGGGGGCCGCGGCTGCCGGGATGGCGGCGGCTGCGGATCCGAACCGTCGGTTGGGCCGGTTCGGGCACGGTGGGCTTCTCGCCGTTGAGGCCCTCGATCGCCGACAGGGCCACGGTGCTGCGCAGCACGCCGCAGCGCACGGTCAGCTCCAGACCATCTGGCGCGATGGCCAGCACCTCGGCCGCCTTGCCCAGGGCCAGGACGCGCACCCGATCCCCCACCGCCGGGCGCCAGCCGCCGTGCTCCCGCCTCAGCGGCTCGGGGCGGTGTTCGTCCGCCAGGCGCTTCAACCGCTGCCCTGCTAAGCGGGCCGCCTCACCGGCGGCACGGCCATCGCCGCGTTCGGCGCTGGCCGCTCCCTGCCGCAGGCGCCGGATCAGGCGCCGCACCTCCCCCTGCCCGTCGCGAATCGAGCGCTCCAACTGCTGGCGCCGCTGCTCCTGCAGCTCGGCGCTCTGCTCCTTCTGCTGCTCCCAGCGGGCCAGCAGCTCCTCATGCAGCAGTTCGGTGCGGGCCAGCACCACCGCCGCGGCCTCGGCCGCCTCCTGCTGCTGGCGCCGCTGCTGCTCAAGGCCCTCGATCACCCGGTTGACGCCCGCTGCGGCCCCCTCGCTGCCGGCCTCCAGCTGGGCCGCCGCCGCCGCCAGCACCGCTGGATCAAGCCCAAGCCGGGCAGCGATCGCCAACGCGTTGCTGCGGCCGGGGATGCCCCAAAGCAGGTGGTACGTGGGCGAGAGGGTCTCGACATCGAAGGCCACCGAGGCGTTCTCGAAACGTGGATCGACGTACTTGAGCGCCTTGAGTTCGCCGTAGTGGGTGGTGGCCAGGGTGAGCCGGGCGCGATCGGCCAGCTGCCGCAACAGCGCCGCCGCCAGGGCCGCGCCTTCGGTGGGATCGGTGCCGGCACCCACCTCATCGAGGAGCACCAGGGAGGCTCCTGCAGGTTGTGGGGCCCCGCCGGCGGGGGGCAGGGCCGCCAGGATGCGGGCGATGCGGCGGATGTGGCCGCTGAAGGTGGACAGGTTCTGCTGCAGGGATTGCTCATCGCCGATGTCAGCCAGCACCTGGCCGCACCAGGGCAGCTGCGGCGTGCCGGCACAGGGAAGAAACAGACCGGCCCGGGCCATCAGGGCCGCCAGTCCCAGGCTCTTGAGGGTCACGGTCTTGCCGCCGGTGTTGGGGCCGGTGATCGCCAGCACCCGCAGCTCAGGCCCCACCCGCAGGCTGACCGGCACCACCGCCGCGCCGCCCTGGCGTCGCTCCTGCCAGAGCAGCAGCGGGTGGCGCAGGTCGCGGAGCTCGAAGGGGGCCTCGGGGTCGGAGGCCAGCGCGGGCCGCACCGCCCCCAGCCAGGCGCCATAGCGGGCCCGGGCGAGGCCGGCATCGAGGCGGGTCAACACCTGTTGAAGGTGATCGAGGGCCAGGGCCTCCTCCCCCACCAGGGCGCTGAGCTCGGCCAGGATCGCCTCCTCCAGCTCCCGCTCCCGCCCCTCCAGCTCGCGGATCCGATTGCCCTGGGCAATCACTGCCTGGGGTTCCACAAACACGGTGCTGCCCGAGGCCGAGCTGTCATGCACCAGGCCGGCGATCTGTGTGGCGGCCCCGGCCTTCACGGCCAGCACCGGCCGGCCGTTGCGCTCCGAGACCACGGTGTCCTGGAGCAGGGCGGCCCAACGGCGGATCAGCTCCTGCAGGCGCTCGCGCCGCTCGGCCCGCACCCCCTGCAACTGGCGGCGCAGGCCCGCCAGCTCGGCGCTGGCCCGATCCGCCACCCGTCCCCCCTCCTCGATCGCGAAGTGGAGCCGCTGCTCGAGCTCCGGCAGGGTGCGCAGGTCGGCCACCAGGGCTGTACAGACCGGCCGCAGGGAGCCGTCGTCAATCTGGCGCCGCAGCCGCCGGGCCGCCGCCAGGGTGGCGGCCACCGCCAGCAGCTCCTCGCCAGCGGCGCTTCCCCCCTTGGCGCAGCGCTGCACGGTGGCGGCGATGTCGGCGACGCCGCGGAAGCTGAGGCCCCCGTCCAGCACGCCATCAAGGCCGAGCAATTCAGTGGTTTCGGCCAGCAGCTCGCGGCTGGCGGCGCAGCTGGGGGCGAGGGGCAAGGCAGCGCAGAGCCGCACACCGGCTGCGGTGCTGGCGAAGCCGGCCACATGGCCCGCCAGGCGAGGCCATTCGAGCAGCTCCAGGGTTTCGGCAGCGATGGCCGCAGCCTGCTCAGAGGCCGGGCCGGATCCGAGGGCACCCTGGCCTGGCCGCTCAGTTTGCGTGGGCCCCACCCCCTCGGCCCCTGCCACCGCACCGCCCGTTTCGCTCACCCCTGCCCACCGCCGAGGGAGAGCGGCGGCACGGGAATCGCCGCGGCGCCGGTATTGGAGGGGATGCCGGCAGGGGGTTCATAGAGGATCTCCAGCCAGTTGCCCTCCGGATCCTGGAGATAGAAGGAGGCGGTGCCGTCGCGGTGATCGTGGACCTCCCCCACCGGCTGGCCGCTGGCCGCCAGCTGGTCGTGCAGGGCGTCGACGGCGGCCCGGTCGTCCAAATGGAATGCGAAGTGGGGGCCCGCCGCCCGGTAGTCGGGGCTGAGCAGGGCGACGCCGTCGCCACTGAGGGGGGATTGGAGATAGGCCCAGTCGGACGCATCCCAGGTGAGCTGGAGCCCGAGGGCGGTGTAGAAGGCCTTGGCCCGCTCCATATCGGCCACCCGGAGGGCCACATGGCCGAGGCGATGGACGGCGGCCGGGGCCATGGCGAAGCGGATCACTTCCCCCATTCTCCCGGACCGGGCTGGCGATGGTGGATGGCGAGGGGAAAGGGGTTGAAGGCGCCCCTGCCGTCGCCGTTCGCGGGCGGGCTGGCCTCAACACCTGAGGGGGCCGCCTTGCCTGGGACTACGGCTTGACGGCCAGGGTCCTGGTCTGGCCGGGCACGGGCCGACGGGGACCTGAGGAGAGCTCCGAGTCGAGCGGATTCTCAGCGTGCAGGGAGGCGGAGGGGATCAGACCGGGTCGGCGAGGCCCGGCGCTGACGGCCGGGGTGCTGCTGGGGTCCGGCGCAACGGCACTGGCAGCACTGGGAGCCTGGATCGGCACGGCCCATGCCGCCCCAGGGAGCAGGAAGGAGGAGACAAGGCCAACAGCCACCGCAGCCCAACCCTGCCGCCCTGGGGTGGGCTCAGCTGGTGCTGAGGCCAGGGGGCGAGCCGTCGAGTCCTGGAGGTTGACCTGGGACCCATTGGGCAACCAGCGCCACAGGGCCGGAGCGGAACAGCAGCGACCGGCCGCAGGCGATCGGGTCATGGAGTGGCAGGGAATGAGGTCCTGCTCACTGTGTTGATCGTTACGGTTCAAAGGAATGGCTCTTCACAGGATTCCCCCCTTAAGGGGGGGGGAAATAAATCAGGAAGCCGTGACAGAGATCCCCGGGTGGGGTGGGGTTCCGGCGGGCCAGGGCTGGCAGCACCTGCCGGGTCCCCGCCCTGGCATCAGGCTCCAGCACCGCCATGCCCCCCTCGCTTCGGCCGATCTCGACCGCTTGCTGAACAGCCCGGTGACGGGTCAGCCCCGGGTATGGGGCGGAGGCCCCCACCCGACACACGGCAGCGATCCGCGGGGGCTCACCGTTGCCGAGGAACGTCCACAGCACCGCCCGCTCCGCACGAAACAACGGCTTAGGCTCGCCAACACAAAAGCCCTGCCGTGGCGGGGGCTTTGTGTTGTTCTGACAGCCCATTGCCGTGCCGATCCGCAATCTCAGCCGGCTGGCCCTGGTGCTTTTCGCACTCTTTGCCACCCTGGTCGTCGCCAGCCTTCTCCCCTTCAAACCCTTCGATCCGGCCTGGCAGAACCGCCTCACCGGCTCTTTCGTCAACGCCGGCACCCTGCCCCTGTTCGGCCTGGCCCTGCTGCAGCTCGGCACCTATCTCGATCCCGATGATCCGGCGGTCGTGCGCCGCTGGCAGCGCTTCAGCCGCATGGCCGCTGCCGCCGCCTTGGGATTCCTGCTGCTGATTCCCCTGGAGATCAGCGCCGGCCTGCGGCTTCAGAGCAGCGTCGACGCCACCCAGGCCAACCGTCTCGAGGCTGCCGAACGCAAGCTTTCCGCCATGCGCAAGGCCGTGGAGCAGGCCGGCAGCAGCAGCGCGCTCGAGGAGGGGCTGCGCAAGCTCAGTGGACCTTCCCTGTCGCCAGCCGATCTGGCCCTGCCGTTGCCGCTGCTCAAGGCCCAGGTGGGCACCGTCTTCGACCAGGCCCAGGCCGAGATCCGCCGTCAACGCAACGCCCTGCCCCGCAACGGCCCGCTGCGACTGCTACCGGAGCTGCTGCGCACGTCGATCGCCAGCCTCGCCCTGGCCATCGGCTACGCGATCTTCTCGACCACCCCCGGCTCTGAGCTGACCCTGTTCGATCAGATCCAGGCAGCGTTCTGGGGTCTGGTGCTGTCGGGATCCGAACGACACAGCCAGGCCTCCAGCGACGCCGACTATCTGCGCCAGCTTCAGGAGGAGGAGGATGGCTGAACACCCCCGCCCCTCCTGGGCTCAGCCCTGACGCAGCCAGGCCGCGGCGTCGCAGGCGTGGTAGGTGAGGATCAGATCAGCACCGGCCCTCTTGAAGCTCAGCAAGGTCTCCAGGGTCACGGCCCGCTCATCAATCCAGCCGCGCTCAGCCGCCGCCTTGACCATCGCATACTCGCCGCTGACGTTATAGGCCGCGATCGGTTGTTCGCTCTCCTGACGCAGACGATAGATGATGTCGAGGTAGGCCAGGCCGGGTTTGACCATCAAAATATCGGCGCCTTCGCTCTCATCAAGCTGGCATTCGAGGATCGCCTCACGGCCGTTGGCCGGATCCATCTGGTAGGTGCTTTTGTCATTCGGAATCGGCTTGCCGGCGGCGGCCCGCGGTGCCGAATCGAGGGCCTCGCGGAAGGGGCCGTAGTAGGCGGAGGCGTATTTGGCCGTATAGCTGATGATGCCCACGTGCTCGAAGCCCTCCGCATCGAGGCTCTCGCGGATTGCGCCGACCCGGCCATCCATCATGTCGCTGGGGCCGATCAGATCGGCGCCGGCGCGGGCCTGCGTCACCGCCTGGCGGCAGAGGATCTCGACGGTGTCATCGTTGAGCACCACCCCCTCGGCGCTGACGATGCCATCGTGGCCATCACAGGAATAGGGATCGAGGGCCACATCGGTCATGATCGCCATGCCGGGGTGCACCTCCTTGAGGCGGCGGATCGCCCGCGGAATCAGGCCGTGCTCGTTGAAGCACTCAGCGCCGTCCTCGGTCTTCAGGCCATCGGCCACCTTCGGGAACAGCACCACGCAGCGAATGCCAAGATCCCAGGCGCGACCGACCTCATCCACCAATCCCTCCAGGCTCCAACGGTTGGCGCCGGGCATGGCCCCGATCGGCTCGTTGCTGGCGCCCTCATGGACAAACAGCGGATAGATGAAGTCGGTGGCAGCAAGCTGGGTTTCGCGCACCAGAGCCCGCAGGGCCGGCGTACGCCGTAACCGGCGGGGGCGGTAGGTGAGCTCCATGCGGGCGGGAAGGGCTGGGCGGATCCTACGGATCAGCGACCATGGCCCTCAGGACCCCGCCGGTGTCCGGAGCGCAGGGATCAAAGCTTGGCGGAACTGATCCAGCCGGCCCGCGGATCGGCGCTGCGGGCCTGGCGGAGCTGGCCCAGCAGCTCACGCTCCCGCTCGCTGAGGGTTTCGGGCAGACGCAGCACCGGGGTGAGCAGCAGATCGCCGCGGCCCCCCTTGATCGGCCAGCCCTTGCCCTTGAGCCGCAGGCTGCGGCCCACGCTCATGCCGGGGGGCACCTGCACCGTGGCCTCACCCTCGGGCGTGGCCACCACCACCTCACCGCCGAGGGCCAGTTCGTCGAGGCTGAGCGGCAGTTCAGCCCGCAGCTGCTCACCGTCGAGCCGCCAGATCGGGTGCGCCTGGAGCTGAAGGTTCAGATAGAGATCGCCGCGGCGCCCGGTGCCCGGTTGGAGGTTGCCCTTGCCCTTGAGCCGCAGCCGACTGCCACTGCGCACCCCCGCAGGGATGCGCACCTGCACCCGCTCCTCGTTGACCGCCAGGGTGCGCTCACAGCCGCGGAAGGCCTCGGAGAGCGAGAGGTTGATCGTGGCCTCGGCATCGAGATCCGGCGGCGCGCCGGCACGGCCACCGAAACCGGCGGGAAAGCCGCTGCCAAAGCCACCGAAACCGCCAGCGGTCGCGCCACCAGCACCACCACCGAAGCGTCCGAGCAGATCGTTGATGAAGTCGTCGAAATTGCCGTAGCGACCGAAATCAACATCGAACCCGCCGGGGCCACCACCGCCAGCGGGGCCGCCCATCTGGTTCCAGTACTGGCCGAACTGTTCGTAGCGACGGCGCTTGTCTGGATCGGAGAGGACTTCATAGGCCTCGCTCACCTCCTTGAAGCGGGCCTCAGCGTTGTTGTCGCCGGGGTTGACATCGGGGTGGTACTGGCGGGCCAGGCGGCGGAAGGCGCGCTTGATCGCATCGGCGTCGGCGCTGCGCTCGACCCCGAGAACCTGGAAGTAATCGCGATAGCCGTTGACGCTCATCGGGGGCTCATCCAGCAGGGGGCCGCAGGGGCGCGGCAGCGGCGCTCTCTGGCCATTGTCTCAGCCGCATTCAGCCGATGGCCCGGCCCGGAGGGGTGGAAGCCCGTACGCCTGAGACGGCCTCGGTAGGCTTGATCCCACCTGCCAGGCGGCTGATCAGCCGAACCCTCGATGGCTCGCTTTCCGGTTCAGCGACTCCGGGTGCACCGCCTCCAGGTTCGCCGCTTTCAGATCCGTCGCTCCCAGGCTGGGGCTTTCGCAGGCCTGGCGCTGCTGCTGGCGCCCCTGATCCCAGCCCCGGCCCTGCGGGCCGAACCCCTCGGGGCCTCATCTGAACCTGCAGCCAGCGCCCGCCTGCCCTTCCAGACCGCCGTGCCCCTTGCCCCGGGGCCCCTGGACCCGGGAAGCCAGGTCGTGATGATTCAGGCCCCGGCACCAACGGGCACGCCGACCGGACAGGCCCGCGACCTTGGCGCCGAAACCCTGGCAGCCCAGCCCCTGCTGGCAGACGCCGCCAGCCCTGGGCCGCAGGCCAGCCCCGAGCCGGGGCTGGGCGAAGCCCTGGCCCCCTCAAGCCCAGCGCAGTCGGCGCTCGGAGCGCATCTGCGCCAGAAGGGGTTTCTGTTTTATGGGGCCTGGTGGTGCCCGGCCTGTTTCCGCCAGAAGAGCCTGTTCGGTGAGCAGGCGGGCCAACGCCTGCCTTATGTGGAATGCGATCGCAACGACGCCGGTCGCGAGCGCTGCCAGGCTGCCGACATCCGGGCCTATCCCACCTGGGTGAGGGGCCAGGAGCGGCGGGAGGGGGTGCTGAGCCTCGAGGAGCTGGCCCGCTGGAGCGGCTGGAAGCCCCGCTGAACACCCCCGGGCGCCGAATCAGCTGAGCGTGTTGAGCGAGGTGGTCACCCCCGCAACCTGCAGGGCCCTGGCCAGCCGCAGCCCCTCGGCAGGCTCGCCGCGGAACAGCACAGCCCGTCCGGTGCGCTCCACCTCCTGATCCAGGGCCTCGGCGGCGGCGATGGAGAGATCAGTCAGAACGCCGCGGATTCGCGCGGCCAGCGGCCGCAGATCGCTCAGCACCAGCACGGTGGCGAGGGGAAGGGTCAGCGGAACGATCGCGGAGGTAGGGACAGGCGATGCGGCCATGGAAAGGGGCAGCGAATGGGATGCAGATGGTCTGCTTGACGAGAACCTAAGCAGCAAGCCAGCCGAGACTTAGAGGGGAGAACCGCCAGCGCACCCGCCTTGACCGCAGCTCCGAACCGACCCCCAGAAAAGTAGTCCGCAACACCAAGGGTGGGTCGATCGCATCGCCATACTCAGCGCAGATCATTCGGCCGCCCCCGCCAAACCCCGAACCGACCCATCAGCAGCCCTGCCTGAGCTGAATCGTAATCCGCGTGCTTTCTGGATCTGCACCCAGTCAGTTCATCAAGGTTTTGACATCATCCAAGCACTTGCCATGATCGAGCTTTTCTATCCGGTCTCTCAGAACATTGTTCCGGAGCAGCCAAAGGTCAAGCTGACTCGGCGCAGTCAGCGTTTTTCGATGCCCACCTGCGATCTGCCGATCCAGGTCGACCTTCATACCGTTGACCAACGCCACAGCTGCCAGCTCTGGGATGTCAGCGACCACGGTGCCTGCCTGCTGCTGCGCTCTCCGGTGGCCCCGGGCCAGCTGGCCCACCTGCGGATCCATTCGCCATCGGGTGGCGACCGGATTGAGGCCCATGCCGAGGTGAGGTGGCAGGACCCGGTGATGGGCACCTACTACGCAGGCCTGGCCTTTGCCCGTCCCTTGGATCTCGCCAGCACCTTCCTGGCCACCCTGATCCGCAACAGCGCCGTACTGGGCCGCAGCCTTCAGGTTGCGGCCTAGAGCTTGGGGTTTCCACTGGTCGGGTTACCCATCCGTCCAACATAAAAGGGGCCCTTCCAGGCCCCATGGGTCATTTGGGTGATAAGGCTGACCTCACCCCATCTCCCTTAAGGATGTCAGGCAGCCACAGGGGCGGCTTGACGGGAGAAACGAACGATGTTGTTCGCTGTTACGGGTTTGCTCTGACCGAGCAGGCTTCAGTCATCCTCCTGATGCCCCGTCGAAACCATTGCAGCCCCGGGGTGCTCCATCGAACCTGGCCATCCCCATCGCGAACGACGAAAGGATGGGGGTCAGAATCACCCCGGCTCGACTGGCAAGCGGGGCGGATGGAGCGATGGAGCTGAGCGGAATCGAACCGCTGTCCGAAACACTGGTGTGGACCACCTAGTCGGCCCGAAGACCGACCCAAGAAGTATGGCACCTGCGGCCCACCCTGAGGGCGCTGGCCGGAGGTGGGCATCACCGAACCGATCGGGGGCAGGTCGCCCCGTGGGGCCCAGCTCACCTTCCCGTGCGCCCGCCACCTGCCTCCTGCAGTCCGGCTGAACTGCACGAGCTGCTGCGGCCCCTGGCGGCGCGGCTGATCTGGTGGCAACCCGCGAAGCAATCCCTGAGTCATTCCGATCGGGTGATCGCCCAGGTGCTGGAGCTCGGCACCTTTGAGGCTGGTCAGAGCCTGCGCCAGACCCTGGGCGATGGGCGATGGGTCCAAGTGCTGCAACGGGCCGAACGAAAGGACAACCTGGATGTGGCTGCGCTGCTGGGCTACGGCCTGCCGCTCGCCGAGGGTCTGGGCGCTGCCAGAGCGCTTGATGGCGCACAGTTTCCCATGCGCGAATGCCTCAAGGCCCTGGTGTATTTCGCCGATGGTGATCTGGCCGAGCTGGGCCTGAGCGAACGGCACCAACTGGAACAGGCGGTGATGGCCGTCGACGCGATCCCCAGCGTGGAGCGGATCAGCAGCGAGTTGGGCCATCACAGGGCGTGAACTGAGCCTGCCTGCAAGGCCACGGAACCCTCCCCCAGCGAACGGCACAGCGCAAACGATCTTCTCTGCCCATCCCTCACCCCGCCCAGATCTCCTCCAGCTCGATCTCCAGCCCCGGAAACTCAGGCGCCCCGTTCAGGCGGGTGGCCGCCTCGAGCCTCGAGGGCTCCGGCTGGGGATCGGCCAGCGGCCCCCAGATCTCCGCCGCCCGCTCCGCCGGAATCAACAGCCAGCCGAGACGGGCGCCATTGCGTTGATAGGCGGCCATCTTCTCTCTCAATGCCGTTAGCCCGCGGGGGCCTTCGTCGCTGGGGCTGGCCAGCTCGACCACCAGATCGGGGCAGAGGGGAGCGAAGCCACGGCGCTGCTGGGCCGTGAGGGCCTGCCAGCGGTCGAGGGCCACCAGGGAGGCATCGGGGCTGAGCACGGAGTCGTCCGGCAGGCGGAAGCCGCTGGAGCTGTCGAACGCTTTCCAGCCGCCTGTGGCACGGGCCTAGGTCTTGATCTGAAAGAAGAGTTCGCCGTTGCGGGCGCCGGTATCGCTTCCGGTGGGGGTCGTGCAGATCAGGGAACCATCGGCGGCCAGCTCCAGCACGACATCGGGATTGGCCTGGCACAGCTCGGCGAACTGGTCGGGGGTGAGCCGCAGGCTGGCGCTGAGCAGGAGCGGCAGGGTGATCGACCCGAAGGGCTGCTCCGGACTCAGCAGTCCTGGGGACGCCACCATCGAGGCGGGTGGCGCTTCGGGACTTGCTGGGGCGAGCATGGACCCGGCGAGCGTGCTGGCTTTCAGGCTAAGGGCGATGACGGCGGGTGAGGGCGACGGCCCGCTTGGACGAATGGAGCTTGTGCTCGGAGCGAATGGATCAAGCCCTGGCATTCAGACAAGCTTTTCGTCACTCTCCGGCTGACTGGCGATCATGTCGGCCCGCTGACCCGACGGCTCTCGACCTTGGTGGCTCGGGGGTTGCCCGTGGTGCGGCCCGTGCCAAGCCTGGTCCTGCGGCTGCAGCTGCCGATTGCCACCCACGCTCGCAGGGCCCGGCTGCAATTACACCGGCCCCTGACAATCCACGGCGGGGACAGGCGCTTATGAAAGCGTCCACCACCCCCCCCCAAAAAAAGAATTTCCTACCCTTTTGGCCAGGAAAATGCAGCGGATTTCGCTGCTTTTCCTAACTTCATCACTCACCTGCATGAACCATCCCAAGCCCTCACCCTCGCGATCAGCCAACACCAGCAGTCGCAAGCCCTGCGGCAAGCAAGCTGGCTTGGTCAGCGTGCTGGCACCGCTTGCCCTTGCCGGCTCAACCCTTGGCCTTGCCGCAACCCCCGCACGAGCCCTCACTCTGTTTGCTGGCCCCTACGCCCCGGCCAACTGGACCCAAAGCATTGAGGGCGACGGGTCAATCAACACTTCCGGCGCCCCAGGCAACATCACGCTGGACGGCCCTTCTGATGATTCAAATGTTGCCCAAAACGTAGATTTCACCATCGCGGCACCAGGATCTGGAACCGTGAGCTTTGATTGGAGCTATAGCACTATTGACTCGGTTCCCAGGCATGATCCGTTTGGCTATCTATTAAACGGGAGCTTTATACTGCTAACCTCTGACAATGGAAGCGCTGTTCAATCTGGTACAGCATCTTTTTCCGTGCTAACGGGAGATGTTTTTGGCTTCAGGCAGAGAACTACTGATTCTCTGTTTGGCGGGGCTTCCACCACCATCAGCAACTTCAATGGCCCCACATCTGCGCCGCCGTCCTCTGTCCCCGGCCCTCTGCCCCTGCTCGGTGCCGGTGCCGCCTGGGGTTGGAGCCGCCGGCTGCGCCAGCGCATCGCTTCTCCTGTGATCACACCGCCCCGGGCCTGATTGCACCCCTGATGTCCCTTCCAGCCCTGCCAAAGACAGGGCTTTTTTGTGGCTGCCTTCGTCGGCGATTCCCCTCTCGGCGCTCTGCCCCTGAGGGCTGTCCTGCCCCTCTCTGCTCGCCGCCCGGGTGGCCCCAGCCTTGTCCCCATGCCGCTGCTGCGGTCGTCCTCGCTCAGGCGGACCAGGCTCAGGGGTTCAGCCTGCTCGCTCGCCAGGGACCTGGCCATGGGTGGCCGCCACAATGGCGCCATGAATCGTTCCGCCGACGGGCTGCATCAGGCGCAGGCCGATCTGGAGCTGGCCGGAGTCAGCGCCGCTGCCGGCCACCACGAATGGGCTTGCTTCGCCTGCCATCAGGCGGTTGAGAAGGCCCTGAAGGGTTTGCACCTCGCCCATGGCCAGCAGGCCTGGGGCCACGGCCTCGGGCGTTCCTGGCGCGATCTGCCGCCGGCCGTCGCCGTCGCCCTGGCGGCCAGCGTCAGCGATCTGGAAGACCGCCTGCGCATCCTGGATGCGCTTTACATCCCCACGCGCAACCCCGATAGCCTAGCCGGCTCAAACTTCAGGGATGGATACAACACGACAACAACCGGTTTTGCGCTTCCCTTCTCTGCCAATTCTGCTCATATAATCTTTGATGCTTACACGACTGGTGCCAGCATAGCCGTGCCTTCCTCTGACGGCAGCTCACCTTCGCCCCATGGCCGCTGGGGTCCAGCCAACGCCACGTTCATCCCCGAGCAGGTCCCCGGGCCACTGCCTGTTCTTGGTGTCTTCACCTCGTTTCGGGTCAGCCGCAAATTGAGGAAGCGTCTGCGGACCAAAGCCTGAGGGGCTGATCCAGTCCCGTGAGGTTGTGGTGACCAACGGAAACCCCTGATTGACATATCAAGGGGGGGCAAAGGTTTCGCGGCTTTCCTTGTAACCGATGCCCCGCATCCACCGAACACCCCTCACATCCACCGCGCTGAGCGGGTTCAACGTCGCTCGGCTTCGGCTGGCGGCGTCCTTGCGCCCCTGCCTTCCCTGCTCACGGCCTCCGCGACGAGCGGACGCCCATGCTGCGCAACTCACTGCCCGGCAGTCTTCGGGTGCTGATCGGAGCTGCGAGCGTCAGCGCCCTTGCTGTGCTCGCTCCGGCGCTGAATCAGCCCCCATCGAGGGGCCGGCAAGACCCCGAAGAACCCACGTCCATGGGAAGCGCCACAGTGGAGCGATGAGCCCCCACCCCGCCACGGCCGCCAGCTTCCAGGTCATCGCCGTGGTGCCGCCTGGCCTGGAGGAGGCTGCCGCGGCCGAACTGGCAGCCCTCGGCGCCGAGGAGGTGCGGCCCCTGCGCCGGGCCGTGGCCTGCCGCACCGACCTGGCCGGCCTCTACCGGCTGCACCTGCGCGCCCGCCTCCCCTTCCGCTTTCTGCGGGAGCTGGCCCGCTTCCCTTGCCGCAACCGGCGCGAGCTGCGCCAGGGGGTGCAGGCCGCCGCCGACTGGGACCTGTGGCTGCCGCCGCACTGCAGCTTCAAGGTGGAGGCCAGCGGCAGCCTGCCGGAGCTCAACCACAGCCACTACACCGCCCTGGAGGTGAAGAACGCGCTGGTGGATTGGCAGCGGCAGCACTGGGGTGAGCGCTCGACGGTGGATCTGCAGCATCCCGATCTGGTGCTGCACCTGCACCTGAGCCCCGGCCGCCCCAGCGCTGGCGGGCTCGATGGCGGCCCATCAGGCGGCAACGGCGGCACCGCGATCCTGAGTCTCGAAGGTGGCGGTGGTGGCAGCCTGCACCGCCGCGGCTACCGGGCCGCCATGGGGCTGGCACCGCTCAAGGAAAACCTGGCCGCCGGCCTGATCGCCCTGACCGGCTGGGATGGCACGGTGCCCCTGGTGGATCCCCTCTGCGGTTCCGGCACGCTGTTGATCGAGGCCGCCTGTGCCGCCCTCGGCCGCGCCCCCGGACTCGATCGGCCCTTCCAGCTGCAGCGCTGGCCCGATTTCGACCCCGAGCGCTGGCGGTGCGAAGAAGAGCAGGCCCGGGCCCTGGCCCGCACCACGCTGGCCGATGGCCGGCCCCTGGCGCCGATCCTGGGAATCGAGCGCGATCCAGATGTGCTGGCCCAGGCGCGCCGCAATGCCGAGGCCGCCGGCGTGGCCGACTGGATCGAGCTGCGCCTGGGCGATGCCCGCCAGCTCGAACCACCGCCCGGGGTGGGACTGGTGGTCTGCAATCCCCCCTACGGCGCGCGGCTGGGGGAGCGTGAGGAAGCGGAGGCGCTGCATGGGGCGCTGGGCGAACGGCTGCGCCAGTGCTGCGGCGGCTGGACCCTCTGGCTGCTGAGCGGCAACCCGGAACTGACCCGCCACCTGCGCATGAAGGCCAGCCGCCGGCTGCCGATCAGCAACGGCGGCATTGACTGCCGCTGGCTGCGCTACGAACTGCGCCCGGCCAGACCTTTCGCCAACCAGGCAGATCCCAGCGAAATCGCAACACAACCAGAAACACAACCAGAAAGACAACCAGAAACACAACCAGAAAGACAACCAGAAAGACAACCAGAAAGACAAGCAAGAACACCATCAAAGCAACAGGACTGAGACCCCTTTCGCCCTGACAACAGATCAGACCTGAAGCGTGATGACCAGCCAACCACCAAGCGTGACAAAATCCGAAGGCGTGATAACCTCTACTCGCAAGTCTTATCAACACGGATGGCAACCGAGTCCGAACAGCACATCATCGATCGCATGGTTGGCTTTGTTGGATTGATCTACTCCAAGAACGTCGATGAGATCACGATGAACTCTAGCTTGACAGGCGATCTTGGCGGAGACATCTACTGCGCAGCCGAGCTCAAGTTTGCAGTGGAAGACGAATTCAACATCACGATTTCCGACGACGAGCTCGAGTCCTTCACAACAGTTGGCGATGTTGTCCGCCACATCCTCAATCGGCAAGCCTGAGCAGCGCCCCGCAGCGGCGGCTCCCCTCAGAACCGCCCCGTGAGCGCCCGGGTGGTGCGGCCCAGGCCCGCCAGGGTCTCCGGCAGGAACGGGGCTTTGAGCATGCCGCCGCCCACCCGCAGAAACAGGCCAGCCAGGGCCAGGTCGAGGGCCGCCACGGCCAGGGCGCAGCCCAGCCAGCTCCAGGCGAAGGCCTGATGCAGCCAGAGCAGCAGCGCCAGCTGCAGGGCCACGCCGGCAAAGGTGGCGAAGCCGATGCCGATGCCCAGCATCACCCCCGCCACCACCAGGCGCCGCTTCTCGCGGTCCGCCTCCTGCAGGGCGATCTTGACGTGGAGGTCGACGACCGAGGACATCAGCGCCGTGACGCGCAACATGCCCCGGCCGCCGCCCCGGCGGTCGCCATCGCCGCCGCGCTCGCTCATGCGGAGCGGCGGCCGGAGAGCAGCATCCCCAGCACCAGGCCCACGCCGGCAGCGATGCCAAGGGCCATCAGCGGCTTCTCCCGAACCGGTTTCTCGATCCGGGGCCGCAGGGTGGTGTTGAGGTCATCGAGCAGCTGCTCTAGCTGGTCCTCCAGGGGCCGCAGATGGTCAGCCATCTGGTGGGCCTGCTCGCCGGTGCTGCGCAGCAGCTCCTGCAGCTGCTGCCGGACGCCGCCGCTGGTCAGGCCGGTCTGGCGGCTGATCACCTCCACCACAGTGTCGAAACTGCCGCGGGTGGCCTCCAGGGTGTGGCGAGCCACCTCCGGCCACTGGCGCTGGATCGTGGGCAGAAGGGCCTCGAAGCGATCCCGGAAGGCGGCCTGCTGGAGATGGGGGCTGGCGCCATGGTCCCGGGGGGTGACGACCTCCTCGTTCAGCAGGGTGGGTCCGGCGTCGCCGTCGTCGGGGGTGCCGTGGCCCTGCTCCGAAAACTGGGAGTTGAAGCCGGGGGTCTGGGAGGTGGGATCCATCGCGTCCAACGGGGGTAGGGGTCAGGCGGGGACAGAGCCCACTGTGGGATGGGTGTGCGGCGGCCGAAACCGCTGCCGGGATCGGGAAACCCGCCGGGAGCCGCCGGAAAGCCGTCTGGGGCCTCGTGATCAGCCTAGGCAGCCCCCTTGGCAACGTCAGCAGCTTGGCTACATTTCGGCGGCTGCCGGAAGGGCCTGTTGGTTCACATCAACCAGGTCGAACTCAACCAGTTCAAATCGTTCGGCGGTTCGATCGCCATTCCGCTCGAGCCGGGCTTCACGGTGGTCACCGGTCCGAATGGCTCGGGCAAGAGCAACATCCTCGATGCCGTGCTCTTCTGCCTGGGCCTGGCCACCAGCCGCGGCATGCGCGCCGAGCGGCTGCCCGACCTGATCAACAGCAGCCTGCAGCGCCAGGGCCGCGCCGCCGAAACCACCGTCACCGTGCGCTTCGATCTGGGCGACTGGTGCCCCGATGAGGCGGAACAGGGCCTGGAGGCCCCGGTCGAGGGCCCCTGGATCCGCCCCGGCCAGCGCGAATGGAGCGTCACCCGGCGGTTGCGGGTGGCGCCGGGCGGCACCTACAGCAGCAGCTTCAGCGCCGATGGGGTGCCCTGCAACGCCCAGCAGCTTCAAACCCAGCTGCGGCGGCTGCGGATCGACCCGGAGGGCAGCAACGTGGTGATGCAGGGCGATGTCACCCGCATCGTCTCGATGAGCGCCAAGGAGCGGCGCGGCATCATCGATGAGCTGGCCGGCGTGGCCCTGTTCGACTCCCGCATCGCCCAGAGCCGCGGCAAGCTCGATGAGGTGCAGGAGCGCCAGGAGCGCTGCCGGATCGTGGAGCAGGAGCTGCTGGTCGGCCGCCAGCGGCTGGAGCGCGACTGCGCCCGCGCCCGCGCCTACCAGGAGATCCGCCAGCAGCTCCAGCAGGGCCGGGCCCAGGAGCAGGTGCTGGCCTACGAAGAGAGCCAGGCCGCCCTGGCCGCCCTTGGGCAACGCCGCCAGGAGCTGCTGGGGCGGCAGGCCGCGACCGGGCAGGCGATCGCCACCGCCGAGGCGGAGGTGGGGGCGGCGGCCAGCCGGCTGGAGGCCCTGCAGGCGGAGGTCAAAGCCCTCGGCGAAGACCAGCTGCTGGCGGTTCAGGCGGAACTGGCGGGCCTGCAGGCGGGCGATCGGGAGCGCGAGCGCCAGGCCGAACGGCACCGCGAGGAGGCCGGTGCCCTGCAGCGGCGCCGCCAGGAGCTCGGCCAGCGGCAGGCGGATCTCGACCGCGGACGGCGGGAGCTGCAAGGGGGCGATGGTGGGGAATTGGAGGCGGCGGAGCGCCGCTGCCGCGAGGCGGAGGCGGCGGTGGAGCTGTCGCGCCGGCGTCTCGGCGAAGTGGCCGATCGCTCCGGCAGCTGGATCGAAGCCCGCCGCCAGCGCGACCAGGGACGCCAGGACCTGCAGACCCGCCTCGGCCCCCTGGAGAGCGAGGCCAGCCAGCTGGCCGAACGCCTGCGCCAACACCAGGAGCGCCGCCAGGAACTGGAAGCCGAAACGCGGCAGGAGGCGGACGGCAACGCCGAGGCCCTCACCGGCCTGGCCGCGATCCGGAGCGAGGAGGAACGGCTGCGCCAGCGGCTGGCGGTGGTGGAGGCGGCGGTGGGGGAAGCGGCCGAGGCCCTGGCCCTGCAGCAGCGCACCCGCTCCCGCCTGGAGCAGGAGCAGGGCACCCTGGAGCGGGAGATCGCCCGCCACGACAGCCGCCGCGACACCCTGCAGGAGAGCCGCGGCACCGGCGCCCTGCGGCTGCTGCTGGAGGCAGGACTGGAGGGCATTCACGGCCCCGTGGCCCAACTGGGGGAAGTGGAGGAGCGGCACCGGCTGGCCCTGGAGGTGGCCGCCGGCGCCCGACTCGGCCAGGTGGTGGTCGATGACGACCGGATCGCGGCCCGGGCGATCGAGCTGCTCAAGAGCCGCCGCGCCGGCCGGCTCACCTTCCTTCCCCTCAATCGCATCCGCGGCGGCAGCGGCGGCGGCTCCATGGCCGCGGCCCTGCAGCGGGGGGCAGCGGCTGGTGCGGCCATGGGGGCCGGCGGACTGGTGGGCCGGGCGGTGGAGCTGATCCGCCACGAACCGATCTACGCCGAAGTGTTCCGCTACGTCTTCGGCGACACCCTGGTGTTCGACACCCTCAGCAACGCCCGTCGCGAGCTGGGCCGCTGCCGGGCCGTGACCCTGGAGGGGGAGCTGCTCGAGAAGAGCGGCGCCATGACCGGCGGCAGCTTCCAGCCTCGCGCGGGCCAGCTGGGGTTCGGCTCGGCCCAGGAGAGCGATGAGGCCGAACCCCTCCGCCAACGTCTGCTCCAAATCGGCGAGGGGCTGCTCGCCTGCCGCCGCCAGGAGGCCCGCCAGGCCGAGCTGCTGGAGGGCAGCCGCCAGGAGCTGCTCAACGCCCGCCAGCAGCTGGCGGCGGTGGAGGCCCAGCGCCAGGCGGCCGAACGCCAGCTCAGCCCGTTGCAGCAGCGCCGCCAGCAGCTCGAGACCCGCCTGGCCAGGCTCGTCCAGGAGGCCGACGACGACGCACGGCGCCAGCGGCAACTGCAGGACACGATCACCCCCCTGCGGGAAGCCCTCGCGGCCCTGGATGCCGCGGAACAGGCGGCGGGGGATGGGGGCGACAGCGCCCGCTGGCAGGGATTGCAGGCCGACCTGGAGGCAGCCGATCGCCATCTCAGCGATGCCCGGGCCCAGCGCGATGCCCTTGAGGCCCGCCGGCGGGAGCGGGCCCTGGCCGGGGAGCGGCTGACCAGCCAGCTGGAGGCCCTCGGCCAGGAGGAGAAGCGGCTGCTGGAGGCGGTGCAGGCGCTGGTGGCGGAACGGGAGGACTGGAAGCGCCGCCACCAGGCCGCCGCCGAGCAGCGCACGGCCCTGGAGGCGCGCCAGAGCGAACTCGCCGCCCGCTTCGGCGAGAGCCGGCGCCAGCGCGATGGAGCCGAGGCCCAGCTGGCCTCGCTGCGCCAGACCCTCCAGCAGCAGCAGTGGCAGCAGCAGCGACTGGCGGAGGAGCTCAGCGCGCTCAGCGAAGAGGAGCGCAGCCAGGGCTTGCGGCTGGAACAACTGCAGCGCACCCTCCCCGATCCGCTGCCGGAGATCCCCGCGGAGCTGCGCGAGGCTGGGGTGGAGGAGCTGCGCTCCCGCCTGGCCACCCTGCAGCAGCGGCTTGAGGCCCTTGAGCCGGTCAACATGCTGGCGCTGGAGGAGCTCGAGCAGCTGGAAGCCCGGCTGGCCGAGCTGGAGGAGCGGCTGGAGGTGCTCAGCAAGGAGCGCGAGGAACTGCTGCTGCGGATCGAAACGGTGGGAACCCTGCGCCAGGAGGCGTTCCTGGAGGCCTTCCACGCCGTGGATGGCCACTTCCGCTCGATCTTCGCCGATCTCTCCGAAGGCGAGGGCCACCTGCAACTGGAGAACCCGGAGCAGCCCCTGGAGGGCGGCCTCACCCTGGTGGCCCATCCCAAGGGCAAGACGGTACGGCGGTTGGCGGCGATGTCCGGTGGTGAGAAATCGCTCACCGCCCTCAGTTTCCTGTTCGCCCTGCAGCGGTTCCGCCCCTCGCCCTTCTATGCGCTTGATGAGGTGGACAGCTTCCTCGACGGCGTCAACGTGGAGCGGCTGGCCGGCCTGATCGCCGCCCAGGCGGACGCGGCCCAGTTCCTGGTGGTCAGCCACCGGCGCCCGATGATCGCCGCCTCAACGCGCACGATCGGCGTCACCCAGGCCCGCGGCTCCCACACCCAGGTGGTCGGTTTGCCCTCCGCCGCCTGATCTGGCCGGGTGGGTCACAATGGGCCCACTACCACCCCGGGACTTGACCTCCTCCACCCCTGCCGCCCCCGACCCCAACGCCCCGGCCCCGAGCGATCGACTCTGGCTGCGCTCCGAACTGATGGGCACCCAGGTGATCACCCGGGACACCGGCCGGCGACTGGGGGTTGTCGGCGAGGTGGTGGTCGACATCGACCGGCGCGAGGTGGTTGCCCTGGGGCTGCGCGACAACCCCCTGACCCGCTTCCTGCCGGGCCTGCCCCGCTGGATGCCGCTGGAGCGGATCCGCCAGGTTGGCGATGTGATTCTGGTCGATTCAGCCGATTCCCTGGCCGAGGGCTTCGATCCCGAGCGCTACAGCAAGGTGATCAACTGCCAGGTGATCACAGAATCCGGCGTCCAGCTCGGCCGGGTGCTGGGGTTCAGCTTCGATGTGGAAACCGGCGAGCTCACCACCCTGGTGATCGGCGCCCTCGGCGTGCCCCTGCTGGGGGAGGGTGTCTTGAGCACCTGGGAGATGCCGGTGGGGGAGATCGTCAGCAGCGGCTCCGACCGGATCATTGTCTATGAGGGGGCCGAGGACAAGCTCAAGCAGCTCGGCACCGGTCTGCTCGAAAAGCTCGGCATCGGGGGTGGTAGCTGGGAGCAGGAGGAGCGTCAGCGGTTCCGGGCCGGAGCCGTGCCGGCCGAGAACCAGCTGCCGGCAGGCCTGCCCGCGGCCATGGAGCAGCGCCGCATCGAGCCCGTCACCAGCAGCGTCCAGCGCCCCGAACAGGACTACGACTATGTGGAGCTGGAGGAGCGGCGCGAGCGCAATCCCCAGCGCCAGCGCCGCTACCTCGATGAGGAGGAGGCCCAAAGTGGCCGCCGCCTGCCTGAGGAGGGCTACCGGGAGCCCTACGAGAGTCGCTTCGGCGAGCGCTACAGCCCCGCTGGCGACGACCGCTACCGGGAGCGGGCCGGCGACAACGACGGCCCGGGCTACGGCGAGCGCGGCGGTGTCAGCGGCAGCGAGCGCTGGGCTGGCCAAGGCTCCGATCGCTTCGATGGGCGGGCCAGCGATCGCGGCGATGGGGCTGATGGTGGGCGCGACAGCGCTGCAGGCCGCGAAGCGAACCGTGGCGGCGGCAGCGGCCGCTTTGCTGCGGGCGGGGGCGAGCGCTGGGGCGCCGAAGGCCCGGAGCCGAATCACCCCCGCCCCTGGGCGGCAGAGGAGCCTGAGGCCAGCCCCCGGCGCGAGTGGTTGCCGCTCGACGCCACACCCTCCGAGCGGCCCGTCCCACGCCGGCCGCTGGAGGCGGGTCCCGCAGCCCCGAATCCCCCCCGGGCACGCCAGCCCGTGGAAGTGGAAGCGGAGGTGCTGGACGATCCCTGGTGATCGCTGCTATGCCAACCACCACCCTGTTCGTCTGTCATGAGGGCCAGCGCACCGGCGCCCCCCTGCTGCTGCTCTGGCTGATCCGCTGGCTGATCGCCAACACCACGATCCAGCCCCAGGTGGCGCTGATGCGGGATGGCCCCCTCCGCGAGGAGTTCGCCGCCCTCTGCCCCACCCACACCTTCACCAGGCCGATCGCCGAATCCTGGCGCCGCCGGCTGCGGCGCCGCTTCGACCCCTCCCTCAACCCGGACCCCGACACCTGGCTCGCCGCCCTGGTGGAGCGGCTCAACCCTGACTGCCTGTACCTCAACACCCTGGTTCTGGGCTCCTGTCTGGGGACCTTGCGGCTCGATCGCAGCCGCACCCGGGTGATCAGCCACGCCCATGAACTGGAGATCGGCCTGAGGCTCTCCAGCACCCCGGAGGATGTGGCCCGCCAGTTGGCGCTCTCCGACACAGTGCTCTGCTGCGCCGATGTCGTGAAACACAACCTGATCAGCCAGCATCAGATGGAGCCCTCCCGCTGCCTGGTCGTTCCCGAATACCTCCCCTTTCAGGCTCCAGCCGAGCTGGAGGCCCTCCGCTGCCACGATCAACACTCCCAGGAGGTGATCGACACCCTGCGGCGGCATCGCCAGGAGGGCTGCTTTCTGTTCGGCTTCGCCGGCTCACCGATCGATCGCAAGGGCTTCGATCTCTTTCCCCAGCTGGTGCAGCGCTATGCCAGCCGCTACGAGCAGGTGCCGTTCAAAGCGGTGTGGGTGGGCTGCGCTCCCGGTTCGGTGGGCTACGTCAAGGCCGATCGCGACCTGCGGCTGCTCGGGGTGAGGGAGCACGCCTTGCTCCTGCCCGGCGTGTCGTGCGGGGCGGCCGCCCTGGCCGAGCTCGATGCCCTGATGCTGCTCTCCCGGGAAGACCCCTATCCAGTGGTGGCCCTCGAGGCCGGCGCGTTGGGCATCCCCACCGTCTGCTTCCGCCACAGCGGCGGCATCGCCAGCCTGGCGGAGGATGGCTACGGCCTGGCCGTCGACTACCTCGATCTGGAGGCCTTCGCCGCAGCCCTCGAGCAGCTCCGAACCGACCCCGCCGGCCGCCGGTCGCTCGGAGAGCGCCTGAGCCAGCGGGTCTTCGCGGTCAACACGGTGGCGGTCCAAGCAGCCCGCATCGCCGCCCTGATCAACGGCGACGTGCCAGCGGGTTCAGCGGCCTGAGTCAGGCGGCCTGAAAGCTGAGCGAGGCGGAGTTGACGCAATAGCGCAACCCCGTGGGCCTAGGGCCGTCATTGAACACGTGGCCGAGATGGGCATCGCAGTTGGCGCAGCGGATTTCGATGCGCACCATCCCGTGGGAGCGGTCGGTGATGGTGGTGATCGCACCGGCGTTCACCCCCTGCCAGAAGCTGGGCCAACCGGTGCCGGACTCAAACTTGGTGGTGGAGCTGAACAGCTCGGCATCGCAGCAGATGCAGCGGTAGGTGCCCTGACCCTTGTGATTCCAGTAGGTGCCGGTGAAGGCCCGCTCGGTGCCCCCCTGGCGGGTGATCCGGAACTGTTCGGGGGTGAGCCGCTGGCGCCAGGCCTCCTCATCGAGGCCCCGGGCCAGGCCGCTGGGCAGGCCGCAGGCGGAACCGGCAGCGTTGCCGCCATCGCTGGCGGCCGGGGCGGCATCGGCGAGGGTGGGATCGAACGCAGACTCCGGCATCGCGGCGGTGGGGAGGGAACGGGACGCAACCCTAGGCAGGGGGAGCAGCCGGCAGCAGATCGCGCACCAGGCCGGCCAGGGCCGCCACCGCCCCGGGGCGACCCCGCAAGCTGCGCAGGTCGTCGGCCATCCCCTGCAGCCGGGCCGGATGGGCCAGCCAGTCCGCCGCCTCAGCAGCGATCTCGGGAGGCGTGATCGGCCCGACCCGCTCCGGCACCACCGCCCGATCAGCGCTGATGTTGGGCCAGGCCAGGAAACCGCGGTGGCGCATCCGCCAGGCGGTCAAGGCCGCCCCCAGCAGCCGTCGGCTGAACGGCAGGCGGGCCAGCAGCCCCATCCAGCCATCCCAGGCCTGCATCACATGCAGGTGCTGGGTAGGAACGAGCACGATCATCGGCAGGCCCAGGGCGCCGAGTTCGGCGGTGTTGGCCCCCACGGTGGTCAGGGCGAGGCGGCACTGGCTCAGGGCCCCATGGGCCGGATGCTCCTCCAGCAATGCGATCGTGGTGCCGGCCGCGGTGATCAGCTGCGGCCCATTGTGCTGGGGTTCCCGGCAACCGAAGAAGCGGGCGATCGGGTTGGTGGGGCCGGCGAAGGCCAGCAGCTCCGCCGCGTTGGTGGTGGGTGCCAGGGGCAGCAGGAAGCGCACCCCAGGCCGCAGGGCCGCCAGCCGGTCGGCGGTCTCGAGCAGGAAGGGCACCCCCACCTGCAGCTTGGCCCGCTTCGAGCCGGGCAGCAGCGCCACCCACTCCCCTTCCGGCAGGGGGTCGACGGCGCGGGCGACGGCGGAGAGGTCGGCCATCAGGTCGCCCACCTCCAGGCTGCGGCTGCGCCAGCGGCGTGCCAGGCGGCCGCTGGCTTCGGGGCCCATGGTGGCGATGCGATCGTTCCAGCGGGGCCAGCGGGCCACCCACTCGGCGTAGGTGAGGTGGCGATAGCCGAGCCGGGCCGAGAGCAGCACCGTCCAGAACTGGTCCCCCCCCAGGAACACCACCACCCCATGGCGGGGCCAGGGTCCATGGCGGACTGGCCGCAGCAGCAGCCACCAGAAGCGGGTGGCGGGCACCACCCGGCTGAACAGCTGCCAGCGCCGCGCCACCGCATCTTCCTGGCCGGTGGCGTTGGGGCAGGGCACCAGCACCAGATCCAGACGGCAGGGGGCGGCCGGATCGCGGGGGCGCAGGGGGAGGAGGCGATGGAGCTCCTCGGCCAGAGGCCGCACCCAGGTGCTCAGCTCACCGGGACCGTTGCTCACCAGCACGATCGCGGCCCCGGGCTGGACCTCCGGCGACGCCTGGCTCACGGTGGGAAAGAGAGAAATGCGGATGGCGAGACTTGAACTCGCAAGGCCGAAGCCACACGCCCCTCAAACGTGCGTGTCTACCAATTCCACCACATCCGCGTGGTTGCGATCCGGCCGGGCCGGCTCACTCAGCGACTATACCCATGCGCCCCTCCCTCGGCCCGCCGAACGGGGGCAGAGTGAGCGCTGATACAGTCCGCACCAGCCCCGGGACCGCCCATCCACCCCGGCCGGCTCCGCCGCGGATGCCCATCGGCAAGCTGCTGATCGCCAACCGGGGCGAGATCGCCCTCCGGATCCTGCGCACCTGCCGGGAGCTCGGCATCGCCACGGTGGCGGTGCACAGCACGGTGGATCGCAATGCCCTGCACGTGCAGCTGGCCGATGAGGCTGTGTGCGTGGGCGAGGCGCCCAGCAGCCGCAGCTACCTCAACATTCCCAACATCCTGGCCGCCGCCACCTCCCGCGGCGCCGATGCCATCCACCCGGGCTACGGCTTCCTGGCCGAGAACGACCGCTTCGCCGAAATCTGCGGCGACCACGGCATCACCTTCGTCGGGCCATCACCCGAGTCGATCCGGGCGATGGGTGACAAATCCACCGCCAAGGCCACCATGCAGGCGGTGGGGGTGCCGACAATCCCCGGCAGCGAGGGGCTGCTGGAGAGCCCCCGCGAGGCGGCGGAGCTGGCCGAGCGGATGGGCTATCCGGTGATGATCAAGGCCACGGCCGGCGGCGGTGGCCGCGGCATGCGGCTGGTGCCGGGCCCCGAACAGCTGGAGAACCTGTTCAAGGCGGCCCAAGGGGAGGCGGAGGCGGCCTTCGGCAACCCCGGCCTCTATATGGAGAAATTCATCGACAGGCCGCGCCACGTCGAGGTGCAGGTGCTGGCCGATCGCCACGGCAATGTGGTGCACCTGGGCGAGCGCGACTGCTCGATCCAGCGCCGCCACCAGAAGCTGCTGGAGGAGGCCCCCAGCCCCGGCCTCGACCCGGAACTCCGCCGCCGCATGGGCGACGCGGCCGTGGCGGCAGCCCGCAGCATCGGCTACGAAGGCGCCGGCACGGTGGAGTTCCTGGTCGACCGCGGCGGTGGGTTCTATTTCATGGAGATGAACACCCGCATCCAGGTGGAGCATCCGGTCACCGAAATGGTCACCGGCATCGACCTGATCGCCGAGCAGCTGCGGATCGCCGGCGGCGAGCCGATCTCGGTGCGGCAGGAGGAGGTACGGCTCAGCGGCCACGCGATCGAATGCCGCATCAACGCCGAGGACCCCTCCCAGAACTTCCGGCCGGCACCGGGCAAGATCACCGGCTGGCTGCCTCCGGGGGGCCCCGGCGTGCGGATCGATAGCCATGTGTATACCGGCTATGAGATCCCGCCCTTCTACGACTCCCTGATCGGCAAGCTGATCGTCTGGGGCGTCGACCGCGACCATGCCCTCAGGCGGATGCGCCGAGCTCTCTCGGAGTGCGCCGTCACCGGCATCCCCTCCACGATCGAGTTCCACCTGGCCCTGCTCGACCGGCCCGAATTCCAGCGGGGTGAGGTTTACACCAAGTTCGTCGAAGAGCAGATGCTGCCGACGTAGGCCGCCCGACGCCAGCCGTTCCCCCCACCGCTCCCCAAGCCACGGCGGCCGGAGCAGCCAGGCCCATGGGGGCGCTGTTGGAGAGTTGACCTGGGCAGAATCAACGGAGGGCTTCAGCCCACCACCGTGGTGGCGGCAGCCCGCAGCATCGCCTGGGTCACCAACCCCTGCTGGCCCACCAGCAGCTCCCGCAGCAGGCTGATCAGCCCCACCCACACCACCGGCGCCACATCCACACCACCGATCGGCTGGATCAGGCGGCGGGTGGGTGCCAGCAGCGGCTCGGTCGGCCAACCGAGCAACCTCCCGGCGCCCTGGCTCAGGTCCACCTGGGGGTACCAGGTGAGCACGATCCGGGCCAGGAACAGCAGGGTCCAGGCGCCCAGCAGCAGCCCGAGGAGCAGATGGAGCAGGGGCAGGGGCGCCGTCACAAAGCTCAAAGCGAAAGCGCTTCCATCGTAAGAAGCGCCCGTCACTGCTTAAGATCCTGCGAGCTTGCCGCGAAGCCGACGCCATGACCCCCTCGCTCTCCAACTTCCTGAGCAGCCTTGTGTACGGCGCTCTGATCGTGGTGATCCCGATCTCGATCGCCCTCTTCTTCATCAGTCAGAACGACCGGGTCGACCGCAAGCTCTGAACAGCTGGCGCTCCCCCTGGCTGCACCGCTGAATCTGGGCCTGGGCCCAGGTTTGAACTCGTTGCTGCCTGAACCGGCGAGGCTTCTCAACCACTGGACTCAGAGCCGAAACGCCTGGCTGGAGCGGTTGGTCGTGAGCAGCGCTGGAGTTGAGCTCTAACCTTGAGACGACGTTGCCGCGTCAGGTTGGGCGGATCAACAACACTCGCTTGAAGATGCTGTTGCGATTGAGATTTCTTTCTGATTGAGATCTCTTTCCCCCTCAGATTGCGACGTGTATCGTAGTCATCCGCGCTGCTCTCCAGCACGGTCGGCATCAGTCAGCTGCAGCCGATCTGGACGCTTCGACAAGGTCCGGTGATCAGCCTTTGGCGTCCACAGCCTGATCAGGGCTTGTCGCCGCTGCCATCGCGCCCCGGGGCAACGGGCCAGCCGCAACCAGGCCATGCCATGGCCAAAGCGTCGCTGGCGTCGCGGCTCACCCGCATCGCCCCCGCGTCACCAATGCACCTGCCTGGACGAACCGGCCGACGCCCCGCCGATGCCAGGCCCGAGGCCCAAGAACTGAGCTGGCCCCTGTCCCTAGACTGACCAGAACCACGCTTCTGCCCGGGACTCGCCCGGCCAACCCCTTGGTCAACGCCAGCCTCAACTGGGCCAGCATCGTCGGCATCGTGCTTGCGGTGGGTGGGGCCTTCCTCTATTTCATGAGGAACTTCAAGCCCGCCCTGGCCCGGGATTACGACGTCTTCTTCGCCGCCATCGGGCTGCTCTGCGGCGGCATCCTCTTCTTTCAGGGCTGGCGTCTCGATCCGATCCTGCAGTTCGGCCAGTTCCTGCTGGCCGGGACCACCGTCTTCTTCGCCTACGAAAGCGTGCGGCTGCGGGGGGTGACCACCGAGCAGGCGCGCCGGTCCTCCTACTTCGACGACGAGGAGCCCTCGCCCCTGCCGGCACGGGATGGCTTCAGTGGCCGCAGCTGGGAGGGGGAGAGCTTCGATGCCCCCGATCGTTTCCGCCAGCGGATCCGCCCCCGCGATGACGAGGACGACTTCTACCGTCCCCGCCGCCCCAGCAGCCGGGCGGCGATCCCTGAGCGCGCCGTGAGCCGCCGCTCCGAACCCGACGACTGGAACGATGGCGGCCCTTCGCCCCGGCGCGAGCCCCCCGCCGCCGAGCGCGAGGCCGGAGGCAGCCGCTACAACGCCGCTGGCAGCAGGGCGAGCGGGGCCCCAGAGTTCGGCGCCCGCCGCCGCGGCCCCGACCAGGGGGAGATTCGCCGCGGCAGCCGCCCTGTGGCCAATGCCGAGGGCATGCCCCGCTCCAGCCGCCGTCCCGGCGCTGGCGGAGAACCTCAGGCGGCGACAAGCCGGCCAGGCGCCGGCACGCCTGGGGTTCCCCAGGGCTCGCCGATCCGCACGGGGCGTCCCGAGGCCTCCACCGGCGGCTCCGATCTGAGCGATGCCGATTTCTCCCCGATCGGCAGCCGCGGCGGCCAGACCGGCCCGTCGGCATCGGCCCCCCAGCCGGGCGGCCAGAGCGGCGGCTCCACCTACAGCCGCTCGGAGCGCCCCCCCGGCCCCGCCAGCGCCCGGGACAACTCCTCACGCTTCGACGACTGATCGCCGCCCCACGCCCCCATCGCCAGCCACTGCGGCGCTGGGCCCGCTGCGGCTGGCACCAGGGGCGCGGCCTGAGCAGTGCCCTGCTGGCCTTGCCCTTCCGGCCATTGCCCTTCCTGCCCGGGCCTGCGCCAGCCAGGAGTCTCGGCTGCGGCGCCTTGGCCCTCGCCCTGCTGCTGACGCTCCCGGCCTGCGGCAGCTGGAGCTGGGGTCGCCGCAGCGCCGGCCCCAGCGGCCTGGGCGGCCCGGCCAACCGTGAGGATCCGGCCCTGAGCGGCAACGGTCGCTACCTGGCCAGCCTGGTGGAGCGCGGTGGCCGCCGCACGGTGCTGCTGCAGGAGCAGCCCAGCGGCCGTGAGCTGCCCTTGCCGGAGCTGCGCCGCTTCCAGCCCCACCGTTCCCCGTCCCTGAGCTGGAACGGCCGCTACCTCGCCCTGCTGGTGCAGCAGGGCAGCCGCCACCTGGCGGTGATCCAGGACCGGGCCACCGGCCGGCTGCACCGCTTGCCCCTGAGCGGCGATCGGGAGTTGGAGCGCCTCAGCCTGGCCCCCGATGGCCGCCGCCTGGCGCTGGAGGTGGTGAGCCAGGGCCGGTCGCGGCTGGAGCTGCTGGTTCTCACCCCCCTGCTGGAACCCGACCTGCCGGCCACGCCGCTCAGCGGCGGGGGGGCGCTGCGATGAAAGGCCGGCAGACCAACACCCTGGCGGCCGCCCTGGCAGCGGCGTTGACGGCCCCCCTGGCCGGCTGCCTGGGCCCGATGCCCCAGCCCCTGCCGGGCCTGAACAGCCGCCTGGAGGCGATCGGCAGCAGCCGCTCCCCCTCCCTGGCGGGCCGCTGGCTGGCCCTGATCGGCGGCCGCGATGGGCGGGAGCAGGTGCAGCTGGTGGATCTGGAGCGCCAGCTGCCGGTGCCGCTGCCGGCCCTGAACCGCCCCGATGCTCAGCCGATCGCGGTGTCGGTGGAGGCGGCCGGCGACCGGCTGGCCCTGGTGCGCCACCTGGAGGGCCGCACCGAGCTGGTGCTTTACCGCCGCGGCCTGATGGCCCTCGAAACCATCGCGATGCAACCGCCGGGTGTCCCCCGGCGCGTCAACCTGCGGGCCGATGGCCGCGAGCTGGCGGTGGAGGTGAGCCGCGGCGGCGTCTGGCAGGTGGACCTGATTCAGGTGCCGTGAACAGCCGCCCGACGGGCGGCTCTGGCAAGCCCAAGCAACGCCAGAGCCCCCCGAACGATCGGCCTTGCCATCAGCGCCGCCACCCTGGCGAGGAACGAGACCGATCTCGATGACCTGCTGCTGCCCCGGGGGATCGATCTGTCCTGCCTGGCCTCGATCCGTCATCCCGCCCTGCTGGCCCCCATCGAGGCTGCCGGGCGACTGCTGGATCTTGCCGGCGCTGAGCTGTGCCCTTACGGCCAGCGGAGCACGGTTGAGCCTGGCTCAGGGCACCAGCCCTGCCCAGTGCAGGAAGGTGTCGCGGCTGAGGGCCTCGATCAGCAGCACCGCCGCAAAACCGAGCATGGCGAAGCGACCATTGACCCGTTCGGCGTAGGTGCTCCAGCCGAAGGCGGGTGCAACGCCGGTGGTTGGGGTGGTGGCCCGGGGGACCGGCGCTGCGGCGCTACTGGGCTCGACCGGGGTGGCGGGATCAGGCATCGGTTCCAACGGTTCGCCCAAAGCTATAGCCGGCCGCCGGCAGCAGGCGCCAGCCGCCCGTGCCGTCGAGCTCGAGCACGGTGTCGTGATAGTCGACCAGGGTGGGCCGGTGGCCCACACTCACGAAGGCCAGATCGCGCTGCAGCAGCAGTTCATAGAGCAGCTTTTCGGTGGCCACATCGAGGGCGCTGGTGGCCTCATCGAGGACCACAAAGCGGGGGGCGTTGAGCAGCAGCCGGGCGAAGGCCAGGCGTTGCTGTTCACCGAGCGAGAGCAGCCGGGGCCAGTCCTGCTTGATGTCCAGGTCCGGGTAGCGCTGCACCAGCTCCGGCAGTCGCACCTCCGCCAGCACATGACGCAGCTGGGAATCGTTAAAGCGATCGGGGAGCTGGGGGTAGCAGAGCTGCTCCCGCAGGCTGCCGAGCAGCATGTAGGGCTTCTGGGGGATGAACATCAGCTCTCCCACCGGCGGTCGCTCCACCTGGCCGCTGGCCGCTGGCCAGAGGCCGCTGACCAGCCGCAGGAAGGAGGTTTTTCCGCAGCCCGAGGGGCCCACCACCAGCAGCCGCTGCTGTGGACCAACCGTGAGGTTGAGGTCCCGAATCAGGGTGCGGGAGGAGCGGGGTGGCACCAGATCGACATGGCGCACCACGATCGAGGCGTCCGTGGCCGGCGGCTTGGGGGCACCCTCCAGCCCGGCCCCGCTGTCGGCGTCGGCGCGGGCCGCGGCGATGCCCTCAACCTTGCTCTGGAAGCCCTCGAGGCGGCTGATCGAGGCCGAGAAGGCAGCCAGGCGATCGATGTTGTTGACGATGTAACTGACCGAGAACAGCACCTGGGAGAAGGCGATGCTGGCCTGGCCGAACACGCCGAAATCGACCTGCTTGGCGAAGTAGATCGGGGCGATCACCAGCCAGGGCAGGAAGCGGGAGAAGTAGTCGTAGGAGCGCTGGATCACCTGGATCAGGGCCTCCCAGATGATCAGGCGGTTGTAGTTGCGGATCGCACCGCCCAGGCGCCGCTCGCCCTCGTGGGTTTCCTGCTTCTCACCACGGTAGAAGGCGATCGATTCGGCATTATCACGGATGTGAACCAGGCCGTAGCGGAAGTCGGCCTCGAGCTTGAGCTGCTGATAATTCAGATTCACCAGCTTGCGGCTGGCGAACACCACCACGGCCGTACCCGCCACCGAGTAGATCAGCAGCCATAGGGCCAAGATACGGTTGATGCCCAACAGCACAATGATGAAACTAAAGAAGGTCAGCAGTGCCGAAAGAATTTCTACCGTCACACTCAGGCTGGTAGCCGTGAAACTAGCCGTATCCTGGGAGATCCTCTGGTCGGGATTGTCGATCTCCTCCTGGCTCTCGTCGTTGGGGTTGAGCACGTAGTAGGCGCGGTTGCTCATGTAGCGCTGCAGCAGCCTGCTGCTCAACCATTCGCGCCACATCAGGCCAAGCTTGGGGATCAGATAGCTCTGGATCGCCCGGATCGGCAGCGCCAGCACCAGGCAGAAGGCATAGATCGCCACCGTCTTCCAGAAGCCGTCCTTGTCATAGGCGACCAGCGTGTTATCGACATTGCGGGCGATGAAACTGATGCCCACATTGATGCCGTTGATCACCAGGATCAGCAGGATGATCACCCCCAGCAGCAACCACGGCAGCCAGCGCCCCTGGCGCAGCCGGCCGCGGA
Organism: Cyanobium sp.; assembly: GCA_044360135.1. Lineage (GTDB taxonomy): Bacteria > Cyanobacteriota > Cyanobacteriia > PCC-6307 > Cyanobiaceae > Cyanobium. Next base: position 42,066 of record JBIKKX010000013.1, read on the forward strand.
ACCACCAGAAGCAGAACGCCCCGGCGGCGGCCAGGCCCATGATCACCGGTCCCACCGGCCCAGTCCAGAGCGCCGCCACCTGCTGGGGCACACCGGGAAGGAAGCGGCCCTGCAGCTCCGGAACCAGGGCACCGCTGATGCCCACGGCTGCGGTCAGCAGCAACAGGGTCACCCCTACCACCACCGCCACCAGCGCCAGGATCAGTAGCAGGAACTGGGCGCCGCTCGCCGCCTGACCGTTGGCATCAAGGGGAAGGAAATAGGGCTGGGCCAGGCGCTGCAGCTTGCCCAGCTGCTCACGGAGGGCCTTCAGGGGGTTCAAGGGGGGCCGGCGAATCAGGGCATTGTCGCCGCTGGCGGGAGGAACAGGGGGTGGGGCTGGATGCGCTTCCCCGCTGGCCCAACCGCCTCCTCAGCCTGGCGGCCAGGCCAGGGGCCGGCCACCGATCACATGCACATGCAGGTGAAACACGGTCTGGCCAGCCTCGGCGCCGCTGTTGATCACCGTGCGCCAGCCGCTCAGGCCCTCCTGCCGCGCCACCCGGGCCGCCACCAGCAGCAAGTGGCCCAACAGCTCCCGATGCCCCTCATGGGCCTCTCCCAGCTGGGCGATCGGCTGGCGCGGAATCACCAGCACATGCACCGGCGCCTGGGGATTCACATCCCGGAAGGCCAGGCAGAGCTCATCGCTGTAGACCGCATCGCAGGGGATCTCCCCCCGCAGGATTCGCCCGAAGATCGTGTCGCCGCCATCGGGAACGGCCGGGGTGGGACCGCCATCGGCGGGGGTGGCGAACGGGACCTCGCTGCTGCTCATGGCGCCGGGCACGGGGCGGGGTGATGCGGGCGGTGGCACTGGAAGGGCAGTGATCACCGAATCCGATCTGATGTTGGCACGATGCGGCAGTGCGGGCCTGCGGGGGCTGGAGGCCCAGCCCGTGATGGTGGAGGTCGACATCAGCCCCGGCCTGCCGGGACTGCAGATGGTCGGACTGGCCGATGCGGCGGTGCAGGAGTCGCGGGAGAGGGTGCGCGGCGCCCTGCGCAACAGCGGCCTGCGGGTGCCGCTGACGCGGGTGATCGTCAGCCTGGCCCCCGCCGACCTGCGCAAGGAGGGACCCGCCTTCGATCTGCCGATCGCCCTGGGGCTGCTGAGCGCCAGCGGACAGCTGGCGCCGGAGCGGTTGGAGGGGGTGTGGAGCGCGGCTGAGCTGGGCCTCGACGGCAGCCTGCGGCCGGTGCGGGGGGTGCTGGCCATCGCCCTGGCGGCGCAGCGCCAGGGGGTGCGGGCCCTGCTGGTGGCCGCCCCCAACCTGGCCGAGGCGCGGCTGGTGGAGGGGCTGACGGTCTGGGGGGCCTCAAGCCTGGGCCAGGCCCTGGCGGTGCTGGCCGATCCCAGCCGGGGCGCATCCCCAGACCCTGCAGGTGTGGAGCGGCCCGAGCAGCCCGTCGGCGAGCTGGGGGAGGTGCGGGGCCAGCGGCACGGTCGCCGCGCCCTGGAGATCGCCGCCGCCGGCGACCACCACCTGCTGCTGGTCGGCCCCCCGGGCTCCGGCAAGACCATGCTCGCGCGCTGCCTGGCCGGCCTGCTGCCCCCCCTCAGCCGCGCTGAGGCCCTGGAACTGACCCAGCTCCACTCGGTGGCCGGCCTGCTGCCGGGGGGCGCCGGCCTGGTGCGCCGCCGCCCCTTCCGCGCCCCCCACCACAGCTGCTCGGCCGCCGCCCTGGTGGGTGGGGGCTCGGTGCCCCGCCCCGGCGAGTTGAGCCTGGCCCACCGGGGGGTGCTGTTCCTCGATGAGCTGGCCGAGTTCCGCCGCAGCGTGCTCGACCAGCTGCGCCAACCCCTGGAGGAGGGGGAGGTATGGATCAGCCGCACCCGCCAGCGCTGCCGCTTTCCCTGCCGCATCACCCTGGTGGGGGCCACCAATCCCTGCCCCTGCGGCTGGTGGGGCGACCCGGAGCGGGCCTGCCGCTGCGGTGAGGCGGAGCGACGGCGCTATTGGGGGCGGATCTCGGGGCCGCTGCTGGATCGCCTCGATCTGCAGGTGGTGATGCACCGCTGTCCCTCCAGCCAGCTGGCGGCGGCCTTCCGCTGCGATCCCGACCCGGGGGGATCCAATCAAGCGCCTGGCCTGGCCGCGGACCTGCCCCATGGACAGCCCGAGGGGCTGCCCTCCGGCCAGGCCCCAGGCCAGGCCCCGGAGAGCAGCGGCGAGGTGGCCCGGCGGGTGCGGCGGGCCCGACAACGGATGGCAGGGCGCAACCCGGACGGCTGCGGCAACGGCCGGCTCGACAGCGCCAGGCTGCGGACCACCCTGGGGCTGGAGGCTTCCGCCCTGGATCTCTGGGAGCGGGCGATCGAGCAGCGCCAACTGTCGGCCCGTAGCGGTGGCCGGATCCTGCGGGTGGCGCGCACGATCGCCGATCTGGCGGATGACGATCGGGTGGGGCCTGGAGCGATCGCCGAGGCCCTCACCTTCCGTAGCTTCGACGGTGTGGCCGGCTCGGCCTAGCTGAAGCGGGCGCCCCTGCGGCGGGGGCGGTCGTGGTAGGGCTGCACGCCCACCAGTGGAGGCTGGTGTAAGGCCTCCTCACGGGGGTTGCCGAAAGCATGGTTGAGGGTCTCGGCGAGCCAACGACCGAAATGGAAGGCCTGACCCCGGGACTCGTCGGCTGAAGCGGAGAACTCCATGGTGCGCAGCGGCAGGGCTCCTTCAGCTTGGCTCTGCCAGGCCCTCAACGGGAACCGGTAGAAGCACCGGTTCCCGTTGAGGGGTGGATCCGCGGCAAGGACGCCCCCTGCAGGCCCAGAAGGACGCCAAAACTCAACCCCCAAAGGCGGCCCAGGCGAACAGCCCAGCGACCAGTCGGCCGCCGAGGGGGATGGTCATCAGCGGCGGCGGCGGCGCTGCTGGGCCTTGCGCTTGTACTTCTCGGTGGGGGTCTCGTGATGGCGCAGGCGCTTCAGGTCGGCGAAGATCCCCGCCTTGGAGACCTGGCGCTTGAAGCGGCGCAGGGCGGATTCGATCCCTTCGTTTTCGCCGACGGTGACCTGGGTCATGAACTGCTGCGCGGAAGCAAACGGCCATCAACCCTAGCAACGCACCTCCCGCCCTTCATGTCTGCGCTGGCCGTCAGCGGGGGGAGGGCAGCGGCGGCGGCGCCCCGGCCGGAGCAGGGGCCAGCGGCTTGATGGAGGAGCCGGCCGGCTGCAGGGCCGCCGCAGACGAGGGGGATGGGGCCAGCGAGGGCGCCGACGAGGATGCGGCACCTGCCGGCTCAGCCGCAGCCGGCCAGCTGTCGCGGTAGAGGTAGACGTGACCGAGGGAACGGCCGCGGAACTGGCGGCGCGCCAGGCGCCAGCCGGGCTCGAAGTGGAGCTTCAGGAAACCGCTGGCCAGGCCCTGGCTGCGCGCCACGAGCAGCTCCGGACCGGAACCGGCGGTGGGCAGCGCCAGAAGTTGAATGTCGGACGCGGTGGGCACCACGCTGAGCCGATAGACGGTGGCCAGGTCCCGGTCACCGATGCGCAGCGAGTAGCCGTTGGTGTCGATGTAGCGGCTGCAGATGCCCGAGAAATCAAAGCTGGCCAACAGCGGGTTGACCACGGCGGGCAGGCCCGGCGCCACCGAGAAACAGGGCCGCCTCTGGTTGATCTGCTCGTAGATGTTGAGCTGGGAGCGGCTGCCCGAACCGATCGGGGCCGCCACCAGGATGAAGCGATCAGCCTGCACCTCCCCCATGCCGAACAGGGAGGGGGCGTTCTGGGCCAGGGCGCCGCCGGGGAGGACTGGGAGCGCGGCGGCCAGGGCCAGTGCGGCAGCCGGCGCAGACCGGCGTGGAAGGAAGCGGGTCAAGGCGGGCAGGGGCAGGGGCGGCGCGCTGTGGGGGCGCTGCCCGATCGTATGCAGGGCTGGTGCGGGGCAGTTCGGGCGGTGTGCCCTCCGCCGGCCGGCAGGGGGCCCTGGACCAGGCGCCATTGCCGCGGTAGTGGGCCGGCTCAGGCGGGCCGGTTGATCCGGATGGCCACCAGCAGGGCCAGCACGGTGCCCGGCAGGCAGGCCCCGAGGATGGCGCGGGTGGCGGTCACGCCGAGGTCGGGATCGCCATAGGCCAGCTCAAACACCGAGCCGGTGGCGGCGATGCCGAGCACGCAGGCCAGGGCCAGGAACAGGCCCGCCAGGGGTTTCATCGGCATGACAAGGGGGAAAGGAGGGGGCCTTGGAGGGGAGGATCGCGACGGCCGTGAGAAGCCCCAGCGGGGCGCCGCTCAGCGGATCGTCTGAACGTGGTCGCGCTGGAAGCCGTGCTGGCGCAGCTCCTCATTGAGGCTGAGCTCGTCGGTGACGCGGTCGACGAACAGCACACCGTTGAGGTGGTCCAGCTCGTGCTGGATGCAGCGGGCGAGCAGCCCATCGGCCTTGAGCTTGCGTGGCCGGCCCTGCTCATCGCGGAAGCTCACCTCCACCGTGGAGGGGCGGACCACATCGAGGTAGACCTTGGGAATGCTGAGGCAGCCCTCTTCGTAGGTGTTGAACGAAGCGCTGGCGGCGGTGATCTCGGGATTGATCAGCACCAGGGGCGGCGTGGCGGCCTCCTCAAGGTCGAGATCGATCACCAGCAGCTGCTTATGGATGCCCACCTGGGGGGCCGCCAGGCCGATGCCCCGGGCCGCGTACATGCTCTGCAGCATCGAGCGGGCCAGATCCCGCACCTCCTCATCCACCTTGCTGATCCGCCGGGCCGGGGTGCGCAGCTCGCGGGAGCCCAGGGTATGGATCGCCAGGGGCGGCTCGGCCAGTGGCTCCTTGGACACGTGCACCGTGCTCTGCCCCTTCTCGGCGGAACGGGCCAACTGGGCGAAACTGCGCGCCAAGTGGCAGACCCTGAAACGTTGATGCAGATTGTAGAAGCCTTCAGCAGCGATAAGCGGTGGCGGCTTCGGCGCTGCGGCGGCCTCTGAGCGCCTCCCGGGTGGTGGGGGCAACGCCGGCCTGGTCCGAGCCTCGGCTGCAGGGCGGCCGGCTGTTCTGGCTGGAGCGCCGCCCTGGCGAAGGGGGCCGCACCACCCTGCTCTGCCGCCCCCTCGACGATCTGACCCAGGAGGCCGCAGCCGGTCGGGAGATCGTGCCGGCGACGGCGGATCTGCGCAGCCGCGTGCACGATTACGGCGGTGGGGCCTATTGCGTTGGCGGCGACGCGTCCGGCCGCACCACGGTGGTATGGGTGAACGACCGGGACCGGGCCCTGTGGTGCCTGGAGCTGCCTCCCCTGGCGGCGTCGGAGGAAGCCCCGGGGCCGAGGCCCCTCACCGCGGCTGATTCGGCGCGGCGCTTCGCCGATGGACTGATCGACCCGCTGCGACAGCGCTGGATCGGCGTGCTCGAGCAGGGCGAGGCGGAGGCGCTGGTGGCCGTTCCCCTCGCGGGCGGAGAGCCGCTGCCCCTGCGCGAACCCGCCGACTTCTGTGGCTACGCCACCCTCAGCCCCTCGGGGAGCCACCTGGCCTGGGTCGAATGGCAGCGGCCCTGGATGCCCTGGGAGCGCAGCCAGCTCTGGCTGGGGCGCCTGACGGCGACGGGGGAGCTGGTGGAGGTGCGGGCGATCGCGGGCTCCGGCCCCGGGGATGGGGCTGACCTCTCGATCTTCCAACCGCTCTGGATCCCCAGCGCCGCCGGTCCCGCCGCCCTGGTGGTGGCCTGCGACCGCAGCGGCTGGTGGAACCTCGAGCTGCTGGAGGCCGCCGAGGCCCTGGGGCCGGAGGCGGCACCCCAGTGGCGGCCGCTGTTCCCCCAGGAGGCGGAGTTCGCCCTGCCCCAGTGGGTCTACGGAATGCGGAGCTGCGCCTGGGATGGGCAGGCGCTGGTGGCGATGGCCTGCCGCCAGGGGCGCTGGGAACTGGGAAGGCTGCCGCTTCACCGCCCTGGCGACGGCAGCGCGGGCAGCGGAGGCGAGAGCTCAGCGTCCCCCGAAGCCCCCCCGGCCCCGGAGGCCCCGAACCCCGATCGCCACAGAACCTGGGAGCTCCTGGCCCCAGCCTTCGACGACCTCGGCGCCGTGGTGGCCGAGGCGGGGCGGGTGGTAGCCCTGGCCGCCTCCCCCTGCGACCCCAGCGGCCTGCTGGAGATCGATCAAGGCAGCGGCCGCTGGCGCCACAGCCCCGCCAGCCCGCGACCGCTGCCGGCCGAAGCGATCAGCCGGCCGGAGGCGATCGTGTTCGCCGGGGAGGGTGGCCAGCCCTGCCAGGCCTGGTATTACCCGCCGCTTGGGGGAGCCCGGCCGGACGCTCCGCTGCTGCTGCGGGCCCACAGCGGCCCCACCGGCATGGCCCGCACCGGCCTGAACCTGGCGATCCAGTTCTGGACCAGCCGCGGTTGGGGGGTGCTCGATGTGAACTACGGCGGCTCCACCGGCTTCGGCAGGGCCTACCGGCAAAGGCTTGATGGCCGCTGGGGGGTGGTGGATGTGGCCGACTGCGCCGCCGCGGCCCGCTGCCTGGTGGAGGCCGGTCGGGCCGATCGGCGGCGGATCGCCATGGACGGCGGCAGCGCCGCCGGCTTCACGGTGCTGGCCCTGCTCTGCGGCAGCGAGGTGCTGGCGGCCGGGGCCTGCCGCTATGCCGTGGCCGACCTGGAGGCGATGGCACGCCAGACCCACCGCTTCGAGGCCCGCTATCTCGATCGGCTGGTGGGACCGTGGCCGGAGGCGGCGGCCACCTACCGGGAGCGCTCGCCCCTGGGCAGGGCCGCCGCGATCACAGCGCCGGTGATCTTCTTCCAGGGCCTCGACGACCGGGTGGTGCCGCCCGATCAGACCGAGCGGATGGCCTTGAGCCTGGGGGAACGGGGCGTGCCGGTGGAGGTGCACCTGTTCCCCGGCGAGGGCCATGGCTTCCGCGACGGCGCCGTGCAACAGCGGGTGCTGGAGGCCACCGAGGCCTTCTTCCGGCGCCACCTGGGGCTGGACTGAGGCCACGGGCTGACCGTCGCCTGCAGGCCTGGGTCTGGGTCTGGGTCGCCTTCAGAGCCGGCCAGGCGCCAGGATTGACCGCAATGCGGCATGGCGCTTGGCCCCACTCCTTTTCGCCGTGGCCGCTGGCATGACCCTGCCCGCGCCCCCCGCCGCAGCCACAGCCGCCACGGCGACCATCGCCGCCCCTGCGGGCACCGGTCCCCTGGACTGGGCCCTGGCCCTGCTGGCCCTGGCGGTGCTGCTGGCCCTGGGCACGGGCCTGGGCCGGGTGCTGGGCAGCCGCAGCTGGGGGGTGCCCGAGGCCCTGATCGCCGGCGCCCTCGGTCTGCTGCTCGCCCCCGCAGGGCCGCTGCCGCTGCTGCCCCAGGCGGTGATCGCCGTGTGGGAGCAGCTGCCGCTGATCCTGCTGACCCTGGTGTTCGGCACCCTGCTGCTGGGCAAGCCCCTGCCCCAGGCGGCACAGCTGTGGCGACCGCTCTCGGCCCAGCTGCTGCTCGCCCTCACCCTGGCCTTCGGGCAATACCTGGTGGCGGCGCTGGTGGTGCTGGCCCTCTCCAGCCGGCTGGGGGGCCTCCACCCCCTGCTCGCCTGCCTGATCGAGGTGGCCTATGAGGGCGGCCACGGTTCGGCGGCCGCCATGGGCCCGACCTACGCCCGGCTGGGCTTCCCCGGCGGCGAGGCCCTGGGCCTGGCGATGGCCACGGTTGGCCTGCTCAGCTCCACCTTGGTCGGGGGTGTGGTGGTGGTGCTGGCGCGGCGGTTCGGCTGGCTGGCGGCGGCAGCGCCGGCACCGGCGGGCGGGGAAGCGGCGACGGCTGGCGGGGAAGCGGCGACGGCTGGGCTGACGGCAACGGCCGGCGACGGGGCGGCGGCCAGCGACGTGGTTGCTCGAAGCGCAGCGGCGCAGGCGGGAGCCGCCCTGCCGCCGGCTCGTCCTTCGGGACCCCTGGCGAGTGCTCCCGCCGCGGCGGTCGCCCGGGGCGGCGACGGCGCGGCGGCGGCCTGGGCCCGGAACCTCGCCCTGATTGGTGTGGCGGTGGCGCTCGGCTGGGTCGCCCTGGCGGGCCTGCAGCTGCTGGGCCGCACGGTCGGCGGCGGCTTCGGCAGCCTGACCGCCGCCTTTCCGGTCTTCCCGCTGGCGATCATCGGCTCGCTGCTGGTGCGCCTGGCCCTGGAGCGCAGCGGCCGGAGCGCCTGGGCATCGGCGCCGATCCAGGGGCTGGTGGCCACCCTTTCCGCCGACCTGCTGATCACCGCCGCCACCGCCTGTCTCGATCTCTCCCTGCTCGCCCACGACTGGCTGCCCCTGACCGCCCTGGCGGTGGCTGGCCTGGTCTGGAATCTGGCGGTGGTGCTGCTGCTCGGACCGCGGATCCTGCCGAGCCCCTGGTTCGAGCGCGGCATCCTCGAGTTCGGCCAGGCGACCGGGGTGGCGGCCAGCGGACTGCTGCTGCTGCACATGGCCGATCCGGAGGATCGGGCCGATGCCCTGCCGGCCTTCTCGATCAAGCAGCTGCTGCTGCAACCCCTGATCGCCGGAGGGGTGATCACCGTGGTGGCGCCGCTGGCGATCACCACCCTGGGGTTGCCGCTCTGGAGCGGCCTCTGCCTGGTGCTGGTGCTGCTCTGGATCGGCCTGGCCCTGCTGCTGGCCCGCCGGCCGGCCGGGGCCTCGGCTGCGGGGTGAGGCTCAGCGCACCATCGCCGCCACGTTGCCGCCATCGACAGTGAGCAGGGCGCCGGTGGTGCGCTCCATCCGGGCCAAGGCCACGAAAGCCTCGGCCACGTCCTCGGCCCGCACCTCCGCTCCGAGCAGATTGCCGCCCATGTACTCGGCCTCGCTGAGGCCCCGGGCGGCGGCCCGCTCGTGGATCATCGCCTCGGTGAGCAGACCGGAGCGGATCCGATCGGCGTTGATCGCATTCACCCGGATGCCCGCGGCCCCCTCCTCCAGGGCGTACTGGCGTACCAGGGCAAGCAGGGCGGCCTTGCTGGTGCCGTAGGCGCCGAAGCCGGGCCCGGGGTTGAGGGCCTGCTTGCTGACGTTGAACAACAGCTGACCGCCGAGCCGCTGGGACGGGGAGGATGCCGTGCCGTCGGGTTGGGCGTCCTGGGCGCGGAACAGGGCCAGGGCCGCCTGGGCGACGCGCTGGTGGGCGAAGAAGTTGAGCTCGAAGCTGGCCCTCAGGTCGGCATCGGGCAGCTCGGCCATCCGCCCGCCCCAGGCGGCGCCGGCGTTGCTGACCACGATGTCGAGGCCGCCGAAGCGGGCGGCCACCGCCGCGAAGGCAGCGGCGACCTGAACCGGATCGAGCAGATCGCAGGCCAGGCCCAGGGCCCGCCCGCCGCAGCTGGCGGCCACCGCCACCGCCGCCGGCCCATCGCAATCGAGCACCGCCAGATCGGCCCCCTGGGCGGCGAAGGCGCGGGCGGTGGCGGCGCCGATCGCCCCGGCCCCGCCGGTCACCAGCACCACGGTGCGGGCCAGGGGCTTCTCGGCGGCCTTGCCGAGCTTGGCCTGCTCCAGGCTCCAGTACTCCATCGCGAAGGTGTCCGCCTCCCCCACCGGCGCGAAGCGACCGATGCTCTCAGCCGCCAGCAGGGTGGTGGCCCAGGCCTCGGCGATGTCGGCGGTGACGGCCGCATCGGCGGCGGAACGGCCCAGGCCCACCAGGCCCAGACCGGGGATCGCCACCACCCGCGGCAGGGGATCGAGGGGCTTCTTGATGCCCCCCACCAGGGCGTTCTGCCGCTCGAAACAGGCCCGGTAGTCGGCGGCATAGGCGGCCAGGGCGGGGTCGAGGGCCGCGCACCAGGCCGCCAGGGCGGCGCCGTCGTCGTTGGCCGGGGCGGGGGGCAGCACCAGGGGATGGGCCTTGGTGCGGATCACATGGTCGGGGGTGGCGACGCCGCGGCGGGCCCAGTCATCGAGGCGCAGGTCGTCGCTGACGGAACGGGCCAGGGGCGTGTCGCGCAGGTCGAGCAGCCAGTGACGGCGCACCCCGGCCGCCGCCGCCGCCCGCCCGATCGCCCCCCGCAGCAGGGGCAGCAGGCGGGAGGCCGGCGCCGAGCGGGCCGCCAGGACCGCCGGCTGCAGGGCGTGCTGGCCGCTGGCCAGATGCTGCTCCGCCAGGGCCACCAGGGCGATCATCCGCTCGTAGCTCTGGCGGGCGGTGGCGCCGAAGGAGAACAGGCCGTGCTGCAGCAGCACCATCCCCTCCAGCTCCACGCCACTGGCGGCGGCCCGTTCGGCGGCCTGCTCGTAAAGATCGGCGCAGGCCTTGGCCAGGGCGAAGCCGGGCATCACGTAAGGCACCAGCACCACCCGCTCGCCATAGACGCGGCGGCAGACCTCCGCCGCATCGGGCTGGTCGGCCAGGGCCAGCAGGGCTGAGGAATGGGTGTGGTCGACGAAGGTGTGGGGCAGGAAGGCATGGAGCAGGGCCTCCACCGAGGGATTGGGGGCGGCCGGATCGATCAGGTTGTTGCGCTGGGCGGCCACCATCGCCTCATCGCTGAGCGCCTCCAGGGTCCGCAGGGCCCGCAGCGGTTCGAGCCGCACGGCCGGATGCCCCGGCGGTTCGATCGTGGCCAAATCCCAGCCGGATCCTTTGACGCAGAGCACCGGGATCGTCTCGCCGAGCAGGCCGGTGACGGTGGTCTTGACCGAGGTGTTGCCGCCGCCGTGGAGCACCAGCTGGGGGTCGGCCCCGAGCAGGCGTGCCGAGTAGGTGCGCAAGGCCAGGGCTTCGCCAATGCCCTGGGCGCCGTAGTCGGCGACCGCCGCGGCCGCGTCGGTCTCGGACCAGCGGTTGAGCACGGGCATGGGGCGGCTGGAGCGGATGGGGGGGAGGCTACGAGCCCCGCCGCGGCGCAACCCAGCCGCCCCCCCCCGGCCAGGCCCGCCTCCCTCAGCGCCAGGGCCGCCGTCCCCGCTCCGGGACCGGGCCGCGCCTCACTCGGGGCAGGAGCGCCACCCCTCGGCGAAGGGGGCCTCGGCCTCCAGACGGGCGGCGATGCGGTCGGCCAGATCGGATTGCAGCAGGGCCACCGCCAGACCGGTGGCCACCCGGGCAGCCACGCCGCGCACCTGCTCCGCTGACGGGGCGGCGCCCCCGGCGGCGTTTCGCTGCAGGGCGCAGGCGGTGCGTTCGGCGATCGCCTCGAGCAGCGACGGGCCCACCAGCTCACCGTGCAGCAACCCGTCCAGCACCGCCGCCTCAACAGCGCCGGTTTCGGGGGTTGGGGCGACCACGCAGGGGCGGGAGGCGGCCGCCGGGACCAGCACCAGCGGTGCGCCCGGGCCGCCCGGACGGCGCTGGGGGCCAGAGAGGGGTTGCTCAAGAAGCATCCCGGCTTGATGCGGAGACCTCTTGATGCTGTCGCAGGGTCTGGGTTCCCGCCAGCGGCGGCCGGTGCGGATCCCGCAACCGGGCGGGGTGCGGCGGCGGCCCCGGCAGGGGGATTCTCCAGGCGGCAAAGCGGGTCAGATCCCGGGGCCCTCGCTACGGTTCGGGAACCGGTTTTGGCGCGCGCCACCGAAGCCCTTTTCTCTCCCTCTTCACTCCGCCATGGCCCTGCGCACGCTTTTGTTCCTGATCACCAACCTGGCGGTGGTGCTCACGATCTCGCTGATCCTCAACCTGCTCACCGCCCTGGGGCTGCTGCCGCCGGATCTGCCCCTGCTTCCGCTGTTGGTGGGCAGCTTCGTCTGGGGTCTGCTGGGGTCGTGGATCTCGCTGCAATTGTCGGCGGAATCGGCGAAGCGAATGATGGGCATCCAGCTGGTCGGCCAGGGCGGCAGCTCGGCCGAGCGCTGGCTGGAGAGCACCGTGGCCCAGCTGGCCCAGCGGGCCGGGCTGCCGATGCCGGAGGTGGGCATCTACGGCTCGCCGGAATGGAACGCCTTCGCCACCGGCCCCTCCCCCAACCGTGCCCTGGTGGCGGTCTCCACCGGCATCCTGCAGGGGATGCCGCCGGAGGAGCTGGAGGCCGTGCTCGCCCATGAGCTGAGCCATGTCGGCAACGGCGACATGGTTACCATGACCCTGCTGCAGGGCGTGATCAATGCCTTCGTGATGTTCCTATCGCGGGCGGTGGCCTTCCTGCTGCCCCGCGGCGATCGCGAGGACGGCCGCGGCATGGCCCCACCGCCGACGATGCTGCTGATCTGGCCCCTGGAGGTGCTGCTGGGGATTCTGGGGTCCCTGATCACCGCCTGGTTCTCGCGCCACCGGGAGTTCCGGGCCGATGCCGGCGCCGCCCGTCTGACCAGCCCCGGGGCGATGGTGGGTGCCCTGCAGAGCCTGGGGCAGGTGGTGAACCTGCAGGATCCCCGCGACGAACCGACCCTGGCCACCCTGAAGATCTCCGAGCCGCCTGGATTCCTGCGCCTGTTCGCGAGCCACCCGCCGATCGAGGCCCGGATCCGGGCTCTGCGGGAGGCCTCCAGCCAGGGGCGCAGCTGACGGCGGCGGCCTCAGCGGCGTCAGACCACCTGGGTGAGACCAGCCGCCAACCGGATGACTCGCCCAAACCCCATCAACCGTTTGATTCGCACGAATCGAAGCGCATGAAAGCGATCGCGGCCTACGGCGGAGCGAGCGGGGCAGACCCCGGCGTGTTCGAGCTGATCGAGCTGCCGCCACCATCGCCTGGCCCCGACGATCTGCTGGTGCGGGTCGAAGCCCTGGCCGTCAATCCGGTCGATACCAAGGTGCGGAGCGGCCTGCCGGGGCGGGATGGCAGCGGCGGGCCACGGCTGCTGGGCTGGGACGCCGCCGGCGTGGTGGAGGCCGTGGGACCCGCCGTGCGCCGCCTGGCGGTGGGGGATCGGGTCTGGTTCGCAGGCGATATCAGCCGGCCCGGTTGCTATGCCGAGCAGGTGCTGGTGGAGGAGGCGATCTGTGCGCCGCGACCCGCCAACCTGACGGCGGCGGAGGCGGCGGCCCTGCCGCTCACCGGCCTCACCGCCTGGGAGGCGCTGTTCGAGCGGCTGGGGCTCGATCCGCAGGGTGCCGACCGGGACCGCAGCCTGCTGATCCTCGGGGGGGCCGGTGGGGTGGGTTCGATCGCCATCCAGCTGGCCCGCCGGGCGGGGCTGCGGGTGATCGCCACCGCCTCCCGGCCCGAAAGCAGGGCCTGGTGCGAGGCGATGGGCGCCAGCGCTGTGGTGGATCACCGCCAGCCCCTGCCGCCCCAGCTGGCCGCCCTCGGCTGCCCCACGGTGGAGGCGATCGCCAATTTCAGCGACACCGACGCCTACTGGTCGGTGATGGCCGAGCTGATCCGTCCCCAGGGCTCGATCGTGGCGATCGTGGGGAACCGGGCGCCTTTGGATCTCAACCTGCTCAAGGCCAAGAGCGCCAGCTTTCACTGGGAGTTCATGTTCACCAGGCCCCAGTGCCGCACCCCGGATCGGGGCGAGCAGGGGGAGATTCTGAGGCGGTTGGCGGCGGCTGTTGAGGCCGGGGAGCTGCGCACCACCCTCACCACCCTGCTCAGCCCGATCAGCCCGGTCAACCTGGCCCAGGCCCACGGCCACCTGGAGGAGGGCCGCTGCATCGGCAAGATCGTGCTGGAGGGGTGGCCCTGAGTCCCGGCCGCCAAGCGCTCAGCGGCTGGCCACCAGCACCCGGTGGCGGGGGTCGGCGGCGGCGCGGCGCACGCCGTGGAAGCCGGCCTGGCGCAGGGCTTCGGGGAGATCGAGGCGGAAGTAATCCTCCAGGTAGGGCTCGGTGCTCTTGAGCAGGGTGGCCACCGGAGCCGGCAGGCGGCGGATCACGGCCGAATCGGGGTCCTGATCGACCAGGGCGATCACACCGCCGGGGCGCAGCAGGCGGGCCGCCTCGGCCAGCACCGCCCGGGTGGCCGCCTGGGGCAGCTCATGGCAGACGAACTGGAGGGTGATCAGGTCATAGGCGGCGCCAGGCAGACCGGTGGCCTCGGCGGCGCCGTGGCGCCAGGTGATTGGGGGCGCCAGCGCGGCCAGGGCGGCCTGGGTGGCCAGCGCGGCCGGGGCAGCGGCCGGAGCGGTCGGGGCTGCGGCCGGAGCGGCGGCCGGAGCGGCGGCCGGGGCCGCCAGCGCGACATGGGCAGCCGCCTGGAGCTCCGCCTCTCGCACCCGGGCCACCGCGAGCATCTCGGGGGAGAGATCGAGGCCTTCGACCAGGGGGGCGGCCACTCCCTGGGCCGGGCCAGCGGCGGCGGCGGCCCAGGGAGTGGCCGCCCCGGCGGGGCCCGCGGCGACGGGGCCCGCGGCGCCGGCTTCGGCCTGGCGCTCCAGCAACCAGTCGCGCAGGGCGAGGGTGCCCACCCCCACCGAGCAGCCCAGATCCAGGGCGCGGCGCACCGGGCCCTGGAGGCTCGGCTCGATCGCCGCGAAGATCGCCCGCCGCAGGCGGCGCTGGGCGTCGGCCGGCTGCAGCTCAGGCTCCTCGGGCCAGACCCGCAGGGCCATGGCATCGGTGGCCTGTTCGGCCTCGCAGGCGGCGGCCCAGCAGAGGTTGCCGGCGTCGTAGGCGTGGAAGCGCACCCGGTAGTAATCCGGAATCGTGACGGCCGGATCGGAGCTCTGGGCCAGCAGCGGTTCGCCGGCCTGGAGCAGGGCCTCGCGGCGCTGGCGCCAGGCGATGCCACGGCCCTCGGCGGTGCGGATGATCAGGCGCCGGGCCTGCTGGAACAGCAGCCAGCGCAGCGGTTCGACCGCCAGCAGCCGGTTGATCAGCCAGCCGAGCGGATGGCGCGAGGCCACCCAATTGGGGGGCGGGGCGCTAGTGATCGGATCGCTGGTCATCGGATCGCTGCTGAGCGGGGCCGCGGACATGGGGAACGGGTGCGGGGCAGGCCGGCTGGACCAGGCTAAGCAGGGACCTGGGGCAAGCCCGGCCAGGGGAGCGGCGGCCTGGGGTGGTGCCGCTGGTTGATGGGCAGGTGAGGGGCTGTGGTTGGCGGTGGTTGGCGGTGGTCCGCTGGTATTGGCAGGTGGGGGTCAGTTGGGGGTCAGTGGGGCTCAGGTGGTTGGCGGGTGGCGATCAGGGGGCGGCGCTGGGCTGCTCGCAGAAGCGCTGGTTGTGCTCGCGCAGTGCGGCGGCGGCGGTGTCGTAGAGGAAGGGCAGATAGCAGTAGCGGCTGCCACGGCGAACGGGTGTGACGCCATGGAGAAGGGAGCAGGAAAAGATCACGGCGCCACCGGCGGGTGGGCTGTAGAGCTGGCGGCCGAATTCAGGAAATTGCAACATGCCGCCTTCAAAATCGCCGCTGTTGAGCACCAGGGAGACGGCAAAGCGCCGGTGGGCGGTGCCCCGGGTGGTGTTATCGCGATGGGGGCGGAAATGGCCACCATCCGCACTCTCATAGCAGGCGATCAGATGGCGCTCGATGCGGGTGGCCTCAAACTGAAAGGCTTTTTTGATCTCGGGAACCACCCGGTCGTGGATGCGGTGCAGACAGGCCATGCGCAGTTCCTGATCCTCGATCAGCTTGTCCTGGCGGCGCTTATGGCTGTGGTTGAGCACACCAACTGTGAGGCCATCAATCTCGCGCATCGTGCCGGAGTCGCCGCCGCCGCCCCGTTGGTAATAGGCGATCAGGGCCTGGCAGAGCGAGGGCTCAAACACCCGGGGCAGCACCAACACCGGGGCCTGCACCTGGGCCTCAGCCAGGCCCGGCAGGGGCGGAATGGAGGCGAGCAGGGCCGCGACGGCGGCGACATGGGCGGCTGGATCGTCGCCAAAGGGCAGCACGGCATAGAGCCGCAGGCGCTCATCGAGGAGGATGGTGGCCGGCAGGTGACGGTCTCCATCGAGGCGGCCATAGAGACGACTGATCGCAGAATCAGCATCCCAGAAATAGCGAATCCCCGGCACGATCTGACTCAGCCGCTGCTGCCGTTCATCCTCGGCATCGGTGCTGACCCCAAAAAAGCAGATATCGGTGTCATCAAACAAAGGTCGGCACTGCTGCATCAACCCATCCAGCACGGCGCGGCTCAGGGGATTGGCGGCGGAGCCGAAGAAGCAGAGCAACACATAGCGTCCGGCCAGGGAATCAAAAGCGAACCGTTCATTGGCCGTGCAGCGCCCGATGAACCAGGGGGCGGGCTCCAGGGGCTGCGGGGCCCGGATCGGCGGCGCCGGGGCGGGCTCCGGCCGAGCAGGTTCCGACTGGACAGGTTCCGGCTGGACAGGTTCCGGCTGGGCACTGGGCACTGCCATCCGCGGAGCTGAGGGTAGCTGAGATCAACACTAATCCCGCAGTAAGCCCAGCGGCTAAAACCCAATCTCGACTGTCTTCATATCTTTTAATCTCTGCTTGTTCCCATGCGCCCCGGTAGCCCGACCGCTCAAGGTCCGTTGCCTTGAGCTACCAGCGGATAGGTCCCACCGCCAAGGCCCAGTGCCAAGGCTCCAGGGTCCCAGGCCCCTGGCCCCCGGCCCGGCCCGGCCCCCAGGGTCCCAGGGCCCACCCCCCGGGGTGAGCCAGCCCAGCCCAGCCGAGCCCAGCACAGCCCAGCCCTGCCCTGCACAGTGCCGGCCCAACCCGCAGCAGCGCCCGCCCGGCCAGCCCCGAACGCCCCGGCTCAGCCGCCATAGAGCCCGCGCAGGCCCGCCTCGCTGGCCGGCGCCACGCCGCGCTCGGTGATCAGGCCGCTGACCAGCCTGGCCGGGGTGACATCGAAGCCGGGATTGAAGCCGGGGCTGCCGCTGGGGGTGAGCTGCACGGTCACCAGCCGGCCGGCCTCCCCCGTGGTGCCGCCCCCTCCCCCTGCGCCATCGGCGGCCGCACCGCCCTGCTCGGGGCTGAGCAGCCCCTGGATGTGGGTCACCTCCCGTTCGGAGCGGGCCTCGATCGGGATCTCGGCCACGCCGTCGTCGAGGCTCCAGTCGATGGTGGAGAAGGGCAGGGCGACATAGAAGGGAACGTTGTTGTCGCGGGCGGCGAGGGCCTTGAGATAGGTGCCGATCTTGTTGCAGACATCACCGCGACGGGTGGTGCGATCGGTGCCGACGATCACCAGATCCACCTGGCCGTGCTGCATCAGGTGGCCGCCGGCGTTGTCGACGATCACGGTGTGGGGCACCCCCTCCTGGGCCAATTCGAAGGCGGTGAGGCTGGCGCCCTGGTTGCGGGGGCGGGTTTCATCGACCCACACCTGAATCGGGATGCCGGCCCGGTGGGCCTTATAGATCGGTGCCAGGGCCGTGCCCCAGTCGACGGTGGCGAGCCAGCCGGCATTGCAGTGGGTGAGCACCCGCAGCGGTTCGCCCTGGCGGTCGCTGGGGCGGGCGGCGGCGATCTGGCGGAAGATCGCCAGGCCGTGGTCGCCGATGGCGGAACACATCGCCACGTCCTCCTCGGCGATGGCGGCGGCCTCCGCCCCGGCGGCGGCGGCCCGCTCGGCCTCCGGCAGGGGCGCCACCCGGTAGCGCACCCGCTCCAGGGCCCAGCGCAGGTTGACGGCGGTGGGGCGGGTGGCATTGAGCCGCTCGAAGGCGGCCTGCAAGGAGACGGTGGAGGGATCGCGCTGGAGGGCCAGCATCAGGCCGTAGGCGCCGGTCACCCCGATCAGGGGGGCGCCCCGCACCACCATCGTGGCGATGGCCTCCGCCGCATCCTCCAGGGAGCGCAGGGAACGGGTCTCGAAGCGATGGGGCAGCAGGGTCTGATCGATCACCCAGACCGCCGTGCCCCCCTCCTCCAGGCCGATGGTGCGCCAGGGGGTGCCGTGGATGTTCATGGGGCCGGGGAAGCAGCGGTGGCGCGGACCCATCCTGGAACCCGGGCGATCCGGCGGGCTGCGCCCGGGCCTGTGCATCCGCCGGGCCGAGGGGAACCCCGACGGCCAGCCGGGCAGCGGCCGAAAGGACGCTCGCCGGACGGCCTCGCGTCGGGCGGCCATCCTGAGAGCAGCCGCGGGCCTGGCAGCGACGCTGCCGCTGAAGCGATTCCAGTCGCGATTCAGAGGGCGCCTCCAAACCCGATTCCGCTCCGGACTCCATTGCCGCCAACCCCATCCAGCCCAGCCCCGCCGGCCCAGCTGCCGTTCCAGCCCGCCCGATCACGATCCCCATGCCCCGTTCGATGCCTGCCCTGCCGTTTCGCAATGGCGATGCCATGCCCGCCATGGGCCTGGGCACCTGGCGGTTGTCGCCGGAGCAGACGGCGGCCACGGTGCGCACCGCCCTGGAGCTCGGCTACCGCCACATCGATGCGGCCGCGATCTACGGCAACGAGGCGCAGGTCGGCGCGGCCTTACGGCAGGCCTTGGCCGACGGGCTGGTGCGGCGCGAGGAGCTGTGGATCACCGGCAAGCTCTGGAACGACTGCCACGAGCCCGATCAGGTGCGACCAGCCCTGGAGCGCTCCCTGGCGGATCTGGGTCTGGAGCGGCTGGATCTGTACCTGATCCACTGGCCGGTGGCCCAGCGGCGCGGCGTGGCGATGGCCAGCAGCGCCGAGGAGCAGTACAGCCTGGAGCAGGTGCCGCTGGCCGCCACCTGGGCGGCGATGGAGGAGCTGGTGGATCGGGGCCTGTGCGCGCACATCGGGGTGTCGAACTTCAGCGGCGCCAAGTTGAAGGCCCTGAGCGCCGGGGCCAGGATCAGGCCGGAGGCGCTGCAGATCGAGCGCAGCTCCTTCACCGAATGCTGGGTGGGTTTGGTCTTGAGTTCGCCGGAGGTGCGGATGAACGGCAGCAAGGTGACGTGCACATAGGCCAGGTCGTGGCGACCCACCTCACCGCGGAACTCACGGATCGCCTCCAGGAAGGGCAGGGATTCGATGTCGCCCACCGTGCCGCCGATCTCGCCGATCACCACGTCGGCATTGCTGTTGGCGGCCACCCGGTGGATGCGCTCGCGGATTTCGCCGGTGATGTGGGGGATCACCTGCACGGTGCCGCCGTTGTAGTCGCCGCGCGCCTCAGCCCTCCAACAGGCTGGGCAACGGCCAGGTGGTTGTCTCGCGGATCGGCAGCCGCTGGCTGAGCGGGTCGGCGCTGGGCTGGTCGCCCGCCATCGCCAGCGGCGGAACCAGGGAGCGGGCCGTGCGGGCCACCGCCGCTTGGCCGAGCACAAGGAGAAGACAGCACGGGTGGCCCAGGGGCATGGGGCAGCTCTGAAGAGAAGGCCCAGCGGTGTCTGCGCTGCTGTCGACGCCCTGGAATCCAGTGCGTTGGCAGGCCAGCGGAGGCCGCAGTAAAAAACCGCGGCCGCTCACGTCACGAACGCCTCCTCCCCCAGAACACGCTCGTCAATCCCGAAGGAGGCGACCGGCATGCAGAGGCTCGGGTTGATCATGCGGAGCTGGAGAGCCGCAGACTGCCCTGGACGGAGGCCGTGCGATAGGCCTGCTCCGGATGGGTGGGCGTCTCGGGGTATCGGCGCTCCAGCGTGCCGTGCCTCACCATCGGCGCGAGGTGGCGATCGGAAAGATTGCCGGCCTCGATGTTGAGCTGGTCCGCCAGCCAGGCAGCGGTTCGCCAGTGGCCGGCGCAGAGTTGGCCAATCACCTGCCGCAGTCGCTCCTTCCGGGGTCGACCTCCAAGCCCTGCGATGGCCTCCTTCAAAGAAGGGTCAAGCTCCCCTCGATCGGCATGCAGCTCCCCTCGATCCGATCGGAGCTTCCCTCGATCGGCCCCAAGCTCCCCTCGATCGGCGTGATGTTCCCCTCGATCGGCGGCATCGGCAACCCGCAGCCTTGGCTCCAGGGTGTAGTAGCTCTGCGATCCGGCACGGTGCAACTCCAGCAAGCCCCGATCCCGAAGCCGCCGCAGCACTTGACTGGCGCCGAGGGTATCGAGACCCATGAGGTTGCGCAGGCTGGCGTTGTTGACCTGGGTGTTGCGGTGGGCCTGGAGCAGCGCCCGGAACTCCTCATCGCTGAGATCCTCGGCGCCGATGCGTGAGACGAAGGCACGGTCGTCTTCTCCGAGGGTGGTGGTGTTGCGCAGCACCACGCCCACACTCCTGGGGGTGGGTTCGATGCGGGGCGACGGCAGGAACGCATCCGCCATTTCGGCAAACATGCGCGGGATACCTTCCCCTTGATCGCGGGTGAGGCCGAGATCCACGAGGGTGCGCATCAAGCGGGGGTTGCGGCTGCAGTGCACGCGCCGGAGGCTGAGCAGTTCATCCAGGCTGAGCTCCGGCAGCAGGCCGCCAGGGCTGGTCACTTCCATACGGTTGTCGAACAGCCACACTTCGATGCCGGTGCCCTGAACGCTGTAGTCGCGATGGGCGATCGCGTTGAGCAGCGCTTCCTGCCAAGAGAAGCGGGGGTATTCACTCACCGGCCGGAAGCGGTTGCCCACCAGCCGAGAGGGTTGCCGCATCAGGCTGCCCACCACGTTGAGGGCTTCCTGCCATACCTCAGGCAGGTTGCCTTCAATGCGCGGGCGTTCCTCCACATTGTGCTCGGCACCCAGGCGTCGTTCGATGCCGACAACGCGAAACACCCGCACGCCGGCGTTGGGATGCTCCGGGCCCCGCTGGGCAAACAGCAGCTCGGCCGCCTGCCTGAGCACCAGCCCGCTGCCTCGACGATCCGCCAGCTTCCTTTTCAGCAGATAGTCCTCATCGCTGAGGGCCTCAAGGCCCGCACCCTGCCGCGCCCGGGCGAGCAGGGAACGATCGAGATCAGCGAGAGCCAGGGAGGACGGCCGGCTTTCGTAGCTCTCCACCAGGCCCTGGAACTTGAGCGCCCGGATCTTGCTTTCCGTGGTCTCGATCGTCTGATCGCCGATGCGCAGGGGAAAGCCGTCGCCGGTCACCTGCACGGGGCTGTCGGCGCTGGGCACGTCGAACACCACCAGGTCCTGGCCCTCAACGGCCACCACAAACCCCGGAGGTTGCGGGGGCTGCAGCCGCGTCTGAGGAACACTTAACAGGGTCTCCAGCGCTTTGGGAGGAAGCCGGTGGCCGGTGATGGTGTGATCATCTTCAATCCCAAGGATGAGCACGCCGCCTTCGGCATTGGCGAAACCGGCCACATAGCGCGCCACCTGATCGCGCACCTCCTTTCGATCGCGGGATTGCTTTTTGCCCGGCGGCCCATGAAACAACGATTTGCGATCGAAATGCTGCCCTTCGTCCTGGGAGAGGAAGGGCGATGCATCAAACAGGGGCCCCGGGCCCATCAAGCCACCGCCTCCAGCAGCACCTCGCCATCCTCCAGCGTTTCCTGGATCGCCCCCAGCTCCCGCTCCAACGCCAGCTGGGCCTGAAAGCTGACGGGATCCAGCTCGGAGGCCGCCAGCAAGGCTTTTTCGCTCAGGGATCCACATTCGCGCAGGAGATTGGCGAGCAGATCGGCAGTGACGGGGGCAGCATCAACAGGGCTCGGAACCGGGTTGGCTGCAGCCTGGCGCCGACCACGCCGCGAGGGGCCAGACGCCGCGGCTTCAGCCTGGCGGGCCGCCCGGATCCGTTCGAGCAAGGCACTCGCCGGCTCGTCGTTGGGGTCCTGGGGCACCAGCTCGCCGCGGAACGCCTTGGCCAGCAGCGCCGGCGTCAGCCACTCGACAATCTTGCGGGCGGCGGTGAGGCGGGCTTCGAGATTGTCGGCAAAGGAGAAGAGGGATTCGACGCGATTGATGATTTCAAAGATTTCGCTTTTTGTCGGCAAGCCAATGCGGAACTGCTTTATCTTTGAGAGATTTAGATTTGGCTGATTGCCACCCTCAGCCAGGCTTCGCATTTCAAGATAATTTGCCTTTAGAGCGATTTTGATAAACGGCATTAGATACTGCTCCGTAGGAGCGTGTATCGCAGCACATGCCTGATTGATCGTTGCCGGGATCCCGAGCTCACTCACTTGTCCTCTAGTTTTTCCCTCTCCATACATGGCAACGAGCAAGGAGCCGATGGGATAGATCCTCAATCGGCTTGCCGCCTGTCCTTCCGGGGTAACAAACTCACTTGCCTCGGTGATCAACTCCTTGGACGTAGCGGCACTAGTAATCCAGGGTGTTCCAGCAGCTGCATAGAAGGATGGGTTTGAGCGTAGTGGGGTTGACCCTGTACCTACTTCCGCAATCTTTTCAATCGAAGCCTGCTCCCAATCATGCTCTAACCCCCGCTCCTCCCGCCACTCCCGCGTCAACGCCCCCGAGGTGGCCGCCGCCAGCACCGCCTGGCGAAAGCGCTTGAGCAGGGCCTCCACGCCATCGAGCCGCTGGCGGCAGGCGTCGACGGCGGCCAGGGTGGCGTCGAGCTTGGCGGCGATGCGGCGTTGTTCATTGAGAGGGGCAAGGGGAAGATTGCTCTCAAGTACATACGATTTGGGGACACGCTGCTGGCCGACAGCCCCTGTCATGACCATCTCACCGCCAAGCAAGAAAGGTCGGGTTTTAAAGTGGGCCAGGAGATAACGGGGATCAAGCACATCAGAATAGGGTCTGCAAACGATATATTCAGTACTCCCCGCACCCATCCCATTTGGCAGGCCCCTTGCTATGCCTGCTTTTCCATTCTCAAAGCTAGGGGTAATCCGTGCCAACAACACGTCACCATCTTGAAAGTGTGTATATCCCTTCTTGACTTCTCTCCAGTCCTTAGGCTCATGTGAATGGCGGGCCAGATAGTCGACTCCAAGTCGCTGAAGGGGCACGAATCCAACTTGGGTATTGTCGTGACAATCGTTCTTTGGCCCAACGTCAACCAAGCCGCCAACCTGTGCGTGAACCCACCCCACCGGCAGCTCTCGCCCCTCCTCCATCACACCACCTCCTCCAACTCCTCCCCCAACTCCGCCAGAATTGCCCGCAAATCGTCGAGAGCACCTTCCAGCTCACCCATCGCCTCGCGGGCCAGCTCGGAGGGTTCCGGCAGGTCGGCGGCGTCTTCGGCGGAGTCGTCCTTCAGCCAGGCCAGATCGAGGCTGTCGCTGCGGGCGGCGATCTCCTCGCGGCTGAAGCATTGCCAGCGGCCCTCAGGCCCGGTGGCTGAACGCGGCGCCAAGCCCAGGGGATCCGGCCCATAGGCCGCCTCGAATGCCGCAAAGTGCTCGCGGGTGAGCGGCGTGCGCTTGCCGAAGGCCGGCATGTTGGCCCGCAGGTCATACACCCATACGGTTTCGGTGTTGCCTTTGTCGTGATGGCCACGGGTGAAGAACAGCACATTGGTTTTCACACCTTGCGCATAAAAGATGCCGGTAGGCAGGCGCAGGATCGTGTGCAGGTTGCACTTGTCCAGCAGGTCCGCCCGAATCTGCTTGCCCACGTTGCCTTCGAACAGCACGTTGTCGGGAAGCACCACCGCCGCTCTCCCCCCAGGTTTCAAGGCCCGGATGATGTGCTGCAGAAAGCAGAACTGCTTGTTGCTGGTGGGGAAGGTGAAATCATCGCGGCTCGGCAGGCCGCCGCCCTTTTTGGTGCCGAACGGGGGATTGGTGAGAATTAAGGAGGCCGGCGGCAGCAGCAGCCCATCGCCGCTGAGGGTGTCGCCATACCAGATGCCGCATTGCCCCGGCCGAGAATCCAAGCCATGCAGCATCAGGTTCATCAGCGCCAGGCGGTGCGTGTCCTGCACGTGCTCCATGCCATAAAACGTGCCCTCGTAGAATTTTTTCTGCTGCTTCTCATCCAGCTGGCTGAGGTCGTAGTGGTCGCGGATCCAGTGCAGCGCCGCGATCGGGAAGCCACCGGTTCCCCCCGCCGGATCCTGGATCACATCCTCCAAGGTGGGTTGCATCACCGCCACCATGCAATCAATCAGCGGCCGGGGGGTGAAATACTGGCCGGCGCCGGATTTCTTTTCCTCCGCATTCTTCTGCAGCAAGCCTTCATACAGATCTCCCAAGCCCTCCTCGCGGGCGCTGTACCAATCCAGCTTCTCGATCTCGCTCACCAGCTTGTTGAGCGTCACCGGTTTCTTGATGAACGAGCTGGCATTGGCGTAGATCTCATTGACAATCGGTGCTATCTCATTGTCCTCTGCATTGTCCTCTGCATCCTCGTCTTGCTCGCCTGATGCTGCGCTGCTTTGCTCCGATTCGCCATCATGATCGGTGGCATCGCCTTCTAATTCATTGTCTTCCGATTTGCCCAGATTAAGCAGCAACTCTTTATAGTGGTTGAGCTGATGGTTGCCGCTGAGGATTTCCAGCATGTCCCATCGCCACTGCGGGGGTATGCCTTTCTCCTGGCCCGTCTCCTTGGCCATCTTCAGGAACAACAAATACGTGAGCTCCGTCACGTACTGGTGATAGGTCACCCCGTCATCCTTCAGCACATTGCAGAGGTTCCAGAGCTTGGCAACGATGTCGTGGGTGGTGCTCACTACGCCACACTGAGCGGAATGTTGGGGCTTTCGGGATTCACACCCACGCTCTGCAGCTGGGGGCGCAGCACGAGATCCATGTCTTCCATCGGAATCGCGCCCAGCAGCACTTCATTGCCCAGCACCATCGCACCGGTGAAGCAGCGGCGGTTGCGGAAACGCACTTCTACCGGCCCCACAGAGGGAACCGTGCGGCGATGGCCATCGGCCAGCACGACCTCGCGCCGCTCCAAGTCCGCCAGACTCAGCTGGATCGCCAGATGCTCCGGAATACAGAGATGCACCGCGCTGCTGTCGGCCAAGACCGACACATCCATCGGCGCCAGGTCGGGCCGGGTGGGGTTGCTGAGGGAGAAATTGCCGCGGATCAGGCCCATGGCGCCAGGGTAGCCAGGCTCAGGCTTCACGCCGCCCAGATCTCCTCCAGCTCCAGCACCAGACCCGGCAACACCTCGCCGCCCTCCAGGCGCAGGGCGTTCTCCAGTCGCTGCGGTGCCGATGGCACGCCGGCATCGGGGCGGGCCAGCCAGATCTCCACGGCCCTCTCTTCCGGGAACAGCAGCCAGCCCAGCTGGGCGCCGTTGGCCTGGTAGAGCACCATCTTGCGGCGCAGGGCCTCGGCACCACGGGGGCCCGCGTCACTGGCACTGGCCAGTTCGATCACCAGATCGGGGCAGAGGGGAGGAAATGTGCGGCGCTGCTCAGGAGTGAGCGCCTGCCAGCGCTCCAGTTTCACCACAGCCAGGTCGGGACTGAGCACCGAACCATCTGCGAGGCGAAAGCCGGTGGAGCTGTCGAACAGCTGCAGCGGCAGCGAGCATTGGCGCGCGGCCAACCCCAGGGCCAGGCCGAGGTTGTAGTTGCGAGCGCCGGTCTCGCCTCCGGTCGGGGTCATGGTGATCAGCTGGCCATCGGCTGCCAGTTCCAGCACCGCGTCAGGGTTGGCCTCGCACACCAGCGCGAACTGCTCCGGCGTCAGCCGTAACTCCTGGGGCAGCAGAAGCGGCGCCATAGCCGAGTCGACAGCCTCAGGCGCGGTTGGGGCTTCAGCAGGTGGAGCGACCGTCATCGCGCCGGTGGGGCATCCGCTTCAGGCTACGCGGCCTGGCCTGAAGGTGCCGTGGGGACGCTTCCGGCTCGCGCATGCATCGTGCATGCAAGTCCAGTAGGCTGAACACCCTGTCGAGGTGCCCCTTGCCATCTCTCCAGATCCGCGACCTGCCAGAAGCGCTCCACCGGTTGCTGCAGCACCGCGCTCAGGTCCACAAGCGCAGCCTCAGCCAGCAGGCTCTCGCTGATCTGGAGGCCATCGCCGGCGGCGATCCACGCGAACGCCGCCGCCAGGTGCTCGATCGCATGGTCCAACGCGGGCCCTGCTCCCCATCGCTGAGCGCAGCCCTGATCGGGGAGTTTTCGCCGGAAGACCTGATCCGTGCTGACCGCGAGCGTTGATGGCCCTCGCTTGTGTACTCGATGCCTCAGCGGCCGTGCGGCTGTCCCTGGGTGATGCCGCCACCTCTGGGCTGGCGGAGTCGATTCGTACGGCCTCCCTTGTCCTGGCGCCCGAGCTGATGCTCACCGAAGTGGCCAACACTCTCTGGAAACTTCAGCGGGCCGATCTACTCGCTGGCCTCGATCCCCAGCAGCTCCTGAGTGAGGCCCGCGATCTCGTGGATCGGGTGGAGCCGGATCGCCACCTGCAGGCCGAGGCCCTGGCCCTGGCCTGTCATCTCGACCACCCCGTCTATGACTGCCTCTATCTGGCTCTGGCCCGGCGCGAGGCGGCCACCCTGGTCAGCGCCGATCGCCGCCTGAACGCATTGGCAGAGCGGGTGCTGCCCTGAGCGGCCTCAAGCCGCCCACACCTGGCGCTGAAACTCCTGCAGCACGCCATCGAGCTCGCCGCCGAACAGCCGGTTCAGCCGCGGCCAGCCACCGCCTTCCCGCTTGAAGAACAGCAGGTCGTCGTCCAGCGCCTCGCGATCCACGATCGTGATCGCCTTGGTCTGGTTGGCGATGCGCTGCAGCCAGTCGCGCTGCGGTTTGCTCCAGCTGCGCGAAGCCAGGATTCGCTGCAGGGCCTGCTCCACCCGCTGCTCGTAGGGCATCAGCGGATCACCCAGGGCCGCCTGACGGATCCAGCCCATGATCGAGGCGGCCATCTCCTGGTTGGTGGTCTCCCGCCAGGCCGTGGCCAACGTGGTTTCGCTGTAGCCCCGCTGGTCCAGGGCCAGCTTCAGCTCACGCAGATCCTTGCGGGTCAGCTCCCAGGGTTTCGTCAGCACCGTGGTGAGGGCGGGCAGGTCGTTGCCCGGGTCACGAACAAAGGCGCTGAAGCCCTCCAGGTAGTCCTCCGGACGCGTCGCCTCGCCGTAGCCCCGTTCGATGGCGCGCAGCTCATCGTCGTGTTCGGAGAGGAACTGCGGTTCGGCCCGCACCTCCCATTGCGCATCGAGCACGTCGCCAAGCCCCTCGATCCTCCCCAGCCAGCCCCTGGCCTCCGACTCCGGCAGCTGCTGCAGACGGTTGATGAAGGCCTCAGGTTCCTCACCGCTCAGCAAGCGGAAACGGGCCTCGGCGGTTTCGCTGAGATGCCGCTGCTTGCGCCGCAGCTTGGCGATCAGCTGTTCGCGCACCAGCTGCCACTCCTCCCCCTCGGTACTCTGCAGCTCCTCCAGCAGCTGGGAGAAGGGGATCTTCGGGTTCACCACCACCGGCTTCATGTCGGTGATGTGCTGCAGCGCCTCATACAGGCCCACCGCATCAAAGATGCGGAAGCTGTCTTTGCCGATCGGCTCACACAGGCGGGTGGCGCGGCCAATCATCTGATCGTAGAGGATGCGGCTGTTCACGCGGCGTAGAAACACGATGTTGCCGATCGCCGGCACATCCACGCCCGTGGTCAGCAGATCCACGGTGACCGCCACATTGGGGAAGCTTTCATTCTTGAAGCGCCGGATCAGCTGGGCAGGCTTGTCGCTGCTGCCGGTGATCTTCGCCACCGCCTCATCCGGCACGCTGCCATAGCGCCGCTGAAACGCCTCCTTGAGCAGCAGCACCACCAGATCGGCGTGCTTGTCGCTGACGCAGAAGATCAGGGTTTTGAACAGGGAAAAGGGATCGAGTTCATCGGCCAGAAACTCACACACCGTGCGGTTGAAGGGTTCGGTGATCACCTGGCGGTTGAAGGCCTCCACCTCGAAATGCAACTCATCCGGGGTGGTGAACAGATCGAGCTGGCCGCTGCGGGGATCGATCCTGGTCACCTCCTCACCGGCCTTCCAGATGATCCCTTCACTGCTCAGCTTGGTGCGGATGCGAATCGGTGGTTCATGATCCACCAGGTAGCCATCCACCACCGCATGGCGGTAGCTGTACACAAACACCGGCCGGCCGAAGATCTGCACCGTATGCAACGCCGGGGTGGCGGTGAGCGCCACCTTCACCGCATCAAACATCTCCAGCACCCGCCGGTACTTCGACACATAGTCGTTGAAATCGCGGAAGCGCAGCTCACGATCGCTCAGCTCCCGATCCAGCAGGTAGCCGCGGTGGCATTCATCCACCACGATCAGGTCATAGCTGTCCACCGTGGGGCGGCCCTCCTCATCCCCCAGCAACAACCGCTGCGCCATCGCCTGCACGGTGGCGATGTGCACGCGCGTGTCGCTCTCCAGCACCCGTTCGCCCAGCTCCTTGATGCCGAAGATCTCAGCAAAACGCTGGGTGCTCTCCACCCTCGTTTCCTTGAAGGCATCGCCGGCCTGGAGGCCCAGTTCCTCCCGATCCACCAGGAACAACACCCGCCGGAAGCGGCCGGTCTTGAGCGCCCGGTAGATCAGGGCCACGGCGGTTTTGGTTTTGCCGGTGCCGGTGGCGCAAGCCAGCAGGATCTCCCGCTGCTGCGCCGCGATCGCCGCCTCCACCGCTTCGATCGCCCGGCGTTGGTAGGGCCGCAGCGGAAAGCCGAAGTTGAACGCCTCGCGGCGCAGCTTCTCCTCGGCGCTGTCGAGATCTTGCCGGGCCAGCTGGCGCAGCCCCTCCGGCGAATACCAGCCCTCCAGGGGCACCGGCAGGTTGGTGGGGCGGCGCAGATCCCGGAACCAGATGCCACTGGCGCTGCGCAGCTGCTGCAGGAAGGGCCGGCCGTTGCTGGCGAAGGCGAAGGGCACCAAAACCTCCCCAGCCGCATCGCGGCAGTAGCGCTCCGCCTGGGGCAGCACCCCGGCCACCTCCTTGTGGGCCCGCTTGGCCTCCACCGCCGCCAGCGGCGTGAGGCCCACGAACAGCATGTAATCGGCCGGACCGCCGGCGGTGGGCCATTCGGAGATCGCCAGGTTGCGGTGCTTCTCGGGCCGGGCGCCCTGGCTGTAGCGCAACCGCTGGCTGTCGGCCTCCCAGCCGGCCTGGCGCAGCTGTTCATCGATCAGCAACCGCGTGGCGGCCTCATCGAGGTCGAGGCGGGCGGCGGCCTGGCGTGCCTTCTGCCGCAAGGTGGCCAAAGACCGGGCCCCCTGAGCCTGGGCCTGCTGTTGCAGCGCCGCCAGGCGCTCGGCCAGGGCGGCCTTGTCGGCCTCGGCGGCCGTGGCCAGGGCTTCCCATTCCTGTTGCTCCCGCAGCGCCGCCTGCAGCTGGACCTCGGTTTGCGCGAGCTGCTCGGCCACCTGGCCTTCGGCACGCTGAAAGCTGGCCACGGCCTCGCGCAGGCTGCGCAGCTCCTCCGCCAGCTCCGAATCGCCACTGGCCGGAGGCTGGGGCGGCTGAAACGGTCCGCTGCGGAACTGTGGATCGCGGAAGGTGCGGTGAAACCACACCCCCAGCTGCCAGGCCATGCGCAGGATCTTCAGCGCCGTGGCGTGATCGCCGTGCAGATCGTGGTTGGCGAGATTGCCCTTGCGGCGCAGGCCATGGAACAGCTCGGCCACCTCCCGCTCCAGCACGCCGTCGCACTCCAGCCGCCGCAACAACTGTTGCTGGGTTTCCTCCTGCCGCAGCTCCACCCCAAAGCGTGAGGCCACCTGCTGGGCCAGCAACTCCCCCAGTTGCCGCAGCTTCAACAGCGACGTGTTGGGGTCGTCGGGGAAATACCGCTCCGCCAGTGAGCCCAGGCGAAACAACTGCTCGTCATAAAAGCGCAGGTGGGCGAAGTTGGCGCTCACAAGACCTCCACCCATTGGCGGATCTTATCGGCCATCAGGCGGCGTCGCTCCACCAGGAATGCGGCGTCATCCAATGGCTCGCCATCCAAGAGCGACAGGGGCAGACAGTTCATCTCCAGATTGGCCCGCAGGTCAGCCAGGTCCGTGATGCCGCCATAGCGCTTGGGCCACCGTTCACCTGGTCTCGGAGTTCAGCGAAGTAGACCTCAGGTGCCTTGTCTCCAATCGCGATGTTGATCTCGCTCTGGGCCATCACGAAGTTGGCCATCTGGTTGTAGCTACTCCTCGAGGCTCCTGCGCGCTGCAGATGCTTACGGGGGAACACGTGGTGCTTATCGCCACGGTTGATGAGCAAGTCGCGTACGGTGATGCCGGTCGACAGAAAGCCACGATCGCCGAGCCGAGCCTGGGCCGCCTGATAGGCGATGAAATAGGGACTCGTCGACGACGATGTATCCATCAACTGAGGCAACATCCCAGACCAGAATGTCGATGGCAGCTCGTTTTCAATCACGGCTTCCGCATAGGCACGTAGTCCCTGAGAGTCAATCTGACGAATGTCGAAATCGAAGGCTGTTTCCGGGCCACCCGAGTAGCGGCCCCTGAGAATCGACATCGCAAACCAACGCCGCACCAGGCTTTCGATATCAGGGGCGGGAAGATTCTCGCTCCGTCCCCTCAGATAGAGAATATAAGCGAAGTTGATAGCATTGCGGCTGCGAATCAAGTTACTGGTCACAAAGCCAGCCGATTTCAGGATCATGACGATCCGATCGAAGTGGGTCTTGGCCATGAAGGCGAGAACACCCTGTTTCAGCTTTGCGAACGATGCTTCTGCAATGCTTTCCTCATAGTGCTTGGTGGCGAAGTTCTTACCAGACAGCAAGGCCAGCAGAGCCCGGAGCTTGCCTCTGCCAAATTTCGAGGTGAATGCCAGCCGCAGCATGTCGGTGTAGGTGGGATCGTAGAGATCGTCGTTGACGTCCTTCAGTTTCACCGTGGGGTTTCGCCAGGCAATCAAATAGCCCACTGGGCACCCCTGATAGAGAAAATCAAACAGATTGCGCACCTTGGTGGCTCCCCACACAAACGGCCGCTGGATCTCCGGTATGGCGATTTCGCCACTCTTCACCCAGGTCAGCAGGGTGTCGATCGGGTGAGGGGTCACGGAATAGCGCTGGGTGGCCATCGCTCAGCCCTCCCCCGATAACTGCCGCAGCGGAGCCATCAGCGCCCTCTTCGTGAAGCTCTGCAGGGGCGGGCGGACCATCTCCACCAGCCAGAAGCCTCGTTGTCGTTCGCGTTCAGCGATCAGCCCCACCGTCGCGGCACCCTTTTCCTCCCGTTCGCGGATCACGCCGGCGAGCTTGGGGTTCAGAGCATGGAACCGCAGCTTGGTCTGTGCCTCATCGGCCAGATCCGCGTCTCGTTCAAGCAGCTCCCGCCGCCGCTCGGCACTCACCAGCTCCCGCCTGTGGTTCACGGCCTTCAGGGCACCACAGGAGCGGTTGGCCCACACCAATGCGGCGCAACACACCTGCTCAATGGCCTCCAAAGCCTTGGGCTCCGGGGTCGTCGGCAAGGCGGTGGCGCGGCGGAGGGGCATGGGGATATGGACAGACCACCCACAGCATGATGGGTTTTCGTCCATCCCGCATCAGCGCTCACCGTGGGGCGATCGGGCGATGTGGGTGACCCCGCAGGACCTATGCGGATCTTGCATGGATTCCCCAACGCCGAGGTGGGCCAATGGGCGCGATGTTCCCCACTGATTGGCCAGCGGAACCGGCGCTTTCGCTTTGCGCTCCGCTTGCGGGCCTCGCACAACGGAGCGCGCTCTCCTGGGGCAGAGGCACGTGGTGAGCAGCGGTGCGGCCCTGGCGAGTGACCTCAAAGGGGGTGGCTGATTCGAGATGGGAGAGAACATCGCCCGGCGGATCCTGGGAGAGGACGTGACCCAGATCGAGGTCTACATTGAGCGCATCAAGCGGCACTCGATTGTTGGGACCCGCAAACCCCTGCAGTACGTCCTGGAGCACCAATCCAGTGATGAAGACCTGTTCGCCACCCTGGAGAGCCGCGCGGAGGGCACTGACCTCAGGTGAGCCCAGCGGGGTATCACGGCGAAAGGCCAACGACCACACGGAGGTGTCGACCAGCAGGCTCATCGCTGGCGATCTCGTTCGGCTTTGTCGTCATAGCCGGGGTCCCAATCGAGCTTTCCGAACAGCTCGGCAACCTGCCGCTGCTCCCGACGCGCGATGAACTCCTGAAGAGCGCGGGTCACGGCCGCCTTCTTGGTGGGCTCACCGCTGACACGGAAGGCGCGATCGAGCAAGTCCTGATCGAGAGCGAGATTCGTGGCCATGTGTGGCCTCGGCATGAGCTGTTAGGCGGCCCAGGGGGCTCCGCCAGAGTGCCAATTGCATCACTGAGTTAACGAGAGTGGGGGCGGTGCAATGGACGGCGACGGTCACCTCCAGGACATGACACGCCAGTAACGTCAGTGATTCTTCACGAATATAAGAGAAGGGGCCGGATCGTCAGCGCGCTCCTGTCTGCTGCTCAGGGGGGTGTCTTCCATCAATGGAACCTCCGAATCCCGAGATAGCCACAGTGAGCACGCCCACGGATGCCAGCAACGGCTGCAGCACTTTCGACACCGCTCTTCACTGCGGGTAACGTGGCTTGATGGAGGGGGCCCGCCCGATCACGATCCCCATGGCCCGTTCGATGCCTGCCCTGCCGTTTCGCAATGGCGATGCCATGCCCGCCATGGGCCTGGGCACCTGGCGGTTGTCGCCGGAGCAGACGGCTGCCACGGTGCGCACCGCCCTGGAGCTGGGGTACCGCCACATCGATGCGGCCGCGATCTACGGCAACGAGGCGCAGGTCGGTGCGGCCTTACGGCAGGCCCTGGCCGACGGACTGGTGCGGCGCGAGGAGCTGTGGATCACCGGCAAGCTCTGGAACGACTGCCACGAGCCCGATCAGGTGCGACCAGCCCTGGAGCGCTCCCTGGCGGATCTGGGTCTGGAGCGGCTGGATCTGTACCTGATCCACTGGCCGGTGGCCCAGCGGCGCGGCGTGGCGATGGCCAGCAGCGCCGAGGAGCAGTACAGCCTGGAGCAGGTGCCGCTGGCCGCCACCTGGGCGGCGATGGAGGAGCTGGTGGATCGGGGCCTGTGCGCGCACATCGGGGTGTCGAACTTCAGCGGCGCCAAGTTGAAGGCCCTGAGCGCCGGGGCCAGGATCAGGCCGGAGGCGCTGCAGATCGAGCGCCATCCGCTGCTGCAGCAAAACAAGCTGCTGGCCTGGTGCCGGGAGCAGGGGGTGGTGGTGACCGGCTATGGACCGCTGGGATCGAGCGGCGCGAACCGGCCGCCACTGGTGCTGGAGCACCCGCAGGTGGTGGCGCTGGCGGCGGAACGGGGACTGACGGCGGCCCAGCTGCTGCTGGCCTGGGGGATCGGCTGCGGCACCGCCGTGATCCCCAAATCCGTGCAGCAGGCGCGTCTGGCCGAGAACCTGGCCGCCGCGGACGAGGTGCTCGCTGGGGAGCTGCTGGCCCGGCTGACGGCGCTGGATCAGGGGCAGCGGCTGATCGATGGGCGCTTCTGGTGTCTGGAGGGGGGTCCATACACGTTGGAGAGCCTGTGGGATGGGGAGCCGATGCCGGGGGGCTGAGCGGGGTGGCGGCGCGGCTTCAACCGGGAAGAAAGCGCTGGATGAACACCGCCATCGCCACTGGGCCGCAACGCAGCTGCCAGCCGCCGGCCCCAGGCAGCCGTCGCCAGCAGCTCACCGCCAGGGCCGGATCGGGCCTGGTGAGCAACAGGGTGCGGTAGTGGTAGGTCGCATCCGCCGCCGCCTCGATGCCGGCCAGGGCTTCGGCAGCGGGTTGGCTGCGGCGGAAGGCGACCAGGAAGTCTGCGGGCGGCTCGCCCTCCCGCAGGCTGGCCGCGAAGCGCCAGGCGGCGCCGGTGGGGTAGCCGTCGTGGGGAAGCCAGAGGTGGCAGGACCTCGCCGCCGCGAAGCCCGCAAAGCTGAAAACGGCGCCAGTGGCCATGGCAACAGAAGCGGCTTGTTCTGTCAGTGCCACCGCTGTCACGGTTGGTGCGCAGCGGGGCCAGGGGGGAGAGTTTAGGCGGGGGGGTGCGGTGGGCTGGGGCGGGGGGCCTGGGCGTGGCTGGTTGCTGACCCCAGACGTCCGGGCGGTGGCGCCAGCGCCCAGCAGATGGTCTTGCGCGCCGATGGCCACGTCGAGAGCGGCATCGCCAGCGCCACCATCGGCGCCGCCAGCCGCGGTGTCCGCTGCGACGGCCAGGGGCGATTCAACAGCTCGGGCCGCTGGAGCGCCTCAGACGGCACCCTGACCAGCTCCTCCAGGAGGGTGACGGGGGATTAGGGGGGAGATTTGTTGGGTAGGGGATGGTGGAAGTTGGGCTTTTGAACTCGGGGTGAGTGCTGCGAATGCAAAGATCAAAAGCGGGCATAGATCTCGGCCGCGTCGGCTCTGCACAACCCCGCAGTCAGCGACTTGATAATAGCCATGGATTGGACTACATCCAGGAGCCTTGTCGTATGTGATTGAAGTTCACAACCTCGACACCTGCATTTGCAAGATGCAAATACAATGGCAAGTCCGCCGTAAGCACAAACGCGGGAAGGCTGGATGCGAGCCTGATGGCCACGTCAGTCAAGCCAAGGCGATTAAACACAGGCTCGTGAACAAGTATAGCGGCATTATGAGTGATCTCATTGCAATGCTGGACGTATTCCATGATCGCATTTCTTCCAAGGGTCTTCAGCAAGTAACGCTCAAGACCAATCAAATTAGACGCCTCAGCAAGGATATGGGGAGTCGAGACAAACTGCGCAAACCGGTTATCCTCAATAAACTCAATGAGCAAGAAGAAATCTTCTTCAATGTAAGCGATTAGCCTTCGAGAACCCTCAAGGAGCCTGGGGTCCTTACACCCAACAAGATACAGCAGCAGAAGGTTTATATCAAGCAAGGGAGGCTTGCTTCTGATCCGCATAACGACAAGCCCTGGGCTTCTCGGATCTTCATTGATATGGACTGACCTGAAAGGGCATCAACAGCGATTGTTTTATACTGCCTCCCGAGATTTTTTTGTTGCAGGACTTAGGATCGAAGTAGATTCCTCCTTGGGAAGCGAAAAGCCAATGGTTACAAGCCATTGACTGCCTGACTGGCCCATTTGCACTTCCTCAAGAAGTAGATCACGCAAGCTTTGCCCTTCATAGATATCACGAACAAAATCCATTGCTGAAGCGACAGCCTCTTTGACCCCAATACGGATTGACGCGTCAGCCATGCTTGATGACCTTTTCATTGCGCCCATCGTAAACGATGGTCGCCCATGGCGCCGTGGATAACGCTGCAGATCAGAAGCGAGTATAGATTTGCAGATTGAATGCGCATTCGGGGAAGCCGTCCGCGTTCATCGCCCCGCGCAGCTGATCGGCGATCGCCCAGAGGGTATTGCCGAGTTTTTGTTGAGTGGAGGCGCTCATGGAGAGGAGGGCGCGCAGCTCATGCCTCAGGCGGAAACCAGTTCGGCCTCCAGAGGCTTGTCTTTTCTGAACTGGCTGACGCCCAGGATGCTGAATCCGATCATGTGGCCCTCAGCATCCACCCGTTCCATGACAGCATCATGGTCGGTTTCTTTTTCATAGCCAGGGGCATCAGAGAAGCGAACTTCCAGGAAATCCGCCTCAGCATCAAACCACACTTCTAGCTTACCGGCCATAATAATTCTCCAAGCTTGGGTTTGTCGGTCAGGTAGGCGGTGATGACGAAGGCATCGCTACTTGCGTATTTTGGGACTCCTGAAAAATGTTTCACGAGCCTGGGTCAAGCGCAGCAGTGGACCAGGGGTGAAGGCAGGTCGAAATCGCGGTTATGCAGCAACCAGCGATTCGACTGTCTCAAGCTGGCAGATGTTCCTG
>JBIKKX010000063.1:0-2950 GCA_044360135.1 Cyanobium sp.
CAGTTCGAGACGATCCACCCCTTCCTCGATGGCAACGGCCGCCTGGGCCGCCTGCTGATCGTGCTGATGCTGATCGAGGCCGGTGTGCTCCAGCAGCCGCTGCTCTACCTGAGTCTGTTCTTCAAGGAGCACCGCAGCCGCTACTACGAGCTGCTCGATGGTGTCCGCCAGCAGGGCGACTGGGAGGCCTGGATTGACTTCTTCCTGGAGGGTGTTGAGAGCACGGCCTCGGCCGCCGTGGCCACCGCCCAGCGGCTGCTCGCCCTGTTCCGCGCCGATGAGGAGCGCCTGGTCGGCCTTGGACGCTCCGGCCCCAGCGTGCGCCAGGGCTATGCGGCGTTGCGACAGCGGCCGCTCACCAGCACCAAGCAGCTCAAAGAGCTGAGTGGACTGAGTTTCCCCACTGCCGGCAAGGTTCTCGAAACCCTGGTGGAACTCGGCATCGCCCGCGAGATCACCGGCGGCCGGCGCAACCGCCTGTTCGCCTACG
The DNA here is from genome assembly GCA_044360135.1 of Cyanobium sp. GTDB lineage: Bacteria > Cyanobacteriota > Cyanobacteriia > PCC-6307 > Cyanobiaceae > Cyanobium. The sequence goes on from JBIKKX010000063.1 coordinate 491, forward strand.
ACGCCTACCTGGCGATCCTGGGCGAGGGCGCTGAACCGCTCTGATCCTCACGCGCCCAGCGCGCCCTTCGGTCAGGGGATCGGTCCCCGGATCACTTGCATCGCCTGCTGCAGCCGGCAGAGCGGCAGTGGCTCCCGCACCACCACCCGGATCAACAGACCCAGGCAGCCGAGCTGGAGCAGCAGCACGATCAACTGCAACCGCCTGAGGCGGCGCAGGCGGCTCAGGGTGAGGAGTTCGGGATGGCGGGGGCGGCTGCGGGGAAAGGCCGGCAGGTCCAGCCGTCTGGAGGAGCGTTCCATCAGAACGGCACCTCCTCGTCGCTGAGGGGTGTGGCGCCGGCGGGCGGAGCGCTCCAGTCGTTCCCCCAGCCGCCTGCGCTCGGTGGTGCTGCACCTTGCGGTGCTGAGCCATGCCCTCGGGTGGCCGACCCGCCGGAGGGAGCGGGAGTGCCCAAGCCATCGCCGCCCCCGCGGCTGCCGCAGAGCTCCAGGCGGTCGATCACCACCAGGGTCTTGCTGCGCACCTCGCCGCTGGTTCTGTCGGTCCACTGCTCGCTCTCCAGCCGGCCGACCACCGCCACCTTGCTGCCCTTGCGGACGTAGTCCCCAGCCACCTGGGCGGTCTTGCCCCAGGCCTTGCAGTTCACCCACAGCGGGCTCTGCTCCTGGCCATCCCGTGGTGGCCGGTTGATGGCGAGCGTGAACTCACACACGCAGCTGCCGCTCTCAAAAAAGCGCAGCTCCGGATCCCGGCCGGCGTTGCCGACCAGCACGACCACGTTGATGCTCATGCCTGCACCTCCTGAGCGGCGCCCTTGATGGCATCGATGCGCTTCTGGGCGTCCAGCAGTGATGACAAGCCGATCAGGGGATGGGTGCGCACCAGCTCATGCAGGGCCCCACTCCAGGTGATGTTGTGGCGCCGCGCGAAGGCGTTCACCCGCTCGTAGGTGTCGTTGTTCATGGTGATCGTCTTTTTGTGGTTACCGATTCGCTGGCGCAGGGGCCGCGGTCGTGCCGGCAGTGCGCTCATGGCCAGAGCCTCTGAAAACGGTTGGTGTTGCTCGGGTGGCGGTAGAGCGGCTCCTGGCCGCTGGCCAGTGGGATCAGCTGCACGCAGCTGGGGATCAGCGGGCAGTGCTCGACCCGATAGAGGCCTTCTTTGCTCAGCCAGTGCTCCCCTGGCCGGAACTCGGTCGGTGGCGGGGGGTTGTCCTTGGCGCCGATCAGGCTGCGGGTCTGCTCCCACAGGCCCCGAATCAAGGCGGCCCGCTCCACCAGGCGCTGCAGCTGCTTGAGGCTGCGCTCCCCGCGGGCCATCTCAAAGACGCCCCGGTCGCGCTCCTGGCGGGCCTGATCCAGCGCCAGATCCAGCAGGTGTTGGGCCTGGATCAGATAGAGGGTGGTGCTCATGGGGTCTCTCCCTCCAGCTCCTTGCGGCGCCGGGCGACGGCACTCCACAACCGTTCGGCGGCGCTGTCGGTGATGCGCCCCGAGCCGAGCAGCTGGTTCACCCGCCCGTAGGCGGCATCAAGCTCCAGCAGGGTGGCGATGCGGGGGATCTGCTGCAGCCCGGTCTCCACCGGGTCGACGTCTGGGGTTGCCGCTGGTGCCGTGGATCCCTCCCCCGGCTCCTGGGAGCCGACTGGCGCCGGATCTTGCTCAGAGGGCGGGCTTTCGGGCGTGTTGGCTGCGGTCTTGCCGACTGCAGATGTCCCCTGGTTTCGCGAGCGGCGCGTCGCTGCAGGGGTTGCCCTGCTTGCGGGGGCAGGCTCCGGCTGGTTGTGGCCGCTGTCGACGATCTCGGCCTCCACCACCGCAGCAGGAAGAGCGGCTTCACCTGCAGCGTGTTCGCTGCGGATCAGCGGCGCATCTGCCTCAGGGTTCAGGGGACCCGGCAGAGGAGAACCGCCTTCCCGAGAGTGCAGGAGTTCAGGAACTGCTGGGCCCTGCTTGGCATCTGTCGCTCCTTGCGTTGGTTGATCAAGCGAGCTGGTCGGCAGGGTTGCCGCAGGCGCCTCCCGCACCGACACCGGCTCGATGTCCAGGGCCTCCTCCTGGGTCATCAGCCCCAGGGCAATCTCCGGGCAGTAGACGTTCGCCCACCAGGCGGCGGCGCGGTAACGCAGCATCTGGCCGGTCATCGTCTGCCATTTGCTGGTCTCGTTGCCCTGGCGGTCTTTCCGGCTCCACCAGCCCTCCTTGCGGGCCAGCTCCAGGGTGATCGTCTCCCCCTCAAGCACCTCGCCAGTGGCCTTGTCGGTCGCCACGGCGTGGCAGCGGGTGGGCTGCTCCTTGTCGTCGAACACGAAGCGCAGAGGCGAGAAGCGCCCGCTGGCATTCACCGTGGCGATCAGGAACTTGCTGCTCCAGGTGGGCCGCCCGTGGATCGGCGTCATGTTCTGCATCACCACCAGGGGCGAGAGGCGCATGCGGCCGGCGATCTCCAGGGCGATCA
>JBIKKX010000014.1:0-75723 GCA_044360135.1 Cyanobium sp.
TGGCTTTTGGTCGATCACCGAGGGCATGGCTGCCCTGGCCCATGACATCAGGGGACTTCTGGCACTGGTGGGCTGGCGAGAACCAGCTCAGGCACTGAGTTCGGCTTGACTTCTAATGGGCCCTGGGAACTACCTCCCCAGGTACTGCCGCTCGGCCTACCGCTTCCACTACCTGCCCGGCTATGCCTTCTACTTCGTCGGTTTTCGTGTGGTCTGCCTCCCCCAGGGCCCTTCCCTTAATCCTTAATCCCTTAATCCCTCAACATTTGGCTGTTTCTTGACACTGGCTGTTGCTCCAGCCAGGCCCCCAGGTCCTGGGGGCCGCTGAAGTCGAGCAGGGCGAGGGCGCTGGCCTCTTCACGCCGGCCCTCATCCCGGCCTTCTTCGATGGTGTCCTGAAAGGCTCGGGTGTGGCGCCAGAGGTCTGGAGAGATACGGAACGTGGCCATGATCTGTGCCGGGGAGAGCCCCGTGAAGCGTTGGCAAAGAATAGGAAGAATCAGCTCGATCCAATCGGGCTGCTGGCGAATCAGCTGCTCGGCACAGGCCGCCAGATCCTGCTGCCGTCGCACCGGCAGGCTGAGCAGGGCCAGGCCCGGATCGAGGCTGCTCTGGCTGGCCAGCAGCTCCAGATCCACCCAGGTCACCTCCTGCTCCAGGAAGCGCCGCAGCAGCTGGGGGCCTGGCGATCCGAGGTTGAGGCGGCGGTGGGCCAGGAGCACCACCACCCGCAGGTGCTCGATCTGCTCCTGCTGCTGGAGCAGCCGAAAGGTCTCAGCCCTGAGGCGGCGCCGGAAGCCGCGATCGGGGTGCATCTGCACCTCCAGCAGCACCACCGGCCAATTGGCGCTGCCGCCGGGGTGATCACGGGGCCAGAGCACGCCATCGCTGATCCTCACCCGGCTGTAGCCACCATCGCAAAGAACCGAGCCCCATGCTTCGGGTCGGGTGCATGATGGTGTTGGGCAATCCTTGCGGCGCAGGCGCTGATTGATGCGTGCCTGTTCTTAGGCTCATCATGTCAGCTCATGCTGGACATTCTCGAGCAGAGAGGATGTGATCTGCACCAGGAGCTGCCAATCTGGCGAACGGAGTTCCACGCTGTCGTCCTATCGGGTCTGAACAGCAAAGAAAGAGAGATCGGCAATCGTCTCAAACGCGCTCATGTTGCGACCCGATTCCTCCAGCCAATCCATCAAGGCGGCGAGGTCGTGAGTGAAGGGAGCCTGCCCGTCCTTGGCGTGGATCCAGCCTTTCAGGGCCTTTTCGCAGGCCTGTTGCAGCCGGAATCCGATGCTGCTATCGCGGAAACCAGAGAGAGCCAACATGCGCTGCGCCTCTTCAAGATCAGCCTGGGCGATCCGCAGGTAGCGCAGGGCGTCCGGATCAGCCATTCAGCAGAATCCCTTCTTGATAGGCCAGGGATGGTATGGCGCTTCTGTATGGCTTGCGTTGGCTCACCTCGCTTTCGCTATACAGCAGCAGGTCAAGCGGCAAGCGATGGCTGGAATAGTGTCGCCACAGATCTCCCAGCACCCGCAGACGATCCTGGCCCGCCAGCCACTCATCCGGCACGGTGATCAACAGATTCACGTCGGAATCAGGCCGGGATGTACCCCTGGCCCTTGATCCAAACAGGCGGATCTGGGCGCCGGGGATGGCGGCGGCGATCCCCGCGGCGATCACACGGATCCGCGGGTCGATCGGGATGGCGGACGTGGAGCTGGGAGCCGCTGTCATGGGGGCATTTTGGCCGAGCCGTCATGGGGGTGGGAGAGCCCGAGGGCTTCGCGACAGCACAGGATCGAGGCGCCTGCGGCGCCATCCCCGGCAGCCAACAGCCAAACACTCAGGCAGCCCCAACAGCCAACAGCCAGGGCAAAACCAACAGCCCAAGCCGCAAGGCTTCCGCGTTGGCGAAGCCTTCTCGAAGAGAATGCGATCCCACCAAAAGCGCCCACAAAAAAGCCCCGCCGTCGGCGGGGCCAGATCCTGCAAGGCCTGGCCCAGGGCCAAACCCTGGGGTGCGGCAATCAGCCCAGCGCCTTTGCTTTGGCCACCACGTTGTCGACGGTGAAGCCAAACTTCTCCAGACACACAGGGCCCGGAGCCGAGGCGCCGAAGCGGTCGATCGACACGGTGGCGCCGTCGAAGCCGGTGTATTTGTGCCAGCCGTAGGAGCTGGAGGCTTCCACCACCAGCCGCTTGCGCACCGCGGCCGGCAGCACGCTCTCGCGATAGGCGGCGTCCTGCTCCTCGAACAGTTCCACGCAGGGCATGGAAACCACCCGCACGTTGTGGCCATCAGCCCGCAGCTGGGCTGCGGCCTTGGTGCAGAGCTCAAGCTCGGTGCCGGTGCCGATCAGGATCAGGTCGGGGCTGCCATTGCTGTCCTCAAGGATGTAGCCACCCTTGGCCACGGCGGCGGCGGTGGAACCCGGCTGGTTGGCCATCGCCTGGCGGCTGAGGGCCAGCACGGTCGGGCGCTTGCGGTTGGCGACGGCCACCTGGTAGGCACCCATGGTTTCGTTGCCATCACCCGGGCGGATCACCAGCAGGTTGGGGATCGAGCGCAGGTTGGCAAGGGTCTCCACCGGCTGGTGGGTGGGGCCGTCTTCGCCGAGGCCGATCGAGTCGTGGGTGAGCACATAGATCACACCCAGCTCGCTCAGGGCCGAGAGGCGCATGGCGCCGATCATGTAGCCGGCGAACACCAGGAAGGTGCCGCCGTAGGGGATCAGACCGCTGCCGTGGTACGCGAGGCCGTTGAGAATCGCGGCCATGGCGTGCTCCCGCACGCCGAAGTGCAGATAGCGATTCGCCTCGGTGCCCTTCTGGAAGCTCTTTTCACCCTTGATGTCGGTCAGGTTCGAGTGGGTGAGGTCGGCGGAGCCGCCGATCAGCTCGGGCAGGTGCGGGCCGAAGGCGTTCAGGGCGTTGTAGGAGTGCTGGCGGGTGGCCAGGCCTTTGTCGCCGGGGGTGAGCACGGGCAGGGCGCCATCCCAGCCCTGGGGCAGCTCGCCGCGCAGGCGGCGCTCGAATTCAGCCGCCTCGGCGGGGAAGGCGGCGCGATAGGCGTCCAGGGCGGTATTCCATTCGGCCTCGGCGGCGGCACCACGGCTGATCGCCTGGCGCCAGTGGTCGTAGGCCTCGGCAGGGACTTCGAAGTCGCCATAGGCCCACTCCAGGGCCTTGCGGGTGAGGGCGGCCTCCTCGGCGCCGAGGGCGGCACCATGAACCCCGGCGGTGTTGGCCTTGTTGGGGGAGCCGTAGCCGATCGTGGTGGTCACCTTGATCATGCTGGGCCGGTCGGTCACGGCCTTGGCGGCTTCGATCGCCTGGCGGATGGCTTCGACATCGTGGTTGCCATCGGCCACGTGCTGCACGTGCCAGCCGTAGGCCTCGTACCGCTTGAGCACGTCCTCGGTGAACGACACCGCGGTGTCGCCGTCGATCGTGATGTGGTTGTCGTCGTAGAGGGCGATCAATTTGCCCAGGCCCAGGTGGCCCGCCAGCGAAGCCGCTTCGCCGGAGACGCCCTCCTGATGGCAACCGTCACCCATGATCACGTAGGTGTAGTGATCAACCAGGGTGTGGCCGGGCTTGTTGAAGGTGGCCGCCAGGTGCGCTTCAGCGATCGCCAGACCGACAGCATTGGAGATGCCCTGCCCCAGGGGTCCGGTGGTCACCTCAACGCCCGGAGTCTCGAAGGTCTCGGGGTGACCGGGGGTGCGGGAGCCCCACTGGCGGAACTGCTTGATGTCCTCGATGGTCACCGAGTCGTAGCCGCTCAGGTGCAGCAGGGCGTAGAGCAGCATGCAGCCGTGGCCGGCCGAGAGCACGAAGCGATCGCGGTTGAACCAGCCGGGGTTCTTGGGGTTGTGCCGCAGAACCTTGTCCCACAGGGCGAAGGCCATCGGCGCTGTGCCCATCGGCAGGCCCGGGTGACCGGAGTTCGATTTGTTGATCGCATCGACCGCCAGGAAGCGGATGCTGTTGATGCAGAGCGTCTCGACCGAGGTGGTGGGAGCGGCGACCATGGGGGGGCTCGGGGGTGGGGGGCTTTAGGGGTAGGGGAGGGCCGGTGTCCCGGGGATGGGGGCCGCGGGGCGGCGTTCAGGTCATCCGGCGGAACGCCAGACAGACGTTGTGGCCGCCGAACCCGAACGAGTTCGAGAGCACCACATCGACGGCGACTTCCCTGGCCTGGTTGGGCACGACATCCAGATCACAGGCGGGATCAGGCGTGTGGTAGTTGATCGTAGGGGGTACCAGGTTTTCGCCGATCGCCAGCACGGAGGCCACGGCCTCGATGCCGCCGCTGCCACCCAGCAGGTGGCCGGTCATCGACTTCGTCGAGCTCACCGGGATCCGCAGGGCGTGGGACCCGAGGGCCGCCTTGATGGCGGCGGTCTCGTTGCTGTCGTTGGCCTGGGTGCTGGTGCCGTGGGCGTTGATATAGCTCACAGCCTCCGGATCCAGGCGTGCATCGGCCAGGGCCAGACGCATCGCCTGGGCGCCTCCGGTACCGCCCGGTGAGGGGGCGGTGATGTGGTGGGCGTCGCAGGTGGTGCCGTAGCCCACGATCTCGGCCAGGATCGTGGCGCCACGGCTGGTCGCCTGGTCGAGGCTTTCGAGCACCAGCACCCCCGCACCCTCACCGATCACGAAACCATTGCGGTCCCGGTCGAAGGGGCGGCTGGCGCTGGCGGGATCGTCATTGCGGAAGGAAAGCGCCTTGGCGCTGGCAAAGCCCGCCACTCCAAGGGGAGTGATCGCTGACTCGGCCCCACCGCAGACCATGGCGTCGGCCAGGCCCAGCTGGATCAGGCGGAAGGCATCGCCGATCGCATTGGATCCGGCGGCGCATGCCGTGGCCACGGCGCTGCTCGGACCCTGGGCGCCGAGGGCGATCGCCGCCAGGCCCGTGGCCATGTTCGGGATCATCATCGGCACGCAGAACGGGCTGACCCGATCCGGTCCGCGGTCGGCCAGGACGTGGGCCTGGCTTTCCATCATCAACAGGCCCCCCACCCCGGAGCCGATCGACACGCCGACCCGGTGGCGGTTGCTGTCATCGATGCTCAGCCCGGCATGGAGCACCGCCTGCTTGGCGGCCACAACGCCAAACTGGCAGAAGCGATCCCAACGCTTGGCCTCCTTGGGCTCGAGCCAGCCGGCCGCATCAAAATTCTTGACTTCTGCCGCGAAGCGGCAGGCATGGCGCGAGGCGTCGAACAGGGTGATCGGCGCTACCCCATTGCGGGCACCACGCAGACTCTCCCAGTAGGAGGCAACGTCGTTGCCGATCGGTGTGACCGCGCCCAGGCCGGTGACGACAACGCGGCGGAGACCCTCGACCATGGAAGCCTCAGGCCTGCTTCTCATGGATGTACTTGACCGCGTCGCCGACGGTGGCGATTCCTTCAGCGGCCTCATCAGGGATCTCGATGTCGAAGGCCTCTTCGAGGGCCATCACCAGCTCAACGGTGTCGAGGGAGTCAGCGCCGAGGTCGTTCTGGAAGTTGGACTCGGCCTTCACTTCCTCAGGATCGACGCTGAGCTGCTCGGCAACGATCGAGCGCACTTTCTCGAAGATCGCGTCTAGGGACATGGCCGCTTTGTGGGAGGTCGCATCCTACGGGTCGGACCCCATGGCCCCTGGCCACCCCCGGGCCGTATGAACAAGGGTGACGGGCTGGCCTGCCGTTGCCCTCTCGCCGGGTCGGGCTCGGTACGTTGACGCAACGCCGGCTTCTTCGAGCGCTCATGTCCCACGCCGTCAAGATCTACGACACCTGCATCGGTTGCACGCAGTGCGTGCGGGCCTGCCCCCTCGATGTGCTGGAGATGGTGCCCTGGGACGGCTGCAAGGCCGGCCAGATCGCCTCCTCCCCTCGCACTGAAGACTGCGTGGGTTGCAAGCGCTGCGAAACCGCCTGCCCCACCGACTTCCTCAGCATCCGCGTCTACCTCGGTGACGAAACCAGCCGGTCCATGGGCCTGGCCTACTGACCACGGCCTGAATTCCGGGGTCTGAATTCCGGTCGCATGCCGGGCCCGGACCACCGGACGGCAAGACCGCAGACGCCCCTTTCCGCGTATTGGCGAACCCTTCGGGTGGCCCAGATCCCAAAAGCCAGGCCTTCGGGTCTGGCTTTTGTTTTGACGGTCGCGGCGAACCCGCTGCCGGGCGATGCCGCCTCCCCGCCGACCCCGGACCTGCCCGGCGCCGCCGACCGGTCGCCCAGGCCGCCGCCACCCTGCTACCTGGGATCGCCTCTGCCCATAAGCTCAGCAGACGCCAGTTCCCTCCAGCCCGCTCTCGGCCCTTCATCGTTATGTGCGGCATCGTTGCCCTGATCGGTTCGCGCGAGGCCGCTCCCCAGCTGCTCGAAGGGCTGCGTCAACTCGAATACCGGGGCTACGACTCCGCTGGGATCGCCACCGTGGAGCAGGCCGGATCCGGCGGCCAGCTCCATTGCCTTCGCGCCGAGGGCAAGCTGGTCAATCTCACCGCCCGCTTCGAGGCCGAGGGGGCTGCGGGGCTCTGCGGCATCGGACACACCCGCTGGGCGACCCACGGCAAACCGGAGGAGCGCAACGCCCACCCCCACCTTGACGGCAGCGGTCGCCTGGCGGTCGTTCAGAACGGCATCATCGAGAACCACCGCAGCTTGCGGGAGGAGCTTCAGGCCCACGGCGTGGTGTTCCGCTCCGATACCGACACCGAGGTGATTCCCCACCTGCTGGCCCGGCGGCTTGATCAGCGCCGGGCTGATGGTGAGGCCCCCAGCGCCACCCTGCTGCTCAGCGCCCTGCAGGACGTGCTGCCGCGGCTCCATGGCGCCTATGCCCTGGCGGTGGTCTGGGCTGAGGTGCCCGGAGCCCTGGTGGTGGCGCGCCGCCAGGCGCCCCTCCTGATTGGCCTGGGGGAGGGTGAGTTTCTCTGCGCCAGCGACACCCCTGCCCTGGCAGGGTTCACCCGCACCATCCTTCCCCTGGAGGATGGCGAGGTCGCCCTGCTGACGCCGCTGGGGATCGAGCTCTACGACGTCGCCGGTGCCAGGGTGCAGCGTGCCCCGAGCCTGTTGAGCGGCACCGAGCACGTGGCGGACAAGCGCAGCTTCCGCCACTTCATGCACAAGGAGATCCATGAGCAGCCCGAGACGGCGGCGCTCTGGGTGGCCCGTCACCTGCCTCCCGAGGCCCTGGTGGCCCTCCCCCTCGACGACGCGGTCTACGAAGGGGTGGAGCGAATCCAGATCCTGGCCTGTGGCACCAGTCGTCACGCTGCCCAGGTCGGCGCCTATCTGCTTGAGCAGCTGGCCGGGATCCCCACCACGGTCTTCTACGCCAGCGAGTTCCGTTACGCCCCGCCGCCGCTGGCCCCCTCCACCCTCACGATCGGGGTGACCCAGTCCGGGGAGACGGCCGACACCCTGGCGGCCCTGGCCATGGAGCAGGAGCGGCGTCTGGCCCATGGCGCCCCGGCCTTCGCCCCCAGGCTTCTGGGCATCACCAACCGCCCGGAGAGCTCCCTCGGCCGCCTGGTGCCCCACATCCTCGACATCGGCGCCGGCATCGAGGTGGGGGTGGCGGCCACCAAGACCTTCCTGGGCCAGCTCCTGGCCTTCTATGGCCTGGCCTTGGCCTTCGCGGAACGCCGCTGTCTGGCGGCGGCCGCTCGGGAGGCCGGCGCACCAGCGCCGGCGGGCAGCCCCGGACGGTCCGAGGCCCCGCTCCGCTCCCCCGTCGAACTGCGCGCCCTGGCCGATGGGCTGCGCAGCCTGCCGGCCCTCTTGCAGGACCTGGTGGAGGATCACGACCAGCGCTGCGCCGGCCTGGCCCATCTGTTCGCTGAGACCCAGGATGTGATCTTTCTGGGCCGGGGCATCAACTACCCGATCGCCATGGAAGGGGCCCTCAAGCTCAAGGAGATCAGCTACATCCACGCCGAGGGCTACCCGGCCGGCGAGATGAAGCATGGTCCGATCGCCCTGCTCGATGCCCGCGTGCCGGTGGTCTCGATTGCGGTGCCCGGCCCGGTGTTCGACAAGGTGCTCTCCAACGCCCAGGAGGCCAAGGCCCGCGACGCCCAGCTGATCGGCGTTGCTCCCGATTGTGCCGACACCGAGCTGTTTGATCTGCTGCTGCCCCTGCCGGAGGTGGATGAACTGCTCACCCCCCTGCTCACGGTGATTCCGATGCAGCTGCTGAGTTATCACATCGCCGCCCACCGCGGCCTCGACGTGGATCAGCCCCGCAACCTCGCCAAGAGTGTCACGGTCGAGTGAGGGGTCGGGGCGGCCTGCTCAGGCCAGCAGTCGCCCCAGCACCACTCATGACACGGTCAGGATGTCGCTGCGGCCGTAGCGATCCTCGAAGCGGACGATGTCGTCTTCGCCCAGGTAGGGACCGCTCTGCACCTCGATCAGCTCGACCGGAATCTTGCCGGGGTTGCGCAGGCGGTGCCGCGAGCCCAGGGGGATGTAGGTGCTCTGGTTCTCGCCCACCAGCTCCTCCACGCCGTCCTTCTCGACCACGGCGGTGCCCTTCACCACCACCCAGTGCTCGGCTCGGTGGTGGTGCATCTGCAGGGAGAGGCTGGCGCCGGGCTTGACCGCGATCTTCTTGACCTGCCAACGCTCCCCTTCGACCACGCCGTCGTAGTGGCCCCAGGGTCGGTAGATGCGCCGGTGGGCCTTGCTTTCAGGAGCTCCCTCCCGCTCCAGCCGGCCGACGATTGCCTTGACATCCTGGGCCCGGTCGCGATGGGCGACCAGCACCACGTCGTCGGTCTCGACGACCACCAGATCCTCCACGCCCAGGCCCACCACCAGGCGGTGTTCACTGCGCAGGTAACAGTTGCGGCTGTTCTCACTGATCACCCGACCGCGCAGCACGTTGCCGCTTCCATCCCGGCTGCCGGTCTCCCAGAGGGCGCTCCAGCTGCCGACATCGCTCCACTCGGCGTTGAGGGGCAGCACGGCTCCCTGGGTGGTCTGCTCCATCACGGCCACATCCAGGGCCACATTGGGGCAGTTGAGGAACGACTCCCTTTCCAGCCGCAGGAATTCGAGATCGGAGCTGTCCTGGGCCAGGGCGGCGCGGCAGCAGCTCACCACCTCGGGCGCCAGTCGTTCGAGCTCCGCCAGGATGGCGCTGGCCCGGAACAGGAACATGCCGCTGTTCCAGGTGAAGCGTCCGGTGGCCAGGAAGGCTTCGGCGGTGGTCAGGTCGGGCTTCTCGACAAAGCGGGCGATCGGCACGGGTTCGGCCGTGTTGAGGGGGCCAGCGGCTTCGATGTAGCCGTAGCCGGTCTCCGGGGCCGTGGGCACGATGCCGAATGTCACCAGACGGCCCGCTTCAGCGGCATCGATGCCCGCCGTGACGGTGGCGCGGAAGCGCTCGGGCTGGTTGATCACATGGTCGGCCGCCAGCACCAGCAGCAGGGGGTCATCGCCGCCCGCGGTGGCCTGCAGGGCTGCGACCGCCACGGCCGGGGCGGTGTTGCGTCCCATCGGTTCGAGCAGGATGCCGGCGGGCTCGACCCCGATCTGGCGCATCTGTTCGGCCACGATGAAGCGGTGGTCCTCGTTGCAGATCAACAGGGGTGGCGCCAGGGCGGGCAGCCCTTCGAGGCGCTGGTGGGTCAGCTGCAGCAGGGTCTCCTCGCCGCTGCCGGCCAGCGCCCAGTACTGCTTGGGATAGGAGGCTCGGGAGAGCGGCCAGAGGCGGGTTCCGGTGCCGCCGCAGAGGATCACGGGGACCAAAGGTGTCGGGGCCATGGTTGCCGTGCGAGTGCGCTGTTAGGCCAGGAGCCATTCAATCCCGTCGGAATCGTTTTGCGACGCCGCCTCGGGCACGTTTGCGCACCGGAACGGGGCTGCATGGGGCAAACGAGCTGCCCCGCCCGGACGCCGCCAACCGCCGGGAGTGCTCAGAGATCGAGCAATCCAGGCGGAGGTGTCAACCCGATCCAGCCCTCCTCAAGCTGCACCACCGGCACGATCGCCGCCACGAAGGGCACGTACACCCGTCGACCCGGGCTTTGCTGCTCCGCCGCCACGAGCTCCACCTCGAGCAGGTCGTTGCCGGCGTGGATCAGATCCCGCACCGTGCCGATCGGTGCCGCAGCGGCATCGTCCAGGAGGCGCACCTCCAGGCCCACCAGATCGAGCAGGTGGAATTCGCCGGGCGCCAGGCTGGGACGATCCGAGGCGGGCACCAGCAGGTCGTGCCCGACCAGGGCCTCCGCGGCCCCCCGGTCGTCGATGCCGGCCAGCCGCACCACGAACAGGTCCCGGCCCGGCAGCTGGCGGCCGCGGTGCAGGGTCACGGCAACGGCAGGCTGCCCCTTCCCCTGCAGCCAGCGCGGACCAGGGCGGGTGAAGCGCTCGGGAAAGTCGGAGAGGGGGAGCACCCGCAGCTCCCCCGCCAGCCCTTGGGCGGCCACCAGGCGGCCCACCACCAGCAGCTCCGGCGGGGGGGCTCCGCCGGGGGCTGATGGGGAGGGTGGCTCAGGGCTCATGGCAGCGGCAGGCAGATAGGAGTCGCCGGGCCACGGCGGGAGCGGACGTCCGGACGTGACGCTACGTCGCCTGGCTCGCAACCAGGGGACGCGGGCCCCATGGCCCGGCGGGTGGCCGGCTCCCCTCAGCCGCTGCCTGGTTGTGGTGGGGCCCCAAGCTGTCGCCGCCGGGATGCGCCCAGAGTTCCGATAATGGCCGCATCAACGATTCCGGAACGATTCCGGCATTCCCACCATGGCCACCGCCCCCGCTGCCCTGATCCTGCCGGGCTCCACGGTGGTGGTGCGCGATCCGACGTCGATCTACAACGGCTACCGCGGCTTCGTGCAGCGCATCAGCGATCGCCGGGCGGCGGTGCTGTTCGAGGGCGGCAACTGGGACAAGCTCATCACCGTGCCCCTGGCGACCCTGGAGCTGCTCTGAGCTGCGCCAAGGCGGCGCGGGCCGCCTGTTGCTCGGCCTCCCGGCGCGAGCCCCCCCAGCCCTCTGCGCTCCCCCGAGCCTTTCCTTCGCTCCCCGCCTCCCTGGCGGCTTCCCCCCAGCTCACCTGGGCCTGGAAGCGCCGGGGATCCCCGTGGCGGCGGCTGACCTCCTCGGTGTCGTAGCGGGGCAGGCCGAGGCCCTGGCCCTGGGTCTTCTCCTGGAGGGCCGTCTTCCAGTTGTGCCGTTCAGGATCGGCGAGCAGCTCGGCGCTGGCCTGCTCCCAGGCCGGTGCCAGCCAGAGCAATACCGCCTCGATGCCACCGGAAGGCCCGCCCCAGGCCTGGTAAATGGCGCCCACCAGGGCCTCGCAGCATTCGGCCAGCACGGTGGCGCGGCCACTGGCATCACCCAGGGCCATCGGCCCGAGGTGGAGCAGGGGCGCCAGGTCCAGCACTTCGGCCTGCTCCGCCAGCCAGCGGTCGCTGACCAGCTGGGCCCGCAGGGCGGAGCGTCGCCCCACCGCCAGGGCGGGATGGCAGCGGTCCAGAAATTCGGTGGCCGCCAGACGCAGCACCGCATCCCCGAGGAATTCCAGTTGTTCGTGGTGGCGGGGGCGGCCGGCCGAGGCGTGGGTGAGGGCCTCCTCGATCGGGGCCAGGGCGACGCTGGTGGCACCAGGGCCGCCGGCGGCCCGGGGATCCAGGCCCAGGCGGACCAGCAGGCTGATCAGCGCGTCGCGGCGGGCGCTGCTGAGCGTGGGAACGCGGGACGCCTGGCCCATGGCGGCGGCAGAGGGTGGGGAAAAAGCCGGCTTCATCCTTCCATCCAGCCCATCTAGCCCATCCAGCCCACGGGGCACGGGCCATGGGCCTGAAAAAAAGGGAAAGCAGGACGTAAGCCGGGTTCTGTTCACCACCGCAGGCACAGGGCCGGCGGTAGGGGTGATCATCTGTCTGGGACCGCCGTTACCGACGGCCTCAAGCGGCGCTGGGGGAACGGAACGGGATGATGGCCAGCCCTTGTTCCGCGGGCCGAAGCCCTGGCCTTGCTCCTGGCTGGGGTTTACCGAGCCGGCACCTCTCGATGCCGCTGGTGCGCTCTTACCGCACCTTTGCACCCTTGCCTGTGCGACCGGCGGCGCAAGGCCGCTGCCGCCATCGGCGGTGTGTTTCTGTGGCACTGTCCTCACGGTCACCCGCACCGGGCGTTACCCGGCAGGCCTGGCCATCGGGGAGCCCGGACTTTCCTCAACCGGCCGAAGCACCGCCGTGGTTGAAACCCGCCGATGCTCCGCCGATCGCGATCACCTCGCCTGCTTTCCGCTCTCCACCTTACGAACCTCCGGGGTCGGGCGCCCCAAGCCCCGGGCTACCCTGAGCGCATGGGGCTGTAGCTCAGCCGGATAGAGCGACGGTTTCCTAAACCGTAGGTCGTGGGTTCGAGTCCCGCCAGCCCCGTGGCTCCAGGCGCAGCGCCAGCGAGGTGTTGCGCATCCTCTGGGGAGTCCCCTCCGGGACGCCTTCGCTGCCAGCACAGCTGGCAGGTGCGCTGCACCAGGGTGTTCCTGGCGCCGCGCCGGCCACCCCGGGTTGCGGCGTGCGTCTCGTTATCGCATGGGTGGAGAGTCCTCGCGGATCGCTGCAGCCAGCACGCCCATACCTTGGCGTTTGGGTTGTTTGGGGCAGGCCGATCGGGCAGCAGGCAGCAGCCCGAACTGAGCCCACTAAATTCTGTGCCATCGGCGCAGGATTGCACATCGAACGCAACGTTGCACCCAGGAGGGCACCCGTATCCTTCTATTGGTCCGCTGTGCCGAAGCATGGCCGCCGATCCGGCCTGGGCGCCCATGGCTCAAGTCGTCCTGCGGCCCGCTCCGTCCTGGCCGACGGGCAGGCCAATCCCTAGGCGCGTCACGCAAGCTCAGGACCTATCCCTCCGGTCGAGAGCTCAGTGGATGTGGATACAGAGGCCAGCAGGAGCTGATGCAGCCTGCAACCTTGCCGATAATGTCTCTGCCAACCACGCAGTCCGCTGATCCATGCCTCCCCGCTCCCCGGATCCCTACGGCTTTGACGACACGCAGGACCCGATTCAAGCGGGAGCCTCGGCTGCTCCACCAATCTCCCGCCCCAGCCGGCGCCTGCTGGATCTGGGGATGGTCCTGCGCTGGATCGGACTGGCCCTGCTGGGCATCTACCTGGTCACGGTGATCGCCACCGCCCTGCCCGTGAAGCTGCTGGATCCGGCCTGGATCAACCGGATCTGCGGCAGCATCCGCGGTGGCGTGAGCTTCCCTCTGGTGGCGCTGGCTCTCCTTCTGATCGACGCCTACCTCTGCGACAGCGGCAGGGAGCCTGCTCTGGTGACCGACTTTCGCCGCCTCTGCAGCTGGGTGGCCGTGGGCTTTGTGTTGATGATCCCGTTGCAGACCTGGGCATCCCAGAAGCTGATCGTTGCGGCCGTTGACGCCCAGAAGGCCCGGCTGGAGCCCGCTGAGACCGCCCTCAAGGCCGTCTACGCCGCCACCGATGCCGAGCAGCTGCTCGCTGCGATCCAGAGGATTCCCGGAGCTCCCCCCAATATCGGCGGCCGTTTCGAGGAGCCGGTTCCCAAGGTGCGTGAACGCCTGATCGCCCAGATTGAACCTCAGGTGCGCCAGCGCCAAGCTGAGCTCAAGCAGCTGATCGGCTCGATCCGCAGCGATGGATTGATCGCCCAGATCAAGGACGGCCTGGTGGCCTTCTTCAGTGCGCTCGCCTTCGCCGCCATCGGCCGCTCCAAGCCTGGCCGACGCACCCTGCTGAACCGACTCCTCGTTGGAGCGCCAGCCTCGGACCAGGCCTCCGGCGAGTTCGAGCGCCTGGCCCAGAGCTACCAGATCGACCCGGAGGATTGAACGCTCGCGGCGTGCCAGCTGTGCAATTGGCCTGCGGTTGCGGCCCTTCCTGGCGCCGCAAAAGCGAAGAGTTTGCGGTTCCGCCTGGCTTTTGATCGGGATTTGCTGACGGTTCCGCGAATCTCCTCAGAAACTGTTGCTAATTCGCCCCAGGCCTGGTAAAGTAATTTCATGGCCCACTCACTTTTTTCCGTGAATCGCAACCTCCTTCTCGGCATCGCGGCTGCAGCCGCTGCTTCGGCCCCGATCTTCTTCCAAGCGCCTGCGGCTCATGCTGCTTGCGTCGCCAATAACCTCCCCACCGGACAAAATTGCACGACATTTGATCCTTCTTCCGTAACCAATCTGGAAGGTTACGGCTTCACTGATGCGAACTGGGTCCAAAACAACCAGCTCACTGGCATCCGCTTCACCGCTGACGAGTCGATCCACGGCGGCTTGTCCGGAAGCTCAATGACGTTTGCTCCGGACCCTGTTACCATCTCGAACATCTTTTATTCATTCGACAACGGCGCCAACTGGAGTAACACCAATGTGGCGTCAAGTGTGACCATGCCTTCCGGTGCTGGTCAGTCTTTAAACGCCCTGTCCTCCGGCATCACCGCTCCTTCTGCTTGGGGTGGAAACTTCCAAGTTAAGTTCACCCTTTCGACCCTGACGTCCTCCAACGCTGGTCAGATGGCCGTGCGGGTTTCTTCTAATGGTGCTGGCGGTACCAACACGCAAACCCGTCTCTATACCTCTTCGACTACCCCTGCCACTGGAACGCCTGGCCCCCTGCCCCTGCTTGGTGCTGGTGCCGCCTTTGGGCTTTCTCGTCGTCTTCGCAGCCGCATTCGTGTTGCTGCTTGATCATCCTGATCATGACCTCATGGCCCCTCGAAAGAGGGGCTTTTTTGTTGCCGCTTACTCGATCCCCTCCTGTCCTGCCTGCACAATGCCTCGCGGGGCAGCAATGGTCTGAATCGGCTGCCGATGCTTGCGCTGCCACGGCCGGCCCCGCCTGATCAGCACCGCCTTGATCCACATCATCAGGGTGTCCATGCCTCTCAGTCGGTACTAGAGGGGAGCCCGAGCCTGCCACTCTCTCCTCCATCCCTGGCGCCCTTCCCCTCCCCGGCCACTGCCGCTAGCGTGGAGGTCACCGCCAGGCCCCGGATGAGCCCGCTCCACGGCAGCCAGCTCCACGACCTGCGGCTGCGGCTGCTGGTGCAGCAGGAAAGCGAGCGCATCGCCGACAGCCAGCCCGATGAGCTTGATCTCTCGGTGGTGCAGGCCCGCACCCTCTGCTGGTTGGCCTTGCTCGCCGAGGCCCACGAGGAGCAGGCCACCGATGCCGAGCGCCGCGGCGATGTGGAGCAGGCGATGGGCTGGTTCGCCGATGCGATGCGCTTGCGCGATGTGATCAACGTGGTCAGCACGATTGAGATTCCGCTTCCTGCTTGCGGCGAAGATTCCGACGAGCTGAATGATCCTCGGGCCGGCGATGATGGCCCGCTGGCGGCCTGAATCCGCCCGGCTCGCGATGGCGCAGCGTCGCTGAGCCGCAGCCCCGCGTCGTCGGAGCCAAGGCCCCGATCCCTCTGGTCACCAGCCCTCTCTTGAGAGCGCCAGTGAGATCCCCAGTCCCGCTGGCCTCGAGCAGGCCAGCGGCGGTGAGCGAGGCCGGCATGGCCCTCCATCCGAGGCGGCAACGACGCCACCAAGGCCTGCATCCGCTCGCGTGGGCCTGGAAGACCCCGAAAACGAGCGTGTCGCCGGCGATCGTGGGGAGGGATTCAGGCGCCGCCACCGCTGCGGTGCCATGATGGGAGCAGATGCACAGAAGGGAAGCGGTGCCTGAAGAGCCCTGCCAATGCCCTGATTGCCAGCGGTTCTATCGGGAACACGACCGGCTGATCCGGGAAAACGCCAGTCTCCGGCAACAGCAGGAGCTCAACTGGGCCGCTCTCCAGTCGTTCCGCACCCTGGCCGGCCGGGTGCTCGAGGAACTGCAGAAGCAGTATGGCGATGCCGAACCCCCCGCTGGCGACGCGGCCCGGGGCCCGGCAGCCCAGGCCCCTGAGGCCGGTCGCGCTGCCGCCGCCGCCGCCAGCCCTGAGGGATCCGAGGACGACGCCATCCAGCAGGCGATGGCCGATCTGGAGAACATCAACGCCCACCTGTTCTCGATCGAGGTGCTGATGGAGCGCATCTTCGATGTGCGCGTGCCCGAGCAGGTGGAGCAGAAGTTCCGGGAGGTGGCCGGCGAGCTCGCTCCCGATCCCCTCAACGCCGACCGTTTGCGCCTCAACCGCCTGCTACACCAGACCCCCGATCTGCCGGACCGGGGCTGAGTCACACCCCGGTCCGGCCCTTGGATGCCCGGGCCTCAGGTGTCGAGGTCGCAGGTGATCGTGACCGGATACTCCTCGGCCTGCCAAATGCGGCGGGCATACTCCAGGATCGAGCGATCCGAGGAGAAGAAGCCGGTGCGGGCCGTGTTCAGCAGTGACATCCGATTCCAGTCCCGATGACCGGGCTGGTTCCAGACGCTGTTGACCGCATCCTGGGCGCGCAGATAGTCGGCGAAATCGGCCAGCACGAAGAAGCGGTCATTACCGGTGAGATTCTGCAGCAGTGGCCGGAACATTTCGCCATCGCCATGGCTGAAATGACCCTGCTCGATCAGCCGCAGCACCTCTGGCATCAACGGCAGGGTGGCGATCAGCTCCCAGGGCCGATAACCGTCGCGCTGGAGGGCGGCAATCTCGCCGGTGGTCTTGCCGAAGAGGAAGAAGTTATCGGCACCCACCTGCTCGCGGATCTCGACGTTGGCGCCATCGAGGGTGCCGATCGTCAGCGCTCCATTCATGGCGAACTTCATGTTGCCCGTGCCCGAAGCCTCCATGCCCGCTGTCGAGATCTGCTCTGACAGATCGGCACCGGGGTAAACGCGCTCACCGAGCTTGACGTTGTAGTCAGGCAGGAACACCACCTTGAGCAGGCCGTCACAATCAGGATCGGCGTTGATCATGTCGGCGATGCCATTGATGAAGCGGATGATCAGCTTCGCCATCGCATAGCCCGGTGCCGCCTTGCCGCCAAAAATCACCGTGCGCGGCGCCATGCCGGCGGTATCGCCGTTCTTGATGCGCAGGTATTGGGCCACCACCTGCAGGGCGTTGAGGTGTTGGCGCTTGTACTCATGGATGCGCTTGACCTGAACGTCGAACAGCGACTGTGGATCCACCGACACGCCGGTGTGGCGATGGATGTAGGTGCCCAGGTGCTGCTTCACCGCCAGCTTCGTGGCGCCCCAGCGCTCCAGGAAGGCCGTGTCGTCGGCGAAGCGCTCCAGCTGGCGCAGCTGTGAAAGGTCCCGGATCCAGTCCGGTCCCACCGCCTCATCAAGCAGGGCGGACAGCCGTGGGTTGGCCAGGGCGATCCAGCGTCTGGGAGTGACGCCATTGGTGACATTGGTGAACTTCTCCGGCCACAGGGCGGCAAATTCCGGGAACAGCTCGCTCTTGACCAGATCGCTGTGCAGCGCGGCCACGCCATTGACATGGTGGCTGGCAATCGTGGCGAGGTTGGCCATGCGCACCGCCTTGCGACCCTCCTCATCGATGATCGACACCTTGCGCAGGATCTGGTCGTTGCCGGGATAGCGGAGCCGCACCTGCTGGAGAAAGCGGCGATTGATCTCACAGATCAGTTCATAGTGGCGTGGCAACAGCTGGCTGAACAGATCCACCCCCCATTTCTCGAGGGCCTCCGGCAGCAGGGTGTGGTTGGTGTAGGAAAGCGAGCGGGTCGTGATCGACCAGGCCGCTTCCCATTCGAGGTTCCTGTCGTCGAGCAGCAGGCGCATCAGCTCGGCCACCGCGATCGCCGGGTGGGTGTCGTTGAGCTGCACCGCCCAGTGCTCGGGGAACTCCTCGACCGGGATGCCGCGGTGGTCGAGGCTGCGCAGCATGTCCTGCAGGGAGCAGCTGACGAAGAAGTGCTGCTGCTTGAGCCGCAAGCGGCGCCCCTCATCGGTGCCGTCATTGGGGTAGAGCACCTTGGAGAGGGTTTCGCTACCCACCTTCTCCTCGACGGCACCGTAGTAATCGCCGATGTTGAAGGCGTAGAAATCGAAGCTCTCGGTGGCGTCCGCCCGCCACAGCCGCAGCCGGTCGCAGGTGTTGACGCGGTAGCCCAGCACCGGCACGTCGTGGGGGACGCCGATCGCGTGCTCGCCCGGGATCCAGCGCACCCGGTAGGCGCCGCGCTCATCGCGGTAGGTCTCGGTGCGGCCGCCGAAGCCCACGAAGCAGGCCTGATCGGGGTGGGGAATCTCCCAGGGCCAGCCCGCCTTGAGCCATTTGTCGGTGATCTCCACCTGCCAACCATCGCGGATCAGCTGGTCGAAGATGCCAAACTCGTAGCGGATGCCGTAGCCCGTGGCCGGGATCTGCAGCGAGGCCAGGGATTCCAGGAAGCAGGCCGCCAGCCGCCCGAGGCCGCCGTTGCCCAGACCCGGCTCCTCCTCCACATCGAGAATCTCCTCGATATCGGGAATCCCGAAGCGCCGCAGCGCCTCGGCTGCCTCCTCTCGGATGCCGAGCATCAGCAGGTTGTTGCCCAGCTGCGGACCGATCAGAAACTCGGCCGACAGATAGGCCACCACCCGGGCCGGACTGGCGGTGATCGCCTCGATCCCAGCCAGGTAGCGGGTCATCAGCCGATCGCGGACCGCATAGCTCAGGGCCATGTAGAGGTCGTGCCGGCTGGCGGTGGGGGCCAGCTTGCCGAGGGTATAGAAGAGATGGTCAGTCATCCCGTCAAACACGTGCTCGGCGGTCAGGCCGCTGCGCACGGGCTCGGCGTAACAGCCCGGAGTGGGCAGTCGCAGATCGCGGGGTCGATGTTCGGTGGTTGTCATGGCGCTCCGGCCGGGGCCCTGGCTGGTTCGGAAAAAGCCAAGGGGCGCCTGATCTGAACGTAGCGGTTGATGCCGTGTTCGCCCAGCTTCGTGGCCATCCCCAAGCGGAAGCGCCACGGTGGCGCCGCGGCCTTAGGGTCAGCCCCATTCCTGGCCAGCCAGCGATCCACCGGTCCCCGCTTCCGTCCCGGGGTGGTTGGTAGGGGCTGGGTTCAACCGTGCCTCCTCCGTGCTGCTCGCTTTGACACCGCCTCCCGATCTCTTTGCCGCGATCGGGTCGGCGGCGCTGCCCCTCCGGCTTTTCGCCGCCCAGGCCGCCCCCGCCGTGGACGCCACCGCCAGCGCCATCGGCAACCACAGCGTTGAAGTCGCCGAAACCCTGATCCAGGTGGGCCGCTTCCTGGTGATCTTTCTGGCGGCCCGCACCCTCGCCGAGCTGATGGTGCGGCTGCAGCTGCCCACGATCCTTGGCGAGCTGCTCGCCGGCGTGCTGATCGGCGCCTCGGGCCTCCATCTGCTGGTGCCCCCTGAAACGGGGGCCCGGCTGAGCCACTGGTTGCTCGACCTGGTGGCCGCCCTCTCCGGCCTTGGCGCCGATCAGGTGCAGAGCCTCTACGCCGAGAACTTCCCAGGCCTGCAGCAGGTCTCCCTGCTCGGGCTTTATGCCCTGCTCTTCCTCACCGGGCTGGAGAGCGAGCTCGACGAACTGATGGCCGTCGGCCTGCAGGCCACCACCGTGGCCGTCACCGGTGTGGTGCTGCCCTTCGCCCTGGGCACCGCCGGCCTCCATCTCCTGTTCGGGGTGCCCTTGATGCTGGCGGTGTTCGCCGGCGCTGCCTTGACCGCCACCAGCATCGGCATCACCGCCAGCGTCTTCGGGGAGCTGGGCTGGCTGCGCCGCCGCGAGGGCCAGATCGTGATCGGCGCCGCCGTGCTCGACGACATCCTTGGCATCGTCATCCTGGCGGTGGTGGTGAGCCTGGCCGGCGGCGGCTCCTTCAGCCTGGCGCCGATCCTGCGGCTGGTTCTCGCCGCCCTGGTGTTCGTGGCCGCCGCCCTCTGGTTGAGCCGCAGCGCCGCCCCGGTCTTCGACTGGGTGCTGGATCGCCTCAAGGCCCCTGGGGAGGTGGTAGTCGCTGGCTTCGTGGTGCTCACCCTCTGCTGCTTCGCCGCCCAGGCGATTGGCCTGGAGGCGGCCCTGGGGGCCTTCGCCGCCGGCCTGATCCTCAGCCGCTCCCGCCACACCGAGGCCATCCAGGAGACCGTCAAGCCGTTGGTGGCCTTGTTCGCCACCGTCTTTTTCGTGTTGATCGGCACCGGGATGGATCTCTCGGTGCTCAACCCCTTCAATCCAGCCAATCGCGAGGGGCTGGTGGTGGCGGCTTTCCTGCTGGCGGTGGCGATGGCCGGCAAGGTGGCGGCCGGCTGGAGCTACTGGAGCGCCGAACCCACCCGCCGCCTGGTGGTGGGCCTGGGCATGCTGCCCCGCGGCGAGGTGGGTCTGATCTTCCTCGGCCTCGGCAGCCAGGCCGGCATCCTCACCCCGCCCCTGGAGGCGGCGATCCTGCTGATGGTGATCGGCACCACCTTCCTGGCTCCGATCCTGCTCAGACTGGTTCTTGCCACGAGCTCCGAGGCCAGTGTTGCCGAGCCAGCCCCCTGAGGTCTCTCCCCTCCCCGCCGCAGCCGGGGGCCTCGGCTCCCTGCTGCAGCGCTGGGGATTCACAGCGGCCGGCTGGCGCGACAACCGCCACGGTGAATGGTGGTTGGCGGCCCAGCTGCTTCTGATCGGCGCCCTGCTGCTGCCCGCCTGGCCCGCCCCGGCGGCCCTCGGCCTGACCTGGCCGCTGCCGCTGCGCCTGCTGGGTGGCGCCCTGGTGCTGTTGGCCCTGGTCGGTGCCACCCGCTCCCTGCTGCGGCTCGGCCCCAGCCTCACCCCCCTGCCAGAGCCGATGGCCGGGGCCGCCCTGGTCACCGATGGTCCCTACGCCCGCTGGCGCCACCCCCTCTACCGCCAGATCCTGGCGGGTGCCCTCGGCATGACCCTGCTGCTCGGCAGCCCGCTGCATCTTGCCCTGCTGCTGGCCCTGGCGGCAGTGCTGGGGGGCAAGGCGCGGCGGGAGGAGAGGTCCCTGCTGCAGCTGCACTCTGCCTATGCCGCCTACCGGGCCGCCACCCCCGCCATCCTTCCCCATTGGCCTTGGCTGGACTGGCGCTGAACCGGCTCCGGCTCAGCTGCGGCGGGCCAGGGCCAGGAACAACCCCCACAGGGCGGCCACCAGCCCCAGGCTCGCTCCCCAGCCTGGCCCCAGGGCCCAGCCCAGCAGCAGTTCCGCCAGCAGCCCGGCGATCAGCGCCACCACCAGGCTGATCAGCACCAGCACCAGGCCCTGGACCCCCTCCGCCAGCCCCGTGGCCCCCAGTTTCTCCTCCAGGGCCGCCAGCGGCAGGCTCAGGGGCAGATAGAGGGCCAGAGCCCAGAGGGCGACCCCCGGCAGCAGCGGCAGCCAGTCGGCCAGGGAGAAGGAGAGGGGCATCGGGCGGGTGGCCGGGCGGGATCCCTAGCATCGACCACCCTCGCCTCAGGGCCGGGGTGCCCCCGCGTCATCGTTTCCCGTGCCCCCCCTCCGTCCGGCCCCATTGCCTTCGCCGTCCGCGGTTGCCGAGACCTGGTCGTGGCAGGGCCATGGGGTTCACAGCCTGCGGGCGACCCCGGAGGATCCTCAGGGGCCGGCCATCCTGCTGGTGCATGGCTTCGGGGCGTCCACGGACCACTGGCGCCACAACATTCCCGCCCTGGCCCAGCGCCATGAGGTCCATGCCCTCGACCTGCTCGGGTTCGGCCGCAGCGCCAAGCCCGCCGGTCTGCCCTACGGCGGCGCCCTCTGGCGTGATCAGCTGATGGCCTACGTGGCCGAGCGAATCGGCCGCCCGACCGTGCTGGTGGGCAACTCCCTGGGCGGTTACGCCGCCCTGGCCGCCGCCGCCGCCCTCGGTCCCGCCGCCGCCGGGGTGGTGCTGCTCAATGCCGCCGGGCCCTTCGCTGAGGAGCAACGCACACCCCCGGGCGGCTGGGGTCCGATCGCCGCCCGCACGATCGGCTCGGCCCTGCTCAAGAGCCCCCTGGTGCAGCGGCTGATCTTCGAGAATCTGCGCCGTCCCGCCACCGTGCGTCGCACCCTGGCCCAGGTGTATATCGACCGCACCAATGTCGATGAGGAGCTGGTGGCCTCGATCCTGCGGCCCTCCCGGGATCCCGGGGCTTTTGGGGTGTTCCGCACGGTGTTCGACATCCCCAGCGGTGAGCCTCTCGATGCCCTGTTCGCCACGCTCGACTGCCCGCTGCTGCTGATCTGGGGCCTCCGTGATCCCTGGATTCGAGCCGGGGCGCGGCGCGAGGCCTTCCAGCGCCATGCCCCTGCCGACACCACCGAGGTGGTGCTGGAGGCGGGCCACTGTCCCCATGATGAGGTGCCGGATCCGGTCAACGCCGCCATGCTCGACTGGCTCGCCGGCCTTCAGCCCCCTTCCGCCATCGGGGCTGAACCCGTGGCCGCGGCCCCTTCCGTTCTGCTCAGCTGAGGGCAGGGGCCGGCGGCGCCAGGGTGGGCCGGGCGACGCCGGGGAGACGTCCCGGGGCGAGCTGCAGCTTCGGATCGAACCGGATCTTGACCGCTTCGATCAGGGCCCGGGACGGTGCATCCTCCCAGGCGCTGACCACGTCGGTGGCGCCGCTGGCCGCCGGGGGCTGGCGCAGCACCGTGAGCTGCCCCCCCAAGGCCTTGCAGTGGCTGCGCAAGGCCGTCACCTGTGCCGGGCTGACGGCGCTGGCCGGCCCCCAGGCCATCCCCAGGCCGCTGGCGGCGGCCAGTTCCACCGCCAGCGGCGCGAGCTCCTGGCGCTCCAGCAGCTCGGCGACGCGGCTCGGGGTGACCCCAAGCCGCAGCAGCCAGGCGGCGGCATCCGGGGCTCCGGGCGCGGCCGCCTGGGGCCGCACCGCCGCCAGCAGGGCGGCCAGCTCGCCGGCGCTGCAAGGGCGGCTGGCCAGGCCCTGGTGGCCAGCGCCAGCGCCGATCGCGGCCAGCTGCTCCCCCAGGCCCTCGGCGCTGACGCTGGCCACGGCCACCAGCAGCTGGGGTTCGGCCTCCAGGCCTGCGGCCGCGGCCAGGGCAGGGCTCCAGAGATCGAGCCGTTCTGGGGTGAGGCCGGCGCGCAGCAGGGCGTCGACCCGTGCGCTGAGCCCTTGGGCGGACCCCCGCAGCAGCACCCCGGCCCGGTGCAGGGGCAGGGGCATGGTGCGCAGGGTGAGCTCGGTGATCAGGCCGAGGCTGCCCCAGCTGCCGGTGAACAGCCGCATCAGGTCGTAGCCGGCCACGTTCTTGACCACCTTGCCGCCCGCCCGGGCCGCCACGCCGTCGGCCCGCACCACCCGGATGCCGATCAGCTGGTCCCGCACGCCCAGATAGCGCTGGCGATAGCCGCCCGCCAACCCCCGCGCCACCAGGCCACCGATGCTGCCCTGAGCCGATGCTGGGTCATCGGCTGGCGCTGTGGCCAGGGGTGGGTCGAGGGCCAGCCATTGGCGATGCCGCGCCAGGTCCTGCTGGATCTCCTGGAGGGGTGTGCCGGCGGCCACGCGCAGGATGAAGTCGCCGGCGCTGTGCTCGACGATGCCGCGCAGTCGGGCGGCGCTGACCACCGTGCAGGGCTGGCGCAGCGGCGCACCCCAGTCGAGGCGGCTGGCCAGGCCGGCCGGCAGCCATGGGGTGGCCTGGTGGTGCAACTCCCGCACCAGATCCTGCAGCTCGCCGGGGTCGGGAACGATCACGGCACGATGGTGCCACGCCGGCTTGCCCGCCGTCGCCCCCCGCCCTGAGCCTTGACCTCCCTCCCCCCGTCCCAGCCCATCGGCGCTGCGCCGGCCCCGCCTAGATCCCTGCCGCCGGAGCCGTCCGGGGATCGGCTCAAGGTGGTGGTCTTCGATGACGACCCCACCGGCTCGCAGACCTTGCATGGCTGCCCACTGCTGCTGCGCTGGGATGGCGACACCCTGGCGGCGGCCCTGCGCCATCCCTCCCCGTTCCTGTTCCTGCTCGCCAACAGCCGCGCCCTGGCTCCGGCCGCGGCCCGGCAGCGGGTGGGGGCGATCGCCGCTGCCCTGGGGCCCGCCCTGGAGGCGGCCCGGGCCGCCGGGGTGATCGACCGCTGGCTGCTGGTCAGCCGTGGCGACTCCACCCTGCGGGGCCATTTTCCCCTGGAGATTGAGGCCATCGCCGCAGCTCTCGGGCCGTTCGACGCCACCCTGCTGGTGCCGGCCTTTCTGGAGGGAGGGCGCACCACGGTGGCGGGGGTGCACCGGCTGCAGGGCACCCCGGTGCATGAGACACCGTTCGGGTGTGATCGTCTGTTCGGCTACAGCACGAGCTACCTGTCCGACTGGGTGGAACAGAAGAGTGGCGGCCGCCTGCCCGCCGCCGGGGTGGGCCGGTTGAGCCTCGACGACCTTGAGCAGGGTGGCGAACACCTCCGCCGCCGCCTCGTGGCCCTCGCCCTGCCCCAGAGCGGCGCGGCGGTGCCGGCCTGGTCAGCGGGTCGCGTGGTGGCCGTCGATGCCTGCAGCCACCGTCAGCTGGCCCACCTGGGGCAGACGATGCGGGCGCTGGCTGGCCTCAGCGACCCTGCCGCCGCTGCTGCTGCCACCCCTGGCACGGCCCCCCTGGGCCTCCCTGGCGGCGCCTGCAGCAGCAGCGGGCCCGGACCAAGTGCCGTGCCGGGGCCGCGGCTGTTGGTTCAGTGTGCCGCCAGCCTGCTCAACGCCCTGGCGCCGTTGCCACCCCAGCCCCGTGGTGCCGCTGAGCTGGCGGCCCTGCGCCGCCGGGGGGCCGGCGGCGGCCCCCTGCCGGGGCTGGTGCTGGTGGGCTCCCATGTGCCGATGGCGGATCGGCAGCTGGCCCGGCTGCTGGCCGAACCCGCCTGTGCGGCGGTGGAGGTGCCAGTGCAGACGGTGCAGCGGGTGTTGGAGGGGCCCCTGCCGGATCGACTGTTGGCTTCCCTGGAGGCGGCCTGGCTGGAGCGCCTGGAGGGCCTGCTGGCGGCGGGCCGGACCCCGGTGCTGCACACCAGCCGTGGCGAGGTTCCCTGCCGGCACGATCGCGAACGGCGCCACCTGGGCCTGAGCCTGGCCGGGGCCATGGCCCGGCTGGTGGGGCATCTGGCTCCGCGCCTCGGTTATGTGATCAGCAAGGGGGGAACCACCAGCCAGACCCTGTTGGCCGATGGCCTGGGGCTGGCGGCGGTGGAGCTGCAGGGGCAGCTGCTGCCCGGAGTGTCGCTGGTGCTCGCTCCGGCCGGAGGCACCCTGGCGGCGGGCGGTGTGGCCGGCGCCCTGGATCTGCCGGTGGTCACCGTGCCGGGCAACCTTGGCGGCGAGGCCACCCTCGCCGAGCTGCTGGTGTTGTTCGAGGGCGACGCCCCCCCCTCAGGGGCAGGCGCCTGAGGGGGGGGCGTCGCCGCTGCCAGCCGGGAGCCGCAGGCTGACCACGGTGCCTCGGCCCGGTCGGTGCTCGACCGTGGCGTGCCCCCCCATCAGATCCAGCAGCTGTCCGCAGACCGACAGGCCAAGATTCTCCAGCGGATCCGGGTCGTCAAGGTAGGCCTGGCGGCCGGGTGGGGCGAGGCAGCGTCGCAGCCGCTCGATGTCGCTGTCGCCGCCCCTGTCGCCGATCTGCAGCACCAGCCAGCATTGGGCCCCGTCGTTGACGGCGGAGCCCTCGATCCAGATCTCCCCCTTGCCGCCGGCCCGGATCGCCCGGGCCAGCAAGGGCTCCAGCATCTGGGCCAGCCGTTGCTGGTCGCCTTCGAACAGCCGCGGCATCCCTGGCGCCAGCCGCCAGCTCAGGGTCTGCCCGTGGCTGCGGGCCGCCTGGCCCAGGGCCGCCACGGTGGTCTCCAGCAGCTGGGGCAGATCCACAGGTTCGGAGCGGAGCACGATCGACCCGTCCGCGATCCGGGCCCGGTCCCGCAGGGTCTGGGCGAGGCGCTCCAGGCTGTGGGCCGAAGCATCGAGGCGGGCCAGCTGGTCGGCCAGGCGAACGGGGTCCCGCTCGCGCAGGGCCAGGCGCGTGGCGCCGCGCAGATCGGCCACCGGTTGCAGCAGTTCCCTGCCGAGATGGCCGAGGAACCGTTCCCGGGCGTCGCCGGCCTCCAGCGCCTCCCGCTCGCGACGGGTGGCGCGGTCGAGGGCCGCCGCCTTCTGCTGCAGCTCCCGCTCCAGCCGATTGCCGCTGCGCCGCAGGGCGGCGACCATGCCGTTGAAGGTGCTGATCAGGTTGTCCAGGGCATCGCCCAGGACAGTGATCTCCTCAGCGCTGCCGCGGGCCGTCCAGGGGGTGAGTTCCAGGGCGGCTCCGGGGGAGCGGCGGATCGCCACCCCCAGCTGGCTCGCCCCCTCACTGAGCTGCCGCAGGGGTCTGAGGATCCAGTGGGTGACCCGGTTGGACAGCAGCAGCAGCACGATCAGGCTGGCCAGGCCGAGCAGGGTGGTGAGCAGGGTCTGCTGGCGGATCTCCGCCGTGAGGCTCTGCTTGGGGATGATCACCAGCACCAGCCAGTGCAGGCCGTGGCGGTCGCTCCAGGGCAGGGCTTCGATGAAGGTGCTGTTGGTGCTCAGGCCCCTGGCGCTGCCGCTGGCTTTGCTCCGCTGGATCATGGCCTCATCCAGTCGCAATCCCTGGCCGGCGGGGAGGGGCTTGAACAGCAGGCGGCTCGCCTCCTGCTCGAGGCGGTTGCTGCTCTCGCTGATCCGCCGTCGCCGCGGCGCCTGGCCCGGGCGGGTCTCGACGGTGTTGCCGCTCGAGCTGGCCACCAGCATGCCGTTGTGCTCGGTGATCAGCAGCACCCCGGGCCGGCGGCCCCAGATCCTGGCCAGGCGGTTGTTGAGCTGATTGATGGTGAAGTCGATGCCGATCACCCCCCGCAGCCGGCCGTCGGGGCGAAGCACGGGCTGGTTATACGAGATCGAGAGGACCTCCGGCTTGTCGTCCCACTGGTAGATCGAACTCCAGGTGGCCTGGCTGGCCCTGGCGGTCTCCCGGTACCAGGCTTCCTCGGTGGCGGCGGGGATCGGATCGATGATCTGCAGCGGCCTCGACTCCGGCCCGCCCGCCCCGATGGCATACACAAATTGCCGACTGGCACCGAGCCGGCGGTCGGTGATGTTGAGCTGGAGATGGCCGTCGTCGAGTCGTTCGACGCCGATGTAATCGCCCTCCTGGCTGCCGTAGTTGATGTAGTCCACCGGAAACACCCGCATCTGGCTGATGAAGGTCTGGCCCATCTGGCCGAAGTTGTCCGGGTTGAGCCGCCCCTCGGCGATGGCAACGACATTGAGGCTGTTCACCTGGCGGGGCGAGATCAGCAGCTGGTCGAGCTGCAGACGCACCTGTTCGCTGATGGCGGCGCCGAGTCCGTAGGCCAGGGTCTGGGCGGAGCGTTGGCCGTTCCACCAGTTCAGCCAGCCGATCGCCACGGTGAGGGCCACCAGGGGCGCCGCCGAGGCCAGCGCCAGCACATTGATCAGCCGCATCGGGCGGCGGGTCCTGCCGCTCGATGTCGCCGTGGCCGCGGCGGTTGGCCTCATCCCCCCTGAAGGCTGCGTATCAGGACCTCGACCGGATGGAGCACCGGGATCGGCCGCGGGCTGTCCTGAAGGTGGCGACGGATCTGCAGCGTGCAGCCGATGTTGGCGCTCACCGCCAGATCGGCGCCGCTGCCGCTGAGATCATCGGCCTTGATCCGGCCCAGCTCAGCGGCCTCCTCGGGTTGCACCAGGTTGTAGATGCCGGCGCTGCCGCAGCAGACGCCAGCTTCGCTGGCTTCGACCAGCTGCACGTGGGGGATCAGGCGCAGCAGGGACCGGGGTTCGCGGTGCAGACCCTGGCCGTGGAGCATGTGGCAGGCGTCGTGGTACACCACCCGCAGCGGCCGCTCTGCCGTGGCCGGCTGGCCATCGGCGTGGCGCAGGGGCTGGAGGGCGGCCCGGAAGCCGTCGCTTGGGCCCACCCGGTCGAGGAATTCCTGGATGTCGGCGACCTGGGCGGCGAAGCCGCTGGCGTCGTCGGCCGTCAGGATGGTGCCGTAGTGCTTGAGGGTGTGGCCGCAGCCAGAGGCCGCCACCAGCACCGCGTCGAGGGGGTCGGGCCCGGCCGGCCGGCCCTCGCCCAGCACCGCTTCAAACGAGCGGATCATGGCGGTGGCCAGCTGCTCGGTCTGGGCCAGTTCCCCCTGGTGGTGGGTCACGGCGCCGCAGCAGCCCTGATCCGCGGGGATCACCACCTCGATGCCGTTGGCGCTCAACAGCTCGATCGCGGCCCTGTTCACCGCCGGATCGAACAGCCGCTGCACGCAGCCCAGCACCAGGCCGACCCGGTAGCGGCGTGGGCCCTGGGCGGGCACCACCAGCGGCAGACCATCGCGGAAGCCCTCCGGCGCCAGGGGCGGCAGCAGGCTGTCGAGGGCTTCGAGCTGGGGGCCGAACAGGCGGGTCAGACCGCTGCGCCGGGCCAGGGCCTGGAGCGGGGTGCCGGCATAGGCCCGAAGCGGGGTGAGCACCGCCCGCAGACGGGCCGGGTAGGGCAGCAGGCTGAACAGCAGGCGGCGGAAAGCCCGTTGGGCAGGGGTGCGCAGCTCGGGGGCGTTGAGCTTCGGGCGGGTGGCTTCGATCAGCTGGTCGTAGCGGACCCCGGAGGGGCAGGCGCTGACGCAGGCGAAGCAGCCCAGGCAGGAATCGAAATGCTTCGCCACGGTGGCATCGAGGCTGAGGGTGCCGGCCTCGATCGCCTTGAGGGTGTGGATGCGGCCCCGGGGGGAATCCATTTCCGTGGCCAGCACGCGGTAACTGGCGCAGGTGGGCAGGCAGAAGCCGCAGTGCACGCAGGGGTCGGCGGCCGGGAGGGGATGGGCCGCGGCCGGGGTGACCGGGGCCGGAGTGGCTGGGGCTGGGCTCATGGCCGGCAGTCTGCCGCGCACATCGGTACCGCGGGCGCATCGATGCAAAGGACGGGCATGATCCGTCGTGTGCGGCGGCTGCGCAGGTCGACGAAGGGGCGACCAGGCTCAGCAGCGGGACCCCGAGCCGGCAGGCTGAGCAGCCTGAGTCCCAGAGATTGAGAGCCGCATCACGGCTGGCGAACCATTCGATGGCCAATGGGCCACACATGGTGTGCTGCTCGCGGAACCACGGACCGCCCAGGGTCCAGTGGAGCATGGAGGAATACATCGCAAAAGCTGGATCCTGCACGCCAACGAGATGATTCCACCCCTTCGGCAGAGCGCCGATCTCGTGGTCACCGGCCAACCAGTGGAAACGATGCAGCTCCAGGCCGGAGGCGCTGTTGACGTAGTCGGGGGTGAGGGCTGTGCAGCGCGAGCTGTTGAGGATCATCAGCGAGCTCCAATTCTTCCTTGGACAGGGACTCTGCACGTCACCAAGGAACTTCACAGTCTCGCAAGTCCTGCGCTGGTGCCGCACGCACATCGCCGCAAGCCGATCGTCGCGAAGAGCCCAGAGCTCAGAGCTCAGCGATGTCTGCGCAACAAAGCATGTCGCAATCCATGGATATAGCCCAGCCTTGATAGGCCATCAGATGCGGAACAAGAAAGCGCGTGAATGAGAGGGCGGCGCTCTGCCTGGGATCTCCCGGTCGACGATATAGGCCCATTCATTCAGGCTGCGGCGTGCCCGGCGGCGTGATGGCCAGGGGCATCGAGCTGCGCTGACCCAGGCTATCAATCATCACATTGATCGCAGCGCGCATACGATGGTCGTAGCCAAGAAAGATCGGAATGGGGATGCTTATTCAGATCAGGAGAGCGAAGGACGATCGCGCACGGTCAGAGCCGGAGCCGCACCGTAATGGCAGTGGGCGCTCCAGAGGCCTCGGGGTCGCCGGTGCTGGCCCTGGCTGTGGTCGTTGGCTGTGGCGCTGGCGTTGGCGCCCGCCGGCCCCTCGCCGCCCGCCGGAGACGCAGTCCGACTTTCCGCAGTACCAATCCAATTGACCATAGTCTGATCGCAGATCCCCCCGCCCTGCCTGGATTCAAGCGACCGCACCTTGACCACGGCTTGGCCATGGCCCAGCCTGCTTGCCTGTTGCCCAGACCTGCGCTGTCAGATCAAGGGATCAGCGGTGTCGATCCGCGGAGCGACCGGGCTCCAGGTCGGCTCTGGCGGGTCGGCAGCGGATCCGGGCTTCAGGCGCGCAAGACGCGGCAGCCAGAGGCTGCCACGAAC
This sequence comes from Cyanobium sp., assembly GCA_044360135.1. Taxonomy (GTDB): domain Bacteria; phylum Cyanobacteriota; class Cyanobacteriia; order PCC-6307; family Cyanobiaceae; genus Cyanobium. The sequence continues at coordinate 30,054 of JBIKKX010000014.1, forward strand.
GGAAGCCAGGGCACTCACAACCCTCGGATATCAACGCCCCGGGCCGACAAAAGCTCAAGTTTTTTATATCGGCCTAACAGGGCCGCAAACGCCATTGCATCTTGATTGGCAGCATGATCGGGAGAGGTGCCAATGGGGAAGACGCATTCCAGCCGATAGCCCAGATCCGATCGCAGAATCAGCTCCAGCAGATTGATTGCCGTCGATGTGATGCCAAAATAGAGCCTCAAAGACGTGCGCTGAGCCATCGCCAGCAGGCCAAATTCTGGCAGCTCAAATCGCAACAGCGGCAGGCGCGTCATCATGCGCCGATCATTCTTGTCGACATTGTAGTGAGGAACATAGCACGTCGACTCAGGGCCATTGATCGAACGAAGGATGGGAGAACAGACGGAAAAATCCAAACACCTGGAGGCCAGGAAAATGTTGAGCCGCGCGCCGGCATCACAGCAGGGAATTTCGGCACCACTAGCCTGAAAAAGAGATGGAGCATGGGATTGCACGAGTGCCAGGGCTCTAGCGAAGGAGGAGCGACGCCGCAGTCGGGAGCATTCCCTGGCCATGAACTCATTCAGCGAGTAGTCCCACGAATGGAGCGTTGCATTCCTGGCGATCCAACCCTGTCTATAGATATGGCTTTCCCTCGTGAAGAACCCCAGGCCGTCATCAAAGAATCTGGCCACCCCCTGGGCCTCCAGAGAGCTGAGGAAGGATCGCAGAAAATGGCCCGGAAAATCCGATGGGCTCAGATGTGGAAGCCACACATTGACCACCCCGCCCGAGAGGACCCAGAGAATCAGGATCGCCGCTACAACCGACCCGCGTGGAGCGATGATCGGCAGCTGAAACCTCCGAGCGAGGCCGCGAAGATGGGTTGCATGCACGGATCGGACGATGATCGCAGCACTGCCTGTCAGCGCTGGATCGGCAACATTGGCGATCAAATGCCATGTTGAGCAGCAAAAAAAAAGCTGTAGAACCCTCCTGCCGCCTTGTCGTGCTTTGGTTCGATCGGCGTTGACTCGATTGGCGCTAATTCGTCCTGTTCGACTCATCAACCAGTATCCCAAGGCGGCCAAGAGTTCCCGAAGGTTCATGTGCATCCAGTGCGTTTAACTGAAGTGGCCCACCACCGCCTCGGCGAAGCCGCTGCAGCTCACCGGCTCCACCCGGGGTTCCATCAGCCGGGCCAGGTCGTAGGTGACCTCCTTGTTGGCGATGGCGGCGCTGAGGCCGGCGGTGATCAGATCCGCCGCCTCCTGCCAACCCATGTATTCGAGCATCATCACGCCGGAGAGGATCACTGAGCCCGGGTTGATGCGATCGAGGCCGGCGTGCTTGGGGGCGGTGCCGTGGGTGGCCTCGAAGATGGCGGCGGTGTCGCCAATGTTGGCGCCGGGGGCCATGCCGAGGCCCCCCACCACGGCGGCGGCGGCATCGGAGATGTAATCGCCGTTGAGGTTGAGGGTGGCCAGGATCGAGTAATCGGCCGGGCGGGTCTGGATCTGCTGGAAGATGCTGTCGGCGATGCGGTCGTCGACCATCACCATCCGCTTCCACTGGCCGTTGCCGTGGCTGGCGCCGATCGCCTCGAGCACGCCCTTCACCTCGGCGCAGATTGCCGCCTGCTTCTCGGGGGTCATGGTGTCGTAGCCGGGATCCACCAGGCGGGCGTTGGCCTCATTGCTGAGTCCAGGATTGCGGTCGGCGTTATCAAGAATCCAGCTCTCGCGCTCGGTGACGCAGTCGGCGCGGAATTCCGTGGTGGCCAGCTCGTAGCCCCAGTCGCGGAAGGCGCCCTCGGTGAACTTCATGATGTTGCCCTTGTGCACCAGGGTCACGTGCCGCTTGTCGCCCTCCAGGCGCAGGGCGTGCTGGATGGCCTTGCGGATGTGGCGCTGGCTGCCGTGCTTGCTGACCGGCTTGATGCCGATGCCCGCTCCGGCGGGGATCTGGCGCTTGCCAAGCTTGCCGTTGGCTGGGATCACCACCGTGTTGAGGTGCTCGATCAGCTCCACGCAAACCGGATCGCTGGCCTCCCATTCGATCCCCATGTAGATGTCCTCGGTGTTCTCCCGATAGACGATCACGTCGAGATCCTGGGGCCGTTTGTGGGGGCTGGGGGTTCCCTCGTAGTAACGGCAGGGACGCACACAGCAGTAAAGGTCGAAGATCTGGCGCAGGGCCACGTTCAGCGAACGGATGCCGCCACCGATCGGGGTTGTGAGCGGACCCTTGATCGCGACGCCGTACTCCCGGATCGCGCTGAGGGTGTCCTCCGGCAGATATTGATAGGTGCCGTAGAGCTCGCAGGCCTCATCACCGGCGTACACCTTGAACCACTCGATCCGGCGCTCGCCGCCGTAGGCCTTGGCCACCGCCGCATCCAGCACCCGCTGGGTGGCGGGCCAGATGTCGACACCGGTGCCGTCGCCGCGGATGAACGGAATGATCGGGTCGTTCGGCACCACCGGCAGGCCGTTTTCGAAACGGATCGCGGTGCCCTGGGAGGGGGCGGTGAGCTTCTCGTAGCTGGCCATCGGGCGCCCAGGCGCATCGGAATCTTGAGCCTATGCCGGTGGCCGACGCTGGAAGGTTTGCGGTGATCGGCGCATCGGGAACTCTGTGTGCTCCATCCAGCCCTTGCTCGCCGATTGGGCCGTCGATGGGCCGCTGTCGGCCCGCCGCCTGTGCGCAACTGCCGATCGGCGTGTCACAGCGGCGCCGCCGGCCTCAAGATGGCTGCCATGAATGCCGCGGACCAGGCTCGGACCCTGCAGCTCGCCCAGGCGATCGCCTCGGCGGCCAGCCTGTTCCGCGAGCAGTTCCCCGATGCCCGCGCCAATCTCAACCCCTGGCGCGACGATCCCCAGACCCGGGCCTTCGGCGAGCCGGAGACGGTGGACCTCTCCTTCCATTTCCCCGGCTGGAGTCCCCGTATCCAGTGCCGCTCGGTGCTGGTGCAGCTGCGGCTGGCCGGCCCGCCGGGCGGGCTAGGTGGTTCCGGCAGGCCGCCCCTGCTGGGGGTGACCCTGCGGGGCCTCACCTACGCCGGTGAGCGCTGGTCCCTGGCGACGGTGGGGGACTGGCGGGCCAGCGGCCCCCACCCTCCCAGCCCCGCGGTGGAGGAGACCCTGCGCACCTTCTGCCGCCAGCTGTTCGAGCTGTTCGGCGACGCCGATTCCCAGGTGGCCTGAGCCGCCGCCTCACCTCGCCGCAGCCTTGGAGCCGTGGCCGCTCCCGTTACTACCGCGGTTGCCTGCTGATCGAAGCCAGCGCCCAAGATCCCGCCCCGGCTCTCGCCCAGCCCCCCTGAAACCCTCAAGTCCGCCGCCACGGCGAGCCCGGCCGCCCAGCCCCAGCCCCGCAGGGCCGCCCCAGCCGTAATCCTTCGCAACCTTGAACGCTCATCCCGCCAGGCCCCACCTAGCCTTGCTTTCCGCTTCCGCTGACCGCTCGCCTGGCCATGCCCGTCGCTCTTGCCTCCCAGCTCCGTGAGGGAACGAAGAAGGCCCACACCATGGCCGAGAACACCGGCTTTGTGAGCTGCTTCCTCAAGGGCGTGGTCGACAAGGCCAGCTACCGCACCCTGGTGGCCGACCTCTGGTTCGTCTACACCGCCATGGAGGAGGAGATCGGCCGCCTCAGCGACCATCCGGTGGTCGGTCCGATCCACTTCCCAGCCCTCAACCGGCGCGAATCCCTCGAACAGGACCTCGCCTTCTACTTCGGTTCCGATTGGCGCAACCAAATCCGCGCCACCCCCGGAGCCCAGGAGTATGTGGCGCGCCTGCGCCGCGTCGCCAAGGAGGCCCCCGAGCTGCTGGTGGGTCACCACTACACCCGCTACATCGGCGACCTCTCCGGCGGCCAGATCCTCAAGAACATCGCCCAGAAGGCGATGAATCTTGGCGAGCACGACGGCCTGCGCTTCTATGAATTCGACGCCATTCCTGACGAGAAGGGCTTCAAGACCAACTACCGCGCCGTGCTCGACAGCCTGCCGATTGATCAGGCGATGGCCGATCGGATCGTCGAGGAGGCCAATCAGGCTTTCCACTGCAACATGAAGATGTTCCAGGAGCTGGAAGGCAACCTGATCGCCGCCATCGGCAAGGTGCTGTTCGGCTTCCTCACCCGCCGTCAGCGGGCCGGCAGCACCGAGGTGGTGCCGGCCTGAGCCAGGCTCCGGCAGACTTCGCAGCGACCGCACCGTCGCTGCGGACACCCCCGACCCCGTTGACCAGCCGCCTCGCTCCGATCCGTTTCCTGCTGCCGGGCACCACGGGTCGCTTCCGCTGTGGCGGCCTGCTCGTGGAGCTACAGACCGCCCGGCTGGTGGCCTCCCTTCCCGGTCGGACCGTGGAGCTCGTCACCTACCGCCAGCGCGAGGCCGAGCATCCTTTTCTCAATGATCTGCTGGCCCGGGAGCGGGCCCCTGGCCAGTCCCTGTGGGTGGTGAGCTGGGGCTTTGATGTGCCCGGGCTGCTGCGGCGGCTGCGGGGACGGCCCGTGGCTTATCACGCCCACAGCAGCGGCTACGGCTTCCATCTGCCCCCTGGGGTGCCCGTGCTCGCCGTGAGCCGCAACACCCTCGGCTACTGGGGCGACCGGGCGCCGCGCAATCCGCTGTTCTTGCTGCCCAATGCCCTGGATGGCAAGTGGCTGGCCCGTGGGGCCCGCCCGGGCAACGCCCTGGTGCCACCGCCTGTGGTTGGGGAGCGCCGGCCGATCGATGTGCTCGTGCAGCAGCGCAAGTGCAGCGCCTACGTGCTCCACCAGCTGGTGCCGGCGCTGCGGGCCCTGGGGCTGCGAGTGGAGGTTCAGAGCGGCTGGGTTGACGACCTGGTCGATCTGTTTAACGCCGCCTCGGTCTATTTGTACGACTCGGCCGATTACTGGCGCGGTCGTGGCGTGAGTGAAGGCTTTGGCCTGCCGCCGCTCGAGGCGATGGCTTGTGGCTGCGTGGTTTTCAGCAGCCTCAACCATGCCCTTGCCGATCAACTGGATCCGGGCATCCTGGGCCATCAGATCGGCTGTGGCAGCCTCACCTACGACGTGGAGCGGATCGCGGCCGCTGCGGCAGATCCGTGGCCATGGCTCGGTGATCAGGAGCGATTGGAAAGACGGCTGCAGGAGTACTCGGAAGCGAGGCTGCTGGAGCGCTGGTCTGCGGTCCTGGGAAGCCTCGAACAGATGTCCCGGCACATCAAACCGGCTGAGTCCCAGGGAGCCTCGCCACCCCTCCGCAGCCCCTCCCTTTGGAGCTTGCGCCTGCACGAGACGCAAGTGCGCCTGGCGCGGGTGGCCAAACGGTTGCCCGGCTGGCCGACGGGACGCTGAGGCGTCACGGTCGCCCCCAGTAATTTGGCTTTTAGAGCAGCTCCGACTCGCCTGCTCCCTGAGGTCCAAGCCGCGTGTTCCATTTCATCCAAAGTCAGACCTGGAAGCAACTGGGACTGTTGTTGCAAGAACTGCCTCCTAATCGAGTCAGATTTATGGGGCTTGTTTTGGCGGCCTCTTTATTTCAGGGCATCCTGGATATGCTCCTGGTCGGTCTTCTCGCTCGAATCGTAGGGTTGTTGGCGGGGGTAAAACTCGAAGATCAGATACCCGGCATCAAATTCTTTGGCGGTGGTCTTCTCGATCAGGCCGGCTGGCTTGTGCTGCTTTTGGTAGCCAGCTTCTGGATCGCATCGGGGATCCGCCTGGCGGTCGCCTGGATGGTCAGCATGCTGACCGCGGATGTCTGGTCAGACCTTGTCAATAAGGTTTATCGAAACCTGTTGCTGCAGAAGTATGAATATTTCAAGCATCAGCGGACCGCGCATCTATCGGACAAGTTCAATCGCATCATCAATCGGGTTTCCACATCGGTGATCTCGCCGCTCATTGTGATGGCCGGCAACTTATTCTCGGTTCTTGTCTTGCTCATCGGTGTTGCTTTTGTGCTCGGCGGTCGATCACTGTTCATCTTCGCGATGATGCTGTTGGCATATGTTCTGACCTCCCGCTTGTTGACCCCATACCTACGTCATGCATCGCGCCAGAAGATTCGTTATTCCAAGCGAATCAATCAGATGCTGATGGAGTCCCTGCGCTCAATGGCGGATGTGCATCTCTATTCAGCTGAGGATTTCTTTTTTCAGAGATTTGCGCAGGATGGAGCCATTGCCAAGCGCTACGATCGGCTGGCTCAGCTGCTGCCAGAGGTTCCTCGTTACATCATCGAGCCGGCTGCGATCACGATCCTTTTTGCGGTTGGGATGATACCGGCCATTCTCTCCGGTGATGCCAGCAAGGTTCGCGAAGCTCTGCCCGCTCTGGCTGCTATTCTGGTAACGCTGCTGCGCATCGCTCAGCCACTGCAGTCAGCCTTCCGCAACCTCAATCGATTGCGCGCTGGTCTGCCTGAAATTGAGGACGCATTGACGCTGTTGCAGATGAAGCCCTCGCGGATGCGGTTGGCCGCACCGGGTGTTCCAACTCCTGCGGGGATGGCGCCGAAGCGATTCATTCGACTGGACAATGTGTGCTTCCGCTATGAAGGCAGCAAGCGTGATGTGCTGACCAATATTGATCTCACGATCCCTGTGGGATCCCGGGTTGCTCTGGTGGGGCGCACCGGCAGCGGCAAGACGACCATCGCTCATCTGATTCTCGGGCTGTTCCGTGCCAGCAGCGGAAATCTCAGTCTCGATGGGGTTCCGCTGACTGAGGAGGAGTGGCCGGCGTGGCAGGCCAACTGCGCTCTGGTTCCCCAGGATATTCGCCTGCTTGATGCCAGCGTGCGACAGAATGTGGCGTTCGGTAAAAACAGTGATTTGATCAACGATGATGAGGTCTGGTTGGCCTTGGAGGCTGCCCAGTTCGCTGATTATGTGAGCGAGATGCCTTACGGCCTTTACACTGTCATCGGCGAGAATGGTGTCAAGCTCTCTGGTGGCCAGCGGCAGCGCTTGTCTCTGGCCCGTGCTTTTTATCGCCATGCAAGCGTATTGGTGTTGGACGAGGCGACCAGCGCACTCGATAATAAAACTGAGCGTGATGTGCTGCAGGCGCTGGATATTCTTGGCCGCCGCTGCACCACTATTGTGATCGCCCACCGGCTCAGTACAGTGCGAAAGTGTGATCGCATCTATGAAATTGAGAATGGCTGCGTTAAGGCGGCCGGCGATTATGAGGGGCTAATTGCGATGTCTTCCAGCTTTCGAGAGATGACTATGCTGGATCGCCCCTGAGTTGTTGTTGTGGCTGATTTTATCCTCCTGGCGACTGCTGACTGGGATCATCCCCTGTGGACGAACAAGCAGCACGTTGCCGTGGCGCTGGCAGACCTCGGACACCGGGTGCTCTATGTCGAATCTCTCGGGCTGAGGGGTGCCCGATCGGACCGTCGCGACCTGGGGCGGATCCTCAGGCGCCTCGGTCGCTGCCTGCGACCGCCGCGGCGTGTGCGCCAGGGACTCTGGGTCTGGTCGCCCCTGGTGATCCCCGGCGGCACCTCAGGCCTGCCTCTGCGGATCAACCGTTTGCTCCTGAGACCGTCACTGGTGATCGCTCAGGAGTGGGTGGGGCTCTTCAAACCCCTGCTGTGGACCTTCAATCCACTGGCGCAGGATTATCTTGCACTCGAAAACTTTCGGGCCACAATCTATCAGTGCGTTGATCGGGTTCAGGCCCAACCGGGGATGCCCGTCGAGCGGCTGGAGGCAGCGGAGCGGCATCTTTGCCGCCGGGCGACGGTCGTGTTCACCACGGCCCCGGAACTGCAGCGTGATCTGGCCCCCCTGAACCCAGCCACCTATGGCTTTGGCAATGTGGCCGATGCTGACCATTTCAATACGGCTCGCAGCGGCACTCTCGCCTGTCCGGCCGATCTGCACGAGCTGCCCCGGCCTCGGCTGCTGTTCATGGGCGCCATCGATGCCTACAAGCTTCACGTGCCGATGCTGGTTTCCCTGGCCCGTTCCACCCCCGAATGGACCTACATCTTGATCGGCCCAATCGGCGAAACTGATCCTGGCACCGATATCACGGCCCTTCGTCAACTGCCGAATGTGCATCTTCTTGGTTCAAAGTCTTATGGCCAGTTGCCGTCCTATCTAAGCCAGGTGGATGTGGGGCTGCTGCCTTTGCGCCACAACGATTATACGCGCCATATGTTTCCAATGAAGTTTTTCGAATATCTGGCGGCTGGCACTCCAGTGGTGGCGACGGCGATTCCTTCCCTGCAGGCGCAGGCTGACGTCGCTGCTCTCTGTGAGCCCAATCCTGAGGAGTTCCAGCGGGCGATCGCTTTGGTCCTGGCGGGGCATGTTGCTCCCCTGCAGAAGCGGCTGGAACGGGCCAGTCAGCACACGTATCGCACGCGCACCTCCGCCATGGTGTCGCTTCTGGAGAGGCACGGGCTGCTTTCTCTCAACTCCGGCCTGCCGGCCCCACCACGACGTCGTTTGCTCCAGTTGCTCCCTGACCTTGCCGCCGCAAGGCCAGCCCTCGCCCTGGCTGCCGCTCTGGAACGCTGTGGCCGCCAGGATTCCGCCAGGCTGTTTCTGGAGCGGCTCCATCGTCGTTGGCCGCACAATCCCGCACTGATCGTTGCGCTGGCTTCTCGCAAGGTGGCTCGCGGCGATTATCTTGAAGCGCGCAACCTCCTGGAGGAGCTTTGGCTGGAAACCGCCGATACCCATTATCTGCACCAGTTGCTATTCCGCCGCAGCGCCCGTCCCGACAGCAAGGCCGACCAGTTGCGTCTGTTCGAGGTGCTGGCTGGCAGCAGCAGACTCCCCTTCCACTTCCGTGCCTACAGCCAGGTGGTGCAGACCTACCGGGCCATTGATTTCAAGGAGCCGATTACAATTCGGGCCTGCTTGCCTGCCCTCAGTCACCTGATTGCGCAGCTGGAAGCCGATCCCGGTTCCTATTGCTGTCTCCGCCCGAACCGAGAAAACCGAGCCAAGCTGCTGTTTTCAGCCCAGTTGGCCCGATTGCGCGCCCATCTTGCCCTCGCTGACTGGTCGGAGCTGGATGCCTGTTGCCAGCGCCTGGTCCAGTCGCTCGAGCCCTACGAGCCCCATCGCATCGACCCCGCCACGGCCGCCCGGATGACCCGCAACATCCTGCGCTGCTTGGCCCTGGAGGCCGTGATGGCCTGGCACGCAGCCGATCCGGAGCGCTTTGCCAGAGCCTTTGCTCAGGTCGACCGGTTGCGCCGCGCCAGTGAGCATCCCGACCTTGACCCCTACATGGCGGCCACTCAGGAGGATCACCGCGGCTTCGCCGCCGAGCTGGTGCGTCAGCTCCGGCCCTGCTCCTGGGGTGGCGACGCAGCGAAGCAACGGCCCCCCTTCGAATCCTTGCTCGGAGCTGTAATTTTAGTGTTGGAGCCTCGTCTTGACTGGAGCAAGACGGAGAAAGCCCGGTCAAGCTTCGCGGGGCTGCTCGCGCTGCCCTCATGACAGCCGACCGCTCGATCGCTTTTTACATTGATTCCCTCAAGCTCGGAGGAGCTGAGCGAGTCTTGCTGCAATGGGCCCGCTGGTGCCAGCAAGCGGGCTGGCGGGTGGTCGTGATCACCCGACGGGGCGCGTCCAGCGATGCCTATCCACTGCCGCCGGGAGTGGAGCGCTGGCTGGAGCCCGCCGATTCTCCCCTGCTGTGCTGTCTCGGCTGGTGGGGCTTCCCGGCACGGATCCTGCGGCTGCGGCGGCTGTTGCGGCGGGGGGCGTTTCAGGTGGTGGTGGGAGTCACGACCTTGCCGGCGGTGAAGACGCTGCTGGCCAGCCGTGGCCTGGGGCTGTGCTGCGTTGTGTCCGAGCGCAACTATCCTCCGGCCAAGCCACCCTCCCTGCTATGGCGTGGCCTGCGCCGGCTGGCCTATCCCTGGGCGGACCTGCATTTGGTCCAGACCCGCGCCAGCGGCGACTGGCTTCGGGAGCACTGCGGGGCCGACCATCAACTGTTGCTGCCCAACCCGGTGGTCTGGCCCCTTCCCGCCCTGCAGCCGGTGTTGAAGCCCGCGGACTGGCTCCCCGATTCGGCTCCTCTGATCCTTGCGGCCGGTACCAAGGCGATGCAGAAGGGATTCGACAGGCTCGTCGAGGCCTTTGCCTTGCTGGCAGGCGCCTGGCCGGAGCTGCGCCTGGTGATCCTTGGCCTCTCCGCCAGCCCTTACCACGGTCTCGACCAATGCACCTGGCTGCGGCAACGCCTGGGCGATTCGGGTCTGCAATCGCGTCTGCTGCTGCCAGGCATGGCCGGCAACATCGGCGACTGGTACGCACGCGCGACCGTTTTCGCGCTGCCATCCCGTTATGAGGGGTTCCCCAACGTGCTGCTTGAGGCCATGGCGGCGGGCTGTGCCTGTGTCGCTGCCGATTGCCTCACCGGACCTGCCGACCTGATCCGCCCTGGGGAGAATGGCCTGCTGCTTCCGGCTGATGCGCCGGCGAGCCTGTGGGCCGAACAGCTCGCAGGGCTGCTGGCCAATCCGGCCGAGCGGCAGCGGCTGGGCACGGCGGCGATCGGCGTGCGCCGGACCCTTGATGCGTCAGCATTGGCGCAGCATTTCCTGACGGCTCTGACCGACATCACGCCTCATGGATGATCTTTGGGTGGTGCTGCCCCACCTGGGTCTGGGTGGGGCACAGAAGGTGGGTCTCCTGGCCGCCGGCCACTTCGCTGCTCAGGGGATGAAGGTCCGTGTCCTGACGCTCAATCACGAGCATCCGGTCCTGCATCGGCTGCCGGCCGGTGTCCCCCTCAGTGATCTCGGTGCCGATCCCATGCTGATCGACATCCATGACCGCTCCCTGCTGGCGCGTGGCCGCCGATTCTGTCTGGCGCAGTTGATCAAGCTGCGCAGCATGGCGGTCAGCCTCCTGTTGTGGCTGCTGTGGCCCTGGATCGAGCGCCACGCCTGGCCGGGAAGTTCTCACCCATCCCAGCGCCTGCTCCATGTCGGCATGGGCTGGATTCAGGGCTACCGGCTGCCGCGCCTGCAGGCGCGGCTGGCCACGCAGCGACCGCGACGCGTTCTGGCCCTGCTGAGCCGCACCAACATCCTCTGTTGCCATGCCGCCTGGGATCTGCCCATTCATCTAGTTGTCTCCGAGCGCAATGATCCGCGCCGCCAGAAACTCTCTGGTCTCTACAGCCGCATGCGGCGGGTCTACTACCGCCGTGCCGATGTGGTCACGGCGAACACGGCCGGGGTGCTGGAGGCTCTTGAGGAGATGGGCCCCTGGAAACGGCTTGAGCTCCTGCCCAACCCCCTGCCCAGCCGATCAGGCCCGTCCGTCCCCGTCGCCGCAGCAGGCGCAAGGCGCCCTGAGCTTCTGTCCGTGGCCCGGCTCGTGCATCAGAAGGGTCTGGACCTGCTGGTCCAGGCCTTTGCGGCACTGCGGCAGCCCACCTTTCAGGAGTGGAGCCTGGTTCTCGTCGGCGACGGCCCCGATCGCGAACAGCTGGCGGACCTGGCCAGCCGCCACGGGCTGGAGGATCGGGTCCGCTTCGAGGGATACCAGCCGGATCCGAGCCCGTATCTGGCCCAGGCTTCTATTTTTGTTCTCCCCTCTCGTTTCGAAGGGATGCCCAATGCGTTGCTTGAGGCCATGGCGGCAGGCTTGCCGGTTGTGGTCACCGACGCTTCGCCCGGCCCGCTCGAGGTCGTCGAGCATGACGTCAATGGCCTGGTCTGTCCCAGCGAAGATGTCGCTGCTCTCGCCACGGTGCTGGGCCGCCTGATCGTGGCCCCCGACCTGCGGGAGCGACTGGGAATGGCCGCTGCTCAACGTCTGCGATCGCTGTCCTGGGAGCAGCTTGAACCGCACTGGAGATCGATCCTCGCCATGCCCTTGCTGTGAGGCGGCCCGGCAGGAAGGCAGAGGCCGGAAGCCGCAGCCCTGAGCTGCGTGTGCTGGTGCTGGCGCCTACGCGCCGGGCGGCTACCGAGACCTTCGTGCGCGCCAATCTGACCCAACTGCCGTTCGAGATGATCGCCTACTTCGGAGATGAGCGACCGATCGGTCAGCCCCTGCGTCTCAGTTATGGCCTCGCGATCCTGGCCAGCAAGGTGCTGACCAGGATCGGCCTGTTGCGCCTGGCGACGCTGCCGGCCTCCCTGGTGGCCTGGTGGCTGATCCGCCGCCATCGCCCCGATCTGCTGATGGTGGAGTTCGGCTTCCATGCAGTGCGGGTGATGGAGGCTGCTGGCTGGGCTGATGTGCCGCTGGTGGTGCATTTCCGCGGTTCTGATGCCTCCGCACAGGGGAAGATCGGTGTGCTGCGAGGTCGCTATGGCCGTCTGATGCGTCTGGTTTCAGGGGTGATCGTCAAGAGCGAGCCGATGCGCCGCGTGCTTCTGGAGCTCGGGGCGCCGGCGGAGCGGCTGCTGGTGAGTCCCTCGGGGGCCGATGAGCGGCTCTTTTACGGTGCCGAACCGGCGGTGGTGCCGCCCCGCTTCCTTGCGGTCGGCAGATTCGTGGCCAAGAAGGGGCCAATCCACACAATCAGGGCCTTTGCCCGGATGCGGCGGCAGCTCCCCGAGGCCCTGGCAGCCAGCTGCAGCCTGGTGATGGTGGGCGAGGGCCCGCTATTCGGCGAGGCCCGCCGTCTGGTGGATGAGATGGATCTCCAGGAGGCCGTCACCCTGCTCGGTACCCGTTCCCAGCAGGAGGTGGCGGAGCTGATGCGGCAGACACGGGCCTTCGTGCAGCACTCGCTGGTGGCTCCAGATGGCGACAGCGAAGGCAGTCCTGTGGCGGTGATGGAGGCGCAGCTGAGTGGCCTCCCCGTGGTGGCCACCCGCCATGGCGGCATCCCGGAGGTGGTTCAGGATCGAGACACCGGCTTTCTCGTCGATGAGGGTGATGTCGAAACCATGGCGGACGCGATGGCACAGCTGGCGGCGAATCCGGATCTGGCGGCCCGGATGGGTGTGGCCGCCAGAACTCGGGCGGCCCAATCGTTCACTGTCCAGAATCATCTGGAACAGCTGGCGGCCTTCCTCCTGGACATCTCCAGCCGCCATCAGGACCCGACAGCCAGTACAGCGCGGGAAGCCTATCGCTGATGCCTGCTCCGCTTCCGCAATCCCAGAAGCGCACCTTTTTCTTGGCATGAACAGCTAGACAGCCCTGGAGCGGCTCACGCCCATATGGCTAGGAGTGATAATCACCCGTTGCCACGCAAGCAGCCAGGCAGGGCCCGGCCTATTTTCTGCATCGGCCAGCCTGAAGCGGTCAAGATCTGGCAGGAGGGCTTTATGGCGACTCTTGATCTGAATAAGACGGCAAATTGGCCACCTTCCGCGATAATGACACGGAACGGATGGCGCTGGCGCAGAGGAGGCCGATCAGGAGCTGGTTGATTTGATTGTAGATATAAACAGTCGTGGCCAGAACGTTGAATGTTATCGCCAGATTCAAGCCGATTGCGATCTCCGCCCATGTGATTCCGGATGGTCCGAGCGCCAGAGGCAGACGCGACTTCGCTGCAGCCAGCTGCAGACGTATCCCCTGAAGGATGAGCATTACAACGATCGCCAGTGAAATCAGGCCCAGCAGTCCATGTTGACCAGCAATTTGGGCGAAGGTATTATGGGCATGGCCAATCGTTCCTACCTGGCCGCGAAAATCTGGAATATGGTCGCAGATCTTGTTGGAAGTCTCGCTGCCATAGCCGACGCCCCAGAGGAAGCGATTCTGGCCGGAAAACATAATCGACAGCCAGCAGCTTGCGGCCTCGAATCGAAACAAATCCGAAAGTCTATTGCGTGAAGCTTCGGGCGAGAGGAGGAACCACCACAAGAGCACAGAGGCGAATGTGGCGCCAACACCAAATATAATGAACCTAAGGGTTTTGCTGTCCCGACCATAAAGACGCAAAAATGACCAGGCAAGCAGCGCAGCCAGTGGTGCTCCATAGATGGCGATCCGCGAACCACTGCCAAGGCAGAGTATATAACCACAGATGACGCTAATCATTGCCAGGACTTTCCCCATCCTGCTTCGCACTGACAGCAAGAAATACCAGGCGGACATCGTGAGCATCAAGATCAGCGTGGCGAATCGATTGATGCCACCATGCCCTCGCATTGAAGCCTCGTAAATGGTTTTAATCGATGCAATGGAATAGGGGCTTTCTGTCGCCATTGCTTCCATCACAAATTGGCCGAGCAGAGGCAGGATGCAAACAGCCAACCAACCTAGAGTGATCTTCCATGACCTCGATGAGAGTTGCAAGCCGATGACAAAACCAAGGGCAATGAGAAGAAACTGACTGGGGCCATAGAGGTCGTCGCGCATGACGATCGGGCGTGCATTCAGCAACAGCAGAGCCAGGAACATCCCCAGATAGGGTCTCGGAGTAGAGGTTCCGGGTCCGTTGTCATCGCCCCGAATCAATGATTGGCTCAGTCGCCACAGCATCCAGGCAACCAGGAGGCCAACCCCGAGTTCACGCGTGGATTTGTATGTATGGAGCGATATACTGAGTGGTAAAAGCGCATCCATAGGGCGCCAGTTTGCCATCCATGCTTGCATCTGAAGAAGTTTTCTTGGAGGAAAAAGAACAGGCATTGATAAGGCAATCAGAAGGAGTTAATGTCTCGTCGGCAGCGGCTTTTCTAGGTGCGCTTGTCAATCATGTCGGCAAGCATGGCGAAGATAAAGACATGCAGGCTTGTGACCGACAGGAGAATTGTTTTATCGGTTAAATTGCCAAGCACGAAAGCGTCGTAAGAAGCACTGGCGATGGCAAGAATAACAAGCAAAAGAATCAGGGGCGCTAGCAGGCGGATGGGGGCAAAGTACATGCCAGTTCGCCCGATCAGCTGCACGAAGCGAAGGGTGTCTCGCAAGGGCTTGATATGGCTTTTCCCGATTCTCGGGGTGTAACTGATTGGTATGAATAAAACATCGTAGCGGTTGCGCATCATGCAGATTGTGATGGTGGTTGTGAAGCTGAATCCATCGGGCAGGAGCGGTAGAAACTTGAGGGCGACCTCACGACGAAAGATGCGCAGACCCGAGTTCATGTCGGGCACATTCTCTCCGCATAGAAATGAGACCCAAGGGACAAGAATGAGTTTCGG
The DNA here is from genome assembly GCA_044360135.1 of Cyanobium sp. Lineage (GTDB taxonomy): Bacteria > Cyanobacteriota > Cyanobacteriia > PCC-6307 > Cyanobiaceae > Cyanobium. The sequence goes on from JBIKKX010000014.1 coordinate 45,151, forward strand.
GATGGAACGCAGTTTGGAATAGGTTACTTCTTTGCCGACCCTCGCTCCGACGACCATGTCGTGCTGCGTTGCCAGGGTCATCAATTCGGGAATCCTTTCATTGGGATAGGTGCCATCCGAATCGGTGATGCAGATGTAGTCGGCATGAGAACGCACGATGCCGCTCTTCAAGGCTGCGCCGTAACCGAGGTTGCGACGGTGGTGGATGACACGAAGGGGGTAATCAGCGTAGAGATCAAGCAGTCTGTCAAGTAGCTCCGAGGTCCCGTCTGACGAGCCATCGTCAACAACGATGACGTCGGCATCTGAGATCTTGCTGCGGCCCAGGTGATCGAAGATATCGCGTAGGGTGCTGGATATTACCTGTTTTTCATTGTAGCAAGGGATGACTATACTGACAGTCACAATCGCGTCAAGCTTGCGGGGATTTCTTGAGGCACATGTTACACTCTGCTCGGTGAACGACGCAACCCCTCAGCCAACCTCGTGGGGATTGTCTGCTTGACCTCCCTGGGCGATGGTTGCGCTTCATGCGGCCGCCTGTTTTCTCGCCCCGTAGTGTGCCGGCGATTCGGCTGCATCGTTTTGTTTCGATTCTGAAATGTCCATGAAAAAGCCTGCCGTCCTGGGGCGTTCGGGTCTATCCATTCGCTTGTTGTCATTCGTATCGCCGCAGGTCATCCTGCCCCTGCTAGTGGTCCTGCTGATCGGCATTCTGCTGATCCATGGATGGAAGTATGCGCAGGCCGACTCACTTGGCGATGACGCCAGCGAAAACCTGCGCTATGCGCTTAACTTCGCGCAACATGGTGTCTACGCTGGAGAGGTCGGTGAGCTTCTTCCTGATTATCGGCGCGAGCCCCTGCCGAATTGGATTCTTGCTGGCCATCTTAAGTGGCTTCTAGGGATCAAGTCTGGCGTAGACTTTCGCGATCTGATCGGTAATCCTGAACGTCTTGCGAGTGTCGTTCGAGTCAATCTCTTTTACTTGCTGGCTCTATTTTCTTCCCTCTGGGCTTTGTGCCTGCTCCTGCTGCGGCCTCGTTGGCTGGCCCATCTGGCCGCGATGGTGGTGATCTATCTGAGTGCCACTGAGTTTGTATATTATGAGCTGGACAATCTCAACACAGAGCTGATTGCCTCTTGTCTGTTTGTGCTTGCCGGCGCCTCATTTGTCCTGGTTCGCCGCAGGCCCCATGTCCTCCTTGCGCTGTTTGCTGGACTGATCTTCGGAGGCCTTGTGCTCACCAAGGCTTCGGGTTCCTATCTGGCTCTGCTGATCCTGCCTGTGCTGCCCCTGTTATGGCTCGGGCGTTCCAGGCAGGCTATCAACCTCGGGCTCTGCGTAGCGCTTGGATTCGCTCTGGCTGTTCTGCCCTGGGTTGTTCGCAACCTAATCGATTGCGGCGATGCCGCGGTTGCGAGAGGGGGTGGCAAGGTGCTGTTGTTTCGATCTTCCTATAATCAAATGACGGCGAAGGAATTCTTGGGTGCCTTTTACGCTTATGCGCCTGATCGGCTGAAGAAGGATGTGTTTGAGCCTGTGCTTGGCTTCTCTGAATCCCAATTGGAATGTGGCGGTTCCCTGCAGCGCCTGTCGAGAAATCTGCCCTGCGATGAGCAGGCCATCGCGGAAGGGCGTTTCAAGGATGTCCAAGGTTTCTATAAATCAGTTCAGCCCGGCCTTCTGATGGAGCTTTCTCAGCAGGCGGCCAGGCAAAAACCACCAAAACCTGAGGAAGACTATTTTAAGGAGGTCGCCGTCAGCCGCATTCGCGCCCAGCCATGGAAGCATCTGCTGGTCAGCCTGCCTCTGGCTTGGCGAGGAAGCTGGTCGTTTGACAGCAAGAAGACCTGGGCAGGGGTGATAACGAACGCCTTCGCCTTTGCAAGCCTGCTGTTGATGCCATGGCTGGGGCTCTGGTTGCGCAGGGCCGACTGGACGTTGATGTCAATCATGGGAGTTGGCTACTTTCTCTTTTATGCTCTGCTCAGTCATTTTATTGTCCGCTATTCCAAACCGCTGATTCCGCTCGCTCTGGTCTGCTTATCGGTCCTTCTTGTTGAGGCCGCCAGGATGATGCTCTCCCGCTGGCAATCGCATCGTTGAGAGCAATTGTGCTGAGTGCTGATTCGGCCTTGGAGACCTCACTCGACCAGATCGGTTGAGATGGCCCGCGAGGACCGTTTCGAGGGGGACTCGCCGCACCATGAGAGGCATCCGGCATCTCCTGACGGTTCTCCAAGACCCCCCTGGCGCAACCGCTGGTCCGCCGTCAGCTGAGTTGGTGCTGGCCTCTGCTGCCGCTGCGCGCTCAGGAGGAGCCAACCTCGCCAGCGTCAGCCTGGACTGGCTGCTCCCGTTCACCGCGCTATTCCCGCAGCAGACCTCGGCAGACCGCCTGCCTTCAACGGTGCGGATGCGCAAGGCCTGCCAGCCCGCCATCGGATCCAGGAGTACCGAGCGCGGGCTTGTTGCTGTTCCGCCGCCAGCCTTCCAAGCCAGATGGGGGGTGAGGTCGAGGTTGGCCTGGGCCATTCAGCGCAGCCCCCAAGGAATTTCCCTGACCGAACCGTGCGGCTCCAGCTCTTTGCAGCGGTGCATCGCCCCGTCCCTGAGAACCGCTGAGGCTGAGGGCTACAGACGTCTGAGGCCGCTCAGCCACCTGCGTCTCCACGCCTGTGATCTGCAGACCGGACCGTAGTCTCGGGGCTCCTGGTTCATGCTTGAGTGGCCGGTCTTCTGCTCATCCGCGGGCTTGGCCACAGCGGCAGCACCATCCTGGATCTGGCGCTGGGTGCCCATCCGGCCATGATGGGACTAGGGGAAGCCGTGCGGCTTCTCCACAAGCCGCGCCCCGGTGAGGAGCATCGAGGACCGGCCCAGCTGCGCGGCGATCTGCGCTACAGCCGCCGCTGCACCTGCGGTGCCCTTGCCTGCGATTGTCCTGTGTGGGGGCCGATGCTGGAGTGGCTGCCGGCTCACGATGATCTGCCGCTTGTGGAGAAGCTCCAGCGCTTGAGCGGACAGCTGGCTGGACTGGCCGGAGCGCCGACGATCCGCTGGGTCGTGGATTCCTTTCAGGACGATCTGGAGTTGCCGCAGTTACAGGTGGAGGGCCTGGAGATTCGCGTGATCTTCCTCGTGCGCGATGCGCGCTCCTGGGTGCACGGTCGTTGCCGACACGGGGGGGGTGGTCCCCTGAAGACCTGGCGCACCCTGGCCCGTTGGCTGCGCATCAATCGCCGCTTCGAACACCGGTTGGGGCAGTGCCGGAAGCCTCTGTTCCGGCTCGGTTACGAGGAGCTGGCCCTGGCTCCGGAGGCGGCACTGGGTCGGCTCTGCGACTGGCTGGATCTGCCGTTTGATCCCGACATGGTGACGCCGGGGGAGACCAGCAAGAGCCACATCCTTGCCGGGAATCGGATGCGTTTCGATCCCCGGAAACGGGCTCGCATCCGCTACGACGGTGGCTGGCTGGCCTCGGGGCTGCTCGCCTCGCGCTTGGCTCCGCTGCTGCCTCCTGTTCAGGCGATGCACCGGCGGCTGGTGTACTCGAACAAGTTGCTCTGACTGTGCTCCGGGCTTCAGAGGCTTGAAGGAGAAAAGCCGCCGGCAACGCTGGCCCGGATCGCCAGCAGCTGCTCCAGCAGGGGCTCCAGCCGGTGCAGCGGCACCATGTTGGGTCCGTCGCTGAGAGCGTTGTCGGGATCGGGGTGGACCTCCATGAACAATCCGTCGACGCCGACCGCCACCGCGGCCCGTGCCAGAGGTGCCACGAACTCGCGCTGCCCGCCGGTGCTCGTGCCTTTCCCCCCCGGCTGCTGCACCGAGTGGGTCGCATCGAAGATCACCGGACAGCCCAGCTGCTGCAGTTGGGGCAGGCTGCGGAAGTCGACCACCAGGGTGTTGTAGCCGAAGCAGCTGCCCCGCTCCGTGAGCCAGAGGTTGTCGACCCCGGCCTGGCGGAGCTTGTTCACCACCTGGGCCATGTCCCAGGGAGCCAGAAACTGCCCCTTCTTGACATTGATCGTCTTGTCGGTGCCGCGCACGGCCGCAGCGGCGGCCAGCAACAGGTCGGTCTGGCGGCAGAGAAAGGCGGGGATCTGAAGCACGTCCACCACCTCCGCCACCGGGGCTGCCTGGTGGCTCTCGTGGATGTCGGTGAGCACCGGCAGGCCGAGGCGGCGTTTCACCTCCGCCAGCACCTCCAGACCACCTCCGACTCCCGGGCCGCGGAAGGCGTCGCCGGAGCTGCGGTTGGCTTTGTCGTAACTCGCCTTGAAGATGTAGTGGATGCCCAGACGCTCGGTGATCGCCTTCACCTGCTCAGCGATCTCCAGGGCCAGGCTGGGACTTTCGATCACGCAGGGGCCGGCGATCAGGGTGAAGGTCATGGGCAAGGGCGGGCCGGCCGCGGCTCTGCGGGACGGCTCCAGCATGCCCGAAACGGCGGATCATCCCCTTCGATCCCCGTTCGCAGCCCGCGCTGGGGCAGTCTCGTGGGATGTGTGCGGCGGAATCCAGCAGTGATGGCCCTGACCTTGCGCGCTGGCGACTCTTCGTTGGACTGCGGTGTCTGCCGCCTGCACGGCGATCCCGAGGCCCGGCAGCGCTGGGAGATCGGCCGCCATGGTCTCTGGCTGCTGCGCCACCATCCCGATCCGGCGCCCCTGGCGGGCTGGATGCTGCTCGATGCTGTGCGTCACCTGGGCGGACCGGTCGATTTCACCCCGGCCGAGGCCGCGGCCTGGGGCCGGGCGGTTCAGGCGGCCTCGCTGCTGGTGCGCCAGCTCACGGGGGCTGAGCGGGTCTATGCCATCGCCTTCGGGGAGGGGGCCCGCCACCTGCATCTGCACCTGATCCCGCGCCACGCCAGGGAGGAGGCCAGCGAGGCCTGGGCGGTGGCCGATCTCTACCGGGCTGTGGCGAATGGCCGCCGGCCGGCCGCCGATCCCGCCGCCGTGGAGGCGCTGGTGCAACAGGCCCGTTCGCTCTGGAAAGCCGAGGGCGTGGGATTTAGCCTCGAACCATGAGCCAACCCATCCCGGTTTTCATTGGCTATGACCCGCGCGAACGGGCGGCCACCAATGTGCTGATCGACAGCCTCTATCAGCACAGCTCCGCCCCCCTGGCGATCACGCCGCTCGTCACCCCGCAGTTGGAGCAGGCCGGGTTGTTTCAACGTCAGCGAGATCCAAAGCAGTCGACGGCCTTCTCCTTTACCCGCTTCCTGGTGCCGCGGCTGATGAACTATCAAGGCTGGGCAATCTTTATGGATTGCGATATGCTCTGCCGTGGTGATATCGCTGCCTTGTGGGCGCAGCGCGACGATCGTTTTGCGGTCATGTGTGTGCAGCACCAACACGCCCCTCAGGAAAGCGTCAAGTTTCTTGGCGAGCCCCAGAGCCCCTACCCCAAGAAAAACTGGAGCTCCCTGATGCTGCTTAACAGCAGCCGCTGCCAGGCCCTGACGCCCGAATACGTCAACACCGCCTCGGGGCTGGAGCTGCATCGTTTCCACTGGCTTGCCGGCGATCAGGAGATCGGTGCGATCCAGGGTGGCTGGAACCATCTGGTCGACGTGCAGGAGGCCGTCGCCGCCGTCGCTTCGCCGCTGCTGCACTGGACCCTCGGCGGGCCCTGGTTCCGTGATCAGCGCACCATGGGCGGCCCCCTGGCGGCGGAGTGGTTCTCCGCCCGCGATGATGCCAGCCGGCTCTGGGATTGAAAGCGATGCGCACGATCGTGGCCGTGCCCGCTCGGCTTGCCTCCTCCCGGCTCCCCGGCAAGATCCTCGCTGACATCGCCGGCAAGCCGATGCTGCAGTGGGTGCTGGAGGCCTGTCTCCAGGCCCGAAGCCCCCAGGCCGTTGTGCTTTGCACCGACGCTCCGGAACTGATCGAGGCGGCCCGTCGCTGGGGCTGCCAGGCTCTGCTCACCAGCCCCGCCTGCAGCTCCGGCAGCGATCGGATCGCCTCGGTGGTCGATGCCCTGGTGGCCCTGGCTGGCGCCCCCGCCGAGCAGACCCTGGTGGTGAATGTGCAGGGGGATCAACCCTTCCTCGATCCCGGCGTGATCGATGCGATGGCTGCTGAATTCACGCGGCAGGCGCCGCTGCCGGAGGTGCTGACGCCGGTCTATCGGATGGGGGCCGAGAAGGTGCACAACCCCAATGTGGTGAAGACCCTGCTTGCCAGTGACGGCCGGGCTCTCTATTTCTCCCGCTCCGCCATTCCCCACGTGCGCGACGTTGACCCGCAGCACTGGCATGCCCATGCCCCCTATTGGGGCCATGTGGGGATCTACGGCTACCGGGCCGATGTGCTGGCCCGCTGGCCCCAGCTTCCGGCTTCGCCCCTGGAGGACATCGAGAAGCTGGAGCAGTTGCGGCTGCTGGAGGCGGGAATCGGCATCGGAACCTTTGCCGTGGCGGAAGAGTCGTTGTCGGTGGATACGGCAGAGCAGCTTGAGCAGGCGCGGCGGATGGCGGCGCATCGGCTCGCTGGCGCAATCCCTGGCGAGGGCGCCTAGGGACGCTGCAGGCGCACGCCTGGCCTCGGCTGCCCCGTGGTGAAGGGCGGGATCTGATCAGCGCCTCTCAGTCATTGCGGTCGCGCCAGCCCCGGCCTTCGATCTCTCGCCAACGGGGGGTGAACTGCAGCAGCCGTTCCGCCAGCTCCCGCACGGCGCCATCGCCCCCGGCCCGCAGCAGCACCAGATCCGCCTGCCTTCTCAGGGGCCCTACCGCATCGGCGGTGGCCAGCAGCAGCCCGACTCGCTCGCGCACCGCCAGGTCGTTGACGTCGTCGCCCACGAAGGCGGTCGCCTCGGGAGCCATGCCCAGTGCGGTCTGCAGGCTCTCCAACGCCCGGGGCTTGTCCGCGGCGCCCACCAGACAGTGGCGGATTCCCAGATGGCGGGCTCTCGCCTCGGTGGCCCCGCCGCGGCCACCGCTCAACAGCGCCACCTCAATGCCTGCCTGCTGGAGCAGGCGGATGCCCAGCCCGTCGCGCACATCGAAACGCTTGATCAACTCCCCCTGGGGGCCATACCAAAGCCCGCCATCGGTGAGCACCCCATCCACATCCAGCACCAGCAGGCGCACCGCCGCCAGCTCGGCCCGTCGCCGCCGCCACTGCCAGCGGCGACGCAAGCGCCATGGACTGCCCGGTCCATCGTTCCCTGACCAGAGGCTCATGGCGCCACCCTGGTGAGCCCGGCCTGCACCAGGTCATGCAGCCGTAGCAGCCCCAGCATCCGCTGCTCCCCGTTCACCACCGGCAGGACGGCGATCGCCTTGCGCCGGTTGCGCTCCATGTGTTCCAGGGCCTCAATCGCCAGGATGTCGCCCTGCACGGTGATCGGATCGGCCGTCATCAGCTCGGCGGCGGTGAGCTGGCCCCAGTCCTCGGGCCCATGCTGTTGCAGGGCCCGGCGCAGATCGCCATCGGTGATCAGGCCATGGATCCGTTCGCCATCGACCGCTGCCGCCACCCAGCAGGCCCCGACCCCATCGGCGGTGAGGTGGGCGATCACCTCCGCCAGGGGCGCGTCGCGGCGCAGCGGCGCCAGCCGGGCCACCGGCACCATCAGGTCGGCGGCGGTGAGCGTGAGCTGTTTGCCGAGGGAGCCGGCCGGGTGGTTGAGGGCGAAATCCTGGGGTGAGATGCCGCGCCGCTCCATCCACACCGCCGCCAGGGCATCGCCGATCGCCATCGCCACCGCCGTGCTGGCGGTGGGGGCCAGGTTGAGGGGGCAGACCTCCCGGTCCACCGACCCATCCAGCACCACGTCGCAGTCCCGGGCCAGGGTTGATTCCACCCGGCCCACCAGGGCGATCCGGGCCGTGCCGCGGCGGCGCAGGTGGGGCAGGATCCCGAGGAGTTCCTGGGTTTCGCCGCTGTTGGAGAGCAGCAGCACCACATCCTCCGGGGCCACCACCCCCAGGTCGCCATGGAGGGCATCGAGGGGATTGAGGTAGATCGCCATCAGGCCGATCGAGGAGAAGGTGGCCGCGATCTTGCGGGCCACGATGCCGCTCTTGCCCACCCCGGTGATCACCAGCTTGGCCCTCTGGGCAGCGCAAGCCTCCAGCAGGCTCAGGGCGGCCTCCACCTGGGCGCCGTCGAGGCGGTGGGCGCTCGCCGCAATCGCGGCCGCCTCCTCCACCAGGCAGCGTGTGAGGGCAGACAAGGGGAAGCTCCGGGATGATGCGGTCATTCTCTCCACCCCCGTGACATCCCCCGAGCGGTCCCTGGCCCCGATCGCCCCAGGGCCGGCGATCCCGGGCATCCCGGAGACGCTGCTGGCGGCCCTGGCGGCGGCGGCGGCGCCGGATCGGCTGGCCCTGGTGGGGGGGGCGGTGCGGGACCTGCTGTTGCATCGGGTGCACGCCGATCCCTGGCGCGGGCTGCCGGACCTGGATCTGGTGGTGGAGGCCGCCCCGGGGGCGGCGGCGCCCGGGGGGCTTTCACCGGCCCTGCGGCTGGCGGAGCGGCTGGCCAGGTGCTGGCCGGCGCCCGAGGCGCCCGAGGCGGACCGGGAGGGACAGGCTGGGGCGCCTCCGTTCACGTCCCGCGGCCTGGTGGTGCGTGCCGTCCGGGAGCATGGCGCCTACGGCACCGTCGAACTTGAGCTGGAGCTCGCCGGGCAGATCCTGCTCCTCGATGTGGCCAGTGCCCGGCAGGAAACCTATGGGGAAGCCGGCGACAACCCCCGCGTGCGCTTCGGTTCCCTGGCCGATGACCTGGCCCGCCGCGATTTCAGCATCAATGCCATGGCGCTGCACCTCGGGGAGGGCGCTGCTGAAGGGGAGATCGCTGCAGCCGGCGAGGCGGACATCCCCGGCACTGGCGTGGCGGGCGCCGCGGCTGCCACCGCAGCCGGGAGCGCAGCAGAGCGGAGCGCCACCACCGGCGCCGATGGCCTGCTTCTTCTCGATCCCCACGGCGGCCAGGAGGATCTGCGCCAGCGGCGCCTGCGCCTGCTCCACGACCGCAGCCTGCGGGATGATCCGACCCGGATCCTGCGGGCGGCCCGCTACGCGGCCCGTCTTGGCTTCAAGCTTGATCCGGGCAGCCTTGAGCAGTGGCAGCGCACCCTGGCCCAGTGGCCCTGGGCCTGGCGGCCGGGGGATCTCCCCCAGCTGGCACCTCCGGCCCTGGGCACCCGGCTGCGGATGGAGCTGGAGCTGCTGCTGGAACGGGAGCGCAGCGGGCCGGCCCTGGCCGCCCTCCAGGGTTGGGGGGGGCTGGCCCTGCTTGATCGGGCCCTCCAGGCCGATGGTGCCTGGCGACGGCGTCTCCACTGGGCGCGGCGCTTCGGGTTGCCCCCGTTGGCGGCCCTGCTGGCGGGGGCCGAGGCGCCGTTGGCGGTGGCGGAACGCCTGCAGATTCCCCATCGCCAGCAGCGCCTGCTGGCCCAGTTCGAGTCCCTGCGCCAGCGCTTGGCGCCGCTGGCCGACACCCGGGGTTGGCCCCCGTCCCGCTGGTGCCTGCTGCTGGAGGCACCGGGGGCCTCGGCCGATGCGGTGGCCCTGGCGCTCTGCTGGGGATTCCGGCCGCGGCGTCCCCTGCTGCGCTGGCTGCTGCGCTGGCGGCACAGCCGCGCCGACTCGACGGCCGCCGCCCTGATCGCCGCTGGCCTGCCGCCCGGACCGGAGCTCGGGGAGCGCCTGCGCCAGCTTCGCCTGGAGCGGATCGACCGCGAGCTGACCTGAATCGGGGGCGGCCCCAGCGCCGATTGCAGCGGCTTAGGCTCGCCGCAGCGTTCGCATCCTGCCCAGGTGGCCCCGCTGACCCTGCTCAAGTTCAGTTCTGAAGACTGCGGCACCTGCCATCGCATGAGCCATTACGACGCCCGCGTTGCCGAGGACCTGGGCCTGGAGTTCGTCAGCGTGATGTTGCAGGACACCGACACCTACCGCCGCTACCGACGGGTGTTGCTGGCCCAGTACCCCAGCAAGGAAGGGATGGGCTGGCCCACCTACCTGCTGGTGAGCGATGCCGAAGCCGATTTTGTGATCCATGGGGAGCTCAAGGGCGGCATGCCCAAGGGCGACTTCCGGGAGCGCCTCCAGGCTTGTCTGCCGCAGCTCTCAGCCGACTGAGCGGTAGCCCTGGGGGTGGCTGCGCTGCCAGGCCCAGCCATCGCGGCACATCTCCTCCAGGTCGCGGCGGGCCCACCAGCCGAGCTGCCGGCCCGCCTCGCTGGGGTCGGCCACGGAGCAGGGGGCGTCGCCAGGCCGCCGCGCCACGAACTGGAAGGGCACGGGGCGGCCGCTGGCCTGCTCGAAGGCCTTCACCACTTCCAGCACCGAATAGCCCCTGCCCCTTCCGAGGTTGAGGGTGAGCATCTGGGCCGGACCATTCCAGAGGGCCTCCAGGGCGGCCAGGTGCCCCTCGGCCAGATCCATGACATGGATGTAATCGCGGATGCCGGTGCCATCCGGCGTGGGCCAGTCCGAACCGAAGATCCGCAGCTCAGGCCGTTGTCCCAGCGCCACCTGGCCGACGAATGGGAGCAGGTTGGAGGGTGGGCCCAGCGGATCTTCGCCGATCCGGCCGCTGGGGTGGGCGCCGACGGGATTGAAATAGCGCAGCCGCGCGATCCGCCAGGGCGGTTGCTCGCCAGCCGGGCCCCCCCCAGCGGTGCCGGCGCCGCTACCGGCGAGATCGGCGAGCATCTGCTCGACGGCAGCTTTGGTGTGGCCGTAGGGATTGATCGGCTGAACGGGGGCGGATTCCGTGATCGGGATGCGCTGGGGATGGCCGTAAACCGTGGCGCTGCTGCTGAACACCAGGGTGTGGCAGTGATGGGCCACCATTGCCTTGAGAAGATTGCGGCTGCCAGCTACATTCACATCCCAGTAGCGCAGGGGTTCGCGCACCGATTGGTCGACGGATTTGAGGCCAGCGAAGTGGATGACTGCATCGAATCCTCCCTCCCCCATGTTGAAGGCCTGATCGAGGGCCTGGGGATCGCGGATGTCGCCTTCCAGCACGCGCAGTCCTGCCCTGGCTGCCGGGGTAGCGATGGCGAGAACCCGCCGCAGGCTCTCGGGGCTGCTGGTGGCAAAGTTATCGATGGCCACGAGCTGATGACCTGCCTCCAGCAGCACCAGGCAGGTGTGACTGCCGATGAAGCCGGCGCCTCCTGTGATCAGAACGTTGGCCATGGCCTTGAAACTAGACCAGAGGCACCCTGCCAGCGTTCAGCGGGAGGCCAGACCCTGGGCCGAGCCGCTCGGGCTGGGGGCTTGGGGGTTGGAGCCCTTGGCCCTGGCGACCAGCCGCATGGTCTTGATCAGAATCAGGAGATCAAGCATCAGGTTGGCGTTGCGGAGATAGTAAAGGTCATAGCTGAGCTTGATCCGACTGTCCTCAACGCTGGCGCCGTAGGGGTAACAGACCTGGGCCCAGCCGCTCAGCCCTGGTCGCACCCAGTGGCGCACCCGGTAATGGGGAATCTGCTGCTCCAGGGTCTCCTCCAGCTCCGGCCGTTCCGGCCGAGGACCGATCAGGCTCATGTCGCCCCTGAGCACCGAAACCAACTGGGGCAGTTCATCAATCCGCAGCCGCCTCAGCCAGGCGCCGATCTGGGTCACCCGGGGATCATCACGGCTGGCCCAGCGAGCTCCCAGGCGTTCGGCCCCCTGCCCCATGCTGCGCAGCTTCCAGATCCGGATCGGTTCGCCATACAGACCCGTGCGGATCTGGTTGTAGAGCACCGGCCCCCCATCCTCCAGGCGGATCAGCAGAGCTGCCAGCAGCAGCAGCGGGGCTGTCAGCAGCAACAGCAGCAGCGACACGGTGACATCCCCCAGCCGCTTCAGGCGCCAGCCCCAGCGCCCGGGCTGCAGCTCGAAGCCATCGGCTTGAACCAGCCAACGGCTGGAGAACAGCTCCGGAGGGACCCGCTGCAGGTGCTGTTCAGCCCAGACCACCAGGCTGCAGATGCTCATCCCGTTGCCGCGGCAGGCCAGGAGTTGCTGGAGGGTCGGATCCAGCAGCGGTGCCGCCTCGCTGACGGCGATCGCATCAAACCGCTCCTCGCCCAGGAGCTGGTCGCTGGCCAGGGCCCTGGTGTCGCGGACGATCAGGTGGTCGGGCAGTTGCTCGCCTCCGAGTTCGGCCTGGAGCACCCCGATCTCCTCCGGCTCGCCGAGCAGAAGCCAGCGGCGGTGGCGGCGGCGCTGGTTGACGATCCAGAGCTGGGCGAGGGCCGAGAACCCTGAGACGCTGGCCAGCAGCGGCACCAAAAAGCCGCGGAAGGTGCGGGGGTCATTGACCTTGATCCCCCAGCTGATGCCGACCACCACGAGGGTCAGCACCAGCAGCGCCACGGTCAGGGTGGCGAGCAGCCGCCGGCGCCGGGAATCGCGCTGGCCTTCCTCCGGATTCGAGTAGCGGCCGAGCAGGTAGGAGGTGCTGACCCAAAGCAGCATCAGGGCCACCACCGAAGGGGTGACACCGGCCCAGCGGCCGATTCGATGCAAAAACAGCACGTTGTAGCTGAGTGCTACCAGGACAGCATCCGTCACGGCAAGCCCGAACAGCTGCCAGCGCTGTCTGAGCCAGGGAGTGCGCCACCACATGTCGTGCCCCCCCGCCTGAACGGATTTTATGGGTCCTGGTGCGCGCCAGCTTCGCGCTTAGGCCGCCGCAGCGTGCACACCTGGATCAGCGGCCAAACAGGCCTGCCCTGCCGCAGGAGGCCCTGGGGTGTGGCAGTAATCTGCTGCGACCGATAGGTTCAGCGATGCCGACTCCCCCGATCCGCTCCATCTGCTGCATCGGAGCTGGTTACGTGGGTGGGCCAACGATGGCGGTCATTGCCGATCGCTGCCCGGGTGTTCAGGTCACGGTGGTGGATCTCAACGCCGAGCGGATCGCGGCCTGGAACGATGGCGATCTGTCCCGATTGCCGGTTTACGAACCCGGTCTCGACGCCGTGGTGGGACGGGCCCGCGGCCGCAATCTGCATTTCACTACCGAGGTCGATGCCGCCATCGCCGCGGCCGACATGGTGTTCCTGTCGGTGAACACCCCCACCAAGACCCGGGGCGTGGGGGCCGGCCAGGCCAGCGATCTGCGCTGGATTGAGGCCTCGGCACGCCAGGTGGCGGCGGCCTCCCAGGGACACACGATTGTGGTGGAGAAAAGCACCCTGCCGGTCCGCACCGCCGAAGCGGTGAAGGCGATCCTCGCCGGCGCCCAGGGCGGCGGAGGCGGCAAGAGCTTCTCAGTGCTTTCCAATCCTGAATTCTTGGCTGAGGGTACGGCGATCACCGATCTGGAGAATCCTGATCGCGTGCTGATTGGTGGAGAGGACCCCGAGGCGATTGATGCCCTGGCCAGTGTTTACGGCCACTGGGTGCCCCAGGATCGGATTCTGCGCACCAACCTCTGGAGCAGTGAACTCTCCAAGCTCACTGCCAACGCGTTTCTTGCCCAGCGGATTTCCTCGATCAACAGCATCGCCGCCCTCTGTGAAGCCACCGGAGCCGATGTGCGGGAGGTGGCCCGCGCGATTGGCAGCGACAGCCGCATCGGCCCGAAATTTCTGCAGGCCGGCCCGGGCTTCGGGGGGAGTTGTTTCCAGAAGGACATCCTCAACCTGGTCTACCTCTGCCGGCATTACGGCCTTGAGGAGGCGGCGGCCTACTGGGAAAGCGTGGTCGGACTCAACACCTGGCAGCAGCAGCGCATCGCCCGCCTGGTGGTCAACAGCCTGTTCGGCACGGTGAGCGGCAAGCGCTTGGCGGTGCTGGGCTTCGCGTTCAAGGCCGACACCAACGACACCCGTGAGGCCCCGGCGATCCGCATCTGCCGCGACCTGATCGAAGAGGGCGCCCAGCTGGCGATCGTGGATCCGAAGGTGGAGGCTGGCCAGATCGCCCGCGATCTCGATCGTGCTCCGGTGAGTCCTGAGACGACGGCGGCCTCCCGGCCGATCGGGGCCGATGGCAGCTGGCTCCACGCCAGTTCGCCCCTCGAAGCCGCCCGCGGTGCCGATGCGGTGTTGATCCTCACCGAATGGCGCGATTACCGCCAACTCGACTGGGGGTCGATCGCGGCGGTGATGCGTCGGCCCGCCTGGCTGTTCGACGCCCGTGCTGTTGCTGACGCCGCCGCCGCCCGAGCCGCCGGCCTGAACGTCTGGACCGTGGGGGAAGGCTGAGATGGCACGCCGCAATCTCATCACCGGTGGTGCCGGTTTCCTTGGCTCCCACCTGATCGATCGGCTGATGAATGCCGGTGAGGAGGTGATCTGCCTCGACAACTACTACACCGGCCGCAAGGACAACATTCGTCACTGGCTCGGCCATCCCGATTTCGAGCTGGTCCGCCATGACGTCACCGAACCGATTCGCCTTGAGGTGGATCGCATCTGGCACCTGGCCTGTCCGGCCTCTCCTGTGCATTACCAGTTCAACCCGATCAAGACCGCCAAGACCAGCTTCCTTGGCACCTACAACATGCTCGGCCTGGCCAGGCGGGTCGGGGCCCGGCTGCTGCTGGCGAGCACCAGCGAGGTCTATGGCGACCCGGAGGTGCATCCCCAACCGGAGAGCTACCGCGGTTGTGTGAACACGATCGGCATCCGCTCCTGCTACGACGAGGGCAAGCGGATCGCCGAAACCCTGTGTTTCGATTACCAGCGCATGCACGGCACCGAAATCCGGGTGATGCGCATCTTCAACACCTACGGTCCTCGGATGCTGCCCGATGATGGACGGGTGGTCAGCAACTTCATTGTTCAGGCCCTTCAGGGTCAGCCGCTCACGCTGTATGGCGATGGCAGCCAGACCCGCTCCTTTTGCTACGCCGACGATTTGATCGAGGGGATGATCCGCCTGATGAATGGGGATCACACCGGACCGATCAACATCGGCAACCCCGGCGAATTCACGATCCGCCAGTTGGCTGAGCTTGTGCGCGACCGCATCAACCCCTCCCTCGAGTTGGTCTGCCGCCCCCTGCCCCAGGACGACCCGCTGCAGCGCCAGCCGGTGATCGACCTGGCCCGGCACGAACTCGGCTGGGAGCCGAAGGTGAGCCTGGAGCAAGGCCTCGAACCCACCATCGCCTACTTCCGCGAGCGGTTGGCTGCCAGCTGATGGCCGCCCCCGTTCTTGTCACCGGAGCGGCTGGCTTCATCGGTGCTGCCGTGATAGCGGCCCTGCTCGAACGGGGTGAACGGGTGGTGGGCCTGGATAATCTCAATCCCTATTACGATCCAGCCCTCAAGCGGGCCAGGCTGGCTCGTTTGGAGGAGGCGGACGGAGGTTCAGGCCGGTTCCGCTTTGAACAGCTGGATATTGCCGATGCCGAGGCGGTTGAGGCCGTGATCGGTGCCGAAGCTCCGGATCGGGTGGTCCACCTGGCTGCCCAGGCTGGGGTGCGCTATTCGATCGACAATCCCGCTGCCTACATCCAGAGCAACCTGGTTGGTTTCGGGGTTGTGCTGGAGGCCTGCCGCCAGCATCGAGTGGGTCATCTGGTCTATGCCTCCAGCAGTTCGGTGTATGGCGGCAACCGCCAGATGCCCTTCTCCGAGCAGCATCCGGTCAACCACCCGGTGAGCCTCTACGCCGCCACGAAGAAGGCCAACGAACTGATGGCCCACACCTACAGCCACCTCTATGGCCTGCCGGCCACGGGGCTGCGTTTCTTCACCGTTTACGGCCCCTGGGGCCGCCCGGACATGGCGCCGATGCTGTTCGCCCGGGCGATCCTGGCGGGAGAGCCGATCAAGGTGTTCAACCATGGCGAGATGCGTCGTGATTTCACCTACATCGATGACATCGCTGCCGGTGTGATCCGCTGCCTCGATAAGCCCGCCAGCGCCGATCCCGGCTTCGACCCCTTCGATCCCGATCCGGCCACCGCCGCCGCCCCCCATCGTCTGTTCAACATCGGCAACAGCCAGCCGATCCCCCTGCTGCGCTTCATTGAGGTCCTGGAAACGGCCCTCGGCCGGCAGGCGATCCGCGACCTGCAACCGATGCAGCCCGGTGATGTGCCCGCCACCGCTGCCGACACCACTGCCCTGGAGGCGTGGGTGGGTTTCCGCCCCTCGACCCCGATCGAAACGGGGGTCGAGCGCTTCGCGGCCTGGTATCGGCAGTTCTACGGGCTCTAAAGCGCAGCCCGCAGACCGGGGCCGCTTCCCTTCCACAGGGCACACTGGGTGTGCGTTGCCCCCGGTCCCTTGGAACCGCTCCAGAGCCTGCGCGGCATGGATGATCTGCTGCCGGAGCGCCTTGGCCTGTGGCAGCGCGTTGAGGCCACCGCCCGCGATCACTTCCGCCGCGCCGCCATCGCCGAGATCCGCACGCCGCTGCTGGAGCCCACCAAGCTGTTCGCCCGTGGCATCGGTGAGGCCACCGATGTGGTGGGCAAGGAGATGTACACCTTCCTCGACCGCGGCGAGCGCAGTTGCACCCTGCGGCCGGAGGGCACGGCCTCGGTGGTGAGGGCGGCGATCCAGCAGGGGTTGCTGGCCCAGGGCCCGCAGCGGCTCTGGTACGGCGGGCCGATGTTCCGCTACGAGCGTCCCCAGGCGGGGCGCCAGCGGCAGTTTCATCAGATCGGCGTCGAGCTGCTCGGGGCGGCCGATCCGCTCAGCGACGGCGAAGCGATCGCCATTGCCTGGGATCTGCTGGCCGATCTGGGGGTGGGGGACCTGGAGCTGGAGCTCAACTCCCTGGGCACCCTCGATGATCGGGCCCGCTATCGCTCCGAGCTGGTGGCCTGGCTTGAGGCCCATCGCCAGCGGCTCGATCCCGATTCCCAGCAACGGATCGCCACCAATCCCCTGCGGGTGCTTGATTCCAAGCACCCCGACACCCAGGCCCTGCTGGCCGGCGCCCCCAACCTGCACGATGCCCTCAGCCCGGAGAGCCATGGGCGTTTCCGCCTGGTGCGCCAGGCCCTGGAGGATCTGGGGATTCCGTTCCGCCTCAATCCTCGCCTGGTCCGCGGTCTTGACTACTACGGCCACACGGCGTTCGAGATCACCAGCCGTCAGCTCGGGGCCCAGGCCACGGTCTGCGGCGGCGGCCGTTACGACGGCTTGGTGCAGCAGCTGGGCGGTCCGGCCACGCCAGCCGTGGGCTGGGCCCTGGGGATGGAGCGGCTGGTGCTGCTGCTCAGCGCGGCCGGCACGGTGCCGGCCGCGGCGGCCCCCGATCTCTACGTGATCAGCCGCGGTGAGACCGCCGAGCGCCAGGCCCTGACCCTGGCCCGGCGGGTGCGCCAGGCGGGCCTGATTGCCGAGCGCGATGGCAGCGGCGCCGCCTTCGGCAAGCAGTTCAAGCGGGCGGATCGCAGCGGTGCCCGGTGGGCCGCGGTGATTGGCGACAGCGAGGCGGCCGAGGGGGTGGCGGTGCTCAAGGACCTGCGGGCCGAGGCCAGCGACGGCGACCGTCGCCTCGCCTTCGATGCCCTGCTGGCCGCGCTGGGGCAGGGCTGAATGCCCAGAGATTTTCCCGGCACCAGTCAAGGCCGCGCCCCCTGGCCGGAAGGGCCGCTGGCCCCTTCCCCGATCAGGCTGGATGGTCAGATCTGTTCGGCCCCGCGGCAGGGCTCCAACCAAGCGGTGGCCCATAAAAAAGCGGGCCGTGGGGCCCGCTGATCCCTGGAAAGGCGGCTGGCCAATCAGGCGGAACCGACGCCGACATAGGCACCGTAAAAGAACAGGCCAACCACGAAGATCACAGCCATGCCGCCGGCCGTGGCCACCAGCCAGAGGGGGAGGACACCCTCGGTCCAACGACTCTTCCAGGCCACGGCCGGACGGCCGTCAGGAAGGCGATCGGGGATCCGGCCGTCGGGGAGGGTGGATTTCTTGCCGCTCATCGGAAAACCTCGTGGTCAGGAAGGTGGGTCGGGAATGGGATCAATATCGATCCAAGCCGGGGGCGGACCCGGGATGGATCAGTTGAAGAAGTAGCTGGTGAACAGCACGCCAGTGACGAAGATCAGCAGCAGCCCAAGATAGAGGCTGGTGCGATTCAGCTCAACAGGCAGGGTGTTCGGATTTTTGTTGCGTTGCAGGGCCATGGGGAAGGAGCTGGAAAGTTCAGCGGCGGACGAACTGCATGGCCGCCAGCGCACCCAGGAAAAAGACCGTGGGAATGCCGAGGGCATGGACCGAGAGCCAGCGCACCGTGAAAATCGGGTAGTTGCGCGGCGTGGTGGGGGCGGAGGATTGGGTCATGGTTTATTGCAGGCGCTGGTCGAGCTGGGTTTTGCCTTGGTAACGCTGGCTGACCACCGGGGCCTTGCTTTCCTGAACCTGGAAGTAAGCATCGGGCCGGGGGGTCCCGAAAGCGTCGTAGGCAAGACCCGTGGACACGAACAGGAAGCCTGCCAGGAAGATGGCGGGGAGGGTGACCGCATGGATCACCCAGTAGCGGATGCTCGTGATGATTTCGAAGAACGGGCGTTCTCCTGTGGAGCCGGCAGCCATGGCGACAAGCATTCAGCCCGACGATCCTAGGGGGCGGCCTGCACTCGACGGGAGCGACCGGCCGGGTTGGTTACAGAGGGATGCAGAGCAGCCCTGGTCCGACCCCCGGCCGCCCTTCCGTCAACCGACCCAGCGCAGCAGCCCGCCCCGCTCGCCGAGCACAAAGCCCTTGCCGTCAGGGGTGAAGGTGATGCGCGTGAAGTTGGTGGGCTGCTTCTCTCCCACCGGATCCCGCCGCCAGGTGGTGCCGCCATCGCGGCTGACCAGCAGGGTGCCGCTGCCACCTCCGGTCCAGATCGCGCCGCTCGGGTCCCAGGCCATGTCGAGGTAGCCGAAGCCGTTGGTGACCGGAATCACCGCCTTGCCAAAGCTCTCAGGGTCGCTGGCGTCGGCGCTGAGCCGCAGCTGGGCGCCCCGGGCGACCATCCAGAGGCGGCCATCGGGCTGGAAGCCCATGGACTGCAGGCGTTGGCTGCTCTCGCGCTGGTGAAGCTGCCAGGTGGCCTGGCCTGGATCCCAGGTGGCGAAGAAGTTGCCCAGACCGCTGACGCTCACGTAGCGGCCGTCGTCGGACCGACGCAGATCGCGCACCGCCCCGGCGGCGTCGCTGACCAGGGCCTGCCAGCTGGCCCCGGCATCGGCCGTGCGATAGATCGCCCCGACGTTGGTGGCCAGCTCGGCCTGTTTCGGTCCGAGGGCCTTGACCATGTAGGGCTCGCCCGGCAGCTTGGTGTCAAGAAACAGACGGCTCCAGTTGCGGCCGCTGTCGGTGGTGTGAAGCAGCAGGCCCGGCTGGCCGACGATCCAGCCCTCATCGCCACGGAAGTCGATGCTGATCAGCCTGAAGTTCTCTTCGAGGGGCAGATCGAGGGCCCGCTCCTGCCAGCTGGCGCCGCCATCGTCCGTTTCCAGGATGAGGCGGTTGCTGCCCACCAGGAAGCCGTGATTGGTGTTGGTGAAGGCCAGGGCCAGGGGATTGGAGCGGGTCTCCAGGGGCACCGCCTGCCAGGGGCTGGACTCCGCCAGGGGGAGGCCGGTGGTGACGCAGCCCCCCAGGCCCAGGCCCAGGGTCAGCACCAGGATCAGACTCAGCAGGGGCTTCAGCAGGGCTCGCAGCGGCGGGACGGGGGCCGCGTGCGGGCGGGACAAGGGGAGGCGCATCACGGGTTCAGGGAAGGGCACAGGGGATGGATGGGCGTCGCAACGGTCAGCGCAACGAATAGAGGGATAAAAAGAAGGCGATCGCCAGGGCGAATCCCCCGAAGATCAGCACGTTCTTCTGGCCGGGGGTCAGACGGTTGACACCGAGGCCGAAGTTGAGGTTTTCCTCGAAGCCGCTCGGCTTGTTGCGCGGGCCGATGTCCTTGAAGGCCGCCACCGGGCTGCGGCAGACGGGGCAGCGGAAACGGCCGGGGTCAAGGGCGCTGAAGGGGGTGCCGGAGTTGATGCCGAACTTTCGGACCCCCTCGCCCGGGTCGTAGACATAGCCGCAGCTGCGGCACTCGAAGCGGTGACTGTCGGGGTCGTCGACGACCAGCTCCGGTATCGGGTCCGGTGCCGCCCCGTCCGGACCGGCTGGCTCGGCCGCGCTGGGATCGGGATTGGCGCTGGCTTCTATTGCACCTCCCGGGGTGCCGCCGACGGAGCCTGACCCCATGCTGATCGCATCGGGCGGGACTCCAGGGCCGGCGTCGGTCGGCTCACTGGTCGGGGGGCTGGGGTCGGAAATCCCAGCCGGGCTGTCGCTGCTCATCCCGTGGCCACAGATGGGATCCGACTCTATCGACCTCCCATCTGCCCGCAGGTGCCCTGTTGGGAGGGACCCAGTCGCCTCTGCCGCCCCCCCCACCCCTGACGCCAAGCCCCGAGGGGCTGGCTCGATAGCGTCAGGCGGTGGGCTGAGCCGTCAACCTCCGGCTGCGGATGCCAGACTGCCGCCACCTCCAGGCCCGATCGCGCATGTTCGTGCTCTCCGGCTATGACGCCTTCCTCGGCTTCCTGCTGATTTCAGCGGCTGTTCCGGTGTTGGCGCTGGTCACCAACAAACTGCTGGCTCCCAGCAGCCGCAACGGCGAGCGCGAGCTCACCTATGAATCCGGGATGGAGCCGATCGGAGGTGCCTGGATTCAGTTCAATATCCGCTATTACATGTTTGCATTGGTGTTCGTCATCTTTGATGTCGAAACCGTATTCCTTTATCCCTGGGCCGTCGCTTTCCATCGCCTGGGCCTCCTGGCCTTCATTGAGGCCCTGATCTTCATCGCCATCCTCGTTGTTGCCCTTGCCTACGCCTGGCGTAAGGGCGCCCTCGAGTGGAACTGACCCGCCCGACCGATGACCATCACCCCTTCCTCTAGCTCTCCAGCGAGCGCCTCTGCCCCTTCGCTGGCGGGCTTGCGCGATCTGCGCGCCGCCAGCTGTGGTCCCGTCGCCGCTCCGACGGTCACCTCGGATCTCTCCGAGAATGTGATCCTGACCAGTCTGGATGACCTCCACAACTGGGCTCGGCTGAGCAGCCTCTGGCCCCTCCTCTACGGCACGGCCTGCTGTTTCATCGAGTTTGCCGCTCTGATCGGCTCCCGCTTCGACTTCGACCGCTTCGGCCTTGTGCCCCGCTCCAGCCCGCGTCAGGCCGATTTGCTGATCGTGGCCGGTACGGTGACCATGAAGATGGCGCCGGCCCTGGTGCGGCTCTACGAGCAGATGCCGGAGCCGAAGTACGTGATCGCCATGGGCGCCTGCACCATCACCGGCGGCATGTTCTCCGCCGATTCGACCACTGCCGTCCGTGGCGTCGACAAGTTGATCCCAGTGGATCTCTACCTCCCCGGATGCCCGCCGCGTCCCGAGGCGATCTTCGATGCCGTGATCAAGCTGCGCAAGAAGGTCGGCAACGAAGCCCTGGCTGAACGAGGCAGGCTGCTGCCCACCCACCGCTATACCACCATCCCCCACCAGTTCCGCCAGGTCGAACCGATCGTGGATGGGCGTTATCTCCGGGCTGAGACCCAGCAGGCTGCATTGGCGGCGGCGGCGGGGCTTCCCCTTTCTGCAGAGGGATCAGAGAAGCAAGCGATTCCGGCAGGGACTCCTGGGAACGATCTTTCGACAGAGCTGAGGTGAGCTGAGAGTGATCGGGCCGATTGGGCCGTCCCACAGCTCAGCAGCAGTCGCTCCCTTGTCAAGCTGGGATTTTCAGGTTTATATGATTGGGCCTTTGACCATGGCCCTCACCACCCACGGCGCCAGGCTGCGGTCCATCTTTTCCGCAACCCTTCGATTCGCTCCAGACAGATCTGATCGCCATCTAAAGCTTGATCGCCGTCATGCCTGATTGAAGTGCTGCCCGATCAATTCTTGCCTGTTACAGATTTCCGAATTCCAGGTGAACCCATCATCCCCACCCCCTCAGAGCCATGCCTGAACCATTCGCCTCTGTCACCCCTGCCGCCCCGGCGCCCGGGCCGGTGAGCACCTGGCTCTTGCAGCAAGGCTTTGAGCATGAGGTGCTCGGCAGCGATCATCTTGGCGTTGAAGTGCTGGGGATTGAGCCCGCATTTTTGCCGCTGATCGCTACTGCCCTCAAGGCCAGCGGCTTTGATTACCTGCAGTGCCAGGGCGGTTACGACGAGGGGCCTGGCGGCCGCTTGGTGAGCTTTTACCACCTTGTCAAGATGGCCAGCCTGGCCGAGCGCATTGCTCCGGCCTCCGCCCCCGCCGGCAGCAATCAGGAGTTGCCGACAGAGGTTCGGCCCGAGGAGGTGCGGCTCAAGGTATTCCTTCCCCGCGAAGGCGCCATCAGGGTCCCTAGCCTTTATGGTCTATATCGAGGCGCCGATTGGCAGGAGCGCGAAACTTACGACATGTTCGGGATCAGCTATGAAGGCCACCCCCATCCCAAGCGTTTGCTGATGCCAGAGGACTGGAAGGGATGGCCGCTGCGCAAAGACTATGTTCAGCCAGATTTTTATGAGATGCAGGATGCCTACTGATTCACTCAATCAATCCAATACCAGTGCGTCCCCACAAGTCAGGCGGGCTGATCAATCAGACCTGGTAGATCTGGCAGCACCAGCCAAAGTGACACACTTGCCATTCCTCGACGTGCTTCGAGGAGTGGCTATCCTTAGCGTTTTTCTTTACCATTCTTTGGGAACTGCGATTGGATATTATAATCAGCCTTGGAAGGGAACTTTCCCTGATTTCTCGGCAGCCGGAACCTATTGGCCCCTATTCCCTTTGACGCTGGGGAGTTGCGGTGTTGCGATATTCTTTGTTGTCAGCGGTTTTTGTATTCATTTGAGCCACTACCGCTCCAAGGGCGAGTCCTGGCGTGCTTTCGCAGTCAAGCGCTTTTTCCGACTATATCCTCCCTACCTGCTTGCACTTTCAGTGTTTTATCTGAGTTGGCCTTGGCGAACATATTCACTTTCTTCTCCAGGATGGCGCCATCAGTTCTGGACTCACTTTTTTTTGATTCACAACATCGAACCGGGCACGGCATTTGGTATCAATGGTTCCTTATGGAGCATTGCCATTGAAGTGCAGTTGTATTTAATATATCCTTTACTTCTTTTGATGGTCGCTATCGTCGGCTGGAGATATTCCTTGGGAATTTTGTTCCTGTTGGAATTGTCGATCCGCATGTCTATCATACCTGGAATCAGTGCCTTTGATTCGCTGCATCTATCGCCACTTGGTTATTGGTTTTCATGGTCTTTGGGGGCGTACCTAGCGCATCTCTACCTAAATAAGAGCTTTCTTCGCTTTAATGTTTGGTATCTTTATTTTTCCATCATGATGGTATCTCTGGCTTATTTGGTTCATCCTCTCGAAAAATTTCAGTTTATGGCTGTGGCTCTGCTAACATCAGTAGTTATCTGGCGAGAAATATACTACTTGTATTCCAAACCCAGTAAGTTTTCATGGACTCCATTCTTGAGGCATCTGACAGCCCTGGGCACGGTTAGCTATAGTTTTTATCTCATTCATCAGCCTTTTTTGCTTCTCGTCCAAAGATTAAACAGCGGTTTTAAATCAATTTCTTTTGATCCAATCTTTCTCCTGTTCCTGTGTTTTGTTATGTACTTTCTTTTGTTCAACTTATCCAAGATTCTTTATTCTTGGGTTGAGCTGCCTTTTGCAGCTATTGGCAAGCGACTTGCGGCATGATTTGCGCTTCTATTCATCGGACTTTGAAGATAACGAAGAGAGTTTTCGAGATCAGCTCTCATTGAATATAAGCCAAACGTCGTAGCTCGACATACTATCGACGAAGGAAGTGAAAACGAACATTGCCGAAATCAATAAGATTCTGAATACATGATTATATACTTTTGCTTGGTTGCATAGTCAAGCCCGAAGAAAAAGATAAAATAAAACTTATGAATCAGAAAGTGGCCAGGTAGAGCTTGCAACTCTCAATTTTGGACATTGCTATCGTTGCGATTAGAGGCATTTATCATGCTCAGTATCCTAAGTTTTATGCGCCCCTTCAGTGATATATTGTGATTGACTCGGTTTTTATTTTTCAATCCAGCTGAGACTTCTGGGGGGATTAGCCGTTTGAAGCGAGGCCAATACCGCTGTGGTTGCTCCCAAGCTTGACGGGTTAGACTCAATAAGACTTCATCATAATGATCAGGATCATGATGCCGCTTTACATGGTTGATGCAAGCCTCGGACATCAATCTTAGCTGTTCTGGATTATCATGCAGAAGCTGAAGGTGATTGGCCATCTCCGTTGTATCGCCGACTTCGTGGATGAAGCCTCGGATGCCATGCACTACCGAATCAGATACGCCGCTGACATTCGTGACCATCTGAACGCAGCCCGCTGCCATGCTCTCAATCATTGAAATTGAGAGGCCTTCGTGGCTGGAAAAAAGGATGGCAACATCAATGTTGGACCAGAAATCAGGCATATTTACACTTTCGATCAGCCCATGAAAACGAATGGTGATGTTGTCATAATGATTGGTGTCGAAAAATGCGATTAGCTCAGGAAGATGGGTGCCATCACCCGCAATCTCGAAGCAGTAGTTGCCTGGAAGAGTTGATAGCTTGCTGGCAAGGGATTTAAGATCGCTGATTCTCTTTTGATAGTCCTGAATGCGACCGGCATAGCCAATTCTTAACTCCTGTCTGGGGTGATCACTGCGGATCTGCCCTGTCTTGATCGCCAAAGGGTAGGATAGGCGAACAATATCATTTCTTCTGGTAGGTAGTTCCTGAATGAGTCGCTCCTCAATCGCATTGCTTACGGCTATAAACTTGCTGATGATTGATTCATAGTAGATTAATAGGCTGTAATAGGATGATTCGTCGGTGTGAGCAATGCCGATCACTCTGCATGGCTTGGCCGGATTGCGAAGGATGGTAGCTACCGATGACCATGTACCCCAAGACCAGTTGGGAAAGTAGACCGGATCAGGTATTGATTCATAGCATCGAGATGATTCTTTGATTTCAACTGGAGTGAGTTGAGTTTCGCTGGCATTAATATTGCACCGAATAATGCGGATATTGGTCTTTGCCGTGAGCTCCTGCTGCCCAGTGGCTGCTCGATGAGCCAGGATCAAGGCTTGCTGCCCTTTGGCGGCCATACGCTGGCAGGTATTCATTGCCCATGTTGTAACACCCCCATTGGTCAGGCCATTGGCGAGGCTGAAGACCAGTGTTTGTTGGTTGTGATGGTTGATTTGATGTTCAGACATATGCGATCAACAGTGGAGGGTGGCAGTGTCAAGAGCTTATTCAGGGTTGCTGGATGCGGGCTTTGATTCTTTTCTGCAGTAAAGTTAAAATGGGCGGAGTTAACAGATAGCGAAGTTTATCAACCAGCTGCTGTGTTGTAAATTTTTGGCTGTCAGAAGACTCTTTGGGACTATCGTAGTGAATGTTTTGCAAAAGCCAAGTTCTGATGTAAGGATTTAAAAACTCTATTGTCTCTGGGGAGTAACCGGCTTCAATGGCTTCCTCGAACTGTCTTCGCCAGATGGCATAGGCGTCAATGCCAAGGCTGGAGGCTTGCCTGGCGATCTCCTGGCTGATGGCAAAGTCGCTTGCCAAAAGTTCTTCCAGGCCATTGGCCAAGTGGTTCTGAATATCTGAATTAGGGTGCTGCCGATAAAATAATGATAGATTCCTGCTAATTCCGATTGGGCCCTTAAGACTCATCCTCCATATATAAAGGCGGTCATTTGATGGGTACTTACCGAAGAATGGATCGCCCGCAGATTCATGAAGCGCTTGCTTGTGAGCATCTGTGAGAGCAACGACTGACCAAATATTTAGGGGGGTTGATGCAAGGCAATTAACAGATGTATCGCACTGATCCCAGATGTTGAAATCCACCAAGCCGGCATCAGGGTCTTTAAGGACTTGCATGAAGCACTGGGAAAAGTGACGAACTATTTGGCAGGACTCGTTTCTGATAATAGCTGCTTGTCCAAAGAACGAAGTGATCGAGGGATGGCTGTCAAAACATCTGATGGCTTCTTCTAGATGATAGCGTGACCACATGTCGTCATCTGCGATCTGAGCGATATACCTGGTTTCCACTTGTTTTGACAGCCAGATCCCGTGCTCCTGGGGAGTAAAGCCTTGCCGATTCTGGAGATAGACGATTGGAAGTTGGCTGTTGAATTCTTGTGATATCGTTCTGGATTCACTTTCATCGCTATTCTCGCTAACCAGAACAGCTTTGATGCGGTCTTTGCGAGACTGCAGCGCAATGCTCTGAAGGCACGATCGAAGCATCAGTGGGCGCTTGTAGGTAGGCACCAGAACAGTGATGTCTTGATCCGTATAAGGGTGCTCGACGATCGCTGGTTGATTTTCCATTAGAGATCCGGAAGTCCAGGAAGGTCTATCGCCGGTGAATGGTGGCGGTTCTCAAGAGAAAAAGGTTGTGGGCCCGGGTGGCTGGCTTTTGACGAATTTAAATTGGTTTGCCAACCGAGTCCAAGCACGGGCTGCAGCTTCCAAAGGATCGTGGATGAATGGTGCTGAGCCTCAATGATCCAGAATGCCACATTTTCCTCGGCACGATTGATATTGACAGTGCCTCACGCATGTTAGCATTTTGGCATCAGTGCTCATTTGCGGTTGCCATGCTACTGTAGCAACCTTCAGCTCTATCCTCACCTCGCCACCCTTCTTTTGATCGATGAAAGCCGTGATCCTGGCTGGGGGCTTGGGCACCCGCATCTCTGAGGAAACCAGCACACGTCCCAAGCCGATGGTGGAGGTGGGCGGTAAGCCGATCTTGTGGCATATCCTGAAGATCTACAGCCACTACGGTATCAACGACTTCATCATCTGCTGCGGTTATAAGGGCTATGTGATCAAAGAATACTTTGCCAATTACTTTCTGCACACCAGTGATGTCACTTTTGACATGAGCGATAATTCCATGGTGGTACACGCCCGCAAAGCTGAGCCCTGGAAGGTCACCCTGGTCGACACCGGCGACAATACGCTCACCGGCGGCCGGCTGGCCCGGGTGCGCTCCTATCTGGATGATCAACCTTTCTGTTTCACCTATGGGGATGGCGTGGCTGATGTAAATCTCCACGAGCTCATCGCCTTTCATCAGGCTGAGCGTCGCCAGGCCACCCTCACCGCTGTTCAGCCCCCCGGCCGCTTTGGGGCCCTGGCCTGTGGAGAGGGACGGGTGCTTGCCTTCAAGGAGAAGCCTCAGGGCGATGGCGGCTGGATCAATGGCGGCTTCTTTGTGCTTGATCCCGCGGTGATCGATCTGGTGGATGGGGATCAGTGCATCTGGGAGCAGAAGCCCCTCAAGGCCTTGGCGGAGAACGGCCAGCTTTCCGCCTACCACCACCAGGGCTTCTGGCAGCCGATGGACACCCTGCGCGACAAGACCCTGCTGGAGGATCTCTGGCAGCAGGGCAAGGCCCCCTGGAAGGTGTGGAACTGAAGCCATGGCCGCGATCCCTGATCTTTGCCTGAGCCCCGACCCCACCTTCTGGCGGGGGCGGCGTGTGCTGCTCACCGGTCACACCGGCTTCAAGGGCAGCTGGCTGCTGCTCTGGCTGCTGGAGCTGGGGGCGCAAGTGTGGGGCTATGCCCTTGAACCCGAGCCAGGCCCCAATCTCTTCCGCCTGCTTGAGCCCGATCTGCAGGCCTACCCCGGTTTCCACCAGCGCCTTGCCGATCTGGCCGATCGGCAGGCCCTGATCAACTGGGTGGCGGAGGCTCAGCCCGAGGTGGTGCTGCATCTGGCGGCCCAGCCGCTGGTGCGCCGCAGCTATGAGGATCCGCTCGGCACCTGGGCCACCAATGTGATGGGCTCCCTGCAGCTGCTGGAGGCCCTGAGGCCCTTGACCCATCCCTGCGCCGTGGTGATGGTCACCACCGACAAGGTGTACGAGAACCGCGAGTGGTTGCATGGGTATCGCGAAACCGATCCCCTCGGCGGTCACGACCCCTACAGCGCCAGCAAGGCGGGCGCTGAGATTGCTGTTGCCAGCTGGCGGGCCAGCTTCTGTGGCAGCGCCCCGCACCAGACACCTCATCTGGCCATCGCCACGGCCCGGGCCGGCAATGTGATCGGCGGCGGTGACTGGGCGGCCGACCGGATCGTGCCCGATGCGATCCGTGCCCTGAGCGCAGGCGAGCCGATCGCCGTGCGCAATCCTGCCGCCACCCGCCCCTGGCAGCACGTGCTGGAGCCGCTGGCGGGCTACCTGCGGCTGGCCGAGGGCCTGGGCCGCGACCCCCACCCCCCCTGCGAAGCGTTCAACTTCGGCCCTTCGCTGGAGAGCAATCGCCCGGTGCGGGATCTGGTGGAAACGATCCTGCAGCACTGGCCCGGCCGCTGGGACGACCAGAGCGATCCGGCCAGCCCCCATGAGGCCAGCCTGCTGCACCTGCAGATCGACAAGGCCCACCACCGGCTGGACTGGAGCCCTCGCTGGTCGTACGCCACCACCATCGCCCGCACGGTGGGCTGGTATCGCCGGGTTTACGAGGGATCCAGTGCTCTAGGCTGTAGCCTCGCGGATCTGGAGGCTTATCAGCTGGTTAGCCATGGCTAGAGAAACGAGCGTATTACCTTCGGACTCAATCGCTGATAGGCAAGCACTACAACCAGAAGAGGCTGCATTCAGTCCTTTCATGCAGTTTCGGGTCAATTATCTCGAGCCTGTGCCGGAAGCATTAGAGATGTGTCGATCCGATTTGATCGTGCATCGACTGTTGTGCCTTCTGAGACGTTTTGTTTTAGTTGGGTTGATTGGTGAAGAAAGGTTGATCGCAATTTGCGCTGAACGCTTGGTATGAATTTATGGCTAAAATGTCTATTCTTGATGAGCCCCTGCCGAATGTTTATCTTTTGGAGCTCCCATGCCATCCTGATCACCGAGGAAGCTTTACTAAAATCTTTCATCGTGAAGCCTTTGCCAAGCAGGGTTTAGACTTTTGTCCAGCAGAGATGTTCGTAACTCAATCTAATGCCGGTGTTCTCCGCGGCATGCACTTTCAAGTCGGCCCTGCAGCTCATGACAAGCTTGTAACATGCACCCGAGGTCGCGTGTTGGATGTGGTTGTGGATGTGCGTCCTGAGAGCCCCACTTTCAATCGGCCTTATGCTGTTGAGTTATCTCATGCTTCGCATCAAGCACTCATGATTGGCAAAGGATATGCGCATGGATTCTTAGCCCTCGACGATGACAGTTCCATGTTGTACGCCACGACGACGGTGCATGAACCATCTCTTGACTCTGGCGTTCTTTGGTCATCGATTAATTTCCAGTGGCCGATTCAAAGCCCAATTCTTTCTGCTCGTGACCAGCTCCATGATCCGATTTGCATATGAAGATTTTTTTGACAGGAGCCACGGGATTCATTGGTTCCCATTTTCTGAGTAAAGCTTTGTCCTCTGGACATGAGGTCTTGGCCTTGCGCCGCTCTCCAACAAGCGTTACTCGGATACCATTAGATATTCAGCCTCAATGGTTGGATTCACAGTTGGATGAAGTCTGTCTTGAGAGTTTAAGAGGATGTGATGTGGTGGTCCATCTCGCTGCACACACTGCTAATGCTCCTTACGATTCTCTGTCCAACTGTCTTCACTGGAACCTAGCGGCAGTATTGGTATTGTTTGAGAAGGCAAGACTGGCAGGCGTTCAGAAGTTTATTGTTGCAGGTAGTTGCTTTGAATATGGGCGTA
Source organism: Cyanobium sp. (assembly GCA_044360135.1). Taxonomy (GTDB): domain Bacteria; phylum Cyanobacteriota; class Cyanobacteriia; order PCC-6307; family Cyanobiaceae; genus Cyanobium. The sequence continues at coordinate 74,826 of JBIKKX010000014.1, forward strand.
GCGCTGAACGTTACAAAGCCATTCCGACTGATGCTCCCTTAGAGCCGACAAATAGTTATGGTGCATCCAAAGCAGCAGCTTCAATCGCCTTTTGCCAGTGGGCTAATCAATATCAAGTCGACCTCGAGATCCTGAGAGTCTTTCATGTCTTCGGCGAAGGCGAGTCAAGCTCTCGGTTATGGCCTAGCCTTCGCAGAGCTGCATTGGCAGGGGATGATTTTCCGATGACTGCAGGAGAGCAGATTAGGGACTTCATGCATGTAGAAGCTGTTGCTGCAGTTTTCTTAGATCGCCTCCATAAGGCAGATTGTAGCAAAAAGTGTGCTTCAGTCTTTAATCTGAGTAGTGGTAAAACCTCAAGCATCAAACAGTTCGCAGAGTATTGGTGGCAGGCTTTTGGTGCCACAGGAGCACTGCAGCTCGGAGTTGTGCCTTACCGATCGCAAGAAGTTATGGTATACGTGCCTGGTCCCAATATTCTGATAAATCAAAAGTAGGTATGGTCAATCCATCCTAAGACCATATTCAATCTATCCTTGGTGCAGGCCGTCTCCCTGCCTGTAGGGCATCTTTTATGAAGGCTAGATAGGGCTTGCTGAGAATCTCAGACCCACTGCACCGCAGTTGATTCCAGCGGGAATCTCATGTTAGGATTGATTGCAATCAGTCATTTCTGGCTTAGAAGAACCTGCTGACACGCAAATGTACGTTTTTCAGCACACGGGTCAGCTGTCGATTGAGGAGTTTCACTCGCCTTTTGGAGGGAAGCTCGATGGCCGCGTCCCTTCCCGTGGTGTAAAACCCGAGGCCCGAATGCCCTGATCAGAGGGTGAACAGGGTGGAATGACGGGCTGTCATTCCGGAGGTGCAGATGCACCTCTTGTAGCCACGATGAATC
>JBIKKX010000053.1:0-10103 GCA_044360135.1 Cyanobium sp.
ATGGCTTTTGGTCGATCACCGAGGGCATGGCTGCCCTGGCCCATGACATCAGGGGACTTCTGGCACTGGTGGGCTGGCGAGAACCAGCTCAGGCACTGAGTTCGGCTTGACTTCTAATGGGCCCTGGATGGCTGGCCGATTGGCGGGCAGCGGCAGGATCGGGAAATAGCGAGGCAAGGGCCGTCATGGCTGGGCTGGACAGGGAGTATTTCCAACATAAATCCTGCAACCCATGCGGGCATCGTTGTTTGTCACAATGTCCCTCAGCCGCGCGGTTGTTCCTTCGCCAATCGCTGGCTGAAGCTCTGCTCAACCTGAGTGCTTCTCGTCTGAACCAAACCGGTGAACCAAACCGCTCTGGTGCTGCTGCAGCTCCTGGATATTGGCGAGCCACTGGTTGCGGTCTTGCCACGTCATCTTGTGGGAAAAGTATAGGGTGGTGATGCTGGTCGTCACACACTCCACCGCGCCGTCGCCAGGCCCTGATCCCTGCTCTTCGCCGCCTGGCTTCGCCCGGGCTGCTTAGCCTCACAAAGGCTGTCTCCAGTCCTTGCTGCGCTGGTCCAGCCCGGTGCCGCTCGCGGAGTCCTGCAGGGGCACGCGTCCCCGGGCTTTTCCCTCCCCACACCCCTCCTTCAACGTGTTGGTCAACCGCCCCACCGTCCCGGTCGTCCCCGACGTCAGCGCCCCCTGGCGCGGCGTTCTCGTCGCCCTGCTGCTGACCCTGACCCTGCTGGTCGTTGGTCCAGGGCCCGCCGCTGCCTCGTTGCTGCACCTGGAAGGTCCCGTTCCCGCTGATCTGGGGGTGCGGGATGGCCACCTGGCCGCCTGTGGATCACCGGCCCACTGCGCCCGTGAGGACTGGCCCGTGGCCGACCCGATCGCAGCCCTCGGCCAACTCCTGCCGGCCCTACTGGCCCTGGAGGATGTGGAGCTGGTTGAAAGCGGTCCCGACTACCTCCATGCCATCGCCCGCAGCCGCCTGTTCGGCTTTGTGGACGACCTTGAGCTCCATGCGGCGCCGGTCGCGGGTGTGATCGAGGCACGTTCCGTCTCCAGGCTTGGGGATTCGGATCTGGGCGTCAACGCCCGCCGCTTGGAGCGGCTGCGGCGCAGCCTGCAGCCCGCCTGACACGGGCGGGCCTTCAGGGGGGTGGAGGCGGCGCCACCGGCAGCACGGGCGGTGGTGGCTTCAGGGGAGGCCAGAGCCGCTCCCCCGTTGCTGGCCCAGCGCCCACCGCCGGGCCGACCCCGTTGTCGGTGCCGGCCGGTCGGTTGTCCGTTTCGCCAGGGCCGGGTTGTGTGTCACGCAGCGATCCCTGGCTTTCGCTCGGGGCGGTGCCCGCCCCGGAGCTGTCCGGCCGGCCAGGCGCCGGGGTGCCAGCCGCCGGGCTCCGCTCCCCGGGCCTGATGGGGCCTGGGGTGTTGGCCCCTGGGCTCTTAGGCCCTGGGCTGGGAGCCTCTGGGCGGTCAGCCCCTGGGGGGGCAGCCCCAGGGCTGGAAGCCCCAGGGGGGGTGGGGCCCGGTTCGCCAGCGGGCCTGGTGAGGACTCCGCAGCCGGTGATCACCACCGCGGCAGCACCGCAGAGGCCAGAAACCAGCAGGGGGCGGAGCATGGCGAAGGCCGGAATCTCCCCCATCGTCCCGTCCCTGGCAAGCCGCTCCGCGGCCGCTTCGGTGGTTCCACCAGGGCCGGCCCCGGCAGGCGCACTCCACCAACCGCTCCCCGCCAGCCCACGCTCCTGGCGCTGATCGACAGAATGGCGAGCCGGTTCCCCTTCTGTTCGGGCCCCTCAACCGCCGCCATGGTCGCTCCATCCCCTGACGCCGCCGAGGGTTCCGTCGCAGCCGGATCGATCGTGCCGGCACCCCCATCGCCCCCCGCGCCCGATCCCTTCGCCCTGCCCGACCGGCGGGCGGTGCTGGCCGCTTCGGCTCCCTGGTTGGGGGCCCTGCTCAACGTGCTGCCGGGCCTCGGCGCCGGCTACCTCTACCAGCGCCGCTGGCGGGCCTGGTGGATCACCACCCTGCTGGGGTCCATCGGCGTTGTGCTGGGCGGTCTGTCGCCCTCCCTTGCCGCTGAGGCTGCCCTGCCCAGCGTTCAGCTTCTCTCTCTGGCTGTGCTGCTGCTCCTCGCCCTGATCACGGCGGCGGAGGCGTTCCTGGCGGCCCGCCGGGCGCGGATGCGGTGACCCGTCCCCTGCCCCCGTCGTCGCTCTGGTATTCCTGCACTGCGTTGTGACCCGGCATGGCCCACGCCCCTTCCTCCCCTGACCCCGGCGATGGGGCGGCCCCCGCTGGCGACGCCCCGGAGGCCGCGGGCTCCAGATCCTCCGGCCCGGTGTTGGGGCTTCTGGCCCGCGGCCTGGAGCTCTGGCTGCGGCAGCAGTGCGATGGGATCGAACGGCTGGAGATCCGCCTGGAGGGCTCCGCCGCCCAGCTGATGGGTGGCCGCCTGGAGGGTGTGGTGCTGGAGGCCCGCCGCGTGACCTACCGCAACCTGCGCATCGACCGCGTTCAGCTCCGCAGCGACCCGATCCGGGTTCGGATGGGCGCGCTGCTGCGCTCGAAGTCGCTGCAGCTCGATCATCCTTTCGCCGTGCGCGGTCTGGTCTGCTTCAACGCCGATGACCTGGCCCGCTCCCTGGCCAGTCCGGCCTGGCGCAGCCTCGGCGATGGCCTGGCTGAAGAGCTGCTCGGCGTCAGCCCCCTGGCGGGCCTGCGCATGGACGCCGATCGCCTGATCCTGTTTGCCAGTGGCAGCGGCACCAGCGTGCCCCTGGAGGTGGCCGCCGAGGTGGTGGCCGCTGATGGCACCGTGCTGCTGCGCAGCCGGGCCGGCGGTGTGGAGGCGCGTCTGCCCATGGATCCCTCGATCCGGATCGATCGGGCCGAGCTGGCCTCCGGGTTGCTGGAGCTGCGGGGCGAAGCCCTGGTGTCCCCATGAGGCGCCGAATCATGCCCCGTTGCCCAGCATCGTCTTCCCCCAGACCGCTCTGGCTGCCACCGGGGCCAAGGCTTGCCGTGCTTCGGCGTCCCCTGGGGCTGGCCCTCGGCCTGGGGGCGGCTGGCCAGGCCCTGCTGCTGGTCCCCCAGCCGGTCCTCGCTCAGCCGGCCGCTGCCCTGGGGCCCCCTCCCCCGCCGCCGCTCACCCTGCCCATCGCCACCCCCATCGGCGCCCTGGACACCGCGGTCGCCGCCCCTGCTGGGGGGACAACCCTGGTCAGCCCCGATCCCGCCCTGCAACGGTTGGTGGCCTCGGCGGCCGATGCCTGCCGATCGGCCCTGGCTCGACGCTTCGCCACCAGTCCGCCGCGGGTGCAGGCCTGGCTGGTGCCCAGCCTGACGATCGCGATCGAGGCCGGCGACAGCTCCCTGGCGGCGCTGCGGCGCGATGGCCTGGCCTTCGGCTGGATGGTGCTCGGCAAACCCGATCCGCTGCCGATCGGCGTCTGCCGCACCGACGGCGCCGCCGCCGTGCGCGCCATCGAGGTGCAGCCCGATTGAGGGCGTCGTCCGTGGTCTGTGGTCATGCCCCCCGCTGCAGCAGCGGGTAGAGCAGGGTCACCACCGCATAGAACATCGCCGGCACAAACAGATAGCTGTCGATCCGATCGAGGATGCCGCCGTGGCCTGGGATCGCATCACCGGAATCCTTGAGGCCGGCATCGCGCTTCATCATCGATTCGGTGAGGTCCCCCACCAGGGCGAACAGGGCCACCACGCCACCGAGCAGGCAGCCCAGCGGTGCCCCCCAGCGCCATCCCAGCCACAGGCCCCCCAGCGCTCCCACCGCCATGGCGCAGCCGATCCCCCCCAGGGCCCCCTCCACCGTCTTGCCTGGCGAGATCGGTGAGAGCGGGTGGCGCCCCCAGCGCCGGCCGATCACATAGCTGCCGATGTCGGTGGCCACGATCAGGAAGCAGGCGAGCAGGGTCAGGGCCAGGCCGCTGCTCCAGGGCCAGGGGATGCCGGGCAGGCTGGAGCCGCTCAGGGCCGGGGCCAGGCCCGGATCGGCCAGGGCCCGCAGCTTGATCCAATGGCTGGGCAGGAAACCCAGGTAAAACAGCCCGAAGATCGAGGCGGCGATGTCGGCGATGGTGCCGGTGGTGGGCTGCAGCAGCAGCCAGCCGCAGATCACCGCTCCGCTGGCGGGCAGCACCGCTGCGGCCAGGTCATTGGCCACGCCGGCACTGAACCAGCCACTGCCCGCCGCCGCCTGGGTGGTGAGCAGCAGCAGCTGCACCGCCACCAGGGTGGTGCGGCTGGCCGGTTTGATGCCCTTGAAGCGGGCCATCCGGAAGAACTCCAGCAGCCCCAGGTGCACGATCACCCCCACCGCCAGGGTGAACCACCAGCCGCCGAGCATCACCACCACAAAGCCGATGCCTCCGGCGGCCCAGCCGCTGGCCAGCCGGGCGAGGGAGGTGGCGGTGCGAGGGCGTGGGGTCAACGTTCGGCCGCGATCAGAAACAGGGGTTCGGCGGGAGCCAGCTTGGCCTGGCTGCCGCGCCGCTGCATGCGGTGCACGGTGGCCTGAACCACCTGCACATCGCGGGCACCCAGCTGGCTGAGGGTATCGCTGGCATCCACCAGGCCCTCAAGGCTGGAGGTGCTGATCACCAGCCTCCCCAGCGGTCGCAGGGCCGCCCACACCGCCCGCAACACATCGACCAGGGGCCGGCCCACCTCCAGCAGCACCCGGTCGGGATCCGGGGGCAGGCGGGGCAGGTCATCGGGGGCGCGGCCGGCATGGATGTGGAGATTGGCGATGCCGAAACGGCGCCGGTTGCGCTCCAGCAGCTCGATCGCCTCCGGGTCCCGCTCCAGGGTGTGCACCGCCCCGGAGGGCAGCAACCGGGCGATCTCCAGGGCCAGGGCGCCGGTGCCGCCCCCCACATCCCAGACCAGCGAATCGGGACGGGGTCGCAGGTGGGCCAGGAGCATCACCCGCAGCTCCATCGGGGTGGGGCTGAACCCCGGCGCATCTTCGAAGGCGGCATCGGGCAGGCCCGGGGTGACGAAGTCCCAGCCGTCCGCTGGATGGCTCATGGGCCCGTCCGGCCCGGGGTCTGGGCGTTGGTCCTGAGGCTCGCGCGAGCCGGTGTGCGGGCGGGAGTCCGGGCGATGGTCTGGGTGATGCTCCTGGGGCTTTCGCAGCGTCATCGGCCCCCGCGATCGCAGGCCACAACCTTCACGCTATCAGCGATCTGGCCCGGCCACCGCCGTTGCTGACGGGCCAGCCAGGCCGCCCGGGGCCCATCGATCCGCTCCCCGGGGATCAACAGCGGGATTCCCGGCGGGTACGGACACAGCGGCGCCGCTGCGATCCGCCCTGCCGCCGCCGCCAGGGGCACCGCTTCCGAGCGGGCGCGCCAGGCTTCGCCCACCCCCAGCTCCGGCCGCCCCAGCAGCGGCAGGGGCGGGGGCTCGAACGGCCCCCAGGCCGGGCCGCCCAGGGCCTGGCGGAGCGCCAGCAACCGCCGCGGCAGCCGGCGCGCCAGACCGGCCGGTGCCCCCAGCCCCAGGCAGAAGGTGAGGCTGCCCGGTTCTGGAAGTTCGGCCACCACCCCGCGCTCCAGCAGCCAGCCATCGGCCTCCAGGCCGTTGAGGCCCAGGGCGGCGGTGTTCACCACCAGCCGCAGCGGATCCTGGCCGGCCACCAGGGTGAAGCCGAGCCCCTCCAACCGTTGCTGCAGCGCCAGGGCCCGGGCTTCGGCCCGCTGCCGCTGCCGCCGTCCCGCGGCGCTCTGGCCATGGGCGATCGCGGCGGCGGCGGAGGCCAGCAGCAGGGCGCTGGGGCTGGAGGTCTGCAGCCACAGCAGGCTCCGCTCCAGGGCGTCCCGATCGACGCGAGTTCCGCGCTGCAGCAGGGCGGCACTCTGGGCCAGGCCCGTGGCCGCCTTCTGCAGCGACAGCACCACCAGGTCGGCGCCCGCCGCCAGGGCGGCTCCGTCGCCGTGGGCCTGGTCCACCAGGAGCGGCAGCTCCGGCGCCAGGCGGCGCAGCGTTGCCACCAGGCCGGGGAGATCGGCGCCGAACCCCTGGTAAGTGGGATCCACCAGCACCAGGGCCGCGGGGTTGTGGGGCAGGGCCTCCCGCAGCACCCGCTCCAGATGGGCCGGGGTGGGGGGCAGCCAGAGGCCGCTGGCCGGGTCGAAGGGCAGGTCGAACAGCAGCGGTTCCAGCTGGCCGAGCACGCAGGCGTGCAGCAGCGAGCGATGCAGGTTGCGGGGCAGCAGCAGCCGCGATCCAGGCGGCGCCAGGCCGAGCAGGGCCGCCTGCAGCAGGCCGCTGGCGCCGTTGACGCCGAACCAGCAGCGATCAGCCCCCAGCAGCGCTGCGCAGGCCGCCTGGGCCTCGGCCACGGCCCCGTCCTGTTCCAGGGGCCCCCCCAGGGCCGGCAGTTCGGGCAGGTCCCAGCTGGCGGCAGGGCGGCGCAGCAGCCGCCGCAGCTCCGGCGCCAGGGCCCGGCCTTGCCCGTGGGCCGGCAGGTGCAGGGCCAGGCCGCCCCGGCGGCGCAGCAGGGTGAACAGCGGCCAGTCGCAGGGTTCGCCCATGGCGCCGTGACGGGGTTTCTAGAGTCTCGCCACCGACCGGATGCCGCCCTGACCCCCGCGACCGCCGCCGCCAACGAACCGCCCTCGCCGCGCTACGACCCCCAGGGGGATCTGCGCTGGCTGCTGTTGCGCCCATGGATCTGGATCAGCCGGATCTTCGTGGTGCTCTGGCAGCTCGGCAGTCTGGCGATCACCCTGGCCTCCCAGGCCAGCAGCCCGGACCCGAAGGTGCAGCAGCGCCTCGCCCAGCGCATCCTCGCCACCCTCAGCGGCCTGGGACCCTGTTTCATCAAAGTGGGGCAGGCCCTGTCCACCAGGCCCGACCTGGTCAAGCGGGAATGGCTGGAGGAGCTCACCCGGCTCCAGGACGACCTGCCCCCATTTCCCCACAAGGTGGCCCTGGCGGTGATCGAGGCCGAGCTCGGTGCCCCGGTCCAGCGCCTGTTCGCCGAGTTCCCCGACTACCCGGTGGCAGCGGCCAGCCTGGGTCAGGTTTACAAGGCCCGTCTTGACGACGGCCGCTGGGTGGCGGTGAAGGTGCAGCGACCGCGGCTGCCCTTCCTGATGCGCCGCGACCTGGTGATCATCCGCCTGCTGGGGGTGCTGAGTGCCCCCTTCCTGCCCCTGAATCTGGGCTTCGGGTTGGGGGCGATCATCGATGAATTCGGATCGACTCTGTTCGAGGAGATCGACTACCGCCGCGAGGCCGATAATGCCGAGCGCTTTGCCGGCCTGTTTGCCGACCATCCCGAAGTGACGGTCCCCCGCGTCGAGCGCCGTCTGAGCAGCCGTCGCGTGCTCACCACCCAGTGGATCGATGGCATCAAACTCCAGAACCGCCGCGAGCTGGAAGCCGCCCATCTCGATCCCACGGCCCTGATCCGCACCGGGGTGATCGCCGGCCTGCAGCAGCTGCTCGAATTCGGCTACTTCCATGCCGACCCCCATCCCGGCAATCTGTTTGCCCTGCATGGCAGCAGCGGCGGCCTCGGCCATGTCGCCTATGTCGACTTCGGGATGATGGATTCGATCAGCGACCAGGATCGCCTCACCCTGACCGGCGCGGTGGTCCACCTGATCAACCGTGATTTTGAAGCTCTCGCCAGGGATTTTGTCGCCCTCGGCTTTCTCAGCCCCCAGGCTGATCTGGAGCCGATCATTCCTGCCCTGGCCGATGTGCTGGGGGGGGCGCTGGGAGAGAATGTCGGCAACTTCAACTTCAAGGCGATCACCGATCGCTTCTCTGAGTTGATGTACGACTACCCCTTCCGCGTCCCCGCCCGCTTCGCTCTGATCATCCGGGCCGTTGTCAGCCAGGAGGGTCTGGCGATGCGTCTTGATCCCAGCTTCCGGATCATCCGCGTTGCCTATCCCTATGTGGCCCGCCGCCTGCTGGCCGGTGATACCGCCGAGATGCGCGAAAAGCTGCTCGAGGTGATCTTCGATCCCGATGGTCGCCTGCGGCTGCAGCGCCTCGAGAACCTGCTCGATGTGGTGGAGGGCGAAGGGGCGGGTTTTGATCTGCTGCCCGTCGCCCGCGATGGCCTGCGGCTGCTGTTCGGCCGACAGGGCAGCGGCCTGCGGCAGCGGCTGCTGCTCAGCCTGGTGGCCGACAATCGCCTCCACACCGATGATCTGCAGGCGCTGCTCGGCCTGCTGGGTCGCACCTTCTCGCCACGCCGCCTGGCCGGTGGGGTGTTGGCTCGCTTCAATCCACTGGCCGCCTGAGCCGGGACCTAGGGTCTGCGGGCAGCGTTCCGCCGAGCCGTGCTTTCGATTCCCGCCGTCCCCCCTGCCCCGATCGCTGCGCTGGGGACGGCGACCACGCTCGAGTCCCTCGGCCTGCCCGACGGTTTCGATGACGCCGATCTGCTGCTGGAGTTCGCTCCCCTGCTCCAGCCGCCGTATCTGCTCGCTGGCCTTGGCCTGGCGATCGGTGTGGTCTGCGGTCTCACCTTCTCCAAACTGGTCCAGCAGCGTCTCGATGGCTGGAAGGAGGATCGGCTGGCGATGCTGCCCCTGGCCGGCGTGGCGACCGTGCTGCCCTGGAGCGGCCTGCTGATCGGGGTGACCCTGTTTCTGGGGGGCTGCCTGCAGGTGTTCGGCTTCGCCAGCGGCGCCGCCCTGTTGGTGGCCTTCCTGCTCTCCCTGGCCACCGGCGGTGCCCTGTGGGTGCAGCTGGTGCGGCTGATGCAGCAGGTGGAAGCGGGCAAATTCAAGGCTGTCGATTTCGACAACTTCGACGAATTCTTCTGAGTCGTCGATCGCGACGCTGCAGGCCTTGCCCCCATACGGCACTGCTTAGACCTTGGGAGCCAGGTCAGAACGGACGGGTTAATCGTCAGGGGGTTCTTGGCCCCCTCAAGGCCAGACCCTCTCCCCGACCTCGATCGTGGTGCCGTCAAAGCCGCTCGCGGCCACGATCCGGCCGACGTGGATGGCCGTCACATCCCGTTCGGCCCGCACATGCTCCGCCAGGGCCCGCCGTTGCCGGGGGTCAAGCAGAGCCCAGCTGCTGCGCGGCATCACCATCACCGTGGCGCCATTCCGCTGCTGATATAAACCCTTGCGCCAGGTGGCCGTGCCATCGGGGCTGCGCCCCTCCAGGGTCCAGTAATCGGTGGCCGCTTCCAGCCTGCTGGCCAGGTCGCGGCCGAGCCCCTCGCCCGAGCCCCCAAACGCTCCAGGGGGGGAGGCAACGGGATCAGCCTGGGGAGCGGATCTGAGGGCTGCTGGTGGGGCGTCCTCTGGAGCCAGCAGGCTCCGACCCACCTGCACCGCCACCACCCCGGTGCCAATCAGGCCGACACCGGCGGTGATCGCCAGGGCCGCCCCCAGTTTTCGACTGGTCGCCGGGAAAGCCTTCACCCCCGCCAGGATCGCCACCGGCCACAGGGGCGGCAGCACCGTGGCCACCACCATCAGGCCCACCGCCCCGCTGCGGCCAGCACGCTGGAGCAGGGCGTCGCGCCGCTCGCGGGCCTGCTCAGCCTCATGCTCCCGCAGCAGCTGGCGATCCTCCTCGGTGAACCAGTGGCCGAGGCGCCGGGCCTCTTCCAGTTCGCGCTCCAGATCGGGGCGACGCCCAGGACCATGGCGACCCAGGGTGCCCCGGGTCAGGGGCAGCAAGCTGGCCAGGAGCCTGGGCAGGGGCTTGTTCTCTCTGGCGGAGGGGGCCACGGGCCGGACCACAACGGAACGGTCATCAAGCTACGGGCAGTGGGCTGATCGCCACGCCGACCGTGGTGCGGATCCCACCCGCGGGGATCCGGGCGGTCTGTCCAGTCCCCAGGGTCGATTGGCCTGGCTTCAGGCCACCAGGTAGGCCTGAAGCTGGCGGGAGCGGTTGCGAATCTCCTCCAGGGCCCGGCGCTCCAGGCTGCGGGTCTTGTCACGGCTCATGCCCAGGGCGCGGGCGATGCCGGTGAGGCTCATCGGCTCCTCGCCCTCCATCCCATAGCGCAGCCGCAACACCCGGCCCTGCAGCTCCGGCAGCTGCTCCAGCAGCGCCCGCAGATCACCCCGCAGACACTCGCCCGCCAC